>NZ_JBIUVC010000010.1:0-423781 GCF_044742755.1 Streptomyces sp. NPDC087845
GGTACTGCAGGGGGGACCCTGTGGGAGAGTAGGACGCCGCCGAACTCCTTTTGTGAGAAGCCCCGTGCCCTTGTGGCACGGGGCTTTTCTGCGTTCAGAGCGTCTAGGCTCGAAGCATGCGCTACGAACTGGTCATCTTCGACAACGACGGTGTGCTCGTGGACAGCGAGCCGATCTCCAACACCATCCTGGCCGAGTACCTCACGGAGCTCGGTCACCCCACCTCGTACCAGGAGTGCCTTCGCGACTACATGGGGGCTGCCGTGCACCGGGTGCACGATCTCGTCGAGGAAAAGACCGGGGAGAAGCTGCCCTCGGACTTCGACGAGACACTGCACTCACGGATTTTCGCGGCGTTCCAGCAGGAGCTGGAGCCGGTGGCGGGCGTCGACGAGGTGCTGGGGAAGCTTGTCGCCGACGGGGTGGCCTACTGCGTCGCGTCCTCCGGGACCCATGAGCGGATCCGGGTCGGGCATCGCAAGACCGGGCTCGACCAGTGGTTCGAGGAGGAGTGGATCTTCAGCGCGGAGGATGTGGCGCGCGGAAAGCCGGCGCCCGATCTGTTTCTGCATGCCGCCGAGCGGATGGGGGTCCCTCCCGAGCGGTGCGTCGTCATCGAGGACAGCCCGCTCGGCGTGGAGGCGGCCCAGGCCGCGGGGATGGATGTGTACGGGTTTACGTCGATGATGCCGGCGGACCGGCTCGCCGGGGTGACCGGGCACTTCTCCGACATGAGCCAACTGCGGGAATTGCTCGCCTGATCCATCTACCCATGGGTAGCGGGTGGCCTTACGCTCGCGGCCATGACACATGCTCGCTTGCGGCACGGCAGGGCCTCTCTCGCGTTGAGCTTCTTCGTGCAAGGGGTCACCTTCGCTCTGCTCGTGACGCGGATTCCCGCCATCCAGGACCGGTACGGGATATCCGACGGGCTGTTGCCGGTGTTCCTGGCCGCGGTGCCGATCCTGGCCGGGGTGGGGAGCGTGGTCACCGAGAAGGTGGTCGCGCGGGTGCGGCCCGGGGTCGTACTGAGGTGGGCGCAGCCCGTTGTGATGCTTGCGCTGCTCGGTGCCGGGGCCGGGAGCGCGTTGTGGGAGGCGGCTCTGGCGCTCGGGGTTTTCGGGCTTGCCGTCGGGGCGCTCGATGCCTCCATGAACATGATGGGGGTCAGCCTTCAGCGGGCGTACGGGCGTTCCATCATGCTGGGGTTCCATGCCGTGTACAGCCTGGGCGGCATCGCCGGGGCGTCCATGGCGTGGGCCGGGGCGCACTGGGATCTGTCGCTGCTGGTCTCGTACCTTCCGGCGGTCGTCGTGCTGCTGCCCGTCGTGTTCATCGGGAGCCGGTGGTACGCCGAGGGCGCGTCGGTGGAGGCGGCCCCGGTGGAGGCGCAGGGGAAGGGGGCCGTTTCGGTCTCCTTCAAGCTGCTGATGCCGCTCTGCCTGGTGATGAGCTTCGCGTACATAGGGGACTCGACGGTCTCCAACTGGAGCGCCAAGTATCTGCAGGACGTGCTGGGCAGCACGGAGCAGCTGTCGACCGTTCCGTACAACGTCTATATGGTGACGACGCTGCTGGGGCGGACCGTCGGGGACTTCGGGGTGCGGCGGTTCGGGGCTGTGGCCGTGGTGCGGTTCGGGAGTGTGCTGGCCGCTGCCGGGTTCGGTGTGGTGGCGGTGGCCGGTGGTGCGTGGGTCGGGATGCTCGGGTTCACTCTGCTGGGTCTCGGTCTGTGTGTGATCGTGCCGCAGACGTTCGCGGCTGCCGGGCGGATGTTTCCCGGGGCGAGCGATACGGCCATCGCACGGCTGAATGTCTTCAACTACGTCGGATTCCTGGTGGGGTCGCCGCTCGTGGGGGCGCTCGGGGATGCCTGGAGCTACCGGGGGGCGATGCTCGTACCGATGGTGCTGGTGCTCGCGACGCTCGTGTACGCCAAGTCGTTCGGCACGGAACCTGCCCGATACGGTGGCGGGCATGAGCGGCCGCGCACAGTTGATGTGGGATGACGCAGTAACGGGATACAACTTCGGCGAAAGCCATCCGATGGACCCCGTCAGACTGGCCCTGACGATGGGGTTGGTGCGGGCGTTCGGGCTCGACGGGGCCGTGGACGTGGTGGCGGCCAAGCCCGCCGGGGAGTCGACGCTGCGCCTGGTGCACCGCGAGGACTATGTGGCCGCCGTGCGCGCCGCGTCGGCGGATCCGAAGCACGCCGATCAGAACTACGGGCTCGGGACGGTGGACGATCCCGCGTTCGCGGGGATGCATGAGGCGTCGGCGCTGATCGCCGGGCAGTCGGTGGCCGCGGCCGAGGCGGTGTGGCGTGGGGACACCGCGCACGCGGTGAACTTCACGGGCGGGCTGCACCATGCCATGCCGGGGGGTGCCGCGGGGTTCTGCATCTACAACGATCCGGCGCTCGCCATCGCACGGCTGCTGGAGCTGGGTGCCGAGCGGGTCGCGTACGTCGACGTGGACGTACATCACGGGGACGGTGTGCAGGCGGCCTTCTGGGAGGACCCGCGGGTCCTGACCGTGTCGCTGCACGAACACCCGCGCACGCTGTTTCCGCAGACCGGCTGGCCGGAGGAGACCGGTTCCGGGGCGGGTGAGGGCAGTGCGGTGAATGTGGCGCTGCCGGCGGGTACGGGGGACGCGGGTTGGCTGCGGGCGTTCCACGCCGTCGTGCCGGAGCTGCTGGCGGACTTCAGGCCGCAGGTGCTGGTGAGTCAGCACGGGGCCGATACGCATTTCGAGGATCCGCTCGCCCATTTCGCGGTGTCGCTGGACGCGCAGCGGGCGGTGATGGCGGCCTGCCACGATCTCGCCCACGCGTACGCGGAGGGCGGGCGCTGGGTGGCGCTCGGCGGGGGCGGGTACGCGGTGGTCGACGTGGTGCCGCGGGCCTGGACGCATCTGGTGGGGATCGCCGCGCACGCGCCGGTGGATCCAGAGTCGGTGGTTCCGGCCTCGTGGCGGGACGAGGTCTACGCGCGGACCCGTCAGTTGGGGCCGGCCCGGATGACGGACGGGCGTACTCCTTCCTGGAAGCCGTGGGAGGAGGGGTACGACCCCGCGGACCGGTTGGACCAGGCGGTGCTGGCGACCAGGCGGGCGGCGTTCCCGTTGCGGGGGCTGCTGACCTGAGGGGGCGGGGGCGGTTGTCACGGTGCGGCCCTCTCCCTGCGAGGGCGGGCGGGGGACGGCGGGCCGGCCGTGCCGTCCTGGGCCGGGTTACGCCAACTGTGGGGCGTATCCGGGCTTCTGGCCCTCCGTCCGGGTGATTGGGGCAGCATCGGTGGGGTGTTGAGCACCGGAGCGCTGCGTGCGCATCTGCTGGCGGCCCGGCTGGCCGGGCCCGTGGCCACGTCGAGGGAAGTGAGCCTGCGGAGTTATCGGCTCTTCGCGGCCCGCGACCCGCGGGTGATGCTCGGCCTCGACCCCGAACGGTGTTGGGAGGAGCCCGATCTGCTACGTCTGATGGCCGCCAAGTGTGGTGTTTCGGACGATCCCGCTCATGTTTCGGGCCATGATGTGATCGATCCGGAGCGGACCCTGGCAGCTCTGGATGCCTTCGCCGAGCGGCTGTCGCATGCGGCGGTCCGGCGGGCGCCGGTGTTGTTGGGGACGGGGCATCCGCACCGGCTGCTCGGTTTCTACGCAGAGCTGGCAGACGCCCTGTCGGCGGCCGGGTGCCCCGTACTCACACCCGCGCAGGGGCGATGTATCGACATAACGACCCGGTTCGGCGTACGCACGTACAACCTCGACTACGTACGAGGAGTCGCGATGGTGCGTGAACCCGGCGTGCGGGCTTCCGGTGGTGACACCGGCGCACACACCCATTCACCGTTGCCGGTCAGGGTTGCCCTGGAGTCGGCGGCGGAGGGGTGCGGGCGGCTGCCGGAGCTGGTCGTCGGGGACCATGGGTGGGTCTGCGGGGCAGGTCAGCTGGGCATCGAGGCGATCGGGCTGGCGGATACGGACGACCCCGCGCTGTTCGTCGGGGAGGCCGAGGGGCGGGTGTCGGTCGCCGTCCCGCTCGACGACGCCGTGCGGTCCGCCTCCTACCGCCCGCTCACGCGCTATGTACTCAATCGGGCGTGTCTGTCACAGTAGGCGGCCGATCGTCTCTCCTCTTCCCCACTCGCATCACGCGCCCCTAATCTGGGGAGTGAGCGCACAACGACGAAGAGTCACCGGAGGGGAAGCCGGTGGGCGTCTCGTGCGGAAGGTACAGGTGGGTCATGGCTGCTGACAGCGAGAGGCCTCTCAACGAGGTCAAATTTCTGACCGTGGCGGAAGTCGCCTCGGTCATGAGGGTGTCGAAGATGACCGTGTACCGCTTGGTGCACAGCGGTCATCTGCCGGCGATCCGGGTGGGCAGGTCCTTCCGGGTTCCGGAGCAAGCGGTTCACGAGTATCTCCGCGAGTCCTTCGTGGGGGTGGAGTCCGCCTGAGGTTCACCTCGGATTACGCCCCTCACGCGGTGGCGGGTAGGCTAGGCCGACGTAGGTCGTGTGGGCCCAGACGCCCCGCACCAGTGAAGAAGAAGTGAGCGAGGGTAGTCGTGGGCTCTGTTATCAAGAAGCGGCGCAAGCGGATGGCCAAGAAGAAGCACCGCAAGCTGCTCAAGCGCACGCGCGTTCAGCGTCGCAACAAGAAGTAGGCGAACGCAGTTCGTGAATCCGCAGCCCTCCCGCCCGTGTGGCGGGAGGGCTGCGGCGCGTTGCGGCGGTACCCGCATTCGGGCCAAAGACGCGGCAGAAGGCCGCCGTGCGGTCATCACGGGGCAACATCCACCCGCTACGGTGACGCCCAGGGGAAACCTTTCGACGGAAGGCGCTGATCTTGGGGAAGGTCGTGCTGGTCACGGGAGCGGCCCGGCAGCTGGGCGGCCGCTTCGTGCGGCGCATCCAGCGTGATCCGGAAGTGGACCGGGTGATCGCCGTCGACGCGGTCGCGCCCGGACACCGCTTGGGCGACGCCGACTTCGTGGCGGCGGACATCCGCCAGCCCGCGATCGCGAGAGTCCTCGCCGAGCACTCCGTCGACACGGTCGTCCACCTGGACGTCTCCGCCAAGGCGGTCGGTACGGGCGGCCGGACGACGGTCAAGGAGACCAACGTCATCGGCACCATGCAGTTGCTCGGGGCCTGCCAGAAGGCGCCGAGCGTGCGGCGGCTGGTCGTCAAGTCCAGTACGAACGTGTACGGCTCCGCCCCCCGCGACCCGGCGGTCTTCACCGAGACCACTCCGCCCAAGTCCCTGCCGAGCGGGGGCTTCGCCAAGGACGTGGTGGAGGTCGAGGGGTACGTACGGGGCTTCGCCCGCCGTCGGCCGGACGTCGCCGTGTGCGTGCTCAGGTTCGCGAACATTCTGGGACCGGAGGCGGATTCGCCGCTCGCCGACTATCTGTCGCTGCCCGTACTGCCCACGGTGTTCGGGTACGACCCGAGGCTCCAGTTCGTGCACGAGGACGATGTCGTCGACGTACTGGGAATCGCCTCGCGCGAGCCGAGGCGCGGGACGCTGAACAGCGGCACCTTCAACATCGCCGGGGACGGCGTGCTGCTGCTCTCGCAGTGCTCGCGGCGGCTGGGGCGGCCGACGATGCCGTTGCTGCTGCCCGCCGTCACCTGGGTCGGCCAGGCGCTGCGCAGGGTCGGCATGACGGACTTCTCGCCGGAGCAGATCCGGCTGCTCACCCACGGCCGGGTGGTTTCCACCGTCCAGATGCGCGAGACCCTGGGTTTCCACCCGGAGTTCACCACCGCGGAGACGTTCGCGGAGTTCGCGCGCAGCCAGGGGCCGGGGCTGCTGCCGCCCGAGGCGGCGGGAAGGGCGGTCGACAGACTGGCCGCCATGCCGTTCGCCGGGGCGGCCGGCGATGTTCCGGGGTCCACCGGGGCGGGCGACACACACCCGACCCCCAGCGCCAGGTAGAGGAGCGCACCGACGATGGCGGATGCCAAGGTCATTCCGTTCGACGACGACCGTTCGCGGTCGGGCGGCTCGTCGCGTTCCGCGCGGCGCCGGTCAGCGGGGGGCAGGGGGCAGGGACCCGCCGCGGCTTCCGCGGCCTCCGTGGTCGGGACCACGGCCGTCAGCGCCCTTCCCGGGCAGCAGGATGCCTCGCTGCCGCAGGGGGAGCCCCGGCGGGCCGGGCAGCCCCTGGAGGGGGCCGAGCGCGGCGGCTGGGACCGGCGGATCGCCGGCGGGCTCGCGTTCCTGCGGCGGCGGGTCACCGGCGAGTACGAGGTCGACGAGTTCGGGTACGACGAGGAACTGACCGATCAGGTCCTGATGTCGATGCTGCGGCCGGTCTACGAGAAGTACTTCCGGGTCGAGGTGAAGGGCATCGAGAACATCCCGTCGGACGGCGGGGCGCTCATCGTGTCCAACCACTCGGGGACGCTGCCGCTCGACGGGCTGATGCTCCAGGTCGCCGTGCACGACAACCATCCGGCGGGGCGGCATCTGCGGCTGCTCGCGGCCGATCTCGTCTTCATGCTGCCGGTGGTCAACGAGCTTGCCCGCAAGGCCGGGCACACGCTGGCCTGCGCGGAGGACGCGGAGCGGCTGCTGCGGCGCGGCGAGCTCGTCGGGGTGATGCCGGAGGGCTTCAAGGGTGTCGGCAAGCCGTTCGGCGAGCGGTACAAGCTCCAGCGCTTCGGCCGGGGCGGTTTCGTCTCCACGGCACTGCGGGCGGGGGTGCCGATCGTCCCGTGCTCGATCGTGGGGGCTGAGGAGATCTACCCGATGATCGGCAACTCGAAGACGCTGGCACGGCTGCTGGGATTCCCGTACTTCCCGATCACGCCGACGTTTCCCTGGCTGGGGCCGCTCGGGGCGGTGCCGTTGCCGACGAAATGGACGATCCAGTTCGGCGAGCCGATCTCCACGAGTGGGTATCCGGTGGAGGCGGCGGAGGATCCGATGCTGATGTTCAATCTGACGGACCAGGTGCGGGAGCAGATTCAGCACACGCTGTACAAGTTGCTGGTGCAGCGGAGGTCGGTGTTCTTCTGAGGTGCGTACCGGGGCGGGCGGTGTGCCGGTGGGTGCTTGGCCTCGATCGCCGGACGGGCTCGGAGTGCCCGTCCGGCGATCGGGACGGTGTCAGTCGTCCAGATTCTCGCTGTTGAGCCCCAGGCCCGGGAGCAGGCCGGGGAGGAGCGGGGGCAGCGTTACGTCCGGTGTGGGCGGGGAGCTGATCCGGCCGTCGGTGGACGGTGCGGTGCCCGGGGGCGGGGTGCCGAGGAGGCCGTCCGTGCCGCCGATCAGGCCGTCGGACGGGGCGCTGCCGGAGTCCGACGGTCGGGGTGCGGGGATGTGGCCCGTACTGCCGTGCGGGGCCCGCGGCGACGAGGACGTGGAGTGGTCCGTACCGGACGGTCCCGTGTCCTGCTCCGTGGCGTCCGACCGCCGTGCGCCGCGGCTCCGGTCCGGGGTGCGGGGCAGCAGCGACTGCAACGGCCCGACCTCTTCGTCTATGGCGTCGAAGACCGAGCTGACCTGGTCGCCGACATCGGTCAGCTGTACGGGCAGCCGGTTGCGCAGGCTGCTCCAACTGTCGCGGTGCGAGCGGGAGAAGGAGTCCAGGGTCTGGATCGGGCCGATGGCGCCGTCCCGCTGGTACGCCGCGTGGAGCAGACGGTGGCCCTCGGTGGCGTCGTGCGTCATGCCGTTGAGTGCGCGCCTGACCTCGCCGAGCTGTTCGTGGTCGAGATCGCCGGAGCGGGCGCGCTCCATCAGCCGGCGGGCCTCGCTGAGCCTGGTCGACGCCTGGTCGAGGTAGACCTCGCCGCGGTCGGCGTCGCCGCTGGCCATGCCGAGATGGATGTCCTCCATGCCGCGTTTGAGTCCGTACAGCGAATCACCTGGCAGGGCGTCGGAACTGGCAGCGGCCACTCCGCCGAAGGCTCCCGCCGCCACACCGACGGTGAGTCCGCCGGCCGCGAGGCCCTTCGTCCAGCGTGAGCGCGGACGCAATTTCCGGAGCGGGGAGGCCCGGTGGGCCCCCTTGGCCCGCTGTTCGGGCACCGTAGGGCCCGCGGACGCACCGCCCTCGGCCAACATGGCCTCCATGGCGGCGACGAGCTGGGCTCGCTGCACCACTTTGACCTCGGGATCCAATTCGGGCCGCGGTAGCTCACCGAGGCCGTTCGCCAGGGCCAGCAGCGGTCCGTGGGCGGCCGGTTCGGCCGGTTCCTCGGGCTGCGCGGCCGCCGCACCGTGGAGCGACTGCTCCTCCAGGGCCTGGGCGAAGGCGTTCGCCCGCCGGTGTGCCGAAACGTTTGCGATCACTGGCGGCACCTCCTCTCGTCATGACGGTCGACTCCCCTGAGGGTCCGGAAGGTTGCACACCTTGAGCGCTTCCACACGAATGAGTGAGTGTCGGCGGACATGGGGTGGCGACAGGGGGCCTGCAACCGGCACAACGAGGAGCGCGGCACATGGGTTACGCAAGAACGATGATACGACCGGTGAGTAATGAACATATCGCCGAGAGTGATGCGGCCGGAGGCGGGTCAGCGGGCGTCGTCCGGAAGGAGCCGGGCCAGGGTGCGGACGGCGCGGTACTGCAGGGTCTTGATCGCACCCTCGTTCTTGCCCATGACCCGGGCGGTCTCGGCGACCGAGAGGCCCTGCAGGAAGCGCAGGGTCACGCATTCCTGCTGTTGCGGGTTGAGTCGGCGCACGGCCTGCAGCAGTGCGGCATTGGAGAGGGATTCCAGGACGGAGTCCTCGGGGCTGCGCTCGACCTCGTTGGCGTCGAGCATTTCGCCGGTGGTCACCTCCAGCCGGAAGCGGCTGGATTTGAAGTGGTCGGCGACCAGGTTGCGGGCGATCGTGACCAGCCAGGCGCCGAAGTCGCGGCCCTGCCAGGTGAAGGTGGAGATGCGGCGCAGGGCGCGCAGGAAGGTCTCACTGGTGAGGTCCTCCGCCGTCGCCTTGCCGCCCACGCGGTAGTAGATGTAGCGGTAGACGGTGTCGCTGTACTGGTCGTAGAGGCGGCCGAAGGCGTCGGCCTCGCCGGCCTGGGCGCGCTCGACGAGATCCATCATGCGCGCGCTGTCGCTGTCGGCGGTGGGCCTGCGGACGGTGGACGTAGTAGTTGTGCCGCGGTTGCTGCGTCTTCCGACCGCCGCACCGCGTTCGGCCATGGCATAGCAGGGGCCGACAGGTGCAGGGGTGGCACAAGCGGGTACGGCGTACGCGGTGGGGACGAAGCCGCGCAAACGGTTGGCGACCGTTGCGCGCAGCGTAGCCAGGCCCGAGGCGTCAACCCCGACGTGTGGGTACACGGGACTCCCAGAGGCAGAGCTTCCATCACGTGCAGTGCGAAACCGTCACTCGTCGTAGTGAGTGGTGGGTTCCGGAATGCGTCTGAGGAGAATAACGCTTCGTACAGGCAGTGCTACACCCAGTTGCTCAAATCATCGATTACGTCGCTTCTGTAGCGACTAATCGACGTATCAAGTAGCACATCGTGACCGGTTATTGATCGGATTAGTTCGCGATCTGCCTGCCGGGACGACGGGTTGTGGTCGGGTGCGCGTAATCCGACTGGCGGGAGTGGTCGGTGGGTAAGGGGTTCCGATTGGCGGTGCGTGTTCGGGCGTGGCCCGGCGGCCGCGGCGGGGAACGAACGGGTGTGCGTCAGCGGCGGCGGCGGTGCAGGGCGACGGCGGCCGCGGTACCGCCCGCGAGTGCGCCGACGCCGGCCGCGGCCGGGATGCCGACCTTGGCCGCCTTGCGGCCCGTCCGGTAGTCCCGCAGCCGCCAGTCGCGGGCGCGGGCGTACTTGCGGAGCTTGGCGTCCGGGTTGATCGCGTAGGGGTGGCCGACCAGGGACAGCATCGGGATGTCGTTGTGCGAATCGCTGTAGGCCGCGCAGCGGTCGAGGTCCAGGTCCTCGGCCGCGGCCAGGGCGCGGACCGCCTCGGCCTTCGCGGGCCCGTGCAGCGGCTCGCCGACCAGGCGGCCCGTATAGACGCCGTCCACGGATTCGGCGACCGTGCCGAGCGCGCCGGTCAGCCCGAGGCGGCGGGCGATGATCGTGGCGGTCTCCACCGGGGCGGCGGTGACCAGCCAGACCCGCTGCCCGGCGTCCAGATGGGCCTGGGCGAGGGCGCGGGTGCCGGGCCAGATGCGGTCGGCCATGTACTCGTCGTAGATCTCCTCGCCGATGGACATCAGCTCGGAGACGCGGTGGCCCTTGACGATGGACAGGGCGCTGTCGCGGGCGTCCTGCATGTGCTCCGGGTCCTCGACGCCGGCCAGCCTGAACCACGCCTGCTGCCAGGCGAACCGGGTGAGCTCGCGGCGCTGGAAGAACTTCCGCTTGTACAGGCCGCGGCCGAAGTGGAAGAGCGCCGCGCCCTGCATCACGGTGTTGTCCAGGTCGAAGAAGGCGGCGGCCCGCTCGTCGCCGACGACGGGGAAGGCCGGCTCGGCGGATTCGGCGGGCTCAGCGGTTTTGGCGGTTTCGGAGGTTCTGACGGTTTCGGCGGTCTCCGGGCGGACGGAGGCGTCCCGGCCGGTGGCGGAGGAGTCGTCGGCGGAGGGCCGGTCGTCGGGGAGTTCGGTGGGGACGGAGGACTTCCGCGCTGCCTCAGCTGCTGCCTCGCCTGCCAGCACGCTCCGTGCTGTCGCGGGGCGCCTACGGGGTGTGAGCCATCCAAGAGCGGCCATGTCGTGAGCATAGCCAGTTGGTCCGGCCCTTCCCGACCTGCCGGGATGCCGTGCCGTGAACTCTCGGCCGCCGATGTGCTGCGCGGGTGATCCGGGGCGTGGCGGATCAACGGCGGAACCGGTTCGCCGCCGGGGTCGGGGTGCCGGATCCGTTCGGCGCAGAATGAAGGCATGAGTGCCCTGTTGCGACGTACGAGGAAGAAGCCCGCGGACCGGGTGGTGACCCTGATCGGGAAGCCCGGATGTCACCTCTGTGACGACGCGAGGGCGGTGGTGCGGGAGGTGTGCGAGGAGACCGGTGCCTCCTGGGAGGAGAGGGACATCACCCAGGACGAGGAGCTGCACCGGGAGTACTGGGAGCAGATCCCGGTCGTCCTGATCGACGACGAGCAGCACACGTTCTGGCGGGTGGACCCGGCGAGGCTGCGCAACGCACTGCGTTCATGAGTGAAACCCGGTTACCATCGTGGGCGTTTTGAGTGATCTCGGGGGAGTGGTTGTGAGGAGTGTGTGCCGCTTTGCCCCCTTCGGGCCCGCAACGGGCTGATGCGATCCTTGGTTCCGGGATCGCGCAACGAATGTGCGTGACCCCGGTCACTTTGACCGGACAAAACGGACACTATCTTTGTGCACGTGTTCACAAAGACATAGCCTGCATTCGACGGGGCGGCCTTGTGACGTACGGCCGCCTGCAGCCCCGCTCATCCCGCAGGAGCACCGTGGCAACTGGCCGAACTCACCGACCGGCGACCCGTAGCCGAGGAATTCCCGAGGCCACCGTCGCCCGACTTCCGCTGTACCTGCGCGCACTGACCGCGCTCTCCGAGCGCTCGGTCCCCACGGTCTCGTCCGAGGAGCTCGCGGCGGCGGCGGGGGTCAATTCTGCCAAGCTGCGCAAGGACTTCAGCTACCTGGGGTCCTACGGGACGCGGGGCGTCGGGTACGACGTCGAGTATCTCGTCTACCAGATCTCCCGTGAACTCGGGCTCACCCAGGACTGGCCGGTCGTGATCGTCGGTATCGGCAACCTCGGCGCCGCGCTCGCCAACTACGGCGGCTTCGCCTCCCGCGGTTTCCGGGTCGCCGCGCTGATCGACGCCGACCCGGCGATGGCCGGAACGCCCGTCGCCGGGATCCCCGTGCAGCACGCCGACGAGCTGGAGAAGATCGTCAGCGAGAACGGCGTGTCGATCGGTGTCATCTCGACCCCGGCCGGTGCCGCCCAGCAGGTCTGCGACCGGCTCGTCGCCGCGGGCGTCACCTCCATCCTGAACTTCGCGCCGACGGTGCTCTCCGTGCCCGACGGCGTCGACGTCCGCAAGGTCGACCTCTCCATCGAACTCCAGATCCTCGCCTTCCACGAGCAGCGCAAGGCCGGCGAGGACACCTCCGAGAGCAGCCCGGAGACGGCCGCGCCGCCCGTGCGTGCCGCCGCCGACAGCCGGAAGGGACCTGACGGGGACATGCCCGCCGTGATGCCGGCATGAGTCTTCTCGTCGTAGGGCTGAGCCACCGCAGCGCCCCCGTCTCCGTACTGGAACGGGCCTCGCTGGCTGCCGAGACACAGGCCAAGCTGCTCCAGGACGCCCTCGCCGCGGAACCCGCGGTCGAGGCCGCCGTGCTGGCCACCTGCAATCGCATCGAGCTGTACGCCGACGTGGACAAGTTCCACGCGGGCGTCGCCGAGCTGTCCACGCTCCTCGCCCAGCACAGCGGGGTCGGGCTGGACGAGCTCACTCCATATCTTTATGTGCACTACGAGGACCGGGCCGTCCACCACCTCTTCTCGGTGGCCTGCGGGCTGGACTCGATGGTCGTCGGCGAGGGTCAGATCCTCGGCCAGATCAAGGACGCGCTGGCGCTGGGGCAGGAGCTCCACACCGCCGGCCGGCTGCTGAACGATCTGTTCCAGCAGGCCCTGCGGGTCGGCAAGCGCGCCCACAGCGAGACCGGGATCGACCGGGCCGGGCAGTCGCTCGTCACCTTCGGCCTCGAACAGCTCGCGGCCGGTGCGGACGTCACCGACTGGGCCCGGGGCAAGCGGGCGCTGGTGATCGGCGCGGGCTCGATGTCCTCGCTGGCCGCCGCCACCCTGGCCCGTGCCGGTGTCGCCGAGATCGCCGTCGCCAACCGGACCCGGGCCCGCGCCGACCGGCTCGTCGAGATCCTGGGCCAGCCCGGGGGTACCGGAGTGACCGCCCGGGCCGTGGAGATGGCCGCCGTCGCCGGTGAACTGACACGTGCCGACGTCGTCGTCTCGTGCACCGGCGCCACGGGTCTCGTGCTGACCGCCGAGGCCGTCGCCGGAGCGCTCGGCCTGGCCTTCGACCCCGCGCACGAGGCGCCCGCCGCCCCCGTCCCCGCGCCGCCGGCCGACCCCGACCGGCACGCCGCCTGGGTGGAGAACGGCACCGCCGGTACGGTGCGCCGGGCCGTCCGGGCCACCGTGCCCGCCCAGGGCGCCGGACCCGTCCGCCTCGCCCTGCTCGACCTCGCCATGCCGCGCGACATCGACGGCGGCACCGCCCGCCTCGGCGGTGTGCGCCTCGTCGACATCGAGTCGCTCGCCGAGGCGTCGGCGGACGCCCCGATGGCCGCCGATGTGGACCAGGTGCGCACCATCGTCGCCGACGAGGTCGCCGCCTTCGGCGCCGCCCAGCGGGCCGCCCACATCACCCCGACCGTCGTCGCCCTGCGCACGATGGCCGCCGGAGTCGTCGCGGGCGAGATCGCACGGCTCGACGGACGCCTCCCCGACCTGGACGAGAAGCAGCGCGCCGAGATCTCGCAGACCGTGCGCCGCGTCGTCGACAAGCTCCTGCACGCGCCCACCGTGCGGGTCAAGCAGCTCGCCAGCGAGCCCGGCGGCGCCGGGTACGCCGATGCGCTGCGGGAACTCTTCGACCTCGACCCGCAGACGGTCGCCGCCGTCTCCCGGGCAGACCTGAACGACCCGAATCGAGGGCGGTCATGACCGACAACTCACCCCAGCGCGCGCAGACCGACGCGCCGCTCCGGCTGGGCACCCGGCGCAGCAAGCTCGCCATGGCGCAGTCCGGCCTCGTCGCCGACGCGGTCAGCGAGGTGACCGGGCGCGCCGTCGAGCTCGTCGAGATCACCACGTACGGCGACACCTCCCGGGAGCACCTCGCGCAGATCGGCGGCACCGGCGTGTTCGTCGCCGCGCTGCGCGACGCGCTGCTGCGCGGCGAGGTGGACTTCGCCGTCCACTCGCTCAAGGACCTGCCGACCGCCCAGCCCGAGGGCCTCGTGCTGGCCGCCGTGCCGGTGCGCGAGGACCCGCGCGACGTACTGGTGGCGCGGGACGGGCTGACCTTCGAGCAGCTGCCGTCCGGTGCCCGCATCGGCACCGGCTCGCCGCGCCGCATGGCGCAGCTCAACGCGTACGCGCGCAATCACGGCCTCGACATCGAGACCGTGCCGATCCGGGGGAATGTCGATACGCGGATCGGATTCGTACGAAGCGGGGAGCTGGACGCGGTGGTACTCGCCGCGGCCGGGCTCAGCCGCCTCGGCCGGAGCGGTGAGGTGACCGACTTCCTGTCGGTCGACACCGTCCTGCCCGCTCCCGGCCAGGGAGCACTGGCGATCGAATGCGCTGCGACCAGCGCTGACCTCGCCGCCGCGCTCGCCGAGCTCGACGACCCGGTCACCCGGGCCGCCGTGACCGCCGAGCGTGCCCTGCTCGCCGCCCTGGAGGCCGGTTGTTCCGCACCTGTGGGTGCGCTGGCCGACCTCCTGGTCGACGGGCAGGCTGTCAACGAACTGCGCCTGCGCGGTGTCGTCGGTTCCACCGACGGCTCCTCGCTGGTACAGATGTCCACCACCGGTCCCGTCCCCACGTCGCACGACGACGCGGCGGCCCTCGGTCGCGAACTCGCGGCCGAGATGCTCGCCAAGGGTGCGGCCGGTCTTATGGGGGAGCGAGCACTTTGAGCCCCACCGGCCACGCCGCATCCGACTTTCCGGCCCTGTCCGCACAAGGGCACGTCACCTTCCTCGGCGCCGGTCCCGGCGACCCGGGACTGCTGACCCTGCGCGCTGTCGAGGCGCTCGCGAGCGCGGACGTCCTTGTCGCCGAGCCGGACGTTCTCGGCGTCGTTCGCTGCCATGCGCGGGCAGGCGTAAGCACCCCTGAACTGACGGTTGTTGACGCGCAGTCAACAGCCGCCGGTGTCCCCGTTCTCAGGGATGCGGCCAATCTTGTCATGGAGGCAGCGAGGGGCGGCAGGCGGGTCGTCCGTGCCGTCTCCGGCGACCCGGGACTGGACGGGGACGCCGGGGCCGAGATGCTCGCCTGCGCCACCGCCGGCATCCCCTTCGAGGTCGTGCCGGGTGTCGCCAACGCCGTGGGCGTGCCCGCGTACGCCGGTGTGCCGCTGCGTGACACGCAGGGCGCCGACGTCCGGTTCGTCGACGCCCGTACCGCCTCGGACCGCTGCTGGACCGAGGTCGGTGCGAGCGATGCGACGGCCGTCATCTCGACGACGCTCGACTCGGTGGCCGCGGCCGCCGGTGAGCTGGTCTCGGCGGGCCGCAAGCCCGACACCCCGCTGACCGTGACGGTGGCCGGTACGACCACCCGCCAGCGCACCTGGACGGCGACCCTCGCGACGATCGCGCAGGTCCTGAAGCAGGCGAAGGTCCTGCCGTCGCCGGACGGGCACCAGCCCGTCATAGCCGTGGTCGGTGAGCGCAGCGCCGCTGCCCAGCACGACCAGCTCGCGTGGTTCGAGTCCAAGCCGCTCTTCGGCTGGAAGGTGCTCGTCCCGCGCACGAAGGAGCAGGCGGCGTCGCTCTCCGACCAGCTTCGTTCGTACGGTGCCGTGCCGTACGAGGTCCCGACGATCGCCGTCGAGCCGCCTCGTACGCCCCAGCAGATGGAGCGCGCGGTCAAGGGCCTGGTCACGGGCCGCTACGAGTGGATCGCCTTCACCAGCGTCAACGCGGTGAAGGCCGTCCGGGAGAAGTTCGAGGAGTACGGGCTCGACGCCCGTGCCTTCGCCGGGATCAAGGTCGCGGCCGTCGGTGAGCAGACCGCCGCCGCGCTCGTCGACTTCGGTGTGAAGCCGGACCTGGTGCCGTCGGGTGAGCAGTCCGCCGCCGGCCTGCTGGAGGACTGGCCGCCGTACGACCCGGTCTTCGACCCGATCGACCGCGTCTTCCTGCCGCGCGCCGACATCGCCACCGAGACGCTGGTGGCCGGGCTCATCGAGCTGGGCTGGGAGGTCGACGACGTCACCGCGTACCGCACGGTCCGCGCCTCGCCGCCGCCCGCCGACACGCGTGAGGCCATCAAGGGCGGCGGCTTCGACGCGGTGCTCTTCACCTCGTCGTCGACGGTACGGAACCTCGTCGGCATCGCGGGCAAGCCGCACAATGTGACGGTCATCGCGTGCATCGGCCCGGCGACGGCCAAGACGGCCGAGGAGCACGGTCTGCGCGTCGACGTCCTGTCGCCGGAGCCTTCGGTGCACAAGCTGGCCGAGGCCCTCGCCGAGTTCGGTGCGCAGCGCCGGGAGACGGCCAAGGAGGCCGGCGACCCGGTGACGCGGCCGAGCGAGCGGCGTCCGGGGGCGCGGCGTCGTCGTACGACGACCTGATCGGCCGGTTCACGGTGTCGGGGGTCCGGCTGCTTCGGCGGCCGGGCCTCTGCCCGTTTCGCGGTCTTTTTCCGGCACAGGTGTCGGTAAGACGGTGATGTGTACGGGTCTAATCTCGAAGGATGACTGTGTACGGAAACTTCCCCGGCTCCCGCCCCCGGCGGCTGCGGACGACCCCGACGATGCGGCGGATGGTCGCCGAGACACGGCTCGACCCGGCGGATCTGATCCTGCCCGCGTTCGTGCGCGAGGGCATCGACGCCCCGGTCGCCGTCTCGGCCATGCCCGGCGTGCAGCAGCACACCCTGGACACCCTGCGGAAGGCCGCCGCCGACGCGGTGTCGGCCGGGGTCTCCGGGATCATGCTCTACGGCGTTCCGGCGGACGAGAAGAAGGACGCCCGGGGCACGGCGGGCACCGACCCGGACGGCATCCTCCAGGCCGGACTGCGGGCGGTGCGCGCGGAGGTCGGTGACGATCTCGTCGTCATGTCGGACCTGTGCCTGGACGAGTACACCGACCACGGCCACTGCGGTGTGCTGACGGAGGACGGCCGGGTCGACAACGACGCGACGCTGGAGCGATACGCCGAGATGGCCCAGGTCCAGGCCGACGCGGGCGCCCATGTGGTCGGCCCGAGCGGCATGATGGACGGCCAGGTCGGTGTCATCCGGGACGCGCTCGACCAGACCGGGTACGAGGACGTCTCGATCCTCGCGTACACCGTGAAGTACTCCTCGGCGTTCTACGGGCCGTTCCGCGAGGCCATCGGCTCCTCGCTCAAGGGCGACCGCAAGACGTACCAGCAGGACCCGGCGAACGCCCGTGAGTCGCTGCGCGAGCTGGCGCTCGACCTGGCGGAGGGCGCCGACATGGTCATGGTCAAGCCGGCCGGTCCGTACCTCGACATCCTCGCGAAGGTCGCCGACTCGGTGGACGTGCCGGTCGCCGCGTACCAGATCAGTGGGGAGTACGCGATGATCGAGGCGGCCGCGGAGAAGGGCTGGATCGACCGGGACGCCGCGATCATGGAGAGCCTGGCCGGGATCCGGCGGGCCGGGGCGCAGATGATCCTGACGTACTGGGCGACGGAGGTCGCGCAGCGGCTGGGGCGGCGCTGAGCGGAAGCGGCGCCGGGGTGGGCGCCGGTCGTCCCCGTCCCGGCGCCGGGGTGGGGATGGCCGTCCCCGTCCCCGCCTCCCACCGCCCGTCGTCCTCGGTGCCGGTTCCCATCCCCTGAGTGATCGCCGCCGGAGCGGTGAGCCCCCGTCCGTCCCCGTTGCCGGGGCGGGCGGGGGCTCTTTTGGTTCAACCTCTTGACGGTCATCCGATGTATGAATAGCTTGCGGCGCGTTGATCCCCGTACAACTCGCAGAAGTTGGGCATAGACATTGGATGCCTGGCTTTCATGGAAGCCGATCCGACGTGACCGTCGATGAGGAGTGCCCGTGCGCACCGTCCCAGGTTCCCGCCCCCGCCGCCGAAGCCCGGCCTCCGCACTGACCGCTGTCGTGGCCACCGCCGCGTTGGGCGTCGGGCTGGCGGTCGTGCCCGTCGTGCCCGCCGCCGCGGGCGGCCGGAGCGGTGAGGCCGTCACCTTCCATGTCTCACCCCGGGGCAGCGACCGGGCCAAGGGCTCGGCGGCGAAACCGTTCCGGACGCTGGAGCGGGCCCGGAAGGCCGTCCGCGCGGCGTCCCACAAGGACGGGCGGGGGCGGAGACCGGTCGATGTCGTGGTGCACGGGGGTACGTACCGGCTGCGGTCCGCCCTGGAGTTCACCGCAGCCGACTCCGGTACCGGCAAGGCCCCGGTCCGGTACCTCGCCGCGCCCGGCGAACGCGTCGTCATCAGTGGCGGCCGTTCGCTCGCACCCCACTGGCGGTCCTACTCCGGTTCGATCAAGGTCGCGGACATCGGAGCCGGCCTCGACTTCGACGGGCTCTTCGTCGACGGGCAGCGGCAGACGCTCGCCCGCTACCCCGACTACGATCCGGACACCGCGATCCTCGGCGGGTACGCGCCGGACGCCATCTCCGCCGAGCGCGTGGCCCGTTGGAAGAATCCGACGACGGCGCTCGTACGCGGTCTGCACGACGGCATGTGGGGCGGGAACTCCTTCGAGGTCACCGGCGTGAAGGCGGACGGCACGCCCGAACTGGCCTGGGTCGGCGACAACAACCGGGGCAGCGGCCTGCACGACACGTACCGCATGGTCGAGAACGTCTTCGAGGAGCTCGACGCCCCCGGCGAGTGGTTCTACGACAAGCCCGCAGGGAAGCTGTACTTCTACCCCCCGGCCGGGACCGACCCCGCCCGTGCCCGCGTCGAGACGGCCGAGCAGAACGAACTGATCCGGGTGGAGGGCAGCGGGCCGGGTGACGCCGTCCACCACCTGACCTTCTCCGGATTCACCTTCACCCGGACCCACCGCACGCTCTTCAACACGCCGTACGAGAAGCTCCAGCTCGGCGACTGGGCCCTGGCGCGAGCGGCGGCGGTCCATCTGAAGAACACCGAGAACGTCTCCGTACGCGACTCACGCTTCGACCAACTCGGCGGCAACGCCCTCCTGATCGACGGGTACAACAGCCACGACACCGTCTCGGGCAACGAGTTCAGCCACTCGGGGGCCTCCGACATCGCGGTCGTCGGCAACCCGGACGCGGTCCGTGAACCGTCCACCTGGGACCACATGCGCAGGACCATCAGCGACACCCGGCCCGGACCGAAGAGCGAGAACTACCCCCGCGACATCAGCATCCGCGACAACTACCTGCACGACAACGGGCAGTTCGAGAAGCAGACCTCCGGCGTGCAGATATCGATGAGCCGCCGGGTGACCGTCGACGGCAACACTCTCCACGACGGCCCCCGCGCGTGCGTCGACATCAACGACGGCACGTGGGGCGGCCACCTCATCCAGAACAACGACATCTTCAACTGCGTCAAGGAGACGTCCGACCACGGACCCTTCAACTCCTGGGGCCGGGACCGCTTCTGGCCGCTGACCGCCGACGACGCCACGAAGAAGTCGTACGCGAAGCTGGACGCGATGGAGACCACCGTCATCCGCCACAACCGGATCCGGCACTCCTCGCACTGGGACATCGACCTCGACGACGGCAGCTCGAACTACCTCATCGAGGACAACCTGCTGCTCAACGGAGGGGTCAAGCTCCGCGAGGGCTTCCACCGGACCGTACGCAACAACGTCTTCGTCAACGGCGGCGCGCACTTCCACGTCTGGTTCGCGGACAGCGGCGACGTCGTCGAGAAGAACGTCTTCGTCACCGACACCCCCTACAGCCTGATCCAGGCCGACATGGCCAGGAGCAGGCCCGTCATCGACGACAACCTGTTCTGGAACAACGGCAATGCCGTCCGGGGCGTCGACGACGCCTGGCGGGCGAACGGACTGGACACCCGCTCGGTGACCGCCGACCCGCAGTTCACGGGTGCGTCGCCCTTCACGGACCCGGCGAAGCTCGACTACACCGTGCGGCCCGGCTCGCCCGCCCTGGCCCTCGGCTTCCACAACATCGCGACGGGCGGCTTCGGCAAGGCCGGATCCCCCACGCCGCCGCCGCTCACCTGGCCCACGGAGACTCCTGACACCGACACCCTCGACGCCCTTCCGGAACCGCTGCTGGGCGTGCCGGTGACCCGGATCTACTCCGACGCGATCAAGTCCGCCACCGGACTGACCGACACCAACGGCCTGCACCTGGCTGCCGTGCCGGGCACCTCGGAGGCGTACCGGCAGGGGCTGCGCGCCAATGACGTCATCCGGGAGATCGACGGTCGGCCGGTCACCGACCGCAACAGCTTCTGGCTCGCCTACAACCAGGCCGCTCCCGGAGCCGGCGTCGCGCTGAAGGTCTGGCGCGATCAGGCGTCCACCGAGGTGAGCCTGCGCAAGCCCACCGGCGGCGAGCAGATCAACAACACGTCCGGCGTCGTCTACACCGGCAGCGGCTGGGACTGGAAGAACAGGTATCGCGGCGGCGCGGGCGGCTGGGCCGACGACGTGCACGCCACCCAGACGGTCGGGGACTCCTTCGAGCTGGCCTTCAACGGGACCGCGATCGATCTCATCACCCAGGTCAACACCGACGAGGGCGAGGTCGAGCTCTTCGTCGACGGCCGGTCCGCGGGCACGATCGACAACCACGACGCCACGCGCGTGCACCAGAAGACCGTCTTCCGCGCGGCCGGGCTCGCCCCCGGCGCGCACACCCTCAGGGGCGTCATGAAGACGGGCGACTACATGATCGTCGACAGCTTCGTGATCCGGTAGCGGACGCCGGGTGTACAGCCCTAGGGTCTTTCGTTGGGATCAGGCCCCGCTCCCTGATCCGGCCTGATCCAAACGAGAGGCCCTAGGCGTCGGGCTTACGGCCCCAGGCCGTGAGGATGCGGGCCGCCGCCGTGCCGAGGCCGGGGTCCCGGGCGAGGGCGCGCAGTACCTCGGTACGGGCGCCGCTCGGGCCCGCCTCCTCGACGGCGGCCAGGGCGTTGTGCCGTACGGGGGTCGCCGGAAGCAGGCAGGTGCTGGACCTCGGTTGTGGTGACGGCCTGCTGCTGGAGCTCCTGTCCCGGAGCGACGGGAGGCAGCTCGCCGGGGTGGATCTGTCTCCGCAGTCACCGGCGCTGGCACGACGTCGACCGGCGCTGTCCGGGGCGAGGCTGGAGGAGGGTCGCGCCCAGGAACTTCCTTTCGCCGACGGCAGCTTCGACGCCTGCGTTTCCCACATGGCACTGATGCTGCTGGGCGAGATCGAACAGGTCGCGGCCGAGATCGCTCGTGTGCTGTCACCCGGAGGGGTGCTGGCATGCGTGGTGGGAGGTGGGGCCGTCGGCGGCGAGGCGTATGGCCGCTTCGTCCGACTGCTGCGGTCCACGGTGGGGGAGTTGCCCGCCTCTCGGCGTATTCCGGCGCTGGGGGACAGGCGGACACGCAGTCGCGAGGGTCTTGGTGAAATTCTTGGACCGGCAGGCTTCTCCGCGGTGGACTGGGAGACCATTCCCATCGATCTGAGTGGTCCGGTCGCGCAGGTATGGACCGCCGTATCCGGCCTCTACGACCTCGGCCCGCTTGACCGGGCCACCGTGGAGCGCCTGCGGGAGACCTTCTTCGCCGAGGTGGGGGAGATGACGGCGCCGGACGGGCAGGTGCCGTGCGGTTTCGAGATCCATGTTGCGACGGCGCGACTGCGTGAGAAGACCGTTCAGAATTTGTCCTGCTGACCGGCCGGTGTCTGGCAGGTCAGGTCCTTGGCCGGGAGCCGGCCCGTGGTCAGGTAGACCGTGCTGCTCTTGTCCGCACAGGAGTTGGAGCCGTAGACGACGTGCCCCTCTCCCCCGGCGACGGTGACCATCCGGGAGCCGCGCAGGGCCCGGTGCATGCCCTGGCCGCCGGCCAGGGGCGTTGCGGGGTCCCACTCGTTCTGCAGGATCAGTGCGCTGACCTTGTTGTTCACCGTTGTCGCGGGCTCGCTGCCCTGCTTCCAGAACGCACACGGCTTGATGTTGGACGCGAAATCGCCGTACAGCGGATATCGGGCCTTGTCGCGGATCGCGTCGCGGCGGTACTGCTCGGGGTCGCGCGGCCAGGTACGGGTGTCGGCGCACAAGACGGCCCAGGCGCTCGCGGCGTCGTTGTCCGAGGGAACGTCGCGGGCGAGCGTCGGTGTGACGGGGCTCGGGGCCCGCTCGGGCGTGCCGGACGGGGCCGGCTTCGTGTCCTCGGCCGCCTTCTTCAGCCCGGCGACCCATTCGGCGGCTTCCTGAACGTGGAAGAACGCGGCGTGCCCGGCGCGGATGCCGTCACCGGTGAGGAGCTTCCCGTCTGCGTCGATGGGGTTGCGGTCGGCCTGGGCGACCAGGTCCCAGAAGGACTTGCGGACCTCGGCCGGGGTGCTGCCCAGTCCGTACGTCGCATGTCGCCGGGCCGTCCACTCGCTCCATCGCGCGAAGGCGGGCTCGGTTCCCTCCGCCATCGCCTGGAACATGCCCTGCCAGACCCGTGCGGGGTCGGTCGCACTGTCCAGCACGAACCGGTCGGTTCGCCGGGGGAACATCTGCGTGTAGACGGCGCCGAGGTAGGTGCCGTAGGAGAACCCCAGGTACGAGATCTTCTTCTCTCCCAGCACGGCACGGATGACGTCCATGTCGCGAGCGGTGTTGCGGGTGGTGAGGTGCCGCAGTGTGTCACCCGCCTTGGCCTGGCACTTGTCGGCCACCGTACGCGCCCACTCCACATCCTTCGCGAAGGTCTCGGCCCGGTACGGGCGTTCAAAGTTCTGTTCGTCGGCAGTCAGACCGCAGCTGACCGGAGAGCTCTGCCCGACACCCCTCGGGTCGAATCCGATGAGGTCGTAGTGGCTCTTCACCTCCTCGGGGAAGTCCAGCTCCGGGGTGACAGGCATGTCCAGGCCGGGCCCGCCGGGGCCGCCGGGGTTGAGCAGCAGAACGCCGCGACGTTCCTTCGCGCTGCTTGCCTTCAGCCGGGATATCGCGAGGCCGATCTTCCTGCCACCGGGATCGCTGTAGTCGAGCGGCACCTTGAGCGTCGCGCACTGATAAGCGGCGGGGCTCTCCGCGTCGCAGCGCTGCCACTGCGGTTTCTGCTGCGTGTACGGGAGCAGAGGGGCCTTGGCCGCAGCGGACTGGGAGGAGGCAGCGGCCATTGCAGGCGCAGGTGCAGGCGTTGAAACGAAGGTCGCCACGGCGCCGACGGCCAGAAGAGAAGCTATTCGTCCGTTTCGCATGATGATGCTCGTCCTTGCTGGGGAGAGATGACTGGTCCTTCCGCCCTTTTGCGCGCGGGAGGTCGGTGAGTCCGTCGTCAGGATGGGACTCACTGTCTGATTTACGGGGTCTGATTTACGGGGTCTGTTTGACGGCGTCTGGCTTACGGCGTCGTGTTGATCTTCAACGTGGTGGTCCGGGGCCTGACGGGGCGGCCGCCCGAGCGGTGCGCCGAGCCGGGGGTGTCGCCGGCCGTGCTGCCGACTGTGCTGCCGGCCGCCGGGCAGTGTCCGGACGGCGGTCAGTGCCCGGACGGCGCCCGGTCAGTGCCCGGTGAGCTGCTGGTGGACGCACTGCTTGTATTGCTGGATGCTCTCCGGCTGGTAGCACTCCTGCGTCTTGTTGGCGTACCAGACCATGAAGACGGCGACCAGGACGGACACCACGATGGCGAGGGACGACGTCACCACGCCGGTGATGGCCTTGCCCCGGCCGATGCCGGTCCGCTTGGCCGTCCTCAGGCCGACGATGCCCAGGATCATGCCGATGCCGCCGAGCAGGCCGCCGACGAAGACGATCGAGGTCAGCAAGCCGATGATGCCCAGCACCATGGCGGCCACGGCCAGGCCGTTCCTGCCGACCGGCGGCCGCATGCCGTAGTCGGGGCCGGGGCCGGGGCCGGGGCCCTGGGGGCAGGGCGCATACGGGTCCGGCCCGGCGGCCCGAGTCGACATCGTCCGAGTCGGCACGGCCTCAGCCGGTGCCGTGTGATTCGGCGGCGTCCCTGTCCCTTGCGTGTTCATCATCCGTCCTCCCGTCAACTGGGCAGGGCACGATCCTGGCCTGCGGAGTCTCGGGTGCGCATCGCGGAAAGGCGGGAAAAACCGCTCCCTCGATCGGGGGAGGCCACCGGTGAGCCGACCGGTCATACTGGCCGATTATGACCAGGGGAATCCGGCCGTTGCTGCGCGGCTCCACGTATGCGGGTGCGCTGTTCGCCTATTGCGGCGCGTTGGCGAGCGTTCCGCTGCTGCCTTTCGCGCTGCTGCCGGTGCTGGTGTGGGGCTCCGCCCCCGAGGGGGTGCAGATTGTTCTGGCCCTGCTGGTCTGGGCCGTACTGATCGGCGTGGTCGGGCTGGCCCGCACCACGCGGCGGGTGCTGATCGCGTGCGCCCGTCGAGTGCTGAAGGTGCCGTTGCCGGCCCCGGTGGCCGTAGGCCGGTCCGCGAGCTCACCCGGCACCGGGCCCGTGCCCGCCGCGCCGGCCCCCGCCGTGCCCTGCGGTGCTGACCGTTGGCGGACTCCGGTCTGGCTGCTGCTGCACGTGGCACTGGGGTGGACGGGGGCGGTGGTGAGCGGTGTGCTGCTCCTCGCGGGCCTGACCCTCCCGGGGGGTTGGTTCCGTGCCGAGGCGGGGCTGAGTCTGTTCGGCCGGTCGGTGCGGTTGTCGGGTGGCTGGGGGACATGGGTGGTGGCGCTCGGCTGCGTGCTGCTGGCGGCGGCTGTGTGCGTGGTGGTGACGAGCGTCCTGCGGTGGTTGGCGCCGAGGCTGTTGGGGCCGTCGTCGGCCGAGCGGCTCGCGCTGGCGGCCGAGCGGGAATTGCGGCTGGCCGAACGCAACCGACTGGCCCACGAGCTGCACGACTCGATCGGGCACACGCTGACCGCAGCCACCATCCAGGCGGCGGTGGCGGGCGAGGTGCTCTCCGCCGACCCGGTGGCGGCACGGGCTGCGCTGCGCAGCATCGAGGAGTCGACCCGGGCCGCGCTGGAGGACCTGGACTACGTGCTGGGCGTGCTGCGCGAGGAGAAGGCGGAGACAGCGCCGACCCGGACCTTGGCCGACCTGCCCGAGCTGCTGGACCGGTTGCGGCACGCGGGCGCGGTGGTGGAGCCGGAGTTGTCGGGCGAGCCGGCGCAGGTGCAGGGGACCCTCTCCCGGGCGGCGTACCGGATCCTGCAGGAGGGGCTGACGAATGCGTTGCGCCACGGGGCGGGCGGTCCGATCGAAGTCCGGGTGGCGGCCGCGCCGGACGGACTGGAGCTCAGTGTGGTCAACCGGACCGGGGCGAGGACGGGCACGAGTACGGGTACGGGCGCTGATCCAGGCACGGGTACAGGCACGGGCCCAGGTGCCTTCCCGACATCCGGGCACGGCCTTCCCGGGCTGGCCGAGCGCGTGCGCCTGCTGCACGGTGAGGTCGAGGTCGGTCCGGACGGGCCGCAGCACTGGCGGTTGGCGGTCCGGCTGCCGGTACGGTTGCCGGCATGATCGGCTCTGACCCGGGTGAAGCCGTCGCGAATGGCCCCGACGCGAACGAAGCCGTCGCGACTGGCGCCGGCACCGGCCCCGCCTCCACCACCGGGCCCGTCGGCACCCCCGTCACACTCCTGATCGCGGACGACGACGAGGTGACCCGCAGCGGTCTGCGCATGTTGCTCGCGGCACGGCCGGGAATCGCGGTGGTCGGAGAGGCTGCCGACGGCGTCGAGGCGGTCGAGCAGGTGCGGCGGCTGCGGCCGGACGTGGTCCTGATGGATGTGCGGATGCCGCGTCTCAACGGGATCGAGGCCACCCGGCAACTCCTCGCCGATTCCACCGATTCCACCGATTCCGCCGAACCGCCGAAGGTCGTGGTGATCACCACCTTCGAGAACGACGGCTACGTCACGGCCGCGCTCAGCGCGGGGGCCAGCGGGTTCGTACTCAAGCGGCTGCCGGTCCAGCAGATCGCGGAGGCGGTGCGGGTGGTGGCGGCGGGGGAGGCGATCCTCTTCCCGGCGGCACTGCGCCGGATGGTCGCCGCCCGCCCGCTGGGCTCCGCCGAGGCGTTGCCGAACGCGGCGCTGACGGGGCGGGAGGAAGAGGTGCTGCGGTCGATGGCCACCGGCCTGTCCAACCCGGAGATCGCCGAGTCGCTCACGGTGAGCCTGGAGACGGTGAAGACGCACGTCGGGAACGTGCTGACCAAGCTCGGCGCGCAGAACCGGACCCACGCGGTAGTGATCGCGTACGAGTCCGGTCTGGTGGTGCCGGGGTTCGCCGGCTGAGTCGGCCTGAGGCGTCCTGAGTCGGCCTGAAGAGCCGTTGTTCAACCGATCTTGGAATATGCAGGTCGAACAGGGTTCTTGGGCGGGTGGTCTCCCGGCGGTTCAGGCATGAAGGCAGGGCCGCCCACCCGGCCCCACGGGCGTGATTCAGACGGCCCTCTCCGCGACGCTCGGCGCACCGGCTGCCGACCTGCACGCCACTGTCCGGCAGCGGCCGGGCGGACTGCTGCGCGTCTCGCGTTCTCCGGGCGCAGTACGCGCGGGGTGAGCTGTCGGCCGGGGTGGGCGCGGAACGGGCGCGGAACGGGCATGCGGCGCGCGCAGTGGGTTCGACGGTGTGCTCCGTACGCCTGCCCGCGGGGTGGTTTGGCTCAGCTCGTCGGCTTCGGCGTGCCGATGAGAGGGGGGACTGGACCGTCCGGGTTCAGGACGCCCGTGGATGCGCTGGGAAGCACGCCCCGTCGCGTCGGGCGTGTGTTGTCCGGGCACGACCGTGTCCGGACCGTCTCCCAAGGAGAGACTGACGTGACCACAATGCAGCAAGCCCGTCGCACTGGCAGGCGGGCCTTTACGGCCGGCGCTCTCGCGGCCTTCCTCTTCGTGGCCGCCCCCGTGGCTGCCTCAGCCGCCGCACCGCACACCGCCAGGGCCGGCAGCCCGGCCGCGCAGGCGCGAGAGGTCTTCAACTGCGACCAGGTCGACGCGGACCTGCCCAACCTGTTCGCACGGCAGTGCAATTCCGACCGCTGGGGCCCGGTCTCCGACTTCGACGTCGTCGATCGCAGCACCAAAGCCCGGTTCCACTGTCGGGCCGGCTGGGCCGAAGGCAGCTTGTGGCTGCAAGGGCAGGACTGCCGAAGGGCGTCCACCGGATCCTGACCCCGCCGCCCGCCCTCACCCCGCCCAGCTGGTGCACCGTCCGCACCGTCCGCGTCGGCCAAGGCGGCCGTCGGCCGGCGGTGACGGCACGTGGTCACCGGCTGGGTGGGTTCCACGGGGAGGCGGCGACAGTTGATTACGCGAGCCCACCGGCTCCAAGGTCCTCGTCCCAGCGTTCGGGGCCGGTGAGGCCGAGCAGTCGTATCTGGTGGAGCAGTTCTTCGGGGGCGCCGTGGGCCCGGAGCCGGGCGGGGGCATGACGCAGTAGCCAGGCTGTCAGCTCGGCGCACATGTCTTCCTCGTCGTGCCAGGTGCTCCAGGGGAGTTGATCTCCCCGAAGGTCGTACTCCCAGGAGGTCACGGCCTTGACCAGGTGCTCGTCGGCCGTGGGGTGATTCTGCGCCTCCCAGGTGCGGAGCCAGGGGCCGAGCGTGGCGGATGCCTCGGCGGCCAGTACGAGGACCTGGTACGCGGGCACGACGGGGTCCGGCTCGGTGAGAGTGTGGGCCCACCATGCGTGCAGGAACTCTCTTACGGCCGCGGCCTGTTCGACGGGCCACTGCTGCCACTCGGCCTGGTGGAAGGTGCGTCCGGCTTCCTCCATGCCGAAGAGGGGTTCGACGAGGCCGGTGGTGAGGGCCGCGGCGAACTGGGGCAGGATCCGGCGGAGCACGGATGCCTTGTACGTCCAGTCGGTGGCCTGCCAGGTGCGATGCAGAAGGTCGGGGTCCAGCGCCGTGTCCGGTGTCTTCAGCTGCGCGAGGTCTTCCGCACTGCCCCAGTGGCACTCGCAGTTGTGCTCGTCGGGGTGGGCGGCCATCCCGCGAAAGACAGCGGTCAGGTTGTTCAGCGCGGCTTCGAGGCGAAGTCGTGCAGGCGTCTGGGCGAGGTTCGTCATGGGCTTCGCCTTCGGGGACTCCGGGAGCTTGCGCCGCCCGAAGACAGCCAACTTACCGGGCCGGGCCCCGAGCCGCAGCTCCCCCGGGCAGGGCGCGGCAGGTCCCCTCGGAGGTTCACGGCCAGTCGACCAGGGCCATGAACGCCACCCATGCGAAGAACACGACACCGGGCGCGAGCACGGCGAGGGCGAGTCCGGCCGGCGGCCTGCGCCGGCTGAACGCCCAGCTCGTGACCAGGGTGATCAGCGCCAGCACCAGGCTGAGAGTGAGTACCGTCCACGCGGGATCGAAGCTGGTGTCGAACCGGCCGGCCTCGGGCTCCGTGCAGGAATCGCATGCCATCGGAGCGAACGCGCCGAAGACCAGGGCGAAGAACGCCAGCGGAAGCGTCACGACCGTGGAAATCAGCGAGGCGATCCAGGTGCGCGGCGCACGAGCGGCCGTGGGGACGTCAGTCATGCCAGTGAGTCAACCGAGGCTCCTCGCACAGCACATGAGTGCGCGTACTCACCCGCTGCGGGCGGCGGTCAGGCCCGTGGAGCCGCCCGCCGGTGCCGGTGCCGGTGTCGGTGCCAGTGCCGACGTGCGGTTCGCCAAGGGGTTCACCCCGGCCCGCCTTGGGGGCGGTCCGGAGCGAACCCGGCAGGTTCGCTCAGTCCCACCAGAAGGACCAGGTCTCCTGGTTCAGGATCATCTTCTCGGCGTAGACGTCCAGGTCGTACGGCGGGTTCTGGTTGATGTTGTCCGGGCAGAACGCGAAGTGCTCGGCGGCGAGAGCCCGTGCCTCGGCCAGGGTGGTCGGCGGCCGCCCGACCGAGACGGTCAGGGTGTCGAAGCCGAGCACCACGACCCGTATGCCGAAGCGGTCCTCCCAGGAGCGGAGCACGGCGCAGAGCCGGGCCACGTCTTCCTCGTAGTTGACGGGGCCCGACCAGCCGATCGCCGCCGGTATGTCGGCACTGCGCCGGGCCGGGACGAGCGCCAGCCGTGAGCCGGGGTACCAGCCGTCCGGGCCGACGCACTCCTCGGCGATCGCGACCGCCAGGTCGTCGGGGGTGTCCTGCCCCTCGGCGGCCGGGACGGGGGCCAGGCCCGGCCACTCGCCCTCGGCGGCGTCGAGCTCCTCGGGCGCGCAGTCCTCCCAGTACTCGCTGAGCACCTCCTCGGCGTCGTGATCGCCGGGGTACGACGTGCCGTCCGGGATCAGGTCCCAGGTGTCGGGCCACTGGTCACGTCTGCCGCCGTCGATCAGCACGGGAAGCAGGCCGACCGTCCGCCCGGCCGCGCGCAGCGTGCGCCATGTGCCGTGGGACGCGGGCTCGTCGGCGCACCAGAGCAGCGGCTCGTGCCAGGTGCCGTCGATCGTGGCGTCCACCAGGGAGCCGGGCGGGAGTTGGAGCCCTGACGTGGCCAGGGACGGGAGCGGGTTCGGGAGCGTCGCCATGACCAAACTGTAGGCCCGGCCACTGACAATCGGCCGGGCGCTGCGGTTCGGCTACGGGTGTGCGTGAACCACGACGAACGCGGTGCGAGCGGTGGTGCCGTCGGGCAGCGACGCGTCCGCGACCACGTGGCCGAGTGCCTGTTCCTCGGACTCCTGACCGGGCTGGAGAACGCGGTTGATGTGGATGGCCAGGCGACGTCCGTCGGCCGTCTCCACCAGGATGTCCGTACCGTCCGGGTCGTCGGTCACGGTCGTGGAGGCGATCGCCGCCTTGGCTCCGGTCTCCGCGAACCACCCGGTGACGGACGGATCGGGGGTGTCGCTCGTGCCCTGCATCTGCGGCTCGGCCTCGCCGACGATCAGTGCGAACAGCTGGGCGACGAGGACCGGGTCACGCGTCCCGTCGTAGACCCACCGCTGCCCCAGCACTCCGTGCTCGGTAGTGCCGATGAGCTCTTCGTCGGCGCCCGGGATCGGTGCGCCGCGATAGCTGAACGGCACGTGATACGTGACCGGTTGGTCGCCCGAGGTGTCGGTGGCCGCCATGAACTCGATGCCGACCTCGCCCTCCGGATCGTCCAGCCGGAATCCGCCGGACGTGGCCAACTCGGGTTGCTGCCCGGACGCGCCGCGGTACCAGGGCTGCGTGGGCAGCCAGGTGGCGAGGAGTTCCAGCTTGGTGGGTGTCAGGGTGGTGCGGTGGATGACAGCCATGGCGGTGGGATTCCTCCGGTGGGTTCAGGCGAGTCGCCGGTCGGCGGCGAAGCCGGCGAAGGCCGTCCAGGTGGTGGGGGCGACGGTGAGGACGGGGCCGTCGGGGTTCTTGGAGTCGCGGACGTGGACGGCGGCGGTGTGCGCGGCGACCTCGACGCAGGCGCCGCCTTCGCTGCCGCTGTGGCTCGACTTCTTCCAGTCGTAGCCGACTTCGAGGCACTGCCCGCCTTCGTCGCCGCTGTAGCTCGACTTGCGCCATTCGTAAGCGACTTCGAGGCACTGCCCGCCTTCGTCGCTGCTGTAGCTGGACTTGAACCACTCAAGTGCGGTGCTCATTGCTCTCCCAGCAGACGCTTCAGTAGGCCCATGGTGTCTTCGGGGGTGAGGGCCTGGGCTCGCAGCATCGCATATTTCTGGGAGAGGATGCTGATCTCGTCGGGGTCGGAGACCAGCAGGCTCCCGCGCTGTGTCTCGGAGTAGGCCACGCGCTGGAAGTCCGGTGTTTCCAGCAATGTGAAGGGGCCAGCGAGTCCCGCGTGGGTCCGGTGGTTCAGGGGCAGGACCTGGAAGCAGATACCGGGGAGCGCGGCACATTCCCGCAGGTGCCTCAGCTGCTCCATATGCCCTTCGTCGTCGGTGAGCTGGAGGCTCAGGACCGGCTCCCAGACGACGAAGCTGATGGTCGGGGGCGACGGCCGGTGCAGGATCTCACGGCGCTTCAGACGGGCCTCCGTCTGGTACGTGACCTCCTCCTCGCTGAAGGCCGGAATCCGATTGCGGAACATCGCCCTTGCGTACCGCTCCGTCTGGAGGAGGCCGGGCATGACCTGGTTGTCGTACCAGGAGAGCGCGAGCGCCTCCAGTTCGAGCTCCAGGTACTCGCCCGCCCATGCCGGAATCAGGTCGATTTCCGGCATCTGTTCGACGGCTTCCGACAACGCGCCCTTGGTGTCCAGCAGTTGGTCCAACATCAGGGCCAGGCTAGGCAGCAGAGCGCGTCTGCCCTGCTCGACGGAGGCGATCGTCTCCACCTGATGGCCGACCAGGTCAGCGAGTTGAGGCTGGGTCAGACCGGCGGCCCTGCGGAAGACGGCGACCAGCCTCCCCACGAGTTTCATGGCCGACGCGTTCTTGCGCTTCCGCTTCCTGGGGTGCATACCGAGCGAACTTCCACCCGGGCGCCCGCGTCACGCGTGCACGACCCGTACAAGAAATCTGTACGGGTTCGAGCCCGGTCGGGGCGAGGGCCTCAGGTCTCGGGTGCGCTGGACTCGACGGCCTCCCGGACCGTCGCGTCCGGGTCCTGGGAGAGGTGGTGGAGGAGTTCCGTGGTGCCACGGGGCGACCAGTTCTCGACGGCCCATACGAGGGCTCTGCGGACCTTCGGGTCCGGGTGGTCCGCGAGGTGGGCCAGTTGGTCGACCGGTCCGCGTCGGCGCATCCCGAACCAATCGACGCCAGGGCCTCTCGTTTGGGCCTTTCCCGGGGGCCCGGCCGGGCCGGGGGTTCAGTCGCTGAGGGCCAGCCGGATGCCGAAGGCGGCGATGACGGTCCCGGTGATCCGGTCGAGCAGGAGGCGGGCCCGGGGCTTGCGGAGCCAGCCGTGCAGGACGCGGGCGAAGCCGATGAGGACGGCCGACCAGATCAGGCCGATGAGGATGTGCACGGTGGTGAGCAGGAGTCCCATGGCGAAGTGGCTTGCGCCGGCGGGGACGAACTGGGGCAGGACGGCGACGTAGAAGGCACCCATCTTCGGGTTGAGGAGGTTGGTGAGCGTTCCCTGCCGCCAGCCGCCGCGTACCGAGTCCGTACCGGCGAGCAGTACGGAGTCGCTCGTGTCCGGGACGGGGCGTCCCCGGAAGGTGTCCCGGAGCATGCGGGCGCCCAGCCAGACCAGGTAGGCGGCGCCGGCCCAGCGCAGCGTCGTGTAGGCCAGGTGGGAGGCGGTGAGGAGTGCGGTCACACCGAGGGAGGTGAGCGCACCCCACAGGAGGGTGCCGGTCTGGATTCCGAGGACGACGCCCCAGGCTCTTCTGCGGCGGCCGAGCGCCGAGGTCCGCAGGATCAGAGCGGTGTCGAGTCCGGGAGTCAGGGTGAGCAGTCCTACAACCAGGGCGAAGGACCACAGAGCGGTGCTTATAACCATGGAAGGCCAGCTTACGTCAGTCGGCCGGGGCCGGGTCGTCGCGGGATCTGCGGTGGCGCAGCCAGGAGGCCGTCAGGGCGGCGGCTCCGGCGCCGAAGATCGTGACCGGGATCCAGATCCGCCAGTGGAGCGGGGACGTGGAGTCGTACGCCCAGCCGTCGCCCGCGAAGATCGTGTCACCGGCGGCCACCTCGGCGCCGGTGATCTCGCCGGAGGCCGTGCGGCCGTCCGCGAACGTCCACGTCCCGTAGCAGTGGGCGGCAGGCAACTGCCCGCCGCCCTCCACGCACTGCGTGACGTCGTGGACCGTGGCGGAGTCGCCGGTGAGCAGCTTCTGTACGCCGTCGCCGACCCACAGCGCGACGAGGACCGGCAGGAGGGCCGCGAGCGCGAGCGCGGACACCAGAGAGGCCAGTGACTTCAGCCGGGTCCGGTCCATGCGGCGCCCCCGTAGGTCGACTACGAGTCAACGTAGTTCAGTTGTAGGGCTGTTGGGCGTGGGCGTCGCGTTACGCTGCTTCCGCAGCCCGTACGGCCCGCCCTTACGCAGAGGAAACGGGAGTCACTGTGCAGCTACCGGAGACCGTTCGACGGCTGCTGCTGGACGCGCTGCGGCCCGGCCCCGATCCGCACCGGCACCTGGTGGCCAGGCATCATGCGCTGGGTGCGCTGCGCCTCGACGAGCAGCTGCGCGAGCTGCTGGAGTACCGCGAGCGGGGCCGTCCGCGAGAGCGGACGACCCCGGCGAGGCGCTGACGGATCAGTGCGTGTCGGCGGATCCGTACGTGCTGACGGATCAGTACATGAGGGCGTCGGCCATCTCGCTCTGCCAGTAGGTGACGAAGCCGTTGTCGCCCCAGGAGGTGCCGGCGGGGAGCGTCAGCTTGGCCGGGGCGCCCGTGGAGCCCTGGTTGGCCTTGCCGGTGAAGTACACCGTGAGGTGGGTGCCCTTGTGCAGCTCCTGCCCGTCGGGCTCACCGGACAGCCCGATGGACGCGTACGCGGACTGGCCCGGCTCAAGGGTGACCACGGCCTGCGGGATGCTGTCGCGGAGGACCGGGAAGGCGGCCTGGGCGTCGTCGAAGCCGAGCGCCGGTGCGTGGTACGCGTAGCAGGGTGCGGAGCCGGTGTTGGTCGCCGTGAGCAGCAGGTGGTTGATGGGGCGGCTCACCTTGGTGACGGTGACCTTGGTGTTCGAGCCGGTGCAGGTGACGGGGGACTTGCTGCCGCTTCCGGTGCTGCCGGCGCTGCTCTTCCCGCTCTTGCTGCCGCCGGTGGAGCCCTTGGAGGTGGTGGAGGCGTTCTGGGCGGGGGCCTGGGCCGTGCCGCTGCCGGTCTCCTTGGCGTCCTTGGTGTCCTTGGTGTCCTTGGCGTCCTTGGCGCCCTTGTCCGTGTGGGGGGTGGTGGCGGTGGCGTTCGCCGCCGGAGCCGCCGCGCCTGCCTTGCTGTCGTTCGCGTTGTCGTTGCCGCCGCAGGCGGTGAGCGAGAGGGCGGCCAGGAGGGCGGTCGCGGCGAGGGCGGTGGTGCGGATGTGGTTGCGCATGGTGGTGGTACTCCCCGTGTGTGGGCCGGTGATGAAGGTCGGTCAGTTGTGGCAGATCAGGACTATGACGATCGCGGCGGACACGATCACCACTCCGATGGCCACTGCGTCGATGAGCTCGATGCGGAAGTGGAATCGCACTGCGTTGTCCCGGTGGTCGCTGCGGTGTGTTCACAGATTGCGGGACCGCGGATTCCGCCCGCAACGCCGAACAGCCCATTGGGGAAGCTGGAATGCCTGCGCGTACTGTGACCTGGGCAGATTCCACGTCCCTGGAACGGTGTTCCGGGACGGACCAGGAGGGGGAACGCCGAGGTGGCGACGCCGGAGGCCGGAGATTTCGCGGCTCTGCTGAAGGAACTGAAGGACCGTTCGGGGCGCAGCTACGGAGTTCTCGCCGGGAGACTGCACGTGAGCACGTCGACGCTTCACCGGTACTGCAACGGTGATGCGGTGCCGAACGAGTACGCCCCGGTGGAACGCCTGGCGCGGCTGTGCGGGGCGAGCCCGGACGAACTGGTGGAGCTGCACCGGCGGTGGATCGTGGCGGATGCGGCCCGGCGGCGCCCTGCCACGGCTGCTCCTGTTCCTGCTTCTGCTTCTGCGGAGCCGGTGCCGGTGCCGGTGCCGGATGCGGTTTCGGGCAAGGCTTCCGACGCGGGTCCGGAGGCGGGTCCGGAGGCGGTTCGTGGTTCCGAGGAGGCCGAGGCCGGGGCAGGGGCCGGGGCAGGGGCCGGTGGCGACGCGTCCGAGATCACGCCCGAGCCCGAACCCGAGCCGGAACTCAAACCCGGACCCGAACCCGCGATCCTGGCCGGCGGGGCGAGCCGGCCCCGGCGGTTCCTGGCCTCCGCACGGGCGCGTGTGCTGCTCGCGGCCGTCGCCGTCGTCGCGCTGACCGTGCCGACCTCGATCGTCGTCAGCAAGCTGTCGGGTACGGACACGGACGATCTCAGCAACGCCCCCGTCGTGGATGCGAAGGACCCGGACGAGGACGCGCGCGTCGGATCGGGCCTCGACGCGAGCGCCACCCCCTCGCCCAGTGGGACGAAGAAGTCGGGCAAGCCCGTACCGTCCGGCTCGGCAACCGTCTCGTCACCGCCGTCCGGCGGCGCCTTCGCCACGTCCGGGAGGCACGGCACGGGAGCCGGGCCGGGTGGGCAGCAGAGCGGGGGCGTGCCGCTGAGCGCCACCATCAGCTCGTACAACTGGGAAGAGCCCTGCGGCAAGTACTACGTGCTGGATCAGAAGCCGAACGACGTGCCTCCGCCGCCCCCGCCGCAGGACACCCGCGGCTGGGCCAGGGCGCTCGGCGGGGTGGACGGCGGCAACATGCTGCTCGAAGTCACCGTGCAGGGGAAGTCGGGGCAGGCCGTCGTGCTGAACGGACTGCATGTGCGGACGCTGTCCCGGAAGGCGCCGCTGGCTTGGTCGGCGTATTCGATGGGGGAGGGCTGCGGGAGCGGCATCACCCCGCAGTCCTTCGACATCGACCTCGACGACGGCCGGCCGACCCTCACCCCGGTGGCGGGGCAGCAGGGGGATGTGCGGGTGCCGCCGAAGGACTTCCCGTTCCGGGTGTCCTCCACCGATGTGGAGGTGTTCGACCTCAACGCCCATGTCGAAGGGCACGACGTCAGCTGGTACCTGGAGCTGGAGTGGAGCAGCGGCGGCCGCGAGGGGACGCTGCGCATCGACGACGGCGGGAAGCCGTTCCGTACGAGCAGCATCAAGACGCGGCCGGAGTACAGGTACCAGTACGACACAGCCCAGTGGGAGACCATGGAGCCGAACTAGGTCTCGCCACCGGGCCGGTGCGTACGGGCGGGCGCCCCGGGCAGGGGCGCTCGGGGGTCAGAGGCGCTCGGGGGTCCGGATGCCGAGCAGCTTCATGCCCTGGTGCAGGGTGCGGGCGGTGAGGTCCGAGAGGAAGAGGCGGTTCTCGGCCACATCGCCCGGAACCTCGGGCTTCAGCACCGGGCACTGGTCGTAGAACGTCGTGAAGAGCGACGACAGCTGGTAGAGGTACGAGGCCAGCTTGTGCGGCTCGTACGCGGCGGCGACCTCGGCCACGACCTCGCCGAACTGGTCCAGGTGCAGGCCCAGCGCGCGCTCGGCCGGGGCCAGCTCCAGCTCCGGGTGCGGCTGCGGCTTCAGCTCGCCGGCCTTGCGCTTGATGGAGCGGGAACGGGCGTGCGCGTACTGGATGTACACGCTCGTGTCGCCGTTCAGCGACACCATCTGGTCCAGGTCGAACTTGTAGTCGCGCGCCGCCGACGTCGACAGGTCCGCGTACTTCACCGCGCCGACACCGACCTGCGCGCCGCGCTCGGCGATCTCCTCGTCGGTGAGGTCCTGGGCCTTCTCGCGCACGACGGCGGACGCCCGGTCGATCGCCTCGTCCAGCAGGTCCGCCAGCCGGACCGTCTCGCCCTCACGGGTCTTGAACGGCTTGCCGTCCTTGCCGAGCACCGTGCCGAAGGCGAGCTGCACGGCCTTGACGTCCTCGTTCAGCCAGCCGGCCCGGCGGGCCGTCTCGAAGACCATCTTGAAGTGCAGGGACTGCCGCGCGTCCACCACGTACAGCAGGGTGTTCGCCTTGAGGTTCTGCACCCGGTCGCGGATCGCGGAGAGGTCCGTCGCCGCGTAGCCGTATCCGCCGTTCGACTTCTTGACGATCAGCGGCACCGGGTTGCCGTCCGGGCCCTTCACGTCGTCGAAGAAGACGCAGAGCGCACCCTCGGAGCGGACGGCGACGCCCGACTCCTCCAGGATGCGGCAGGTCTCCTCCAGCATGTCGTTGTAGCCGGACTCGCCGACGATGTCGGCGTCGCGGATCTCCATGTCGAGCTTGTTGAAGACCGAGTAGAAGTAGATCTTCGACTCGTCGACGAAGCGCTGCCACATGGACAGGGTTTCCTCGTCACCCGCCTGGAGCGCGACGACCCGGTCCCGGGAGCGGGCCTTGAACTCCTCGTCGGAGTCGAAGAGCGCCCGCGACGCCTTGTAGAGCCGGTTCAGCGAGGACATGGCGGCTTCGCCGTCCGCCGCGCCGCCGTCGCCCTCGTGGGTCAGCTCGCCCGGGTGCTCGATCAGGTACTGGATGAGCATGCCGAACTGGGTGCCCCAGTCGCCGATGTGGTGGCGCCGGACCACGGTCTCGCCGGTGAACTCCAGGATCTGCACCATCGCGTCACCGATCACCGCGGAACGGAGGTGACCGACGTGCATCTCCTTGGCCACGTTCGGCTGCGCGTAGTCGATGACCGTGGTGCCCGCGGCGCTGTTGTACGGGACGCCGAGGCGGCCCTCGTCGTCCGCGTCGCGCGCGGCGAGGGTCTCGACGATCGCCCTGTCGCTGAGCGTCACATTCAGGAAGCCGGGGCCGGAGACCTCGATCTCCTTGATCAGGCCGCCTGCCGGGATCGCGGCCGTGACCTGGGACGCCAGCTCGCGCGGGTTGCCCTTGAGCTTCTTGGCGAGGGCCAGGATGCCGTTGGCCTGGAAGTCGGCCCGGTCGCTTCGTCGCAGCAGCGGGTCCGCGGTGCCGGCATCCGGCAGAGCTGCCGTCAGGGCGTCCGCCAGCTGCTGCTGGAGCGTGGAAGCGAGGGAATTGACCGAGGCCATGGGCTGGCTGCCGTTTCCGTAGGGGTACAAGGGATCACGCCCAGTATTCCACGGTGAGTAAAGCCGTTTTCGCGCTGCCGGTGGGACCTGGGAGAATGGCGGTGCCCCTACGAGTCCCACAAGGGTGTTCCTACGAGTCCTACAAGAGAGAAGGACGTGCAGACCGTGGCTCAGAGTCAGAGCAGCACCGAGACCGACTGGGTCTCCCGCTTCGCGGACGATGTCATCGCCGAATCGGAGCGTCGTGCGCCTGGCAAACCGGTCGTCGTCGCGTCCGGCCTCTCCCCGTCGGGCCCGATCCACCTGGGCAACCTCCGCGAGGTCATGACCCCGCACCTGGTCGCCGACGAGATCCGCCGCCGCGGGTACACCGTCCGGCACCTGATCTCCTGGGACGACTACGACCGCTACCGCAAGGTGCCGAACGGCGTCCCGGGGGTCGACGAGTCCTGGGCCGAGCACATCGGCAAGCCGCTGACCTCGGTGCCCGCACCGGCCGGGTCCGCGCACCCGAACTGGGCCGAGCACTTCAGGGCCGCCATGACCGCCGCGCTGGACGAGCTGGGTGTCGAGTACGACGGCATCAGCCAGACCGAGCAGTACACGGCGGGCGCGTACCGCGAGCAGATCCTGCACGCGATGAAGCACCGCGGCGACATCGACGCCGTCCTCGACCGGTACCGGACGAAGAAGGACCCGTCGGCGGCGGGTGCGGCGGGCGCGGCGGGAGCCAAGGGCGGGAAGAAGCCGCAGCAGCAGAAGAAGGTCGACGAGGCGGAGCTGGAGGCCGAGGCGGGCTCCGGCGCGGCGAGCGAGGACGACGGCAGCGGCGGCTCGGCCGGCTACTTCCCGTACAAGCCCTACTGCGGCAACTGCGAGAAGGACCTCACGACCGTCACGTCGTACGACGACGACAGCACCGAGCTGAACTACACCTGTGCGGCCTGCGGCTTCGCCGAGACCGTCCGGCTGAGCGAGTTCAACCGCGGCAAGCTGGTCTGGAAGGTCGACTGGCCGATGCGCTGGGCGTACGAGGGCGTGATCTTCGAGCCGAGCGGCGTGGACCACTCCTCACCCGGCTCCTCGTTCGTCGTCGGCGGCCAGATCGTCCGCGAGATCTTCGACGGCGTGCAGCCGATCGGCCCGATGTACGCGTTCGTCGGGATCTCCGGCATGGCGAAGATGTCCTCCAGCAAGGGCGGCGTGCCGACCCCGGCCGACGCGCTGAAGATCATGGAGGCGCCGCTGCTGCGCTGGCTGTACGCGCGCCGCAGGCCCAACCAGTCCTTCAAGATCGCCTTCGACCAGGAGATCCAGCGGCTCTACGACGAGTGGGACTCGCTGGCGCGGAAGATCGCCGACGGCTCGGTGCTGCCGGCCGACGCCGCCGCGTACGCACGGGCCATCGGCACGGCCGCCGGTGAGCTGCCGCGTACGCCCCGCCCGCTGCCGTACCGCACGCTCGCGTCGGTCGTCGACATCACGGGCGGGCACGACGAGCAGACGCTGCGCATCCTGAGCGAGCTGGACCCGGAGAACCCGCTGACCTCGCTCGACGAGGCCCGGCCGCGTCTCGACCGCGCCGAGAACTGGATCACCAGCCAGGTACCGGCCGAGGCCCGCACCATCGTCCGCACCGAGCCGGACAAGGAGCTGCTCGGTTCGCTGGACGAGCAGGGCCGGGAGTCGCTGCGGCTGCTCCTGGAGGGGCTGGACTCGCACTGGTCGCTGGACGGGCTCACCACGCTCGTCTACGGCGTGCCGAAGATGCTGGCGGGCCTGGAGCCGGACGCCAAGCCGACGCCCGAGCTGAAGGCCGCGCAGCGGTCCTTCTTCGCGCTGCTGTACCGGCTGCTGGTGAGCCGGGACACGGGGCCGCGGCTGCCGACGCTGCTGCTGGCCGTGGGCGCGGACCGGGTGCGGAGGCTGCTGGGCGCGTAGGCGGTGCTCGTACGGAGGGCCGTCACCCGGATCACCGGGTGGCGGCCCTCCGCCGTTTCCGGGCTCCAGGCTCCAGGCTCCGGGCGCCGGGCCCGCCCGTCGTCGGGTGCGGGGCGGCGTGATGCGGCGTGGTGCGGGGCAGTGGTGCGGCGTGGTGCCCGGCGCGGTGCGGTGCGGTGTGACGTGGCGCTTCGTGACTACGCGATGTGGTCCGCTTCGAGTTCCGCGTGGAAGCGGTTCTTGAACTCCGGCATCAGACGCCGGATCAGTGCCGCGCTGCGCGGGTGCCTGACGTTGTGGCCGTCCGAGACGTGTATGTCCAGGGCCTCGACGCTCGGGAAGTCGTGGTGCTGGTTCACGAACGCGGCGAACACCTCGTACGCGATCTCGGCGAACTCCGCGTCCTCCTGCGCCCACTCCGCAGGGTCCTGCTCGGGCTGAGGCATCGGCCTGGGCTCCGGCTGGGGTTCCGGTTGGTGTTCCGGCTGAGGCTCCTGCTGGTGTTCCTGCCGGGGGCCCGGCTGGAGTTCCGGCTCGGGTTCTGCGGCGCGGGGGGCCGGAACGGCGCCGATCGTGCCCACGTTGCCCAGGGGGCGGGTGCGGCCGCCGGGGCCCAGCGGGACCATGACCGGGGCGGGCTCCAGACCCTCGACGTAGGCCGGGTCGTACGCGCTCTCGTAGGCGTCGTCCGGGACCCGGGGCGCCGTGAACCACGGGCTCTCGTGCGAGCCGGGGCCCTCCTGGGGCCACTCCTCGGCGGCGGCCGGGTGGGAGGGGTGGGTGTGCTGCGGCTGCTGCTGTCCGAATTGCTGCTGTTGTCCTAGCTGTTGCTGTTGTTCCTGCTGCTGTTGTTCCTGCTCTGGCGGGTGCTGCTGCTGGGGGTCCTGCTGCGGGTGGTGTTCGGCGTACGGCAATTCGGGCGGGAACTCGTCCACTTCTGCCGCGGACAGGGCCGGGGCCGGGGGCAGCAGGACCGGTTCGATGCCCGAGGCGGCCAGGCCGGCCGCGGCGGTCTCGGCCAGCGGGACGCCGTACTTCGCCAGGCGCAGCGGCATCAAAGACTCGACGGGTGCCTTGCGGCGCCAGTTGCGGCCGAAGCGGGCCTGGAGGCGGGCCTGGTAGATCAGCCGGTCCTGTTCGAGCTTGATGACCTGCTCGTAGGAGCGGAGTTCCCAGAGCTTCATGCGGCGCCAGAGCCGGAACGTCGGCACGGGGGAGAGGAGCCAGCGGGTGAGCCGCACGCCCTCCATGTGCTTGTCGGCGGTGATGTCGGCGATCCGGCCCACGGCGTGCCGGGCGGCCTCGACGGAGACCACGAACAGCACCGGGATGACCGCGTGCATGCCGACGCCGAGCGGGTCGGGCCAGGCCGCGGCGCCGTTGAAGGCGATCGTCGCGGCGGTCAGCAGCCAGGCCGTCTGGCGCAGCAGCGGGAACGGGATGCGCAGCCAGGTCAGCAGCAGATCCAGGGCGAGCAGGACACAGATGCCCGCGTCGATGCCGATCGGGAAGACCAGCGAGAAGTCCCCGAAGCCCTTCTGCAGCGCGAGCTCGCGCACCGCGGCGTACGAACCCGCGAAACCGATCGCGGCGATGAGCACCGCACCGGCGACCACGAGCCCGATGAGTATCCGGTGGGTGCGTGTCAGCTGCATCGCGGCCACCCGCGTTCCCCTCCCCGTCTCCCGTGTCCGACGCCCGCCCCGGCGCTCTGCATGGGCGTCCTGCTTCGACTTCTGGCGGGCACAGCCTGGCACATGAGGGCGCGGCGTGTTGCGCGGGGAGGGGCGAAGCCCGGTACTCGGGGGAGGACCGGGCTTCGTGAAACCGCTGCTGGACAGGGACGTTGGGGGTGCGTTCCGCGGCGCTCCGCCGTGCCCCGCCGGGTCGGCTAGCTCGTCTTCTTGTCCGTGGCCTTCTCGCCCGACTTCGACGACCCGCCGGGCTCGGTGGACCCGCTCGGGGCGTCCGGCTTGGAGTCGGCGGTGGTGGTGGCGGCGACCGAGGCCACTGCCTCCTTCGCCGCCTTCTCGGCGCCCTTCAGGATGTCGTCGGCGGACGGGGTCTTCGCGCCCGCGTAACCCGCGCCGTTGTAGGTGAGGGTGACGACGACGTTCTCCGTACGGGCCACGATCGTCGCGTACTTGAAGTCCTCACTCGTCTTGGTGAGGTCATATGTGATCTTGGTGGCCTGCTCGCCGATACCGGGGACGGACGCCTCGGCGACCTTCTTCGCGCCCTCGGCCTCCCTGGCCTTGGCAACCTGCTTCATGTAGTCCTGCTGCGCGCGCGTGGCGCCGCTGCCCAGGGCCTGGTCCGAGTCGAAGCGGGTGAAGCCGACGTCGAGCCAGCGGTACTGGGAGCCCTTCACGCCTTTGTCGTCGAGGCCGTTCCAGGAGCAGCCGGCGCGGTACGCGGTGTCGCTGGAGTTGGCAGTGGTTCCGCCCTTGGACTTCGTCTTGGGGACCAGGGAGGTGACCGTCTTCGAGGCGATCGACTTGCACGGGTTGGGCAGGGCGGTGAATTTGGCGGGCTCGACAGTCGATTCCGACTTCTTCGCACTCGGTGCCGTGGACGACGAGGACGAACCCGACGAGTCCTTCTTGTCCTTGTCGCCGGAGTCCGACGAGCAGCCGGCGACGACGAGCATGACCGGAACGGCGGCGCAGGCGAGTATGCGGGTGAGTCGCGGGGCTGAACGGTGCATGGTTCCTTCACTCGGGTGGCGCGGCGGGCGGGCTGCCAGGGGGCGGCGGCGGACGTTCCGGCGGGTTTTCCGGAGGGCCCACGGTACGACGGACGGCGACCGGATGCCGCCTCGGTCGCGCGCTCGGCGGGCGGGGGAGCCGCCGGTCCGGATGCTCCGGGCCGGGGCTATTCGCTGAACTTGTCGACCAGCTTCTGGGCCAGCGACCGGGCCCTCTCCTGCAGTTCCTTGCTGTCGGGGACCACCGTGGAGACGGTCGGCTGCTCGGTGTACTGGATGGTCACGATGACGTTGGATGTGCGGAATACCACGCTCACCGTGCGGTTCTTCGCGGTGGAGCCTGCCCGGGTGAGCAGATCGTTGAGAAACGCGCTGTCCCCGAGGCCGTCGAGGGTGCGCGGCAGGAGGCTCTCGTCGGACCCCTCGGAGTCGCCGGAACTGCCGGCCGTACCGGTGCCGGTGTCGTCGGCCTTGCCGCCGTCGGTGCTTGCGTGGCCGTTCCCGTCGGTGCTGTCGTCCGTGGGCTCGTCCGTCTTCTTGCCCTTGGCGGCCGGGCCGGACAGGGCGTGCGAGGCGAGTCCCGACGCGGAATCCGATGCGGGATCCGTTGCGGGGAGCGTCTGCTTCTTCGTGCTGTCGGAGGTGGCGGCGTCGGCGTCCGAGGACAGACCGGCGGCGGCCTCCTTCTTCGCGTAGACCTCGCGCGCGCGGTCGTCGTCGCTCACCGAGGGGTCGTAGGAGACGACCCGCTCGAAGTCGACGAAGAGGGTGTGCGAGGAGCCGGGGGCCTCGGACTTCCAGCGGCAGCCGACCCGGCGGTCGGTGTCGTAGGTGACGGTGGCCGTGCCGTCGTAGACCTTCTGCTGCTGGTCCTCGGGGAGTTCGGCGGCGCCCGGGAGCAGGTCCTTCAGGGAGGACGGCGCAACGGCGCGGCAAGGGTCGAGGAGCGTGCGGTACTTGCCGGGGGCCGCGGCGGCGACCGTCGCCTCGCCGGGCTTGCTGTCGGGGGCGGAGCCGCCCGTTCCAGTGCTGGCACTGCAGCCGACGACAAGCGCTGCCATGAGCGCGATGCCGGGCACGTACGCCATTCGTCGCACGGTCCTGGGCTCCCTTCGTGCGAAAAACGGTTGTCGCTCGATGGCGACCGGTGGACACAATGTCTATCGCACGCGCCGCTGCGATTGCCGGTCGACCGACTCATTTGCCGACCTTGGCACCGGTTTTGCGCTTTCAGGCTTTTCGGGGGTATCGAGGAACTATGTCGTATGTAGAGGTGCCGGGCGCGAAGGTCCCGATCCGCATGTGGGCGGACCCGGCTTCGGTCGAGGACGTCGCGATGCAGCAGCTGCGCAACGTGGCCACCCTGCCCTGGATCAAGGGGCTCGCCGTCATGCCGGACGTCCATTTCGGCAAGGGGGCGACGGTCGGTTCGGTCATCGCGATGCACGGCGCGGTCTGTCCGGCGGCGGTCGGCGTGGACATCGGCTGCGGGATGTCCGCGGTGAAGACGTCCCTGACGGCCAACGACCTCCCCGGTGACCTGTCCCGGCTGCGATCGAAGATCGAGCAGGCCATTCCGGTGGGCCGCGGCATGCATGACGAGGCCGTGGACCCGGACCGGCTGTACGGCCTCTCGGCGAAGGGGTGGGAGGACTTCTGGGGACGGTTCGACGGAGTGGCCGATGCGGTCAAGTTCCGTCAGGAGCGTGCCACGAAACAGATGGGAACGCTCGGATCGGGCAACCACTTCATCGAGTTCTGCCTCGACGAATCGGGTTCCGTCTGGCTGATGCTGCACTCCGGTTCGCGGAACATCGGCAAGGAACTGGCCGACTTCCACATCGGCCAGGCGCAGAAACTGCCGCACAACCAGGATCTGATCGACCGGGACCTGGCCGTCTTCATCGCCGACACCCCGCAGATGACGGCGTACCGGAACGACCTGTTCTGGGCGCAGGAGTACGCGAAGCACAACCGCGCCGTCATGATGGCGCTCTTCCAGAACGTGGTCCGCAAGGAGTTCAAGAAGGCCAAGGTCACCTTCGAGCCGGTCATCTCCTGCCACCACAACTATGTGGCGGAGGAGCGGTACGAGGGCATGGACCTGCTGGTCACGCGCAAGGGAGCGATCCGCGCGGGATCCGGGGACTTCGGGATCATCCCGGGTTCGATGGGCACCGGCTCGTACATCGTGAAGGGCCTCGGGAACGAGAAGTCCTTCAATTCGGCCTCGCACGGAGCCGGCCGGAAGATGAGCCGGAACGCCGCGAAGCGGCGCTTCTCGACGCGGGACCTGGAAGATCAGACGCGGGGCGTGGAGTGCCGCAAGGACTCCGGTGTGGTGGATGAGATTCCGGCCGCGTACAAGCCGATCGAGCAGGTCATCGAGCAGCAGCGGGACCTGGTGGAGGTTGTCGCCAAGCTCAAGCAGGTGGTGTGCGTGAAGGGCTGAGGCTTCTTCACGCGTGCGGATTCACGCGTGCGGATTCACGCGTGTGGATTCATGCGTGTGGATTCACGCGTGCGGAACGAGGGCCCCGGGCGCGGGATGCGCGTCCGGGGCCCTTCGGGCTGCTCGCTCCGGGCCCTCGGGTGTCCGCCGGGCTCAGGCGGTGCGGTGGACCTTGGAGTTGGAGGCCTGGGCGCGGGGCCGGACCACCAGGAGGTCGATGTTGACGTGGCTGGGGCGGGTGACGGCCCAGGTGATGGTGTCGGCCACGTCGTCGGCGGTGAGGGGGGCCTCGACGCCCGCGTACACCTTTGCCGCCTTCTCGGTGTCGCCGCGGAAGCGGGTGGTGGCGAACTCCTCCGTCTTGACCATGCCGGGGGCCACCTCGATGACGCGGACCGGGGTGCCGACGATCTCCAGCCGGAGGGTCTCGGCCAGGACGTGTTCGCCGTGCTTGGCGGCCACGTAGCCGCCGCCGCCCTCGTACGTGGAGAGGCCCGCGGTGGAGGAGAGGATCACGACCGTTCCGTCGCCGCCCGCGGTGAGTGCGGGGAGCAGGGCCTGGGTGACGTTGAGTGTGCCGATGACGTTCGTCTCGTACATCTGGCGCCAGTCGGCGGGGTCGCCGGTGGCGACGGGGTCGGCACCGAGTGCGCCGCCCGCGTTGTTGACGAGGACGGCGAGGGTACGGAACGCCGTGGCGAACTCGTCCACCGCGTTGCGGTCGGTGACGTCCAGGGCGTAGGCGGTTGCCTGGTGGCCCGCCTCGTTGATCTCGGCGGCGAGCGCCTCGATGCGGTCCTTGCGGCGGGCGGTCAGGACTACGCGGTAGCCGGCTGCGGCCAGCTGTCGGGCGGTCGCGGCGCCGATGCCGCTGCTCGCTCCGGTGATGACGGCGATCGGGGTGGCAGCCATGACGGACTCCTCGGGCAGCTGATCGGTACGGGGCCAGGATAGGCAGGCGTGCGGTCAGTGGTTGCGGGGGGCGTACATGAGGACGGCCATGCCCGCCAGGCAGATCAGCGCGCCGATCACGTCCCAGCGGTCGGGGCGGTAGCCGTCGGCGACAACGCCCCAGGCGATCGAGCCCGCGACGAAGACACCGCCGTACGCGGCGAGGATGCGGCCGAACTCGCCGTCCGGCTGGAGCGTGGCGACGAAACCGTAGGCGCCGAGCGCGATGACGCCCGCACCGATCCAGATCCAGCCACGGTGCTCACGTACACCCTGCCAGACGAGCCAGGCACCGCCGATCTCGAACAGCGCGGCGACGACGAACAGAGCGACAGAGCGAGCGACGGCCATGGACGCAGCGTGTCATGGAAAGCGAAGGGCGAGGCAGAGGGGGCAGGGGGAGGAGGCAGGGGGGGAGGCGGGGGAGCGACCGGGGGCGACCGGGGGAGGCCCAAGGGGGTCTGGGGAGGCGCAGGGAGGTCGCGAGGGAGAGGCGCGCCGAACTCGTGGTGAAATGTGGATGTTTCGGGGTGATCTGTATCTTCAGGGCATGGTAGTGACACGTAGAGCCGCGCCCGTGGTGACCACCGCGGCGGCGGCGATGGCTATGGCTTTGGCCGTGGGGCTGGGAATGTGTGGCACGGCTGGTGCTGCGGATACGGGTACGGATACGACTAGGGCCGGGGCCGGGGCCGGGGACAGGACGGTGACCGGTTCGGTGACCGGTTCGGTGATCGGGGGCATCGCGCCCGAGGCGGATGTGTCGCACCACGGGCATGTCTCGCTGTGGGGTTCGGGGCTCGGGGTCTGGGTGCAGAGCGTGGACCACGGACCGTCGAACCTGGCCGGTGTGACCGTACGGGTGCGTACGTCGCTGTCGCTCTCCGGGCGGCAGGAGCTTCCGGAGAGTTGTCTGCAGGCGGACCGGCAGACCGTGCTGTGCCGGACGGGCGAGCTGCGCACGGACGTGCCGGAGGGGCGGCAGCTCGCTCTCGAACTGCAGCTTGCAGGGCGGCCGGACGAGGTCGTCGTGCGGGTCGACACGCTGTGGAACGGCGGAGCGACCGATCGGAACCCGAAGAACAACGACCACGAGGTGCTGGCTCCGGCCACCGGGGACGAGTACGTCTTCTGACCCCCGGCGGTCGGCGATGCCGGCGATGGCGTCGGTGACGTCGTCGGCGATGTCGGAGGGACGGGCGCCGTGGGTGCAGAGCAGCGCGGAGCGGTGTGCTGCGGTGGGCTTCGGTGCGGGGCGCGTGCTCATAAGGTGAGCGCGGCCCGCAGGGCCGCCGGGTCGGAGCGGTCGCTCGCCCAGGCGATGTAGCCGTCGGGGCGGATCAGCAGGGTGGTCGTGCGGTCGCTGCGCCAATGCGCGTGCACCAACGGGATGGATGAGGGTGGAGTGGCGGCGTCGGTGGGGGTGACGAGGACGAATGTGCCGTCGCGCAGGAGTTGGTGGAGGCGGCCCTCCCGCAGACTCAGGTCCGGGGCGCGCTTCGCGGTGAGTGGGTGGGCCCCGCGCGGGGCCGCGTAGGCGATCGAGATGCCGGAGACCAGGCCGATGGTCTTGTCGGAGGCGGGCCGGATCATGGACAGCGCCGTGGTGGTGAAAGCCCGGATCGTTCGCTGGAGCGGGGTGTGGGCCATGGCGAGGCGGAGGATTGCTCCGCTGGAGCGGAGCACCATGGTGCCGACCGGGTGCCGTTCGGCGTGATAGCTGTCGAGCAGTGCCTCCGGGGCGGTCGTGTGTCCGCGCAGTACGGCGGCGAGCTTCCAGGAGAGATTCGCCGCGTCCTGGAGGCCGGTGTTCATACCCTGGCCGCCTGCGGGTGAGTGGACATGGGCGGCGTCCCCCGCGAGGAAGACCCGGCCGGTGCGGTAGGCCCGCACCTGGCGTTCGTCGCTGTGGAAGCGGGAGATCCAGCGCGCGTCGCGCATGCCGTAGTCGGTGCCGAGGGCGCGGCGGGTGATCGTGCGGAGTTCGTCGAGGTCGACGGGGGCGCTGTCGGCGGGCTGGTGGGTGCGGGTCCAGCCCATCACGCGGTACCAGCCGTCACCGAAGGGGGCGATGAAGGTGAAGGCGTCCCCCACGCCGTTGATCGTCAGGAGGTTGGGGGGCTCCTCGGTGAGCCGGACGTCGGCGAGGACGATCGACCGGATCACGGCCTCCCCGGGGAAGGGAAGGCCGAGCGCCTGGCGCACCCGGCTGCGCACTCCGTCGGTACCGACGAGGTAGCGGGCGCTGAGCGCGGTCGCCCTGCCGTCCGCCTCGCGCAGTTCGGCGGTGACGGTCTCCGATGCGGCGTCCTGGTGGAGCGCCGTCAGCTCCGTGCCGTACCGGAAATGGACGCCCGCGGTGCGGCCGCGGCGCTCCAGCAGGCGCTCCACTTCGTACTGCGGGGTGATCAGCACGAAGGGGAAGCGGGTGCGCAGCCGGGAGAGATCGAGCGAGAGCTTGCCGAAGAAGCGCAGGGCGGAGAGGGATGTGCCCGTCTTGATGAGCTCGTCGGCCACGCCGCGGTTGTCGAGCAGTTCGAGTGTGCGGGCGTGTACGGCGAAGGCGCGCGTCATGTTGCTGATCTCGTGCGGGCGGCGCTCCACGAGCGCGACCGAGAGGCCCTGGGCGGCGAGGTCGCCGGCGAGCAGCAGGCCGGTGGGGCCTGCGCCCACGACGAGTACGTCGACGGTGTCGGTGTCGGGTGCGGTGCTCGGGGTGGTGGTCATGTCTGCCTCCTGTGCCCGTTCGTCAGCGGTCACCTTCGTGCCAACAAGCGTTGGTCAACACTTGTTGGCAACCGTAGCTCCCCCGCGGTTGGCGTGTCAACACATGTTGGCCTACAGTTGTTGGCATGAAGACGAAGCCCGCCGCCCCCCGCCGCTCGGATGCCACCCGGGCTGCGATCCTCGAAGCCGCGCGTGAGCGGTTCGCTGCCGACGGGTACGAGCGCGCCACCATCCGGGCCATCGCCCGCGACGCGAACATCGATCCGTCGATGGTCATGCGCTACTACGGCAACAAAGAGGGGCTTTTCGCCGCGGCGTCCGTGATCGACCTGCGGATCTTTGAGCTGGGCGCGATACCGGACAAGCACATCGGCGCCGCCTTCGTCGCGCACTTCCTGGACCGGTGGGAGGGCGACGACGTGCTCACGGGCCTGCTCAGGGTGGGCGTCACCAATGACGCCGGCGCCGAGCGGATGCGAGAGGTCTTCGCCAGGCAGATCGGTCCGATGGCGGCCGGTGTCTGCCCCGACCCGGCCGCCGCACCGCGCCGGGCGGCCCTCGTCGCCTCGCAGATTCTGGGGATGGCGCTTGCGCGCTACGTCCTGCGCATCGAGCCTGCCGTCTCGATGCCGCGCGACGAGGTGATCGCCTGGCTCGCCCCCACCATTCAGCGCTACCTGACCGCCGAGCAGCCTTAAGAGGCATCTGTAGAGGCATCTGCCGAAGGTGCTGGTCACGGCCGTTCGTTGGTGGCGGTGGCGGTGGCGGTGGCGGTGGCGGTGGCGGTGGAACGGTGGCCCGGGGTGGTGGGCGGTGGACGGTGGCCGGGGCGGTCGGCGACCCGGTGGCGAGGGTGTGGCGGTCGGGTGTGGCGATCGAGCTGCCGGACGCCCCGCAGTATCTGCTTCGTACACTTTCTGCATGCCGCAGAAGTCCCGGGGGCGCCGCAGTGCGCTGATGGCCGAGCTGACCGTCGAGTCACGCCGCTACATGGCCGCTTACGCCCTCTTCAACCAGGCCGTAGCGGACCACCTGCGGCTACACCCGACGGATCTTCAGTGCCTCAACCTGCTCAGCCTGGAGGCGACCCCGGTCACTACGGGGCGCGTCGCCGAGCTGACCGGGCTCACCACTGGGTCGGCGACCCGGCTGGTCGACCGGTTGGAGCGGGGCGGCTACGTGACGCGCGAGCGGGACACGGCCGACCGGCGGCGGGTGCTCGTCACGACCGTTCCGGAGCGGATGGCGGAGATCGGTGCGGTGTGGGGGCGGTTGAACGGGGCGTGGGCGGCGATGTTCGAGGCGTACGACGATGACGAAGTGGCGCTGCTCATTGCGCATATGCGGCGGACTGCCGAGCTGAGCGCGCGGCAGGTCAGGGCGTTGCGGGAGGGCGGACCGTCAGTCATTGGCTCCTGAGGGCCCTGAGGCTCCTGAGGGTTCCGAGCTGCTGGGGGCTCCGGGGGTTCCAGGCGCTTCTGAGGGCCCTGAGGCCCTGGGGGATTCTGAGGCTTCCGGGTCGAAGGCCGGCGGGCTCGATGGTGCCCCGCCCCTGCCCCGGCCGTTTTCCCGGCCGTTCTTCCGGGCGCCGTCCGGGGAAGTGGGCGCGAAGTCGTGGAGCGCCTTCGTGACAATCGCGTCCAGGTGGGTGTGGTGGGCGCCCCGCCAGTAGACCCGGTCGCACTCCGTGCACTGCGCGAAGACGTCGTACGAGCGCCGGGTGCCGTGTTCCAGCCGGCCGCTGACGGAGTCCTTGTCGGCCGCCTTCAGTGGGCCGTTGCAGGCGGTGCATCTGGTCCAGGGGGCCAGGTGCGGGGCGAACCGTTCCAGCACGTCCCGGAGTTGGTCCTCCGGCCGGTCGCTGTAGACGTACGCGCCTGCCCAGATCTCCCGTCGGTGCAGCAGCCCGCGGTCCCGGGAGAGCAGGACGCGGCGCTCGTCCGCCGACCGGGCGGCCAGCGCGGCGTCGCCGATGTCCTCGCTCTCGTACGCCGCGTCGACACCCAGCAGCCGAAGCCGACGGGCGAGCGTGCCGAGGTGGACGTCGAGCAGGAACCGCAGGGGCGCGCCCGGGACGCGCTGCGGGCGTTCCACGGCGCGCACCTCGACCAGTTCGCCCGCCCCCGGGATGTGTGAGACGGATACGGGCCGGCCGTCGACCAGGAGCTGCCCGGCCTCGGTGAGCGGGATGCCGAGCGACTCCACGACATGGCCGAGGGTGGACGAGCCGTCGGTGGTCACGGCCGAGCGTCCCCGACGGCGTTCATGGGCGACGAAGAGCCGCAGCTCAGGGGCGACTTCGAGGTGGATCTCCGGTCCGTTCACCTCGTCAGGATGTCATCGAGTGGGGTGCGTCGGCGAGGGTTTTCCGTGCGGGGCGGCACCGTCACGGGGCTCTGTCGCCGGGGTGTAGGGCTCAGGGGCGGAAGGCGGCCGCGTTTTCCTCGGCCCAGGTGGCGAAGGTGCGGGCCGGGTGGCCGGTCAGCTTCTCCGTATCGCCGGTCACCTCGGCCGGTGAGCCGTCCGCGGCGGCAGAGTAGGCGAGCAGCGCGTCGGCGATCGGCCCGGGAACGAAGGGGGCCACGGACTCCTTCCAGACCGCTCCGGTCACGGTGTTGACAGCAATGGGGCGCCCGGATGCGGCCGCCAGCAGGCCGACCTGCTCGGCGGCGGTGAGCGATTCGGGGCCGGTGAGGTGGTACGCCGCGTTCCGCAGCAGAGGGTCGGTGAGAACGGCGAGGGCGGCCTCGGCGATGTCCGTCCCATGGATCGGGCTGGTGTGGCTGCGGGGGTGGGGGAGGTCGACGGAGCCGCGGGCCCGTACCGACTCCGCCCACTGGTACGCGTTGCTCGCGAAGGCACCCGGGCGGAGCAGCGTCGTGGTGAGGGGCGAGGCCGTCAGGGCCCGCTCCACCGCGTGGTGGGAGGCGGCGATCGGGTTGTCGTGGGCGTCCGGGGCGAGGACCGAGCTGGAGGACAGCAGCACGATGTGGCCGACCCCGGCGGCCTCGGCCGCGGAGACGAAGGCGTCGATGCCGGACGCCTCGGCGTAGAGGAAAACGGCGTCGACCCCGTCGAGAGCGGTCGCGAAGGTGGTGGGATCGCCGAGATCGCAGGCCACGACCGGTACGTCGGCTGGCAGCGCGCCGGCCGCGGTCGGGAGGGGAGTGGTGCGTGCGGCGGCGGTCGGGTCGGTGAGCCGGTCGGGGTTGCGGGAGGCGGCGCGTACGGCGTGGCCGTCCCGGTGCAGAAGCGAGACGAGCGTGGCGCCGATGCGGCCGCGGCATCCGGTGACGAGAGTGAGCATGGGGCGGGGTCTCCTCTGGTGTTCCGTCGGGTGTTCCGTCGGGTGTTTCCCCGAGCGTTTTCCCGGGTGTTTCCCTGAGGGTCTCGCCGGGGATCCAGCTGCCTGATCCGAGCATGTACCTGTTTCGCGCATAAGCTGCGTGACGCAGAGAATATCTTGGAGGAAGGTCCGCCCGTCAAACGTTTTCGGGCGGGCGCCGGGTGCCTACAGTTCCCGCATGAAGATCCTCGACCTCGAACCCGGCGATGCCCGACTGGCCGCCGACCTGCTTCCCGTTCTGCGTGAACTCCGCCCCCATCTCACCGAGGAACTCTTCCGGGAGGTGTATGAGAAGGGGTACCCGCAGGGACTGCGGTTCAGCGCCGCCTACGACGACGGCGGCGCCTGCGTGGGCGTGGCCGGTTGGCGTGTCGTCCACAACACCAGTCGGATCCGGATGCTGTACGTCGACGATCTGGTCACCGCCGAAGCGTCCCGTTCCACCGGCGTCGGCCGTCGGCTGCTCGGGCACCTCGAAGGGCGGGCGAGGGAGGCGGGCTGTCTGCACCTCAACCTGGACTCGGGCACGCAGCGCACCGACGCCCACCGTTTCTACCTGCGGGAGCGGCTGAGCATCGGTGCGTTCAACTTCGACAAGGCCCTCGATCTGGACTGAGGTCAGCGCGCCCCACCAGGGGTGAAGTCCAGCCGCCAGTCGTTCGTCAGCAGCGCGTGGCCGGGCGGGTACTCGAAGTCGCACTCACCGAGCAGGGTGAAGCCCGCCTTGCGGCACACCGCGTTCGGGGCGGTTGGTGCCGTCGGTGCCGTCGGTGCCGTCGGTGCCGTCGGTGATGTCGGCGACGTTGGTGTGGTCGGTGGTGTCGGTGCGGCCGGTGGTGTCAGTGCTCGACTTCTGTGGTCAGTGTGGGGCGAACGCGGTCGGGGGGACGCCGACCGTTGCCGTGAAGTCCCTGATCAGGTGGGCCTGGTCGCTGTAGCCGAGCTCCGCCGCGAGTGCCGCCCAGTCCACCTCCGGATCCGACTCGGCCCGCTCCAGGGCCTCGTGGATGCGGTAGCGGAGGATGACCCACTTGGGGCCGACGCCGACGTACGTGGCGAAGAGCCGCTGGAGCGAGCGCGACGACACCCCCTCGATCCGGGCGAGCTCGTCGACTCGGCGCACCGTACGGTCCGTGCGGACCAGGTCGACCAGGGCCATCGCGCGGTCGGCCTGCGGGTCCGGTTCCGGGCCGAGCGCCATCAGGTACGCGTCGAGCGCCGCCACCCGCGCGTCCTCGTCCGCCGGGTCCAGCACGGCCGACGGCGGGGCGGGCGGGAGGAACACCTCGTCGGCGGGAAGCCGCCGCCCCGTCCACTCGGAGACCGGCCGGGCCGGTGCGAACGGGCGGAATCCGCCGGGCCGGAACTGCACTCCGCAGACCCGCCCCCGCCCCTCCAGCTTCTGCGTGAAGAGCTCCAGGCCGATGCCCGACACCTCGGCGAACCCGGCGGCCCCGTGATCCTTGCCGGTCCCCGTCCCGTACCGCTGGAAGACCAGATTCACGGACGGGTGCGGTACCAGATGGGAGGCGTACGGCTCCGGCAGATCCCAGTCGATCAACCAGTAGTGCTCCAGGTACGGCCGCAGTCCGGGGGCGGGCTCGCGGCGGCGGAAGCGTACCTGCGCGAAGAGTTCGGGGGCGTCGACGATGCCCCGGGTGTCGCGTCGCGGACCTGGCATGGCGGCGATCCTACGGTGGGCGCGGTACGCCGTGGAGCCGTGTCGCGTTTCTTCAAGCACGGGGGCGCACCGGCGTGCAAGGTCGGAGGATGGAGAAAATCAGCGAGTTGCTGGAAACGGCCGCCGGGCGGGCCGTTCCCGTGCTGGCCGGGATCGACGACAGCAGTCTGGGAGACCCCACGCCGTGCGCGGAGTACGACGTACGGGCCCTGATCAACCACCTGTTCCAAGTGGTCGTCAACTTCCAGGCCCTGGCGGCCCGCAAGGAGGTCGACTTCGGTGAGGTGCCGGACGCCGTCACGGGGGACTGGCGGGCGCGCTTCGGCGAGGAGACGGCCGAGCTGGTGGCGGCCTGGGCCGTGCCCGGGGCCGACGAGGGGACCGCGGGGGCCATGGGGCTCCCGGCCAGGACCGTCGGGAACATGGTGCTGGGCGATCTGACCGTTCACGCCTGGGACCTCGCGCGGGCCACCGGCCAGGAGTTCGTTCCGGACGAGTCCGTGCTGAACGAGATCGGCCCCGGGCTGGCCGCGATGGCGCCGATGGCCCGGGAGGCGAAGGTGTTTGGCGAGCCCCACCCCGTGCCGGAAGGGGCCGGCCCCTTCGAGCAGGTGCTGGCGCTGACCGGCCGGGATCCGGGCTGGCGTCCGCCCGGCGCGTGATGCCGGGATCCGGACCGGCGTCCGCCGGGCGCGTGGCACCGGGGGCCGGAAGGCGCGTGTCCGGCGGTGCGCCCGCGCTGTCGTAGAGGCCGTCCAGCCTCGTGCACGCGCCGCCGACGATGTGACGGGCCGGCGGGCAGACGGGCCGGCGGGCCGGCGGGCCGGCGGGCAGGCGGGCAGGCGGACAGGGACGGGGACGGAGAGGGGGCGGGCCTGTGGGGCCGCCGCCTCATCGGCTCCATATGTGCAGGGCGTCGCCCGACTCCGACACCGTGTACCAGGTGCCGTCACCGAGGGCCGTGACCCCGCCCGATATCGGGAAGGGGTACGTGATCCGGGCGGTCACCCGCATCCCTGCCTCGCCCGCGCCCACCAGCCAGTGGCGCGGCTCGCCGTACTCCTCGTCCCTCTCCGACGTGCCGGCGATGACGGTCTCCTCGTCGAGGAAACCGCACGTGTAGTCCCAGAGGGCCACGTCGGCGTCCACGTCGTCGGGATCGGCCCCGGGGTGGCGGGGAATCGCGGTGTCGCTGTCGAGTGCGCACAGTACGGATCCGTCGTCGACCCGGTGCACGCCGAGTGTCTCCTCGTAATGGGTCACCGTCAGGAAGCGTTCGCCCGAGGGGCTCACCGCCGTCAGGATCCGCTCGTCGTTGCAGAACCACTCGACGGAGAGGTTCGCGCCGTCCCACCGGCCCCAGAGCATCGGTACCCCGTCCTGCCCCTCGCCGACGCACAGCCCCATACGGGCAGGGTCGGGGTGCGGCACGTGGTCCGAGCCCGCGGCCGCGGTCTCCGCGTCCGCCCGGCCGAGCACCCGCCCGTCGGCGGCGTCGATGACCAGCCACTCGTCCAGCGCCTCCGGGTCCGGTCCGGCCGCCGCTACGGGGCCGCGGATATGGGCCCACACGAGTGTCCCGTCCGCCGAGAAGACGGCCGAGCCGCTGTCCGCGTACTGATGCGAACGGTCGGCCGCGTACTCCTCGTAGGCGGTGTGCAGCGTGGGGCAGCTGCCGTCCCAGCAGCCGTGCCGGACTTCCCAGCGCACCGCGCCCGTCGGGTCCACCGCGCGCAGCGCGTGCACTCCGGCGAAGACCGCGAGATCGCCGCCCGGTGCCACCGTGCAGGTGCCGAAGCTGCGGGGCCAGGGAGCGGGGAAACGGATCACCGGGGCGCGTTCGGTGTCCGGGGCGACGGAGACGAACGCGGCGGCCAACTCGGTGTCGCCCCGCTGGAGGAGCAGGCACCGGTCGGAGGCGGGCTGTGGGCTGCCGGGGGCGCGCTGTCCGCTCGGCCGCCGTACAAGTCGCCCGTCCGGCCGTTGTGCGGGCCACCACAGGAGGCGCGGAGCGTCTGCCGCGTCCTGCTTGCGGTCCAGCGGTGCGGTGAGCGTGGCGACTGGACGTGCGGCGGCAGCGTTGGCCACGCGTCGGCCCTCCCCCTCGTACGCGAGTGCATCGAATCGATACGAGGAGAACCGTACGGCCCGGGACTGACAGCCCTTCATGCCCTTGGGGCGGGCGTACCGGCGGCCACCCTTCGACTGCTCAAGTGTTCGACGTAGTATCCGGTTTGTGGACCGTGACGATGAGCCAGTCTTCATTCGGAGCAAGTGGGGGACGAGCCGCTACGTCTACAACCCCCGGAACCCCGTCGGTCTCGCGCTGATCGTGATCACCCTGCTCTTCGTCGTGGTCATGCTGATCCTCATGCGGGAGCGTGCGGGCCCCTTCGCGCCCCCCGAGCCCACGCCGTGGAGCACTGTGCCGGCGTACGAACCCTGGCCGGCTTCGACGTACGTCCCCGTCTACCCCACGCCGGGTGCGGCAGAACCGAGCGCGGGCTAGCCGAGTGCGGGCCGGCCGAGCGCGGGCCGGCCGGGTCCGGAAGGCCCGTCGGGCCTGTGAAGCGGTGCGGCGGTGCGGCGGGGGAGCGGGGCGGCGGTGACGCGGTGAAGCGGTGCGGCGGGCGTCACTCCGGCGTGACCGGGGCGATCTCCTCGATCAGGCCCTCGACGAGGTTCCTGATCGCGTCGCGGATGGGGCGGACGGACTCGACGCCCCGGCCTGCCGGGTCCTCCAACTTCCAGTCCAGGTAGCGCTTGCCGGGGAAGACCGGGCAGGTGTCGCCGCAGCCCATGGTGATGCAGACGTCCGACTCGCGGACCGCCTCGGCCGTGAGGACCTTCGGGGTCTCGGCGGAGATGTCGATGCCGACCTCGCGCATCGCCTCGACCGCGGCCGGGTTCACGGTGTCGCCGGGGTGCGACCCCGCCGAGCGGACCTCGACGCGGTCCCCGGCGAGGTGGGTCAGCCAGGCGGCGGCCATCTGGGAGCGGCCGGCGTTGTGGACGCAGACGAACAGCACGGAAGGCTTGTCGGGCATTGGGCATCTCTCCTGTTGCGTGTCACACGGCGGAATCGGTGGTGAGTGGGATGAGGGGGGGAGCGGTATCAGGAGTGAGCGACGTGCGGAAGCCGACGACGCGCGGAGGTAGCGACGTGTGGGAGTGGACGGCACGCGGAGGTAGTGACGTGCGGGAGTGGACGGCACGCGGGGGTGAGTGACGTGCTGGAGCGAGTGAGACGTGTCGGGGTGAGTGAGGGGCCTCGGGAGGGGAGTCGGCGTATAAGCGAGGAAGTGGCGTATCAGCATTCACTGATGTCATTCGCCGCTGATGTGAAAGTATCAGTCCATGATGACGTCAGCCACCACTGATCTGATCCGGGTCCTCGCCGACCCGCTCAGGCTGCAGATCGTGACCCTGCTCGCCCACGAGACCCTGTGCACCACGCACCTCGTGCACGAGACGGGGGCGCGGCAGACGAACCTCTCCAACCATCTGAAGATCCTGCGCGAGGCGGGTGTGGTGGAGACGGAGCCGTGCGGCCGGTTCACGTACTACAAGTTGCGCCCCGAGGTCATCGAGGCGCTCGCCGGCTCCTTCGGCGAGCTGGCCGCAGCCGCCCGCACGACCGTCGAGACCGGCCGGAAGCGGGCCTGCTGATGGCCGCGACCGGGCCGGGCGCCACCGCCGCGCCGTCGCAGAGCGGTGACGGTGATGGCGATGGCGATGGCGCGATCGTCGCCGGACTGTCCACGCTGGACCGGTTCCTGGCCGTGTGGATCCTGATCGCCATGGGGCTCGGGCTGGGTCTCGGCCGACTGATCCCGGGGCTCGACGACGTTCTCGCCGAGGTCGAGATCGCCGGTGTCTCGCTGCCGATCGCCGTCGGCCTGCTGGTCATGATGTATCCGGTCCTGGCCAAGGTGCGCTACGACAGGTTCGACGCCGTCACCGGGGACCGCAGGCTCATGGTGTCGTCCCTGGTCGTCAACTGGATCGTCGGCCCCGCCGTCATGTTCGCGCTGGCCTGGATCCTCCTTCCCGACCTGCCCGAGTACCGCACCGGTCTGATCGTCGTCGGCCTGGCCCGGTGCATCGCCATGGTCATCATCTGGAACGACCTGGCCTGCGGCGACCGCGAAGCAGCCGCCGTGCTCGTGGCGCTCAACTCGGTCTTCCAGGTCGTCGCGTTCGGGGTGCTGGGCTGGTTCTACCTCGACCTGCTGCCCGGCCTGCTGGGGCTCGGTGACGGCCAGGATCTCGACATCTCCATGGCGAAGATCGCCCTCAATGTCGCCGTCTTCCTCGGCGTCCCGCTGGTGGCCGGCTTCCTCACGCGCCGCATCGGCGAGAAGAGGATGGGACATGACGGCTACGAGGCGAGGTTCCTGCCGAGGATCGGCCCCTGGGCCCTGTACGGGCTGCTCTTCACGATTGTCGTCCTCTTCGCGCTCCAGGGCGGAACCATCACCTCCCGGCCGCTGGACGTCGCCCGCATCGCGCTGCCGCTGCTGGCCTACTTCGCGGTGATGTGGTTCGGCACGTTCCTGTTCGGCAAGGCCATCGGTCTCGGCTACGAACGCACCGCGACGCTGGCCTTCACGGCCGCCGGAAACAATTTCGAGCTGGCCATCGCGGTCGCCATCGCCACGTTCGGTGTGACATCCGGTCAGGCGCTGTCGGGTGTGGTCGGGCCGTTGATCGAGGTACCGGTCCTGATTGCCCTGGTGTACGTATCGCTGGCCTGGCGCAAGAGGTTCGCGTCCCCGTCCTGAGCGCGTGGGGCGCGCGTACGGCGGTCGAGGGGGCGGATGGGGCGGATGGGGCGAACCGGGCCGGGGAGCCACGGCAGCCGGGGAGGCCGCTGCCGGCCTGGGCACGACTCTTTCGCGGTCCGTCCCGGGTTCAGTCCGCCCCGGGCTCGGGACGCCGGTGGGCATCGGGGACGACCGCGACCGGGCAGGGTGCGTAGTGCAGCATCGCGTGGTTCACCGGGCCCAAGTGGCTTCCGTGCCATCCGCTGGGCCGGCGCGCGCCGACGACCAGCAGTTCCGCGCCCTCGGCGGCTTCGATCAGTTCATGGTGCACCGGCCCCTGCACCACCGACCTGTGGACGGTGATGTCGGGGGCAGCGGTCCGGTCCAGCTTTGTCAGCACCTCTTCGAGGTGCTCCTCGGCCTGCTGGTGGTGTGCGGAAGCCGGGGATCCCGAGATGAGCGGATGGGGCCGGGGCTGGTGGGCGGGGCTGCGCCAGGCCCGTACGGCGACCAGCTCGCCGTGGCGCGATACGGCCTGGGCGAGTGCGAAGACGAGGGCCGCCGACGGTTCCGCGGCGTCGCTGATCCCGACGACGACACGGCCGGGCCGTGGCGGGGTGTCCGGCTTCCGCGCCGGGATCACCACGACCGGGCAGTGGGACCGGCCGGCGAGCGCGAGGCTGACGGACCCCAGGAGCATCCCCGCGATCCGGCCCCGGCCGCGGGAGCCGAGGACGACCATGGCTGCCTCGTGGCTCTCCCTGACGAGTGCGGCCACGGGGTCCTCGGGTTCCACGGACGCCGCCACGGCCACCTCGGGACCGAGCCGCAGCGCGCGTTCCCGGGCGCCGGCGACGAGATGCTCGGCGAGGACCTGTTCGCTGGGACGCTCGGTGTCGGAGGCGGGGCGCATGCCTTCGTAGTGTTCCCACAGCGACGCGTGGACGACGCGCAGGGGGTGCCCCGAGCGCGCCGCTTCCGCCGCCGCCCAGTCCAGGGCGCGCAGACTGCCCTCCGACCCGTCCACTCCGACGACTACGGGGAGCCGCATCGCTCCCACCGCCTTCCGTACGGGTGTTCCTACGGTTCGATGGTCAGCACCTGGGCCAGGGGGCGGCGTGGCGTACGTGGTCCTGTGGGCCCGTACCCCAGGCGCACGATCATCTGCGTGTGTCCCGTGCCGGAGACCGGATCGCGCAGCAGCCAGCGCAGGTCCGGCCACTCGACGGGCTGGGTCGCGAACGAGGTGGACACCTGGCGGAGCGTGGCGGCGAGCAGGACGCGTTCCAGTGCCTGGCCGGCGCGCAGCCAGTCCACGGCCCGGTCGCCCGGGGTGGTCAGCAGGGCCAGCTGCGGCCGCTTCTCGAACGGGATGCGTGGCCGGCCCGGGAGCACGCCGGTTCCCGCGAAGTCGCGGGTGGCCGCCCCTTCGGAGGCGTCCCGGGGGCCGAAGGCGTAGTCCGGTATGCCGTCGACGGGCGCCTCGGCCTTCGTGTCCCGGGTCCAGCGGCGCTCTTCCGCCACCCGCGCGGGGTCCCCGCGGTCGTATCCCTCGGCGTCCCGGATCAGTTCGAGCACGGTCTCCAGATGCGGCGAGGCCAGGAACGTGAAATCCGCGCCCTCGGCTCGGGCCGCGTCGGTGAGGTGCGCGCGGACGTCCTCGGGGACCGCCTGCTCGTCGAACGGGTAGCGGCTGGTGTGCCGTTCCCGTATCGCGGGATGGAGAGCGGCAAGCGCCTCGTCCGCGGGCTCTCGTGGGGCGTCGGGGCGGATGCCGAGCCGTACGGTGGCCAGCACGGCCGAGTCCGACGGCTCGGGCAGCAGCGTGGTGACCGCCTCCAGGCCCCGGTGGGCGGCGGACACCCGCAGATTCAGCAGGGCCGCGCCGCAGCCGATGTGCAGCGCACGGGCGGCAGGGTCGGCCTCCGGCATCATGCGGTCGAGATCCGCCAGAAGAGTGAGGGTCCGGGCGGCCCGGGTGTAGCGGAACTGCCAGGGCTGGGCGTTGTGCATGGACGGGGCGGTGGTGGCGTCGGCGACGAGACCGGTCAGCGTCGGGTCGTCGAGTGACTGGCTGAGCATCGGAACTCCCGGAAGGTCGGGAACGGTCGATGTCCCTCCAGCATGGAACAGATCTCGTCCCGGTGGGATGGGCCGTTCGGCCCTCCCCCGGATCAGGAGGGGCGGACGGCGGGCTTCGGGCGGGCGGACGGTGGACGGGAGCCCACGCCGCGCCCGTGCGCCGGAACCGTGGTGCCATGAAGAAGAGCCCCTGACGAAGAACCCCTGACGAAGAACCCCTGACGAAGAACCCCCGACGAAGAACCCCTGACGGAGGGACCCCGGTCATGGCAGCCGCGCCGTCCCTGGCACCGTGCCTGCGCTCGGTGCGGGCCGTGGTCTTCGATACGGACGGAGTGATCACCGACTCCGCCCGGCGCCATGCCGCCGCCTGGAAGAAGGCGTTCGACGCCTGTCTGTCGGGCGTCGAGGGGCAGCGGCCCTTCGACCCCGTCGACGACTACCTGCGCCATGTCGACGGCCGTTCCCGGCGGGACGGCGCGGCGGCGTTCCTGGCGTCGAGGGGGCTGGACCTTCCCGAAGGCAGCCCCGACGACCCACCCGGAACCGCGACCGTGTGGGCGGTCGCGGCCCGCAAGGACGAGTTGTTCACCCGCAGTCTGCGGACCGAGCCGATCGACGTCTGGCCCGGCACCGTCCGCCTCCTCGATGTGCTGCGCGGCGAGCGGACGCCCTGCGCCGCGGTATCCGCGTCCCGGCACGCGACGGAACTGTTGTCGCGGGCCGGCCTCATCGACCGGTTCGACGCCGTGATCGACGGGAACGAGGTGCGTCGGCTGCGACTGCCGGGGAAGCCGGACCCCGCGCTCTTCGTCGAAGCGGCCCAACGTCTACGGGTCCCGGTCCCGGACACCGCCGTGGTGGAGGACGCGCTGGCCGGGGTCGAGGCCGGGCGGCGGGGCGGTTTCGGACTCGTGGTCGGAGTGGACCGTACGGGCAGCCCCGTCGGCGCCGCCGAGTTGCGCCGCCACGGCGCGGACCTCGTGGTGTCCGATCCGGGGGATCTGCTGACGGCCGGTGACGACTGATGGCGCGGGCCTGGACCTGGTCGTACGAGGGATATGACCCGCGGGAGGAACGGCTGCGGGAGGCGCTGTGCACGCTCGGCAACGGGTACTTCGCCACCCGCGGAGCCGCATCCGAGACACCTGTGGCGTCCGACACGCCCGTGACGCCCGAGGACCGGCCGCACTACCCCGGCACCTACGTGGCCGGCTGCTACAACCGGCTGACCTCCACGGTCCGGGGCCACCGGGTGGAGAACGAGGACCTGGTCAACCTCCCGAACTGGCTGCCGCTGCACTACCGCATCCACCCGGCCGGCACCGCCCCGGGACCGTGGCTCACCCCGGACCACGAACACCTCGTGGAACACGGCCAGTCACTCGACCTGAGCGGCGGCACGCTGACCCGCCGGTCCGTCTACGAGGACGAGGCCGGGCGGCGGCTGCATGTGGAGCAGTGCCGGCTCGTGCACATGGGCGATCCGCATCTCGCCGCCCTGCACACGGTGTTCCGGGCGGAGGGGTGGACCGGCGTGATCGAGGTGGAGGCGGGGATCGACGGCGATGTCCGCAACTCCGGCGTCGCGCGGTACCGGGAGCTGTCGAACCGGCACCTCACCGGCTGGGTGACCGGCGCGGCGGACGACGGCGTGGTGTCGCTGAGATGCCGCACGGTGGAGTCGGACATCGGCATCGCGCTGGCGGCCCGCACGCTGGCGGTGTACGGCGGTGAAGGGGGAGAACGGCAAGAGGGAGAACAACGGCCCCACTCCGGCCCCGGCCCCGCCTCCGACGCCGCCTCCGACGCCGGCCCCGCCTCCGACGCCGCCCCGGGATTCCACTCCGCCCCGGGATTCCACTCCGCCCCGGGATCCGACCCCGCCCCCGATCTCCATCCATCCCCCCGGCAGACCGAGAAGGCGGTCTTCCAACGGCTGGTGCTGCCGCTGAGTTCGGACTCCGATGCCACCGCTGCCGTCGCCGTCGACAAGACGGTGGCCCTCCACACCACGCGCGACCCCGCGATCGGCAACCCTCTGCGGGCCGCCGTGGACGCGGTGCGAAGGGCCCCGGACTTCTCACAGCTGCTGTCCTCGCACCGGCGGGCCTGGGCCGACCTGTGGCGGCAGGTACGGATGGACGTCCCGGGCGAAGCGGGCCGCGTTCTGCGGCTGCACCTCTTCCACGTCCTGCAGACGCTCTCCCCGCACACCGCCGAACTCGATGTCGGCGTACCGGCGAGAGGGCTGCACGGCGAGGCGTACCGGGGCCATGTCTTCTGGGACGAGCTGTTCGTGCTGCCGTTCCTGAACCTGCATCTCCCGGAGGTCTCCCGAGGGCTTCTCGACTACCGCTACCGTCGGCTGCCCGCGGCCTGCCGGGCGGCGCGCGAGGCCGGCCGGGCGGGGGCCATGTACCCCTGGCAGAGCGCGGCCGGTGGGCGCGAGGAGACCCAGGAGCTCCATCTCAACCCGCACTCGGGGCGCTGGCTGCCCGACCGCTCCCGGTTGCAGCACCATGTCGGCTCGGCCGTCGCGTACAACGTCTGGCAGTACTGCCAGGCCACCGGGGACACGGAGTACCTGTACTCCAGGGGTGCGGAAATGCTGCTGCAGATCGCCAGGTTCTGGGCGGACAGCGCCGAATGGGACGAGTCCCTGGCCCGCTACCGCATCCGTGGTGTCGTCGGACCGGACGAGTACCACGACGCCTATCCGGGAACCGGGGCGGCGGGCCTCGACGACAACACGTACACGAACGTGACAGCGTCCTGGGTTCTGTCACGTTCGACGGAGCTGTACCAGGCCCTGCCCGAGACACGGCGTCACCGGCTGTTCGACCGGCTGCGCCTCGACCCCGTCGAACCGGAACGCTGGGAGGACATCTCCCGTCGGCTGCATGTGCCGTACCACCGGGGCGTCATCAGCCAGTTCGCCGGCTACGGGGAACTGGACGAGCTCGACTGGGACGGCTACCGGAAGCGGTACGGGGACATCCGGCGGCTGGACCGGATCCTGGAGGCGGAGGGTGACACCGTCAACCGCTACCAGGCGTCCAAGCAGGCCGATGTCCTGATGCTCGGTTACCTCTTCTCACCGGAAGAACTCGCGGGCCTCTTCCGGCGGCTCGGGCAACCGCTGGACGACGACCTCTGGCACGCCACCGTCGACTACTACCTCGCGCGTACGAGCCACGGCTCCACACTCAGTTCCCTGGTCCATACCTGGGTTCTGGCCCGGGTGCGCCGCGAGGAGGCGTGGAAGTTCTGCGAGGAGGCGCTGATCGGGGACGTGGCCGACATCCAGGGCGGCACCACCGAGGAAGGCATCCACCTGGGGGCGATGGCGGGCACCCTGGACTTCGTGCAGCGCGGGATGACGGGGCTGGAGACCCGCGACGACGCACTGTGGCTCGCGCCGGCCACGCTGCCGCAGCTCTCGAAGTTCGGGGTGCGGATCCGGTTCCGCCGGCACTGGGACGTGGACCTGCGCTTCCGTGCCGGGCGGCTCCGGATCGCCGTACCGGACTCGCGCCACCCGGCCGTCCGGGTCGTCCTGGGAGGCCACACCCATGTGATCGCACCCGGTACGGCCCGATGGCTCGACCTGCCCCCGCTGCCCCCGACCCGGCACCCCTCCCCTTCGCCCGCCCCCTCCGGCCGCGCCCCGTCCGCTCACACTCCGCCCGCCCCCGTCCCGCCCGGCCACTCCCCGTCCGGCCGCCCCGCGAGTCCTCAGGGCCCGGCTACGGAGCCGCCACGAGCCGTGTGACCAGGTGGTGCCAGCCTTCCTCCAGGCGCTCCAGCGGTATGCCGCGCTCCTCGGTGAGGTGGTGGACGAGAGCGGTGTCCACGGACGCGAGCAGGGTGTGCGCGAGCAGTTCGGGGTCGCCGGACACCTGCGCCCCGCGCAGCAGCATCGTGATGTGGCTGAGCCGCAGACGGCTCGCGGGGACGGCGTAACTGCGCAGCGGGTCGGTCCGGGCGGCCAGGATCAGGGGGTGGTGATCGCGTTCGTGGCGCAGGACGGCGGGCCCGAAGGCATGCAGCCGCTCCGTCGCCGCGGCGTCGGGGCCCAGGGGCGGCGGGCCCGAGAGGAAGGCGGCCTGAAACTGCTCCTCCCGATGGTCCAGGAGCGCGATCAGAAGCCCGGCCCGGTCGCCGAAGCGCCGGAACACGGTGCCCTTGCCCACCCCCGCGGCGGCGGCCACCGACTCCATGGTCAGGTTCGCCGCTCCGCACCCGGCCATGAGCCGGGAAGCCGCGTCCAGCAGGCGCGTGCGATTGCGCGCGGCGTCCGCCCGTAGCTGCGGCGGCTCACCGGTCGGGGCGAGCGGGAGATTCGTCCGCGCCTCGCCGGGGTCGGAGGGCCTGAGCGGCGGAACAACGGGACCGGTCATGGGCTCAGCGTAGCGCCTGAACAGGAAAAGTGGACCCCGGTCCGGTTAGGTGGTACAAATTTCAACGGACTACGGTCCGCTTGTTTCTTTCCGAAGTATCCGAAGCATCCGCCTTCCGGGAGTTCCCCCATGTCTGTACGCATCCTCGCGCTCGTCGGCAGCCTCCGCGCCGGCTCGCACAACCGCCAGCTCGCCGAAGCCGCCGCCAAGCACGCCCCCGAGGGAGTCGACATCGAGCTGTACGAGGGCCTGGCCAACGTGCCCTTCTACAACGAGGACACCGACGTCGAGGCAGGCGTCCCGGCCGCTGCCGCCCAGCTGCGCGAGGCGGCCGGCCGCGCCGACGCGTTCCTGCTGTTCTCGCCCGAGTACAACGGCACCATGCCGGCCGTCCTGAAGAACGCCATCGACTGGCTGTCCCGCCCGTTCGGCGCCGGTGCCATCTCCGGCAAGCCGGTCGCCGTGGTCGGTACCGCCTTCGGCCAGTACGGCGGCGTCTGGGCGCAGGACGATGCCCGCAAGTCCGCCGGGATCGCGGGCGGCGTGGTCCTGGAGGACGTCAAGCTGTCCATCCCCGGCTCCGTGACGCGCTTCGCCGAGACCCACCCCGCCGACGACGCCGAGGTCGTGACCGCGATCACCGAGGTCGTCCGCCAGGTCACCGCCCAGGCCGCGCCCGCCGCTGCCTGACCCGTCACGTGCGGTGGCGGCCCGCCGAGGATGCCGCGCCGCCGCCGCACGAAGCCGTGGCGCCGGGGCGTGCCGACGCGAGGCTCGCCCCGCTCGGATCCTCGGCCTCGGTCAGTTGCGCGGTCAGTGCGGTCCGGGCGCGAGCTACTCGCGAGCGCACCGTTCCCACCGGGCAGCCCGCCGCGCGGGCGGCCTCGGCGTAGGAGAGCCCGAGGACCTGGGTGAGCACGAACGCCTGCCGACGGTCGTGGGGGAGGGCGGCGAGGAGTTCCTCCAGCGCCACCCCCTCCTCGAAGCCGGGCAGGGCTAGCGACTGTGTGCACTCGACGGTCACGCGCCAGTTGTCCGTGTCGGCGAGCAGGGGGCGCGCGGCAGCCCTGCGGAAGTCGTCGACGACGGCGCGGCGCGCGATGGCGAGCAGCCAGGTACGGGCCGAGGAACGGCCTTCGAAACGGTGCAGGCTTCGCAGGGCTCGCAGGAACGTGTCCTGCGCCAGGTCCTCGGCCCTCTGCGGATCGGCGGAGAGGTGCGCGACGTAGCGCACGACGTCGCGGTGCAGCGCCCGTACGAAAGCGTCGGCCGCTTCCGCGTCCCCGGCGCGGGCGGCGAGCGCCCAGCCGGTGGAGGCGGTGTCCTCCTGGGTCCAGTCTCTGGGGGCGGAGGTGCGTTGTGGCCCGCGGCGGGCGGGCAGCATGGTGTTCATCGCCAGGTGTGTCCTTCACGGATCTGTCCGGCGCCCGGGCATCCGGTCATGGCGGGCGTGCGGACGCCGTACGCGGTTCGGGCACGTCGCACGTCGCACGTCGCGGGAACGGTCCCGGGGTCTCCGGTGAATGGGGGCACCCGCACCCTTCGGGGGCCGGGTGTGCCGGAGGACGCCCGCTTCGCGCGGGCACGATGGCCGGCGGCCAGTCGTCGACGGGCCGCGTGCCATGGAAGTACGTCCTCCGGAATGCCTGCCGCGTAGTCAGAACGCGGCGAGCACCGCCGGAGGCCCGCGCCGGTCAAGCGCGCGGGCGCACCGGAGCCCTTGCGGCAGCCGGTCGCTGAGACCCCGGCGGGGGCGCAGACGGCGGCGCGGGGGCGGGAGAGGCGCGGTGAGGAGAGGGTGAAGGGGGCCGAGGAGCCGGCCCGCGACGGCGCGCAGGATCTGGAAGGCAGCCCGTTCGCCCTGGGCGAGCCACAGGCCGCAGATGAGCGCGGCGAGGAGGTGTGCGGCGAGCATCCCGGTCGAGGACATCCCGGCCATGTCGTGGCCCAGGTGCCCCATCGAGCCCATGTGGTCCATCGTGCCGGGGTGGTCCATGCCGGCCATGTGGTCCATCGTGCCGGAGTGGTCCATGCCGGCCATGTGGTCCATGGCAGCGGAGTGGTCCGTCCCGCCCGCGTTCATCCCGCCCGTACTGCTTGTGGCGGAGACGCCGGTGCCCGCCCGGGAGGCGTACGTCCTGCCGTCCGTCGAGCAGAGGTTGTCGAAGAGGAGGCGTACGGGTGAAGTCGCGGCGAGGGAGCCGCTGACGGAACCGAGAGAGGTCTGCGCGGCAGCGAAGGCACTGTGCAGCAAAGACTGTGTCGCCACGGCGAGGCCGGTGACGAGCCAGGGGCCGCGCTCCCGGGCGGCGAACCACCAGCCGGGGACCGCGAGCGCCAGGAAACCGGCGGTGAGCACCCAGAAGGGCAGGGGGCTCTCGGACATGAGGACGTGTCCGGTCGCGGCGAGTGTGACGGAGACGACGGCGAACATCGCCGCCCTCACCGCCCGTCCGACCGGTCCCGCCTCCATGGCGATTCATCCTCCCATCGCGGGGCGCCGGTGGAGATGGCGCGGTGTCCGACTCGCTTCCCATGCCGGAAAAGCCCCTGCCGGTAGCGGAATCCGGCATATGCGGAGGATGCCGCCTGCCGAGGCGCGCATGGTGCTACCCGCGCCTCGGCCGCGCTCTCACGCCGTCACCGTGCCCGGCCGGACGACAGTCGCCTCGATGGTCACGGGGGCGCGGTGCGCGAAATGCAGGGTGAAGGAGACGCGTTCGCCGGGTCGCCACGTCTTCCGGGGCCGAACGGTCACGTCGATTCCGTGCGGTGCCATGGTCAGCCCGTCCCGGGCCGGGACGGCGGCGGAGTCCACTGGCTGCCGGTACGCGGCGCCCGAGGGCGTCATGCGGTGCCGACTCAGTGCGGGGCGTACGGCAGTGTCCGGTGAGGTGACCGTGAGGAGCCGGTCGGCGGAGCCGCCGTCGTTGGTAAGGGTGAAGAAGGCGGCGGTCTCCGGGGTCGTGCCGAGCGGCTGGAAGACGTACGCCCTGGTGACGGCGACGTGCGGCGGGGTACCCGCGCGCCCGCCCGCCGTCCAGGCGCCGAGTCCCGCGAGCGCGAGACCGCACGCGAGGACGGGAACGCCGACAGCGGCGATGGGGGCGTGGAACCGGGTGGGCGGCAGACCCATTCTCACCGTTCTCCCTCGTGGCGGTGCGTGGCGGCGTGTGCCGGTGCATGGCGGTAGGTGTCAGTGGTCGTCGGCAGCGAACAGCGCGGCATCAGAAGGCAGCCCTGGGAGAAGGACGACGACGCCCGGCGACGGCGGCGGCAGCGGAGGGCTGCCAGCGGCGCAGGCGGAGGCTGCTGAGGACGACGAGGACAGAGCTGAGGGACATCGCGGCGGCGGCGAGCATCGGGTTGAGCAGGCCGACCATCGCGAGCGGAATCGTCACGACGTTGTAGCCGAAGGCCCACAGGAGGTTGCCGCGGATGGTGGCGAGGGTGCGGCGGGCGAGGCGTACGGCATCGGCGAGGGCCTCGATGTCGTCGCGGACGAGGGTGATGTCGGCGGCGCCGATGGCGACGTCGGTGCCGGTGCCCATCGCGATGCCGAGGTCGGCCTCGGCGAGCGCTGCTGCATCGTTGACCCCGTCGCCCACGACGGCGACCCGGAGGCCCTTCTCCCGCAGCTCCCTGACAAGTTCCGCCTTGCGCTCGGGGGCGCAGCGGGCGTGTACCTCCTGGATGCCGAGTGCGGAGGCGACGGCGCGCGCGGGTTCCTCCTGGTCGCCGGTGGCGAGGACGGGGCGCACTCCGAGGCGACGCAGACGGTCGACCGCGTGGTAGCTGCCGGGGCGCACCACGTCCCCGAGCGCGAGAACGGCCTCGGGCCGTCCGTCCACGTACACGACGACCGGGGTGTGCGCCGCGCCCAGCGCGGCGGCGAGCCCCGAGCCCAGCTCCCCGGGCAGCTCGCCCTCTGGGGCGCGGACCTCGACCAGCCGCCCGTCCACGTGCCCGCGCACGCCGTGGCCCGGGGTCGCGGCGAAGCCGTCGAGCGCGTCGGTCCGTACGGCGCCTTCGGCGAGGACGCGTTCGGCGTGGAGCACGACGGCACGGCCCAGGGGGTGTTCGGAGCCCGTCTCGACGGTCGCGGCCAGACGCAGGGTCTCCTCGGCGCCGATGCCGTTCTCGCGCGAGGTGACGGCGGTGACGGTGAGGTGGCCCGAGGTGAGGGTGCCGGTCTTGTCGAGGACGACGGTGTCGATCCGGCGCAGCGATTCGAGTGCCTGCGGCCCTTTGACGAGGATGCCGAGCTGGGAGCCGCGTCCGGTCGCGGCCATGAGGGCGGTGGGCGTGGCGAGGCCGAGGGCGCAGGGGCAGGCGACGACGAGGACCGCGACGCAGGCCGTGAGGGCGGGCTGCGGGTCGGCGCCGGCGCCGAGCCAGAAGCCGAGGACGGTGACGGCGAGGGTGAGGACGACGGGTACGAAGACCCCGGCGACGGAGTCGGCGAGCCGTTGCGCGCGCGCCTTCCCGGACTGGGCCTCGGCGACGAGCGCGGTGATACGGGCGAGCTGGGTGTCGGCGCCGACGGCGGTGGCTCGTACGAGGAGGAGCCCGCCCGCGTTGACGGCGCCCCCCGTGACGGCCGAACCGGCTGCCACCTCGACCGGTTGGGTCTCGCCGGTCACCAGGGACAGGTCCACGGCGGACGTGCCCTCGACGACCTCGCCGTCCGTGGCGACGCGCTCCCCGGGCCGTACCAGGAAGACCTGGCCCACCGCGAGGCGGGCGGCGGGGATGGTGTGGTCGACGGCCCCGCTCCGTACGGTCACCTCCTTCACGCCCAGCTCGGCGAGCGCGCGCAGCGCGGCCGAGGTGCCGTGCCGGGCGCGTGCCTCCAGGTGGCGGCCGAGCAGCACGAAGAGCGGGACGCCGACCGCCGCCTCCAGGTAGACGTGTGCGACCCCGTTCGAGGCGGCCGGCAGCAGGGTGAACGGCATCCGCATCCCCGGATGGCCCGCACCACCGAGGAACAGTGCGTACGCGGACCAGCAGAAGGAGGCGAGCACGCCGAGCGAGACGAGCGTGTCCATCGTGGCCGCCCCGTGGCGCAGTCCACGCAGTGCGCGCTGGTGGAAGGGCCACGCGCTCCAGAAGGCCACGGGAGCGGCGAGTACGAAGCACAGCCACTGCCAGTTCCGGAATTGGAGCGCGGGCACCATCGACAGCACCAGGACGGGGACGGCAAGGAGCGCGGTCACGACGAGTCGTCGCGGGACGCCCGGCTCGGCGTCCTCGTCCTCCCGCGTCCTCTCCACCGAGGGCGGCTCCGGCAGGCGGGCCGTGTAGCCGGCCTTCTCGACAGCCTCGACCAGCGACCCGGTACCGAGGTGGACCGGGTACTGGACCCGGGCCGTGCCGGTGGCGAGGTTGACGGAGGCGGTCACGCCCTCCAGTGCCCCGAGCTTCTTCTCCACCCGGCGCACACAGGCCGCGCAGGTCATGCCGCCGACGACGAGATCGGTCGTGGCGAGCGGCTGCGGCGCGGTCTCCTGGGGCATCAGTGACCGCCTCCATGGCCCATGCCGCCCATGTCACCCGTGCCGGGGTCGTCCTCGTGGTGCGAGACCCCGCGCATGTCGGGAGCGGCCGGCCCGGCGAGTCCGCCTACGCCGTACGAGACGGCGAAGAGGGTCACGAGCAGGAGCAGGAAGCCCCCGAACAGCACGTATGGCACTGAGGAGGCGGAACGCCGGCCGGCGGGGGGCGTCACCGAGTGGTCCATGAAGAGGCTCCGGCGAGAGTGCGGGCTTTACGCTCCAGATGTCGGCCGTACCCGCCCGCGAGTTCCCCGGCACGCGAGTGGCATGCGCCACACGGCTGACACCCGTTCCACACGCCCCATCGCGGCAGGGAGAACTTCCGCAGCCGCGCGCGGCCATGGGGCGCCGAGCCGCAGCGCGAGCCCGCCACACGCGTGTCCGCTGTGCGGTTGAGGCCTTCGGCCTTGCCGTTGGTCTGTGGCCGGCAGGGCCGGGTTCGCCTGTGAGCGATCCCGGCCGCTGTCGGGGCATCGCGCCGGACGTGTGACTTGTAGCAGGCTCCGTTGCCGGCCAGGACTCGTTCGACGGTGATGCCGCACGAGGTGAAGAGCCGCTGGGCCCGGGTCCAGCATGCGGTGGTCCGGAAACCCCCGCCCGCTCCCCATGAAATCCCGGGTCAGGGCCACACCAGGCAGTACGCCTGATGCCCCGCGTCGTGCAGGCGGTGGCTGAAGTCCTGCCACTCGTGCAGCAGTTGGTAGACATTGAAGGCGTCGCGCGGGCCGCCCCGGTCCGGGACCGTGGACCAGATGAAGGCCGCGGCGCCCACCGACTCCTCGCCGACACCGCGCAAGGGATCGACGACCGTCATCGGAAGCTTGACCACCGCGTAGTCGGGGTGCAGTACGACCAGTTCGAGCGGGGGGACCTTGTGCAGGGGTATGCCCTGGATTCCGGTGAGGACCATCGCCGCCACCGTCTCCGGCTTGATCTTGGTGAACATGCCGCCCATGCCCAGTTCGTCGCCGCCGAGTTCCTCCGGGCGCATCGAAATGGGTACCCGGGCCGCGGTGGCCCCGTCCGGGGCACCGAAGTACTTGTAGGTCACCCCCACCCGGCCACCACTCCTGCTTCCGGCTCCGCCACCCTGCGCACCACCGGCCTGCATGCCCTGTCTGCGCTCTGCCTCACGCCGGTGCCGACCCCGCCGGGCAGGCTCGGGCCCCAGGTCGTCGGTCCCTTCGCCCACTCCGCCACCGCGATGCATATCTCATCCACCCGACTACTACTTAAGGAGACACAGCCCCCGCCGCGCAACCCGATCATCGTGTCAGTGACCTCCCCCGCGGACGTGCGGTGAAACACCTGTCCGCAAGCCCGTCCGTGGCTCTGACACCATGGCTTGTGTGAGCTTTCCCTATGACGCCCCAGTTTCGCAGACGCTTTTCGACCGCGCGTCCCTCGTGACGCCCGGCGGCGTGAACTCTCCCGTCCGTGCCTTCCGGGCCGTGGGCGGGACGCCCCGCTTCATGGTGTCCGGCACCGGTCCCTACCTCACCGACGCCGACGGCCGTGAGTATGTCGACCTCGTGTGCTCGTGGGGGCCGATGATCCTCGGCCACTCCCACCCCGAGGTCATCGCCGCAGTCCAGGAGGCTGTCGCCCGCGGCACCTCGTTCGGTACGCCCGGTGAGGGCGAGGTCGCGCTCGCCGAGGAGATCGTGGCCCGGGTCGAGCCCGTGGAGCAGGTACGGCTGGTGTCGTCCGGCACCGAGGCGACCATGTCCGCCATCCGTCTCGCCCGCGGGTTCACCGGCCGGGCCAAGGTGGTGAAGTTCGCCGGCTGCTACCACGGCCACGTCGACGCGCTGCTCGCCGCCGCCGGGTCCGGGGTCGCGACCTTCGGCCTTCCGGACACCCCGGGGGTCACCGGCGCCCAGGCCGGCGACACGATCGTGCTGCCGTACAACGACCTGGACGCCGTACGGGAGGCGTTCGCCGCGCAGCCCGGCGAGATCGCCTGTGTGATCACCGAGGCGTCGCCGGGCAACATGGGTGTCGTACCGCCGCTGGACGGCTTCAACGCCGGGCTCAAGGAGATCTGCGCCGCCAACGGGGCGCTCTACATCTCCGACGAGGTCATGACCGGTTTCCGTACCTCGAAGGCCGGCTGGTTCGGCGTCGACGGGGTGCGGCCCGACCTGATGACCTTCGGCAAGGTCATGGGCGGCGGCTTCCCGGCCGCGGCCTTCGGCGGGCGCGCGGACGTGATGGCGCACCTCGCCCCGGCCGGCCCCGTCTACCAGGCGGGCACCCTCTCCGGGAACCCGGTCGCCACCGCCGCCGGTCTCGCCCAGCTGCGGCTGCTCGACGACGCCGCGTACGCGAAGGTGGACGCGGTCTCCGCGGAGATCCGCGGCCTGGTCAGCGAGGCGCTCGCCAAGGAAGGCGTGGCGCACACCGTGCAGGCGGCGAGCAACATGTTCTCCGTCTTCTTCACCGACCGGCCGGTGCGGAACTACGAGGACGCGAAGCAGCAGGAAGCTTTCCGCTTCACCGCCTTCTTCCACTCGCTGCTGTCGCAGGGCGTCTACCTGCCGCCGTCCGCCTTCGAGTCCTGGTTCGTCTCCACCGCGCACGACACGCGGGCCGTCGAGCGCATCGCCGCCGCCCTGCCCGCCGCCGCCCGTGCCGCATCGGAGGCCACCGCATGAGCGGGAACGGAAGCCGCAGGGACATCACCGTCGTCCATCTGATGCGGCACGGAGAGGTGCACAACCCGGAGGGCGTGCTCTACGGACGCCGTCCCGGCTACCACCTCTCCGAGCTCGGCCGGCAGATGGCCGACCGGGTGGCCGAGCACCTGAAGGACCGCGACGTCACCCATGTCGTCGCCTCCCCGCTGGAGCGCGCCCAGGAGACCGCCACGCCGATCGCCACGACGCACGGTCTCGACCTGGCCACCGACGAGCGGCTCATCGAGGCCGCCAACGTCTTCGAGGGCAAGACCTTCGGGGTCGGCGACGGGGCGCTGCGCAAGCCGGACAACTGGAAGCACCTGACGAATCCGTTCCGGCCGTCGTGGGGCGAGCCGTACATCGAGCAGGTCGTGCGGATGGTGGGCGCCCTGGACGCCGCGCGCGACGCGGCGCGCGGTCACGAGGCGGTGTGCGTCAGCCACCAGCTGCCGATCTGGATCGTGCGGAGCTTCGTGGAGCGGCGGCGGCTGTGGCACGACCCGCGCAAGCGGCAGTGCACGCTCGCGTCGCTGACCAGCTTCACGTACCAGGGCGACAAGATCGTGTCGGTCGGGTACACGGAGCCGGCGCGGGATCTGGTCCCGGCGCACCTGCGGGCCGGGGCGAAGCCGGTGAAGGGGAAGTCGAAGGCGTTCGGCGCGTAGCCGGCCCCCGGCCGACGGGGGTGCGGCGCCCCGTGCCGCACCCCGGCCCCCGGCCCCGGCCTTCGGTCCCGGCCCCGGGCCCCGGCCTTCGGTCCCGGCCCCCGGATCCGGCCCCGGCGTTCCGGGGCCGGGGAACGCAGTCGACCCGACCATGGGTCATACGTTCGGGCGCGTACCTGGTCTGGTCACGCAAAGAAAGATGTGCTAAATCGCGGAACCCCCGTGTTGATTCCCTCATCTAAGCCATCGCCAGTTTGTATGGACTTGAGGCAAAACGACCGCAGATGGGGAACGCATGCGCGAGATCAGCCGAAGGGGCTTGCTCGGAGCCGGGCTCGGGGCTACGGCCGCGATCGGTCTGGGCGGGTGCAGTTTCTCCGGGTCGGGGTCGGGCACGGGGACCACCGGGGAGAAGGGGGCCGACGGCCACACCCGGGGGGCCGGCCCCGCGAAGAAGGACGTCCGGAAGATCGGGGACGGTTCCACCGCGGACACCGGGAAGCAGCCGCATCAGCCCGCCGCGCCGGTTCCGCTCGAACCCGGGCAGACGCCGCCGCAGTTCGTGATCTTCTCCTGGGACGGGGCGGGCGAGGTCGGCAACGGGCTCTTCCCGCGCTTTCTGGAACTCGCCAAGGACCACGACGCGGCGATGACCTTCTTCCTCTCCGGCCTCTATCTGCTGCCCGAGTCGAAGAAGTCCATGTACCGGCCGCCCAACAACCCGATCGGTGCTTCCGACATCGGATATCTGACCGATGATCACATCAAGCAGACGCTGAAGTACGTCCGCCAGGCCTGGCTCGACGGCCACGAGATCGGCACCCACTTCAACGGGCATTTCTGCGGCGGTTCCGGATCGGTCGCGAACTGGTCGCCCGCCCAGTGGCGGAGCGAAATCGATCAGGCGGTCTCCTTCGTCACGGAATGGCGCACGAACACCGGCTGGACCGACCTCGATCCGCTGCCTTTCGACTACCGCAAGGAACTGATCGGCGGCCGCGCCCCCTGCCTGCTCGGCCAGGACAATCTGCTGCCCACGGCGAGCAAGCTGGGCTGGCGCTACGACGCCAGTTCGCCCGGTGGCACGCAGGTGTGGCCCCAGAAGCGCGAGGGCGTCTGGGACCTGCCGTTGCAGGGCATGCCGTTCCCCGGGCACACCTTCGAAGTCCTCTCGATGGACTACAACATCCTCGCCAACCAGTCGCAGAATTCGACCAAGGGCATGCCCTCGCGTTATCCGGGCTGGCGGAAGCAGGCCACCGAGTCGTACCTCGCCGGTTTCAACCGCGCGTACACGACGAATCGCGCGCCCTTCTACGTCGGAAACCACTTCGAGGAGTGGAACGGCGGCATCTATATGGACGCCGTCGAGGAGACGATCAAGAAGATCGCGGGGAAGCCGGATGTGCGGCTCGTCTCGTTCAAGCAGTACGTCGACTGGCTCGACGTCCAGACCCCGGCCGTGCTCGACAAACTCCGTACGCTGGGCGTAGGACAGTCGCCCGAGGGCGGCTGGAACGCCTTCTTTAAACAGTCCTGACATCGGGCTTTACGGGCACCGAGGGGGGTGCCCGAGATCGCCGGAACCGCCATGCGAAACTTTTCACATGAGCTATAGCCGCGCATCTCGACGCCGCTTCACCCTGCTCGCCGCCCCCGCAGCGGCCGCCGCACTCGCGCTCACGCTGACGGCGTGCAGCGGGGACGGCAACAAGGCCGGCGGGGGTGGCAACACGAACTTCGTCACGGGCAGTGGCGGAATCTCGACCATCGACAAGGGCGACCGCAAGGCCGCCCCCAAGCTCGACGGCGAGACGCTCGACGGCAAGCAGCTCGACGTGGCCGACTACAAGGGCAAGGTCGTCGTGCTGAACGTGTGGGGCTCGTGGTGCGGCCCCTGCCGGCTGGAGGCCCAGTACTTCGCGAGGGTGGCGAAGGAGACGAAGGACAAGGGCGTCCAGTTCGTCGGGATCAACACCCGGGACCCCCAGAAGGGTCCCGCCGTCAGCTTCGAGAAGGACTACGGGGTCACCTACCCGAGCTTCTTCGACCCGACCGGCAAGCTCATGCTCCGCTTCCCCAAGGGCACGCTCCGCCCGCAGGCCATTCCGTCGACCGTGGTCCTGGACCGGGACGGGAAGATCGCCGCCCGGTCCCTCGCCGCGCTCGACTCCACCAAGCTGCACAAGATGATCGACCCGCTGATCGCGGAGAAGTGATTCCGTGCTCACCCTTGCCGCGCTCCAGGGCGAGAACTCGACGATCGTGGACGGGGCGCTGATCGTCGCCCTGCCCCTCGCCGTGCTCGCCGGGCTCGTCTCGTTCTTCTCGCCGTGCGTCCTGCCGCTCGTCCCCGGCTACCTCAGCTACGTCACCGGGGTCAGCGGCACGGACCTGGCGCAGGCCCGGCGCGGGCGGATGGTCGCGGGTGCCTCGCTCTTCGTGCTCGGCTTCACCGCCGTGTTCGTCTCCGGCGGCGCCCTCTTCGGCTTCTTCGGCCAGACCCTCCAGGAGCAGAGCGGGATCCTCACCAAGATCCTCGGCGTGCTGATGATCCTGATGGGGATCTTCTTCATGGGCCTGATGCCCTGGATGACCCAGCGCGAGTTCCGTATCCACAAGAGGCCGGTGACCGGGCTGGCGGGCGCACCCGTGCTCGGTGCCCTCTTCGGGATCGGCTGGACCCCCTGCCTCGGCCCGACGCTCAGCTCGGTGAGCATGCTCGCGATGCAGCAGGGCACCGCCGGACGCGGGGCGATACTGACCATCGCGTACTGCCTCGGTCTCGGCGTCCCCTTCGTGCTCGCCGCGGTCGCCTTCCGCAAGGCGCTCGGCGCGTTCGGCTGGGTCAAGCGGCACTACGCATGGGTCATGCGCATCGGCGGCGTCATGATGATCGTGACCGGTCTCCTCCTGCTGACCGGGGCGTGGGGCACGATGATGCAGCAATTGCAGAGCTGGTCCAACGGCTTCACGGTGGGGATCTGAGTTCCATGAGCAACACCAAGTCCACCCCCCCCGCCCCGGAGCGCGAGCGTCAGGACGAGCGGAAGGCGCAGGACGAGCGGGACCGGGAGAACGCCCGCGAGCTGGGCGCGGCCGGCTCCCAGCTCTCCACCGCCCCGAGCGAGGAGAGCGCGGCCGGTCTGCCCGCCATGGGCGTCATCGGCTGGATCCGCTGGTTCTGGCGGCAGCTCACCTCGATGCGGGTCGCGCTGATCCTGCTCTTCCTGCTGTCGCTCGGTGCCATCCCCGGCTCGCTGATCCCGCAGAACAGCGTGGACGAACTGAAGGTGCAGACCTTCAAGGACGCCCACACCACCGTCTCGCCGATCTACGAGAAGCTCCAGTTCTTCGACGTCTACAGCTCGGTGTGGTTCTCCGCGATCTACATCCTGCTGTTCATCTCGCTCATCGGCTGCATCGTGCCGCGCACCGGCCAGTTCGTCGGCCAGCTGCGCAGCCGCCCGCCGGGCGCCCCCAAGCGCCTGACCCGGCTGCCCGCGTACACCACCTGGCGCACCGAGGCCGAGCCCGAGCAGGTCCGCGAGGCGGCGCTCGCCATGATGCGCAAGCGCCGCTACCGCGCGCACACCGCGGGGGACGCGGTCGCCGCCGAGAAGGGCTATCTGCGCGAGGCCGGGAACCTGGTCTTCCACATCGCCCTGATCGTGATGCTGGTGGCGTTCGCCTTCGGGCAGCTCTTCAAGTCCGAGGGCGGCAAGCTGATCGTCGAGGGCGACGGCTTCTCCAACACGCTCACCCAGTACGACGACTTCAAGTCGGGTTCGCTCTTCGACACCGAATCGTTCGCCCCGTTCAGCTTCAAGCTCGACAAGTTCACCGGTACGTACGAGCGCAGCGGCCCCCAGATCGGTACGCCCCGGACCTACGAAGCCCATGTGACGTACGAGAAGGGCGCGTACGGCAAGCCGCAGAAGACCGTCATCAGGGTCAACGAGCCGCTCGTCGTCGACGGCACCAAGGTCTATCTGAACGCGCACGGCTACGCGCCCGTCGTCTCCGTCAAAGACGGCAGCGGCAAGGTGGTCTACCGGAACGCCGTGCCGCTGCTGCCCATCGACAACAACGTCACCTCGACCGGTGCGATCAAGGTCTTCGACGGCTACCGCGACAAGAACGGCAAGAAGACCCAGCTGGGCTTCCAGGCGTTCTTCGTGCCGACCTTCGCGGGCAACGGCAAGGGCACGATGTTCTCGCAGTTCCCGGCCCCCGACATGCCCGTACTGGCCCTCAACGGCTACCACGGCTACCTCGGGCCCGACTCCGGGCTGGCGCAGAACGTGTACCAGCTGGACAAGTCCAAGATGACGGAGTTCAAGGACAGCAAGGGCAAGCAGCTCAAGCAGCGCCTGCTGGTCGGCGAGACGATGAAGCTGCCCGACGGCGCGGGCTCCATCACCTTCGAAGGCATCCGGGAGTGGGCCAGCTTCCAGATCTCCGAGCAGCCCGCCAGCGGCTGGGCGCTGACCGGAGCGGTCGCCGCGATCGCCGGGCTCGCGGGTTCGCTGTTCATCCAGCGGCGCCGGGTCTGGGTGCGGGCCGTACGCGGTGCGGACGGCGTCACCGTCGTCGAAATGGCGGGTCTCGGCCGCAGCGAGTCCGCGAAGCTTCCCGAGGAGCTGGCCGATCTCGCGGTCACGCTCAACGCCGTGGCGCCCACCGCGCCCGACACCGACCCCGGATCCGATCCCGGCTCCGTCGAAGAATCCTCCGTAGAACCTGTCGAAGGGGCTGAGAAGTGAATCTCGCCGCCGCAACCAACGAGAACCTGGCGCACACCAGCAATGTGCTGATCTATTCGTCGATGGCCGTCTACACCCTGGCCTTCTTCGCGCACATCGCGGAATGGGTGCTCGGCAGCCGCAGCAAGGTCGGCCGTACCGCGGCCGCCCTGACCGAGGCCGAGGGCGCCGGGGCACCGGTGAAGGTGCAGGTCGCGCAGCAGGGCGGCGGCACCGCCGTACTGGACCGCCCGAAGATCATCACGCGCTCCGCGGCCGGTTCCCGCGACGTCCCGGACGGGCCCGGCGCGGCCGGCGGCACCTTCAAGGGCGACCTGTACGGGCGCATGGCGGTCTCCCTGACCCTGCTCGCCTTCCTCGTGGAGGCCGGTGGAGTTGTCACCCGGGCACTGTCCGTGCAGCGCGCCCCCTGGGGCAACATGTACGAGTTCTCCATCACCTTCTCCACGGTGGCGGTCGCCGCGTACCTGATCCTGCTCGCGCTGAAGAAGAACGTCCGCTGGATGGGGCTGCTCCTGGTCACCACCGTCCTGCTGGACCTCGGCATCGCGACCACGGTGCTCTACACCTCCAGCGACCAGCTGGTGCCCGCCCTGCACTCGTACTGGCTGTGGATCCACGTCTCCACCGCCATCATCTGCGGCGCCGTCTTCTACATCGGCGGGGTCGGCGCCCTGATGTACCTCTTCCGCGACAGCTACGAGAGCAAGCTCGCCAACGGCGGGCAGCCCGGCTCGTTCGCCCAGTCCGTGCTCTCCCGGCTGCCCGCCGCCTCGACGCTCGACAAGTTCTCGTACCGCATCAACGCCGCCGTCTTCCCGCTGTGGACGTTCACGATCATCGCGGGCGCCATCTGGGCGGGCGACGCGTGGGGCCGCTACTGGGGCTGGGACCCCAAGGAGGTCTGGTCCTTCATCACCTGGGTCGCGTACGCCTGCTACCTGCACGCCCGCGCCACCGCGGGGTGGAAGGGCCGCAAGGCCGCCTACCTGGCGCTGATCGCCTTCGGCTGCTGGCTCTTCAACTACTACGGCGTGAACATCTTCGTCGTCGGCAAGCACTCCTACGCCGGCGTCTGACCGGCGCCCACCCGTAAGGGTGCGGATCCCGGGTCACCGGGCCACGCTGGAACCATGACCGATGCGACCCCCGTCATCGAGCGTGGCACCAGCGAGACCCACGGTGACCTGCACACCCTGCGGTTCCTGCTACGGCTGCCCCACCCCGTTCCACGGGTGTGGGCAGCCGTTGCCAGTTCCGAGGGGCTGGCGGGCTGGCTCGCCGCCGCCGACCCGTTCGAACCGCACATCGGCGGCGCGATCACGCTGCGCTGGCTGAACACCGACCGGGACGGGCACGCCACGGTCGCCTCCGGCACCGTCACCGCCTGGGACGTCGAGCGGATCGCCGAGTACACCCTCGAAGGGCTCCACGGCCGCATGCGCTTCCACCTGGAGCCACCGCGCGGCGACCATGTGCTGCTGCGCTTCACGAACGAGTTCCGGGGCGACGACGGACTGCGCCTGGACTGCCTCGCCGGCTGGCACGACCACTTCCACTACCTCGTGGACACACTCGACGGATACCCCGCCGACTGGCCGAAGTGGACCCCGGTGCGGTGGGCGGAGCTGCGCGAGGAGTACGCGACGGCCGAGCGGTGAGGCGGCGTCAGGGCGCCGAGGACGGCGGCAGGCACTTCGGGTCCGGCGGCGCGCCCTCCGGCCAGGCGATCGCCACGAACCGCTGGCGGGCGTCCTCGGGCGCCAGTTCCACCACCGGCACCGCCTTGTTGTACGGGTTCCCGTGGTTGTCCAGGCAGATCCAGCCACTGGCCCCCGACACCCGCAGCGATCCCTTCACCCGCGGCCACTGCTCACCCACGTCCGCGAGCTGCGGCAGCCGCTTCCCGTCCGGGGTCGCCTGCCGGATGCCGTGCACGGCCAGGGACATCGCGTCGTGCGCGATGATGACCTGGCCGTCGGTCAGGTCCTGGTGACGGGTCGGACCGATCGGGCCCACGGGCTTCTTCGCGACCGTGGCCAGCAGCTCCAGGAAGCTCCGGTAGTCCGCGGCGGAACCACCGGTCGCCGGGGAGCCCTTGCCCTTCGCCGCTGCCGCCGTCCAGGCGTCCGGATGCGCCAGCGAGGCGTAGCGGACCGTGACCCCGCGGCGCAGGGCGCCCCGGTCGAGCTTGGGGTCGCTGCCGAGGTACGAGCCCTCGTCGCCGGTCAGGATCGTGAACGGGCGGCTCTGGCAGCCTCGCGAGCCGAGCGCGTTGATGAACTGCCGCAGCTGGGTGTGGCGTCCGGCGAAGAACACCGTCTCCGCGTCCGTGTCGCAGATGAGGTGGGTGATCTGCTGGAACGTATTGGCCGTGGTGCCCTCGTCGTTGGGGTCCTGGCGCGAGGTGAACAGCTGCGGCTCGTACCGCGTGCCCTTCACCAGCGAGGTGAACGCCGCCCGCAGCGTGTCCGTGTAGTGGTCCCCAGTACGGGTGTCCTGCACCAGCAGCGCCTTGTCCGCCTTCACCCGCCCGAAGTGCGCCAGTGCCCGCGCCTCGTCCCGGTTGGTCGGCGACACGCGTGCCAGCCCGGGGAACGGGTCGCCGGCCGGACCGTTGGCGATGTCGTCGGCGGTGATCGTGGTGCCGACGACCGCGATGTGCGCCGCGGTCAGCTCCCGGACCGCCTCCCTGACCTGCGTACTGCTGGTGGCGACCCCCGACACGGCCCGCAGGTGGTCCGGGGCGCCGGTCATCGCCTTCAGCCGGTCCACCGTCGGCTGCCACAGCAGGTTGTTCTTCCCCGTGTTGGCCAGCACGAGGCGGATCTTGGGCACCTGCTCGTTCGACAGGTGGTTGGCCCGGTACTGCTCGGCGAACGCGCCCTGCAGCTCGCGCTGCATCTTCGTCTGCATCGCCCCGTCCGTCGACGTCAGCGGCAGCAGCAGCGCCACCGTGGCGTAGCGGCCCGGCTTCAGGGTGGCGTTCTCCCGGGCGATGGCCGCGGCGACCTCGGTCAGCTTCGACCGTCCGAAGTCGTAGCCGTCACCGGAGACGCCCACGCACTCGTCGCTGCCCTGCGGCCGCTCGACCCCCTTCGCGCAGGAGCGGTCCTGCGGAGCGGTGAGCCGGCCGATGCCGTACCAGCCGGACGTGACGACCAGGGCGCCCACCACCACCGTGGTGACGGCCTTCTGCCGCGCCGTATACCAGACGCGATACCGCAGCGGATTACGCATCCGAGCCACCGTCCCCCCGCCTCTGACCGCGCGGGCTGCCGCCCGTGCCGGGGGATCCGCCCGTGCCCGGTGATCCGTCCGTGCCCGGCGATCCCGGCGGCATGGACAGCGACCGCCAGGCCCTGATGTCCCGCGGCCAGTGCGTCGCCGCGTCCCACAGCACGCTGTTGCCCGTCGGATGCCTGCCGGACAGTTGTCGCAGTTCGTGCGCCATCTTGTCGATCACCTCTTCGTCCGGCAGAGCCAGTGGATCGGACAGCAGCCATACGGCGTGCAGCAGCCTGCGCAGCTGCAACTGGAGCTCCACGGCCCGCTCGCCGAGCCCCGCGAGCCCCGTCTCCCCGTCCGGCAGCGAACCGGCCGCCTCCCGGCCGAGCGCGACCGCGCGCCGCGGATCGGGACCGGCATGGCCGGGCGGACGCGGATACGGTGCCGAGGCGATGAAGCGCAGCGAGCCGAGCCACGCCGTCACGTCCCCGTCGGTGAACCGCTCCCGCAGATGCGTCACACAGTCCCGCGTCCTGCCCAGCACCAGCTCCTGGTGCAGCCGGTGCGGGACGCTCGGGCAGCGGCCCCCGGGCGCGTACGCGGTGCGCAGCGTCTCGTGCACCGCACGCCACACCGCGTAGTACGGATGGTCGTCGTCCTGGAACCGCAGCCGGTGCAGCAGCAGCGACCGCAGCAGCGGATCGGCGACGAAGTGGTCGGGACCGACCGGCCAGTCCTGCGCCCGCAGCACATCCCGTACCTGCAGGGCCACATCGCCCTCCAGCGACCGGCCGCGCAGCCGGGCCGTGGCCAGCAGCCGCGCCGAGTCCTCACCGTGGGCGGCGGCCAGCACGCTCAGCACGTCGAGCTGCTGCCCCGGCAGCAGCTGTGCCAGCAGCTCGTCCGCCACCCGCACCGGCGCCCGGTCCTCCCGCAGCTCCACCGTCCGGTCCAGCAGCGCCCCCGGCACCAGCGACTCGGGCGCCGGCGCCCCCGACCGCGCCGTACCCACCCGCAAGGCCCCCGGTACCAGCGCCTCGCCCGCCGCCTGCGCCAGCAGCGCCACGCCCAAGGGACGCCCACCCGTCAGCCGGTGCACCCCACGGGCCAGCCCGGCCGGGGCACGGCCCACCGGGTCGTGCCGGTCGAACGCCGCCTGCACATGCGCCGGGCTCAGCGCCGTGAGCTCCACGGCCAGGATCCCGGACGTCACCTCCGCACCGCGCACCCAGTGCGAACCGTGCGCCACCTCGGGCAGCCGCCTGCGCACCGCGTGGCTCAGCCCCTCGTGACCACGGGCGCGGGAGGAGGCGAACACGGCGATCTGATCGCGCACCCCGGCGGCCCGCTGCCGCAGCACCGGCTCGACCAGCTGCCGGCCCAGCCGCGTGTGCGCGTTGTCCAGCAGCAGCACCGGGCGGCCCCGGCGCGCACCCCGCGCCAGCCCCCCGTACGCCCGCACCAGATCCGTGACCAGCGCGAGCACCAGATGGTCCTCGGCACGACGGCGCAGATCACCGCCGCGCTCGAAGTCGACCGCCAGCTGCCGCAGCCCGATCCTGCCGTTGCCGCCCGCGTGCGGATAGCTCCCGTACCAGTCCGCCGCGCGCCGCTGGAACCGGCTGAACGACTCCTCCAGCACCGTCTCGATCGTGGCCTCCGCGACCATCCCGGCCAGCGGCACCACCGAGTCGAAGGCACTGGCGGCCAGCTTCGTCAGCACCTTGGTGACCCAGCCCGTGGCCGCGTCCCCCCGGGTGTCGACGGTGGCCAGCACCGGGCCCAGCGACTGCAGGTCCCGCTGCGCCCGCGTCTCGTCCTCCCGCGTCCAGGAGATCGAGGCGACGGCGACGAGCCCCAGGCTCAGCCGGGGGAACTGCACCGGCCGCGCGGCACGCACCTTCGCCGTCAGCTGGGTGGCGAGCTCCGGCAGCGCCCCGGTGACCGGGGTCCAGCCGGGCCCCGGGTCCGCGGGCGGCACGACGGCCTCGCAGTCGACCAGGGCGACCGGGGTGGTCTCCCGGTACAGATGGCGCAGCTGCTTGAGCACGGCCGTCTTGCCCATGCCGCGGCCACCGGTCAGCACGGCGACCGGCGGATCGTCGCGGTGCTCGTACGCGACCCGGGCGGAGCCGTACGGAGTGAGGCCGGTCAGACGCGCCGCAAGTCCGTCGTTCCCGAAGATCGCCTCGCGCCCGTACAGCTCTCTCTCCACAGCACCCCCAGCGTCGACGCTCCATCCGATCTGTCACACCGTCAACACAAGGATATCGCCCGGGTGTTGGGCAGTGGAGAGGAATTTCGAACGATCTGGGAGTGCGAGGCGGCGGATCAGCCGACGCCGATGTCCTCGTTCCAGAGGGCGGGGTGGTCGCGTACGAAATCCCGCATGAGCGCGACGCATTCGGCGTCGTCGAGCAGCACGATCTCCACCCCGTGCCGGGCCAGCCAGTCGTGCCCGCCGCGGAACGTCCGCGCCTCGCCGATCACCACCCGTGAGATCCCGAACTGCCGTACCAGCCCGGAGCAGTACCAGCACGGGGAGAGCGTCGTCACCATCGTCGTGCCCCGGTAGGACCGCTGCCGCCCGGCCGCCCGGAAGGCGGCCGTCTCCGCGTGCAGGGACGGATCGCCCTCCTGGACGCGGCGGTTGCGGCCACGGCCCAGAAGCGTGCCGTCCGGCCCGTAGAGCGCGGCCCCGACGGGGATGCCGCCCTCGGCGAGACCGGCACGGGCCTCGGCGAGGGCGGTGGCGAGCATGGCGTGGTCGTTCATGCGTGTGTGCTCCTGGTCGCCGTTGCCGGGGGCGGCGTCCCCGGACCCCCGCTGCTCACTCGCCGGAGGGGCTCGGGCTCTCCCCGCTCTCGCGGCGCTTGAGCTCCTCCTCGCGGCGGCGCAGGTCCGCCTCCCAGTCCTTGAGGAGCGACTCGTCCTTCTTGTTCTCTTCCTTCAGCGCGTTGAGGAACTCCGGGTTGTCGTCCGGCGCCACCCACTGCGAGCGGTGATTGCGGTGCCACTCGGACGGCGTACGGCCCCCGGCGGGCGCCTGGCGCAGCTTGCCCGCGGCCAGCCAGACGATCGGGCCCACGATCCAGAACAGCAGGATGATGAAGACCCAGGCGATCTTCGGCAGGTGCTTGGCCTCGTCCTCGGGGGTGTTCAGGCAATCGATGAACGCGTAGATCGTCAGTGCCAGAGGCAGGAGATAGATCAGGGCCCGGAACATGGTGGAAAGGTCCCCCTGCGGAGAGATGGCGGGGCTTGTCCCGCCCCGGTGACGGGCCCAGAGTAACCGGTGTCAATTACGTCCCACGGCGAGCAGGTGGGAACTGGCGGAGAGCAGGTCGGGGTAGGGCTCCGCCATGCGGGCCGCGGCCGGCGCGGAGGCGAACATCCGTGATCCGGTGAGCGACTCACCGGTGTACTGCTCGGTCGCCTTCAGCAGGGCCCAGGCGGGGCCCTCGACGCCGTACACCCGGGTGTCGGTGAGACCCGCCTCGCGCATTTCCGCCTCCAGCTCTGGGCCGGTGTGGAAATGCGCCTCGGTGAATCCCTTCTTCCCGTCGTGCGAACCGGTGGCCAGGATCTTGGCGATGTTCCGCTGAAGCGAGGTCCTGTCCAGATGTGCGAAGGCGGTGTGCTCGAACAGCGAGGCGTACCGGTTGATACCCGCCGCGGCGACGAGCCCGCCCGGCCGGACCACTCGGCGGGCCTCGGCGAGGGCGGCCCGGCGATCGGCGGGGGCGACGAGGTGGTAGAGCGGGCCGAGGAGCAGGACCACGTCGTACGAGTCGTCCTGGGCGCTCAGGTCTCGCGCGTCCCCCAGCTCGGCACTGCACCCGGCGCCCTCGGCCTCCGTGACGTGACGCGGCACGGGGTCCACGAGGTGTACCCGGTAGCCGTCCTCGCAGAGCCATCGGGCGTGCGTTCCCGGACCGCCGCCGACGTCCAGCACGGATGCCGGTGCCGGGGGAGGTGGCGGCGCAGGAGTTCCTGGGTGCGGACCATCTCCAGGACACCGCCGGCGGGGACGGACAGCCGGTCCGCCTCGTTGATCGTCGTCGTATGGAGGGACAGCAGGGGTGGGCATGACCGGAACGACCACGGGAACGACAGTGCCGCGACGCCAACTCGGGCGGCATTTACGCGATCTGCGCAACCAGGCCAGACCGACCGTGAGGGCGGCCGCCAAGCAGTTGGAGTGGTCGGAACCCAAGATCTGGCGCATCGAAACGGGCCAGACGGCGCTGCGCAGTCTCGATGTCGAAGCCATGTGCAAGGTGTACGGAGCGCGTGCCGACCTCACCCAGGGGCTGATGGGCCTGGCCAAGGAGGCCAAGGGGCGCGGTTGGTGGCACGCGTACGGTGACGTGATCCCGGAGAGCTTCGACCTCTACATCGGGCTGGAAGAAGCGGCGTCGCGATTCTCCTGGTACGAGGCGGAGTTGGTGCCTGGTCTGTTGCAGACGCCGGACTACGCGCGCTCTGATCAGGGAGTCGGGCCCTGAGCGCGATGACGCGGAGGTCGAGCGGCGTGTACACGTCCGCAGTACGCGTCAAGTTCTGCTGAACCGGGCGACCGCCGCACCCGCGGTGGACGTGGCGCTCAATGAGGCTGTACTCCGTCGCCCTGTGGGCGGCGGCAAAGTCATGGAAGCAGGCAGCACGAGCCTTCTCAAGCAAGCAGCGAGGGAGCTAAGAAAGTGAACAGTGCGGATCTGACCGGCGCGGTCTGGCGCAAGAGCAGCCGCAGCAACGGTGACGCGAACTGCGTCGAAGTCGCCTTCCTCGGCGGCGGACGCGTGGCCATGCGGGACAGCAAGGACCGGGGCGACGGACCCGCGCTCGTCTTCACCAGGCGTGAGTGGGCCGCCTTCGAGGGTGGTGTGGTGGACGGCGAGTTCCAGTAGTCGTATCCCTGTTTTCCGCCTGAAGTGCCCGTCCGGCTCGCAGCGTTGATGGCCACTGGGCGGCCAGGCGGCCGCGATTGAACCACAGGAAAGTCTCAGGTTCGGGCGTATCGGCCCGACCGTCACTCATATGGGCGGCGGTCGGGCTGCGCTCGGGTTTCCGGTTCTGTCGGCGTGATCACGTTGGTCCCGCGAGGGGCTGCGGCCGGGGCGGCCGAGGAAGCCGTGCTGCGCCGACGGCACGGGCGTGAAGTCGTGGAGACTCCGCCCGCACTGCCGATGGTGTGCGGCCGGTCCCCAGCACAAGCGCCCGGGGCAGAAGCTCTGGGCAGGGCGAACGCAGGGGGAATGGCTGTGCACCTGACTCCACATGAACAAGAGCGCCTGATGATTCATTTGGCGGCGGACGTCGCCGAGAGGCGTCGGTCTCGGGGGGTGCTGCTCAACTATCCCGAGACGGTGGCGCTGTTGACCGTGCATGTCCTTGAGGGGGCCCGGGACGGCCGCACCGTAGCCGAACTCATGTCTTCGGGACGGAAGTTGTTGTCCCGCGAGGAGGTCATGGAGGGCATCCCCGAGATGATCAAGAACGTGCAGGTGGAGGCCACGTTCCCCGACGGTACGAAACTGGTCACCATCCACGACCCCTTCCCGGAGGCGGGCGACGAGGAAGGGGGGCTGGTCCACCCGGGGAAAATCGATTACTCCGCGAAGCCGGAAGACAAGTTGGTGCGCTTCAACGAGGGGCTTGAGATCACGTCCCTGACCGTCAAGAACCCGTGCGACCGTCCCATTCAGGTCGGTTCCCACTTCCACTTCGCCGAGGCCAACTCCGGGCTGGAGTTCGACCGCGAGGCCGCTTGGGGCAAGCGTCTGCACGTCCCGGCCGGCAGCTCCGTACGCTTCGAGCCCAGCATCACCGAAGAAGTCGAACTCGTACCCATCGAGGGCAAGCGGCTGGTCCACGGACTGCGCGAAAGGATCGACGGTCTGCCCGGAAAGATCGACGGCTCACTCGACAACACCGAGGGCCCGTTCGGCGAGGTCGGGGGCGGGTCCAATGACTGACTTCGCCGAGTGTCCTTGCTGCCCGGAGCCCCCCGAACGCTCCGCCCCCCTGACCCGCGCCGCATACGCGGACCGGTTCGGCCCGACCACCCGCGACCGCATCCGCCTCGCCGACACGGAGCTGCGGATCGAGATCGAGGACGACTGGTCAGGCGGCCCCGGGCGCAGCGGGAACGAGATGGTCTTCGGCGGCGGCAAGGTGATCCGTGAGTCGATGGGGCAGTCCGTCGCGCCGCGCGACCCGGCCGACGCCGACGAGAAGGCGGGCCCCGGCGAGTCCGACGGCTCCGATGGCGGCGAGGTCGTCATGCCCCCCGACACAGTGATCACCGGCGCCGTCGTCCTGGACCACTGGGGCATCGTCAAAGCCGATGTCGCCATCCGCGACGGCCGTATCACCGCGCTCGGCAAGGCGTACAACGACGAGACCATGGACCCCCTCCACGAGGGGGCCGGCAGCCACAACGACGTCGGCCCGATTCCCACGGACTTCGTCATCGGTCCCGACACCGAGGTCATCGCGGGCAACGGGAAGATCCTCACAGCGGGCGGGGTCGACACGCACGTCCACTTCATCTGCCCCGAGCAGGTCGGTGAGGCGCTGTCCGCGGGCGTGACCACGCTCATCGGGGGCGGTACGGGACCGGCGGAGGGCAGCACCGCCACCACCGTCACACCCGGTTCCTGGCATCTCGCCCGGACATTCGAGGCGCTGGACTCCTTTCCGGTCAACATCGGGCTGCTCGGCAAGGGCGCCACCATGTCGGAGAAGTCGATGTACGACCAGGTGGACGCGGGCGTCATCGGTTTCAAGATCCACGAGGACTGGGGCGCCACACCGGCGGTCATCGAGAAGTGCCTGAAGGTCTGCCAGGAGACTGGCGTCCAACTCGCGCTCCATGCCGACTCGTTGAACGAAGCGGGTTTTGTCGACGACACCATTCGGGCCATCGACGGCCGTTCCATCCATGTCTTCCACGTCGAGGGCGCGGGAGGCGGCCATGCCCCCGACATGATCAAGATGGTGCATGAGGGCAATGTGCTGCCCGCCTCCACCAACCCCACCCGGCCACTGACCATCAACACGGTCAAGGAGCACTTCGACATGGTGATGGTCTGCCATCACCTCAATCCGAAGATCAAGGAGGACCTGGCCTTCGCGGACTCCCGCATCCGGCCCTCCACGATGGCCGCCGAGGACATCCTGCACGACCTCGGTGCCATCTCGATCATGTCGTCGGACGCCCAGGCCATGGGCCGCATCGGCGAGATGATCATGCGTACCTGGCAGACCGCGCACGTCATGAAGACGCGGCGGGGCCTCCTGGAGGGTGACAAGCGGCCGGAGGGTGAAGAGCCGGAGGGCGGGCGGCCGGTGGGAGCCGACAACAGGCGCGCCCGGCGGTACGTCGCGAAGTACACCATCAACCCGGCGATCGCCCAGGGAATCGACGCGGTGGTCGGGTCCGTGGAGCCCGGCAAGCTGGCCGACCTGGTGCTGTGGGAGCCGAAGTTCTTCGGGGTCAGGCCGCACCAGGTGATCAAGGGCGGGCAGATCGCGTACGCGCAGGTGGGCGACGCCAACGCGTCCATCCCGACCCCGCAGCCGGTCCTGCCCCGCGCCATGTGGGGCGCCACGGGCCTGGCGCCCCGCTCCACCTCGTTCAACTTCGTCACCCAACGGGCCATCGACAACGGGTTGCCCGAACGTCTCCCGCTGGGCAAGCAGTTCAGGGCCATCAGCAGCACACGTGACATCGGCAAGGCGGACATGAAGGAGAACAGCGCCACCCCCGATGTCCGGATCGACCCCGACACCTTCGAGGTGATCGTCGGGGGCGCAAAGGTGGAGGACGTGACGACCTGCATCGATGGCCAGATCGTCGAGCGGAACTATCCCCGTGAACTTCCCATGGCGCAGCGGTACTTCCTCTTCTGAGATGCCGAGCGGCGAGCTGTGAAGCGTGAGCTTCGACGATGAGTGATGAAAGGTGACCTGGGAAAATGAGCCGCGCCGCGCTGTTCGTCCTGGCCGATGGCCGCTTCCCCGCCGGAGGGCACGCGCACTCCGGAGGAGCCGAGCCGGCCGTGGCCGCGGGCCGTATCAGGGATGCGGACTCGCTGGAGGAATTCTGCCGGGGGCGGCTGCACACCGCGGGCCTGGTCGCGGCGGCATTGGCCGCCGCGGCCGCCGCGGGCCACGATCCGCTGGAGCTGGACGAGGCCGCCGACGCCCGTACTCCGGTGCGGGCGCTGCGGACCACTGCCCGCAAGCTGGGGCGGCAGATGATGCGGGCTGCCCGCGCGACCTGGCCGTCGGCCGAGCTGGACGCACTGGCCGCGGCCCGGCCGCGCGGCGCGCACCAGCCGGTGGTGCTGGGGCTGGCCGTGCGGTCGGCCGGACTGGCACCACTGGATGCCGCGTATGCGGTGGCGTACGAAGCCGTCAGCGGGCCGGCCACGGCGGCGGTCCGGCTGCTGAGCCTGGACCCGTTCGACGCCACCGCCGTCCTCGCCCGCCTCGCCCCCGACCTCGACCGGACCGCCGCCGCGGCGACCGCGGCCGCCGAGCGCATCCCCGAGGAGGGGATCGACACCCTGCCCGCCGCCTCCGCGCCGCTGCTCGACATCACCGCGCAGCAGCACGCCGCCTGGGCGGTACGCCTGTTCGCCTCCTGACCTCCACACCTCCACGACCACTGAACACCACACAGGACTGGAGCCCGTATGCACCTCGACCACGCAGAGACGTTCCCCGAGCGACACACCTACAGTGCCGACCCCCAGCGCCCCGACGGCACCAGGCGTGCCCTGCGGATCGGCCTGGGCGGACCGGTCGGTTCGGGCAAGACCGCCACCGTCGCGGCTCTGTGCCGGGCGCTGCGCGACGAGTTGTCCATCGCGGTGGTCACCAACGACATCTACACGCGCGAAGACGCCGAATTCCTGCTTCGCGAAGCCGTACTGCCGGCCGAGCGGATCACCGCGGTGGAGACCGGTGCCTGCCCGCACACCGCCATCCGTGACGACATCTCCGCGAACCTCGAAGCCGTCGAGGACCTGGAGGCCGCCGTCGGCCCCCTCGACCTGGTCCTGGTGGAATCGGGCGGCGACAACCTCACCGCCACCTTCTCCAAGGGCCTGGTCGACGCCCAGATCTTCGTCATCGATGTCGCCGGCGGCGACGACATCCCGCGCAAGGGCGGCCCCGGCGTCACCAGATCCGACCTTCTCGTCATCAACAAGACCGACCTCGCCCCGTACGTCGGCTCCGACCTGGAGAGCATGGCGCGCGACGCCGAGGTCCAGCGCGGCCACCTCCCCGTCGCCTTCACCTCCCTCAAGACCGAGGGCGGTGTGAAACCGGTCGCCGACTGGGTCCGTGAACGCCTCACCGACTGGACCGCAGGCCCCGCATGACTCTCGTGCCCCCGCCGGCCGTGCCGGCTCCTCGGCGGACAGTTGTGGGCGTACGGGCCACCGCTCGCATCACGGCGACCGCCAGGGGCGGCACCACCACGCTGCCCGTCCTCGACGGCGACGGGCCCTTCGAGCTGCGGCGCCTGCGCTCACACGGGAGCGAGGCGCGGGTATGCGTCGTCGGCGCCATGAGCGCCCCCCTCGGCGGTGACCGACTGAGCATCGAAGCCACCGCCCAGCAGGGCGCGGTGCTGCACATCACCTCTGCCGCAGCGACCCTCGCCCTGCGGGGGCCGACCTCCGAGCACGCCACCTACGACGTGCATCTGACCGTGGGGGAGCACGCCCAGCTCCACTGGCTCCCCAAGCCGTTGATCTGCGCGGGCGGCAGCGATCTGCGCCAGACCTGGACCGTCGACCTCGCACCCACCGCACGGCTCGTGCTGCGTGAGGAACAGATCCTGGGACGCACCGGCGAATCACCCGGCCACGTGGCGACCCGTCTCACCGTTCGGCGGGGTGGGCGCACTCTGCTGTGCCAACAGGCCGAATACGGACCGGGCGCACCCGGCTGGGACGGCCCCGCGGTCCTCGCCGGCCACCGCGCGGCCGGTCAGCTCCTGATCGTCGACCCGGTCTTCGAGGAGACGCCCCTCGAAGTCCAGCTGTTCGGCGGCGCCACGGAAGAAGGCCAGGCAGTGCTGACGCCGCTCGCCGGTCCCGCCGCGCTGGTCACCGCTGTCGCGCCGGACGGCCTTCACCTGCGCCACCTCCTCGACACGGCACAGGCCACCTCCCGCCGTCCCGTCCCAGGGGGATACGAGCGCGTTCGCGTTCCGTCAGGGGCGCCGAGGTGGGGCACCCCAGGTGATCGCCAAGGGTGATGACAAACTGGACGGCATGGCTTACGACGATCTTCGTTCCCTTCTCCGGGCCCTGGAGCGCGAGGGCGAGCTCAAGCGCATCAAGGCCGAGGTCGACCCGTATCTCGAAGTCGGCGAGATCGTCGACCGGGTGAACAAGGCGGGCGGGCCCGCGTTGCTCTTCGAGAACGTCAAGGGGTCCTCGATGCCCCTGGCCATGAATGTGTTCGGGACCGACAAACGGCTGCTCAAGGCGCTCGGGCTGAAGTCGTACGCCGACATCAGCGACAAGATCGGCGGGCTGCTCAGGCCGGAGCTGCCGCACGGCTTCGTCGGGGTGCGGGAGGCCTTCGGCAAGCTCGGGTCGATGGTGCACGTGCCGCCGAAGAAGGTGAAGTCGGAGAGTGCGCCCGTGCAGGAGGTGGTGCTCACCGGCGACGACGTGGACCTGGACCGGCTGCCCGCGCTCTTCACCTGGCCCGAGGACGGCGGCTCGTTCTTCAACCTGGGGCTCACGCACACCAAGCACCCGGAGACCGGCGTACGGAACCTGGGGCTGTACCGGCTCCAGCGCCACGACCGGCGCACCATCGGGATGCACTGGCAGATCCACAAGGACAGCCGCAACCACTACCAGGTCGCCGCCAAGCGCGGCGAGCGGCTGCCGGTCGCGATCGCGTTCGGGGCGCCGCCCGCGGTGACGTACGCCTCCACCGCGCCGCTGCCGGGGGACATCGACGAGTACCTCTTCGCCGGGTTCATCCAGGGCAAGCGGATCGAGATGGTCGACTGCAAGACCGTGCCGCTCCAGGTCCCGGCGCAGGCGGAAGTGGTCATCGAGGGATGGCTGGAGCCCGGGAAGATGCTTCCCGAGGGCCCGTTCGGCGACCACACCGGCTTCTACACGCCGCAGGAGCCGTTCCCCGCACTGACCATCGACTGCGTGACCATGCGGAAGCGTCCGCTGCTCCAGTCGATCGTGGTGGGCCGGCCGCCGACCGAGGACGGGCCGCTGGGACGCGCCACCGAGCGGTTCTTCCTGCCGCTCCTCAAGATCATCGTGCCGGACATCGTGGACTACCACCTCCCGGAGGCGGGCGGCTTCCACAACTGCGCGATCGTCTCGATCGACAAGAAGTACCCGAAGCACGCCCAGAAGGTGATGAGTGCCATCTGGGGCGCGCACATGATGTCGCTGACCAAGCTGATCGTGGTCGTGGACTCCGACTGCGACGTCCACGATCTGCACGAGGTGGCGTGGCGGGCGCTCGGCAACACGGACTACGCGCGGGACCTGACCGTCACCGAGGGCCCTGTCGACCACCTCGACCATGCCTCCTACCAGCAGTTCTGGGGTGGCAAGGCGGGTATCGACGCGACGAAGAAGTGGCCCGAGGAGGGCTATACCCGGGACGGGGGCTGGCCGGACATGGTCGAGTCCGACCCTCGGACGGCGGCGAAGGTCGACCGTCGGTGGAAGGAGTACGGACTGTGAGCGCCGCCGAAGCAGCACTGGGCTCGGAGCCCGTACGGCCGAACAGCAAGGTGAAGGCGTTCCTGCGGCTCGTGATGATCGAGCACTCGGTCTTCGCGCTGCCCTTCGCCTACATCGCCGCCCTGACCGCGATGTTCCGGGAGGACGGGTCCGTCCACTGGGTCACGCTGCTGCTGGTCACCATCGCCATGGTCGGGCTGCGGACGTTCGCGATGGCCTGCAACCGGATCATCGACCGGGAGATCGACGCCCACAACCCGCGCACCGCGGGCCGGGAGCTGGTCACCGGGGCGGTGTCCGTGAAGTCGGCGTGGACGGGGGCGGTCGTCGCGGTCGTCTTCTTCCTCGGGGCGGCCGCCCTGCTGAACCCGCTCTGTCTGGCGCTCGCGCCGGTCGCCGTCGTCCCGATGGTGGTCTATCCCTACGGGAAGCGGTTCACCCACTACCCGCACGCCATCCTCGGCATCGCGCAGGCCATAGGGCCGATCGGTGCCTGGCTGGCGGTGACCGGCAGCTGGTCGTGGGACGCGGTGATCCTCGGTCTCGCGGTCGGGATCTGGATCGGTGGCTTCGACCTGATCTTCGGCTGCCAGGACGTCCAGGCGGACCGGGCGCACGGGGTGCTGTCGGTGCCGGCCCGGTTCGGGATTCCGGCCGCGCTCTGGGGGGCGCGGGTCTGCCATGCCGTGACGACCGGGCTGCTGGTCTGGTTCGGGCTGGCCACTCAGGCGGGTCTCTTCTACTGGATCGGCATGGTGATCGTCGCCGTCGCGTTCGTGTACGAGCACCGGGTGGTGCGGCCGCACGATCTGTCCCGGCTGAACCGGGCGTTCTTCTCGGTCAACGGCTTCATCGGGATCGCGCTCTTCGCGTGCGCGCTGCTGGACCTGCTGGTGCGGGGCCTGACCGTCTGAGCCTGCCCGACGAGGCAGGTCGCCTGTTGTGGTCAAGGACCGGCGCGTCACGGGTCCGTCTCAGTGGGCTGCGGGCGCCAACAGGTGCGGAACGGTGGTGGGAACCGCCGTCCCGGCCGGCCGGCGGCGTGCCCCGCCACGGTGCGGCGCGCCGTGTCCGGCCCCTGTTTCCCTTGCCGGACGGCGGCAGGGAGCGGGTGCGGCAGGGCGGGTGCGGGCGGGGGCATGCCCGGTGGTGGTGCGCGTTGGGCCTGGCTGTGCGTGTAACAGGGGTGTCTTAGCGGGTGGTTGGGCGGAACGGGCCGCCGGGCCGGGCGGCTCTATGTGATCAGGAACGCTCGCTCGTACCGACCGTGACGAGCGGCCGACACCCCCCACCGACACTGAGGAAGAATCGATGCGCGTACAGAAGCTCACCTTCGCCGCCCTGGTCGTTGTCGCCGGTCTCTCGCTCACGGCCTGCCAGAACGGCGAGGACGACTTGGGACAGACCGCCCCGTCGTCCGCGTCCTCCGCCTCTTCCGCGGGCGGCGGTTCGGGCTCGGGCGGCTCGGGCTCGGGTGGCTCGGACCAGGACGGCGGGAAGGACTCGGCCGGGAAGGGGTCCGGCGGGCAGGGCACGGCCGCCGGGACCGGGTCCAACGGGAACGGCAAGGTCGGCAAGTGCCGCACCGACGACCTGGACATCACCGCGTCGGACAGCACCGTCGGCGGCGACACCGAGGGCACCGTCGCGGTGGAGCTGAAGAACGGCGGCGGCCGGGACTGCGTGCTCTCCGGGTACGCGGGCGTCGACCTGAAGACCAGCGCGGGGTCGCTGTCCGCGAAGCGCACTGGCGAGAAGGCCACCCCGATGATCCTCAAGGACGGGAAGTCGGTGTACTTCGGCGTCAACTACCCGATCAACAAGTCGGGCGGCTCCGGCGTCCGCATCACGGCCCTGGTGGTGACCCCGCCGGACGAGACGAAGTCGTTCTCCCTCGAATGGCCGGGCGCCGCCACGCTGCCCGCCACGGACGGCTCCGGCTCCCCGGTGAAGGTCGGCCCGATGGGGAGCGCCGGTCAGGGCGAGGGCTGACCCGGACACCACGGGCTCCGTCCGAGCTCTACGGTATGAGCGGCCGGGCGGGCGGCACCGCGCTCCGGCCGCGCGCGGGGCGGCGGAAGACGAACGCCGCCGCCACACCCGCCGCCAGTCCGAACAGGTGGCCCTGCCAGCTGACCGAGGTGTTGGCGGGGGATATCCCGAGCAGGATCGACGAGCCCCAGGTCGCGCCGATCACCAGGCCGGCGCCGATGTCGAGGAGTCTGCGGTCCACGAAGCCGCGGACCAGCAGATAGCCGAAGAGGCCGAAGACCAGTCCGGACGCGCCCGCCGTGTTGGAGTGGTCCGGCGCGACCAGCCAGATGCCGAGGCCGTCGACCACGACGATCAGCGCGGCCACGGCCGCGAATCTGCGCAGGCCGCCCAGCGCGGCCAGGAAACCGAAGACCAGCAGCGGCACGCTGTTGGACGCGACGTGGCCGAAGCCGAAGTGGATGAACGACGCGGGCACGACGTCCAGCAGTTCGCCGGGCCGGCGCGGCTCTATCCCGAAGGTGTCCAGCGAGTGGCCGGTCGCCGCGTCGACGGCTTCGAGGATCCAGAGGAACGCGACCCAGCCCACCATCAGCTTGGCCGCGGCCTTCGCACGGTCGCCCGTGCTCCACGCCGGTGCAGATCGATCTGACCATGCGGCCATCGCGGCCCCCCTGCCGGTCTCGTGTCGTCCCTCGTTCCACCCCTCAAAACGGCTGAGGCACCTTACGCGGTTCCGGTTTTGCGCAGCCGGATAGGCTCGGGTGTGTGGATTCCGGGACTTCAGTGAGTCAGCACCAGCGACAGCCTTGGATTGTCGGGGTTTCCGGTGCTTCGGGCACCCCATTCGCCGCCTCCGTGCTGCGTGGTCTGCTGGCCGCGGGGGAGAGCGTCGACCTGGTGGTGAGCCGGGCGTCGCGGCTGACGCTGCTGGACGAGACCGGGATCGCGTTCCGCGACGCGCACTGGCGGGAGGACCTGCGCAGCTGGCTGGCGCGCGGGGCGGACGGGAAGCCGCACACCTTCGACGTGGGCGACGCGGACATCGAGGGCGTACGGCACTGGGCGGCCGGTGATCTCGCCGCGGGGCCGTCCTCGGGGTCGTACCCGGCGAAGGGGATGCTGATCGTCCCGGCCTCGACGGCGTGTGTGGCCGGGGTGGCGCTCGGGCTCTCGAAGGATCTGCTCCAGCGGGCCGCGAGCGTGACGCTCAAGGAGCGGCGGAAGCTGGTCGTCGCGGTGCGGGAGACCCCGCTCAACGGGCAGACGCTGAAGCATCTGGTGAGCCTGGACGAGGCGGGCGCCGTGGTGCTGCCCGCCTCTCCGGCGTTCTACGCGGGGGCGACGCACATCCAGGATCTGGTGGACTTCGTCGCGGGGCGGGTGCTGGACGCGGCGGGGGTGCCGCACGGTCTGTACCGCCGGTGGGAGGGAGAGCTCGGTGGCGGCTCTCGCGGCTGAGGCGGACCTCAGGCGGAAAGGGCCTGTGGTCAGCGCTTCTTCGTGGCGCGCGGGTTGCGGGCCTTGTCGACCCGGTGCGCGGCGGCGGGCTGGTGGGCACGCGAGCGGTTGGCCAGGTCCTGCAGCTCGCGCATCCGGGCGTAGGCCATCTCGATCGTGTACACGGTGTTCTCACTCCTGAAGATTCGAAAGCATTTTTTGGATGTTCGGGAAGATTTACAGGCGATGAAGCCTGCATGCCTTAGATTCTACACGTAGACTCGCGATACTGCTGAACAATGGAAGGTTTCAGTCATATGGACGCGGTGGACAGGCAGCTCATCCAGGCCCTCAGGGAGAACGGCAGGGCCTCGTACGCCGAGCTGGGGCGGCTCGTCGGGCTTTCCGGGCCCAGCGTCACCGACCGCATCAACCGGCTGGAAACCGCCGGTGTCATCACCGGCTACCGCGCCACCGTCGACGCCGCGGCGCTGGGACTCGGTGTCACGGCCCTGATCGGCATCTCGCTCTCCGACGCGGCCGATCACGAGGACGTGGCGCGCCGGCTGAAGGACCTCGCGGAGATCGAGGACGCCTGGTTCATCGCGGGCGACGACTCGTACATGCTCAAGGTGCGCGTCGGTGACGTGGACGGCCTGGAGAGGACCATTCGCCGGCTCAGCGGTACGAAGGGTGTCTCGCGCACCCGTACCACGATCGTGCTCTCCACCAAGTGGGAGAACCGGGTCGGGGAACTTCCCGAGGAGGCGTAGGCGTAACGTGGTGGAGCCCCCGGGGGACCGGGGGTTTCGCCCGGTATCGCCGGGACCGGCACAGCACGTCGACACCTGGGAGGCAGCCGCATGGACGTTGGGCTCAAGCGCGAGCTGGAGGAGAAGGTCCGCGCAGGGGAGCGGCTGACCCGTGAGGACGGCATCGCCCTCTACGAGTCGGACGACCTGGCCTGGCTCGGCGGCCTCGCCCATGAGGTGCGTACGCGCAAGAACGGCGACGTCGTCCACTTCAACGTCAACCGGCACCTCAACATGACCAACGTGTGCACCGCGTCGTGCGCGTACTGCTCGTTCCAGCGCAAGCCGGGCGAGAAGGACGCGTACACCATGCGCATCGAGGAGGCCGTCCGGCTCGCGAAGGCGATGGAGGGCGAGAACCTCACCGAGCTGCACATCGTCAACGGGCTGCACCCCACCCTGCCGTGGCGTTACTACCCGCGCTCGCTCAGCGCGCTGAAGGAGGCCCTGCCGCAGGTCTCCCTCAAGGCGTTCACCGCCACCGAGATCCACCACTTCGAGACCATCTCCGGACTCTCCGCCTCCGAGATCCTCGACGAGCTGATCGAGGCCGGTCTGGAGTCGCTGACCGGTGGCGGCGCGGAGATCTTCGACTGGGAGGTCCGTCAGCACATCGTGGACCACGACACCCATTGGGAGGACTGGTCGCGCATCCACCGCCTGGCGCACGAGAAGGGTCTCAAGACCCCGGCGACGATGCTGTACGGGCACATCGAGGAGCCCCGGCACCGTGTCGACCACGTGCTGCGGCTGCGTGAGCTGCAGGACGAGACCGGTGGCTTCCAGGTCTTCATCCCGCTGCGCTACCAGCACGACTTCGTGGACATGAAGGACGGCAAGGTCCGCAACAGGCTCCAGGCCCGGACGACGATGGCGACCGGCGCCGAGGCGCTGAAGACCTTCGCCGTCTCGCGGCTCCTCTTCGACAACGTCCCGCACGTCAAGGTCTTCTGGGTGATGCATGGGGTGCAGACCGCCCAGCTCGCGCTGCAGCACGGTGCCGACGACATGGACGGCTCGGTCGTCGAGTACAAGATCACGCACGACGCGGACAACTACGGCACGCCGAACAAGCTCGGCCGCGAGGATCTGCTCGACCTGATCCGTGACGCGGGCTTCAGGCCCGTCGAGCGCAACACCCGGTACGAGATCATCCGCGAGTACCCGGGCCCGGACGCCGAGCGGCGCGAGTCGCCGCAGCCGATGCGCGTCTGACGTTCCGTCTCCCGTCGCCCCGTACGAGAGCCCCGGCCGCCGGCCGGGGCTTTCCCGTGTGCTGGACATGACCTTGTAGCGACGGTTCTGTAATGGTTAATCTTCCCGTATGGCACTTACGTTTGAGCTGGACCCCAAGTTCGACCGCGACCTGCGGGACGGTATCGCCGAGCTGTGGACCGATGTCTCCAACGCGGGCGGCGCGGTCGGCTTCGTGCCGCCCGTCACGACCGAGGACATCCGGCCCGAGCTGGTCCATCACCTCGTCGCCATGGCCGAGGGCCGCACCCGCCTCCTCGTCGGCCACGACGAGGGGGGTGCCGTCGCCGCCACGGCCTTCCTCGCCCTCAACACGCACCGGCTGATGACCCACTGGCTCTGGCTCTACACGGTGATGGTCCATCCCCGCCACCAGGGCAAGGGGTACGGACGCGATCTGATGGACGCCGCCGCGGAGGCCGCCCGGGGGATCGACGGGATCGAGGCGATCCGGCTCACCTGCCGCGGAGGCACCGGTGTCGACCGATTCTACGGCTCGTGCGGATACAAGGAGGTGGGGCGGGTGCCCGACGCGATCCGGGTGGCCGAGGGGGACGACCGGGACGACATCATCATGCTGCTGCCGCTCGGCTGAGAGTCCGCGGCGAACCCGGCGGACCCCTTTTGACGCAGCCCTCCGAAGTGATCGATTCCGGGGCATGCTTCACTGGTCGGGCAGGATCGTAGGACCGTCGTACGTAGAGAGAGGGGCCAACTGTGTCCGCTGCCAAGCCGAGCGCGACCATTCGGTACACCGCGATGCGCCTCAGCATCTTCGTCGGCTGCTTCGCCGTCGCAGCCGTGGCCGTCCACTTCGGCCTGCTGCCCTCCGGGACGAACGGCTCCAACGTCGTCTGGGTGATCCTCCTCGCCCTGGTCCTTTCCGCGCCGCTCAGCTACGTGCTGCTGCGTAAGCAGCGTGACGAGATGTCCGAGCAGATCGTGTCCACGGTCGACCGCACCAAGGCGCGGCTCGAAGCGAACCGGACCCGTGAGGACCACGTCACCCCGTGACGACCGGGCCTGCCGGGCTTGACCGTGCGTGTCGGGCTTGACCGGGCCTGCCGGGCTCACCGGGTGAGGAACGACGTGGTGGCCGCATAAGGGCTGCGTAAGGTTCCTCACACCCGCACCGTTTCCGTACCGAACCCCAGTGCCGGAGCTACCGCTCCTGGGCTGGGGTTTCGTCGTTCCCGCAGGCATGCCGGGCGCTTCGGTGCCCGCGCCGGCGCTCAACGGGGATCAAAGAAGACCTTTGAGGATCTCAAAGTTCAAGTGTTAACGTGTTCGACATGAAGACAGCAGTGCGCCATCGATTCGCCGCGAGCGTCCCGCTCGTGGAGCGCCTGCACGTCGATCTCTGCCGCTGTATGTCCGCGGTCTGTCGCCGCAACGTCTGAACCGGCACCATGCAGCGGCGCCGCCCCTGGCGCGGGCGCCGCACCCCCGTCCCCCCGCACGGCGTTCCCGTGCGCCCCGATGCGTCACATCTGGAGTGTGTCCGTGTCCGCGAATCCCGCGTCCGCCGCCGCGACCGACAGCCCGTCCGGCTCCGGCTCCGGTTTCCGTATACCCAAGGTCCCGTTCTGGGCCCAGATAGTCGCCGGTCTCGTCCTCGGCGTCGTCCTCGGGTGGCTTGCCCGTTCGTACGACGTCAACTGGCTCTACACCACGCTCGACAAGGTCGGCCACATCTTCGTCCAGCTGCTGAAGCTGGCCGTCGCGCCGCTCGTCTTCTTCGCGATCCTGGTGTCGATCACCAACCTGCGCAAGGTCAACAACGCCGCCCGGCTGGCCACCCGCACCCTGCTCTGGTTCATGATCACCTCGCTGATCGCGGTCGCCATCGGCCTCGCGATCGGCCTGATCACCAATCCGGGCTCCGGTACGGGACTGACCCCGAAGGACGGCAAGCTGCCGGAGCACGCGGGCTCCTGGCTGGACTTCCTCACCGGCATCATCCCGGACAACGTGATCACCCCGTTCACCGAGCTGAACGTCCTCCAGATCGTCTTCATGGCCGCCGTCGCCGGTATCGCCGCACTTCAGCTCGGCGAGAAGGCCCAGCCGATCCTCACCCTCAGCGAGTCCGTCCTGGAGCTCCTCCAGAAGGCCCTGTGGTGGGTCATCCGCCTCGCCCCCCTCGGCACCGTCGGCCTCATCGGCTACGCGATCGCCGACTACGGCTGGGACCTGATCGGCAAGTACGCGACGTTCACCGCCGACATCTACATCGGCTGCGCCCTGGTGCTGTTCGGTGTGTACCCGCTGCTGCTCGCCACCGTCGCCAAGCTCAGCCCGCTGCAGTTCTACAAGGGCGCCTGGCCGGCGATCCAGCTGGCCTTCGTCTCCCGCTCCTCGGTCGGCACCATGCCGGTCACCCAGAAGGTCACCGAGCGCCTCGGCGTCCCGAAGGAGTACGCGTCCTTCTCGGTCCCGTTCGGCGCCACCACCAAGATGGACGGCTGCGCCGCGATCTACCCGGCGCTGGCGGCGATCTTCATCGCGCAGATCTTCGACGTCCAGCTGGGTGTCGGCGACTACGTCCTGATCGCGTTCGTCTCGGTGATCGGCTCGGCGGCCACCGCCGGTCTCACCGGCGCCACGGTCATGCTGACCCTCACGCTGTCGACGCTGGGCCTTCCGCTGGAGGGCGTCGGTCTGCTCATGGCCATCGACCCGATCCTGGACATGATGCGCACCGCCACCAACGTGGCGGGCCAGGCGCTGGTTCCGGTGATCGTCTCGGCCCGCGAGAAGATCCTCGACCACGACGCGTACAACTCGGCCTCGTCCTCCCCGGTCGACGCCGCCGAGGTGCATGACACCGAGCCGCAGCGCGTGCCGGTCGCCGCGTAGTCCGACGCCATGTGGCCTCCTCTCCTCCGATCGGGGGAGGGGAGGCCACGTCGCGTTTTCCGGGGCGCTGCCGCTGGTGCTTTGCCGACGGGCCGGGCGCGGGGACGACCGGCCATGTGGCCGGGGACGGCTGCCCGCTCCGTACGACGACGGCGAGACCCGCGCCGTACTCTTACCGGGGAGTGGCACAGCGGGGTGGGAGGAAGTCGACGTGGGTGCTGTGAAGAGCAGACGGATGCCGCGTGCCGTGCGTGAGCAGCAGATGATGGACGCCGCCGTGCAGACCTTCGGGCAGCGCGGATACCGTGCCGCCTCGATGGACGAGATCGCCGAGCTGGCCGGGGTGTCCAAGCCGCTGGTGTACCTGTACCTCAACTCCAAGGAAGAGCTGTTCACCGCCTGTATCCGGCGCGAGGCGAAAGCGCTTGCCGACGCGGTGCGGTCGGGTGTGGAGCCGGGGCTTCCGGCCGACCGGCAACTGTGGTCGGGGCTGCGCGCGTTCTTCACGCACACCGCGGAGCATCCGGACGGCTGGGCGGTGCTGCACCGCCAGGCGCGCACGCACGGGGAGCCCTTCGCCACCGAGGTCACGGCGATGCGGGACGAGATCGTCGCGTTCGTGACGGGTCTGATCGGGGCCGCGGCGCGCGAGGCCCACCACGATCCGGCGCTCCCCGACCGCGATGTGTCGGGGCTGGCACAGGCGCTCGTGGGGGCCGCGGAATCGCTCGCGGGGTGGGCGAACGAGACCCCGGGCGTCTCGGCGAAGGAAGCCGCGGCCACCCTGATGAACTTCGCCTGGGCGGGTCTGGAGAACCTTATGAACGGCCGCCCGTGGCAGCCCCCGAACCCGCCTGCGGTCCGGGCGCGTCGGTCACCGTCCTCCCGGTGAGGTGGACGCGGTCCGCACCGCGCAGCTGGAAGCCGGTGGGGCCCGCCGCGTAGGTGACGGTGGCGGGCAGCAGGACGGGGGCCCTGAAGTCGGCCCGCACCCACCGGACTTCATCGGGGCGCGGTGACTCGGCCAGGCAGCGGGCGACGGTCCACATGCCGTGGGCGATGGCCCGGGGGAAGCCGAAGAGCCGGGCGGTGAGCGGGTACAGGTGGATGGGGTTCCGGTCGCCCGACGCGGCGCCGTAACGGCGTCCCAGATCACCGGGCAGCCGCCACTCGGCGACGGCGGGCAGCTCCGGGGCCGGGTATGTGTCCGGTGTTGGGGACGGGGACGGGTCGTGTGCGTCCGCCGTTTCGGGTCCGCCCGGTCCGTCTGCCGTTTCGGGTCTGCCCGGTGCGTCCGTCGCACCGGTCCCGCTCGGTCCGTCCGTCGCGTCGTCTCCGCCTGCTCCGTCCGTCGCGTGCCGGGAGAGGTAGCCGCTGCGGGACTCCCAGACCAGTTCGCCCGCAAGCCGCGCCTCGGTGACCATCGTGACCTCCGTGCCACGCCGGTGCGGGGCCAACCCGTCGGCGTACACCGTGAGTTCGAGCCGATCGGTCGGACGGAGCACCCGGTGGCGGGTGATCTCGATCCAGGTGTGGACGAGCCCGACGACGGGCAGCGGGAACCTCCGGGCCGCCATCAGCCGCATGGCCGGCGGAAAGCCCAGCACGTGCGGGTAGGTGAGCGGCAGGGTGTCCGGCTCGGAGAACCCGCAGATCCGGCGGTACGAGGCGAGGCGGCCGGGGACGGCCGGCGCGGCTGGGAGGACCGCCCGGTCGGTGGGCACGGTGGCGCCCGGACGGCCGGCCTTCTTGAACGGAGACGTGACAGCTGCCCGTACGAGTGTCATGTTCGTATGCGGCATGGGGTCACGCACCGAGCAGGTTCTGGCCGCAGACCCGCACGATCTGGCCGTTGACGGCCGTCGACGCGGGCTGGGCGAACCAGGCGGTCGTCGCGTCCACCGCGATTCCCGCAGGACGTCCGGCGCGGGTGGCGACTTCCAGGCCGGTGTCCGCGAGCAGTGCGCCGAACTCCTCGGTGACGGCGGAGTCCCCGGCGGTGAGGTGGAGCAGCGGCCCGTCCGGCGATCGGGTCTCCAGCGGCCGGCGGCGCAGCGGGGCGGGCCGCGGGAGGCCGAGCCGCCGGGTCGGGAAGCGGCCGGGTGCCGTGCCGGTGAAGTGCAGACAGCGATCGGCCATGGTCCAGACTCCCTGCGCGGTCGTGGATTTACTTTTGAGTAAGATTACTCACGAGTCAGGAGTCGATCTAGGTGATCCCCCCGCACCCCCGCATCCGCATCCGCCGCGCAACGCCCGTCCGCCCGTCCGTCAGCCCGCCGACGGACGGGCGTCGTCTCACGTCAGGGGCGGGAGCGGAAACTATGCCTTGCTGTTGTGGTGCGTGATGTCCCAGTGGCTGCCCTCGTTCGCATACACGTTGCCTGCGGGGGACTTGTACAGGGCGGCGCCGTCACTGCGCTTCCCCGCCTTCGCGAACTTGCGCTTGATGTAGTTGTTGACGCACGGGACCTTGGTGGAGATGTCCGTCTTGTATCCGTTGCGATGGCTGTACGTACCGGGGGTGTGGCCCACCTCGGTCCCTCCCGTGATGACCACCTGGCAGCCGCTGATCTTCTTGAAGGCGATGACGCCCGCGACGGACGCCTTGTTGATCCGGGTGAACGACGTGCACGACTTCTTGTTCCAGTCGGAGCACTTGCCGCTGGACGTCCAGGTGACTCCCGCCTTCTTGAGCACGGCGGCGGCATCTGTGTGCTTCGCGTACTTCGCCGGTGCGGCGGCCTGTGCGGTACCGGCCATCAGCAGGACCGAAGCGGCTGCCGCGATCAGCGTGCGGGTGGACAGAAGTTCCATGCGCTTCAAGGTGTGCTCCTTCTCTTGTGCGTGGACGAGAACCTGCCTGGCCGTGTGGGGCGGTTCCAAGCCCGGGAATCCTGCCCAGCCTCCGACGCCCCTCGTGTCACCCATTGAGTGAAAGGCGGGCGTCGGAATGGACGGCAGGTCTCCGGCTCACCGGGTACGGGTGACGGACGCGACCCGGCCGCGCGACTACGAGGCGTGGACCGCGCCGGACCGGGTGCGGGTGCCCGGGACGAGCGGAGGGACGCGGCTCTGGCGGCGCGCGGTCGACGTCATCCGCCGCGAGCCGCCGGCGTACACGCCCCGGTTCCTGCACCGCGACTTCCACCCGGGCAACGTGCTCTTCACCGGCGGCGGGGCGGACCCGCTTATCAGCGGAGTCGTCGACTGGGTCGAGACCTCCTGGGGCCCCGCGGACCTGGACGTCGCCCACTGTTCGACGGCGCTGGCGCTGCTGCACGGCGTTCCGGTTGGCATGAGCTTCGCCGAGCAGTACGCGGGCGCGGGCGGCCGGTTGGCCCGGAACGGGGCCGACCACCTCTGCTGGCGGCTTCTGGACGCGCTGGCCTACGCGCCGGACGCGGAGAAGGTCGCGGTCCCGTGGCGGGAACTCGGGCGGACCGATCTGACGCCCGAGGTGCTCACAGCGCGCCTGGAGGGCTATGCGGAGTGCCTTCTCGACCGGTTCGGCTGAGCCGCAGGGGTTTCGAGGGGGAGGCCGGACCTCCCCGGCCGGCCCCGGTCCTCGACCGCCGGATGACAAATGTCAGCGAAAGCGGTGAGAAATCACAGCAGTTCGCCGACCGTGCGGCTCCTAGCGTTGCGGCAGGGCATCCATGAGCCCGTGCCCCGGGCTCGCCTTCCACGAAGGAGACCGCCATGCAGCGTCCGGCCCCGTCCCTGCCGAGCAGCATTCCCAAGACCAGCAGGACCAGCGAGACCAGCAGGACCACCGGGATCAGCAGGAGGCGGATGGTGGCCGCGGGCACCGCCCTCGCCGCGGGTCTCGCCGTGACCGCCGCCGCCCCCGCCCCCGCCGCCTCCCCCGCCGCTAAATCGCCCCGCCGGGTGCCGGGTGACGACCAACCGCCCGTACGGCTCGTCCTTCCGCGGCCGAGCGGTCCCCACCGCCTGGGTACCGTGGCGCTTCATTTCAGCGACCGAAGCCGTCGGGACCCCTGGGTCGCCGCGCGGCCGGTACGGGAACTGATGGTTCAGCTCTGGTACCCCGCCCGTGCGGCCGTCGGACTGCCCAGGGCGCCCTGGATGACCCGGCAGGCCGCCGAGGTCTTCCAGCAGACGGGTTACCTCCTTCCCCAGTACGCCACGCTGCCGGACACCCACGCCCGCACCGGCGCGGCGGCGGACCCGCGCGGGGGCCGGCGCCCGGTGATCCTCTACTCCCACGGGCACGGCCAGCACCGCAGTTCCAGCATGGCGCTGGTCGAGGAACTCGCCAGCCACGGATACATCGTGGTGACCATCGACCACACCTATGACGCCGGGCAGGTCGAGTTCCCCGGTGGCCGGGTCGAGAAGTACGCGATGCCTCCCCTCACGGACGAGGACGACGACCCGACGATCCTCAAGGCGGTCGACGTGCGGGTGGCCGACACCCGTTTCGTACTGGAGGAGCTGTCGCGGCGCGTACGGGGCCGCCGGGATCCGCTGCCGCACGGGCTCGGCGACGTCCTCGACCTGTCCAGGACCGCCATGTTCGGCCACTCGCTGGGCGGGGCGACCGCGGCGTCGGCGATGGCGGCAGGGGTACCGATCGCGGCGGGCGCGAATCTCGACGGCAGCCTCTTCGGTCCGGTGGTGGCCGAGGGACTGCGCAAACCGTTCCTCCTGATGAGCGAGGACGCGGACAACAATCCGAGCTGGTCCGAGATCTGGCCCCGGCTGCGGGGCTGGCGCCGCCGACTCCGGCTGACCGGTACCCGGCACTTCTCGTACACGGACTACGAGACGTTCCTGCCGCAGGTCGCCGACCGGCTCGGCGCGACCGACGAACAACTGGCCGAGGTCGTCGGGCCGCTCGACGGGATGCGCGCCATCGAGATCCAGCGGCGCTTCCTGCTCGCCTTCTTCGACCTCCACCTGCGCGGTCGCCGTGCCCCGATCCTCGACGGACCGTCGCCCCGGTATCCGGAGGTGCGGTTCGCCGGCGGTGCCGGATGATCCGGAGGAGACCGGCCCCGGCTTCCTGACACCGTCAACCGAAGTCCGGCACTTGCCCGCGAAGTGTCGTACACAAGGTCAAGTGCGGCGTGTCCATAGGTAAAGAGACGGTCATGTCTGTATAGGTATACGCGTCTTCGTACAGAGGAAGATTTTGCGTTCCGGTGTTCCCGCACTCGCCGCATCGGCTTGCTGCTGAACCGCCGGCACCCGCGAGCCCCGATCCACCTTCCGGTGGCCCGGTGGCTTCCGGTCCGGTCCCGGTATCACCGGAGCCCACATCACCCGTCACTCGGCGCATCGTCGATGCGCCGAGCACCGATCCGCGAACCAACGACCCATGGGCAAGGAGACGCTGTGCGTTACGGAAGTGCGTTGAGGGAAGAAGTCCGAACTCCGGGAACCACCCCGCTCATCGGTATCTACGACATGTACTCGGCGTCCGTCGTCGCCCGGCACTACGACGGTTTCTTCGTATCCGGATTCGGCTTCGCAGCCTCCCACTACGGGCTCCCCGACATCGGTTTCATCGCGTGGCCGGACATGGTGGCCTTCGTCGAGCGGCTGCGGCTGGCCTTCCCCACCCACCACCTGCTGGTCGACATCGACGACGGCTACGTCGACCACGAGGTCGCCTGCCACGTGGTCCAGCGGCTGGAGAGGATCGGCGCCTCCGGCGTCATCCTGGAGGACCAGAAGCGTCCGCGCCGCTGCGGCCACGCGGACGGCAAGCAGGTGCTTCCGCTGGAGGAGTACCTGGAGAAGCTCAACCTCGTACTGGAGAGCAGGCGCGATCTGGTGGTCGTCGCCCGCACGGACGCCACGGAGGAGAACGAGATCCTGCGCCGGGCCGAGGCGCTGGCAGAGACGGACGCCGATGTCGTCCTGGTCGACGGCGTGCGCAGCGTCGAATGGATCAAGCGGATCCGGAAGGTGGTCGGTGACAAGCCGCTGCTCTTCAACCAGATCGCGGGCGGCAAGTCGCCCCGGCTCTCGCTCTCCGAACTGGCCGATCTGGAGTGCCAGGTGGCCATCTACAGCACCCCCTGCCTCTTCGCCGCGCACGTGGCGATCGACAACGCGCTGACGGATCTCAAGCAGTCCGACGGGCGGCTCCCCGAGTTCGTCCCGGCCGAGGGGATCGGGGTGCAGCGTTCGACGGAGCTGCTGGAGAAGAACATCAGCAGGCATCACCCGGCCCCCGAGCCCATGGCCGTGACCGCCTGACGCGGACTGCGCGCCGGGAGCGGGGGGAGCGCCCGGCCCGCATCCGCTCCGCCCGAACGCCGGGGCCCCGTGGCGCACCCCCACGCCCCACGGGGCCCCGGCACCACGTGAACCACAGCGAGAGAAGGACACGGACACATGGCACGAACCGTCCAGTCCAGGGCACGGGCCGCCCTGGTGATTGCACTCGGGGCACTCTGCCAGGGCCAGTTGGCCACCGGCACCGCCTGGGCCGACGCCCCGGACGGCGGCATGGAGACCCACCACGGGCCCTCCTTGATCACCATCGACAACTCCAACGCCGACTCCTGGCTGGAGGTGGATCGCACGCTCAACGTGCTGGGCCCCTTCAGCAAGGGCACGGCGGGCAGCGACCACGACGGCGGCGGGGGCGCGATCGACCAGAACGTGACCTCCTCGCAGGGCGTGGGCGTCCAGGCCGCCCCGGACGAACAGGCCGACGAGGACGAGGACAACCTGCCGCCGGCCCCCGCAACACCGGGAAGCCCGTCCCCGGAGAGCGCGGCGACCGGCGGGGACGACCCGGAGGGCGACGCGGATCACGACACGGGCGCCCCGACAGCCTCCTGATTTTCTGCCAGAGCGAACTCCGCCGTGCCCGGTCTCCATCCAGCATGGTCTCGTAGCTGAGGTGAACCAGCCCGGGTGCCAGCAGGACACCGGTGATCTTTGAGGGCTCGTAGCGCGGACCGCTTTTTCACGGGGAACAGCTGACCGCTTCTTCCCGAGGAACAATGGACGGCCGGAGTGCTTGGGGTGGTGTTCAGGCCGTATGGGGCATCCCGGTGGCTTCCTGGATCTTCAGGACGGTTCTGGCGAAGTCCTCCGGGCCACCTCCCCAGGGGTCGGTGATGCCCTCGCCGAGGACGGAGACCGGTTGGCCCGGACCGGCCGGCGCTTCGACGGCCAGGGCGGTTTCGTCGTCCACTGCGATCAGGTCGTCAGCCCAGGAGAGAAGGTCCTCGTCCAGGAGCTGGCCCCGGTGCTCGGTGAGGTCGTAGCCGAAGGCGGCGGCGGCCTCCACCGCCAGGGGATGGGCGGACTTGCCGACATGCCAGTTGCGGGTGCCGGCCGAGCGCACCTCCAGTGTCCCCCCGGATCGCTCGGCGATGATCACGGCCGCGATCGGGGACCGGCAGTGGTTGCCCTTGCAGACCACCAGCACCCGCCGGGGCCTATTCATCGGCGTCCACCCGCTCGATCTCGAACGTGAGGACGCCGAGGGCTTCCTTGTGAGGCGGGAAGATCGCCTGAACCGCCCGCAACTGTTCGGCCGCGGTGGCGTTCGGGTTGACTGCCTTCACGTCCTCGGTGCCGAACATCTCCTTGAACGTCCCGTACCGGCCGATGCGCTTGACTCGGGTCAGGCACTCTTCACCGCGACAGGTGAAGTTGAGCAGGTCCCCGGCCTTGATCCGTTTCATCGAGTCGTAGGCCACCCGGACTTCGACGGTCTTGGAACCGTCGGCGATCAGGTCGAAGTACTGCTTGTAGATCTGGATGCTGCGGGGACGGCCATGTGCCTGGGACTGGTTCCTGGCAGGTCGGCGGCTGGTCATCAGAGTTTCCAATGCGGTCGTGGTGTAGGACCGGTAGAAGTGCCTCGGATCGCTGAGCATCAGCTCCCCGACACCGGTGAGCGCTTCCACGTAGTCCGCTTGCGTGCCGGGCCACACAGCCGGATTCAGCAGCCACTCGGCGGTGCTGCCTCCCGGCGGGTCTCCGGCGTCGACAGTCGTGTTCAGGAGGCTCTTGGAGAGCTTCCCGCCGTCGCTGCCGAGGATCTGAGGGGTGAAGATCCGAAGCGGCACCGGGACAGCAGATGTGCCGATGGCCGCGTGTGCGCCGTCCACCAACTGGCAGCCGAACGCCCAGTCGCCGCCCTTCACCATGACGTGCAACGTGCCGTCTTCAGGGCGGCAGGACCGTTCCTTGACGACATTGCGGCACAGAGTCGCCAGGTCCAGGTAGCCGCCGCCCAAGGGCGTCACGTCCGTCTCGTACCAGCCGTGGGCGTGGCACCTTGCCTCGAACAGGGCACCCGAGCAGCCGGGCCAGGCGTTCGGCGGTGGCCGGTGAGGTGCTGCCGAGCGCGATGTGACCGTCCCGGACCTGGATTCCCGGCAGGTCGAGGCGGTAGGCGTCGACGATGTCACGTAAGGCCCGCGCGGCCTTGAGCGTGCGCTTCGTACCCGTCCGGACCAGCCGGGCCAACTGGCTCGCCTCGCCGGGGGACAGCGGTCCCAACTCGACCCGGCCGGGCTGTGGTTCGCCATGGTGCCTCGCGAGCGGGACGCGGATGCCCGCCTCGCGCAGCGCGGAGCCGAGTTCGGCCGCCGCGTGCCGGGAGGACGGCCGGTGGTCGAGGGCATGCGCGGGGGAGTCGTGGCGCCTCATGCGACGCCCCTCCGGCGTGAGCTGCGCAGGTCCGCCCAGACGTCCTTGCCGTACGGGGCGGGCTCGGAGCCCCAGTTGGCGGCCAGTCCACCGATGAGCGCGAGCCCCCGCCCGCTCTCGGCCATCCAGTCCGGGACGCGAGGTGTGGGAGGCGTCGGGCTGGAGTCGCCGACGGTGATGCGTACGCCGTCGGTGCGGCGCCGGAGTGTGAGGGTGCAGCGCGGCGAGGGGGTGTGACGGTCGACGTTGGTCAGCAGTTCGTGGGCGCAGAGCGCGGCGGTGTCCGTCAACTCCCGGAAGTCCCACAGGTCCACCAGGCAGGCGACGATGCGGCGCATCTGGGCGAGTGACTGCGGGTGTACGTACAACTCGTGGCGGTAGTGCGGGGGTTCTGTCTCGGTCGTGGCGTTCATGGCTCCTCCTGGGTGATGTGAGGGCGTGCCAATCGATCAATGCGCAGTGGTGGACCGACTGCTCTCGGTCATGCGGAGGATGGTGCCGCGAGAGTCATCTCTTAGGCAACTATTCCATAAGTGATTCATGCGTACGGGTGCAACTTGCCGGTGGCAGTTGTGCACCGTTGAAGGGCGTGACCATCATGTGGCCATGGCTCAGAGCGACATGCCCACCATGCGTAGCCGCCGACTCGGCGGCGAACTTCGTCGACTTCGTCTGGAAGCCGGTCTCAAGGTGCAGGATGCTTCCGACGCCTTGGAGTGCGGGCAGCCCAAGATCAGTCAGATCGAGAACGGCAAGCGAGGTATCCGTCCGCTCGACCTGACCACGCTGCTCAATCTGTACGGAGTCGAGGACGAGCGGCAGCGGGCGAATCTGAAGCGCCTGGCGAAGGAGATCCACAAGGTCGACTGGTGGAGCGGGCACGGCCCACTGCTCCACGACGAGCTGAAGGACTATCTGACGTTGGAGGCGGACTCGCAGGCGGTCCGCACCTTCCAGCCGGTGCTCGTGCCGGGCCTTCTGCAGACCGAGGCGTACATGCGGTGCCTGTTCGGGGCCGCATCATCCGAGAACCAGATCGAGGCTCTGGTCCAGACGCGCATGAAGCGCAAGGAACTCCTCGACAACACTGCGGGGTTCCGGCTTCGAGCGGTGATCGACGCACCGGCTCTCCACCGGATCGGGGGAGGGGCCGATGTCGTCCAGGAACAGTTGCAGCATCTGCTGAGCGCGGGCTCCCGATCGAACATCACCATCCAGGTTCTTCCGCTGAACTCCGTACTGCCCATGGAGCAGTACGTGTCGTTCGCCGCACTCAGCCTGCTGCCGGAACCCCCGGTCGAAGTGGTGTGGTTGGAGCACATCACCGGTGGTACGTTGCTTGAGCAGCGTGCGGATGTTCAGAGGTATGCGAAGGCGTGGGACGAATTGACCGCCGCCGCACTCTCCCCGACCGCCTCCCGGCGGTACATTCACGACCTCATCGAGGAAAGCGGATCATGACCGAAGAACTGGATTCCCCGGCTGCCGAACTGGAGGCCGCGGCCTGGCACACGAGCACCTACAGCGGCTCGAACAACGACTGCGTCGAGCACGCCGCTCTGATATCCGGTCGCCAGGCCGTGCGCGACAGCAAGGACCGGGGCCTGGGCGCGCAGGTTTTCGGGCCCTCCTCGTGGCGGGTGTTTGTCTCCGCCGTGTGTGACGGCGTGATCTGAGGAACGCGTGGCGGGGCATGACCGGTACCGGCTAGCTTTGAGGAATTGCGGGCATCGGCTCTCGCGACGCGTCAGTCCATGCAGCTGATCGCGGAGATCGCGCGGGAGTTCGCGGACAGAACCTGAAGGTGGACACAGCAGATGGCGCGACACGGCCTCCCCGAGAACGCGTGGACGAAGTCCTCGTACAGCGCTGACAACGGGGGGTCGTGCGTCGAGACCCAGGTGACGCCGGACGCCCTGGTGGCAGTCGGGGACAGCAAGGACCGGGGCCTGGGCGCGCAGGTCTTCGGGCCCGCCCCGTGGCGGGTGTTCGTCGCTGCCGTGTGCGAGGGCGCGATCTGAGGCGGGAGTTCCGGGGCTCGGGGCTCATCGCGGAACGGCAGGGGGGAGCAGCGCCATGGACGTGTACGAGGCCGTGGACAGCCGTAGGGCCGTGCGGGCGTTCAGCGACAAGCCGGTGCCCGTGGACGCACTCCAACGCGTGCTGGCCGCCGCGACGCGGGCTCCATCGAGCGGGAACCTCCAGCCGTGGCACCTGTACGCCGTGACCGGCGAGCCCCTGGCCGAGCTGAAGCGCCGCGCGACGGCTCGGGCGCTGGCGGGGGACCCGGGGGACGAGCGGGAGTACCCGATGTACCCGGCCGACATGACCTCGCCGTACACGGACCGGTTCTCCGCCGCGGCCGCCCAGCGGTACCGGGCGCTCGGGATCGAGCGCGACGACCCCGACCGCCCCAAGAAGATCGCCACTCTGAACGCGGGGGCATTCGGGGCGCCGGTCGTGCTGTTCTGCTACCTCGACCGGACGATGGGGTCCGCGCAGTGGTCGGACCTGGGGATGTACCTCCAGACGGTCATGCTGCTGCTGAGGGCGGAGGGGCTGCACAGCTGCCCCCAGATGATGTGGTCGATGTACCGCACGACCGTCGGCCAGGTGGTCGGGGCCGATGACGGGCACATGCTGTTCTGCGGTGTCTCGGTGGGGTACGAGGACGAAGGCGTACCCCCGCTGCGCACCGGCCGGGCGGACCTGACGGAGACCGTGCGCTTCATCGGGGCGTGAGTCGTCGATCCGGCCGGGTCGAGGGCGGGGCCGATGCCACTGCCCTTCGGGCCTGGCCGGTCAGTTGGTGATGTCCTTCACCACGGCCGTTCCGGCCGGCGGGGCGAGCGCCATCCGTTCCGCGTCACGCTGTGTGACCGTACGGCGCGGCCGCGGCGGCATCCAGAGGCGCGTGCCGCGTAAATCCGACATGGTGTAAGTGGGACCTCACTGTGTCCAGGCGGGACAGCCATGAAGCAACCGGAGATCGATTACAGGGCGGTGTTCCAGGCACTCCCGGGGGCGGTGGCCCTCCTCACTCCGCAGTTGTTCTTCGCGGACGTCAACAAGGAGTGGCTGCGCGTGGTCAACCGTAGCCGCGAGCGTGTGATCGGCCACTACATGCCCGATGACTACGCCGACACGCCGAACCATCCCAACGCGGCCGTGGCGCGCAACATCGGGGAGTCCCTGCGCCGGGTCGCGAGGACCGGCAGGGCCGAGACCATGGAGTTGCAGCGGTTCGACCCGACGGGCATCACCGTCCGGCCCCGGACGGTGGATGCGCGCTTCTGGAGCATCACCAACATCCCTGTCCCCGACGCGGACGGACGGGTCGCGATGCTGCTGCACCGGGTGGCGGACGTCACCGAACTGATCCAGGCCCGCGCGGTCGCGCTGAGCCTGCAGGAAGCGATGCTGCCCGCGCCGCGTGCGATCGGGCATCACCCGGTGGCCGTGCGTTACCGGCCTGCCGTCCGCGCGCTGGAGGTGGGCGGCGACTGGTACGACCTGGTGGACCTGCCGGGCGACCGCCTCGGGGTCGCCGTGGGCGACGTGGTCGGTCACGGGCTGTCCGCGGCCACCGTCATGGGGCAACTGCGCAGCGCGCTCAGCGCCGCCTCGCGCTCCTGCGGCGGCCCCGCCCGCGCCCTGGAGATCCTGGAGCTGTACGCCGACTCCGTCGTAGGGGCCGAGAACACGACGGTGGCCAGCGCGCTCATCGACTGGGAGACCCACCACATCACCTACAGCAGCGCCGGTCATCCGCCACCGGCCCTGTTGCGGAGTGACGGCAACGTCGAGTTCCTGGACCGGGCCACCGACCCACCGCTCGGCGCCCGCCTCGACCGCGGCCCCTGGGCGCAGGCCACGGTGCCCTTCACCGAGGGCGCGTTCCTCGTGCTCTACACCGACGGCCTGATCGAGCGCCGGCACGAAGACATCGACACCGGCCTTTCCCGGCTGGCCGCCTCCCTGACCCGCCATCGCGGAACCCAGGCCGAGGCCGGAGATCTCGCCGATGCCCTGCTGGCGGATCTGCTGCCCTCGACAGGGCTCAGCGACGACACCGCCCTCGTCATCGTGCCGCTGTAGGCGGCAGCGGTGAGCTCCGGCCGCGGGGTCACAGCGCGACGGCGCGCCTGCGTACCAGGAGGTTCTGCGTGCCCAGGCCGATCGCCAGGTACGCGTACAGCGACGCGGCCCCCAGGGATCCGGTCCCGGCCGCGTGGTCGGTCCACAGCGCCAGCCCGGTGTGAACGGCGACCGAGGCGACCCACAGTCCGGTCGTCGCCACCGCCCCCCGGCGCAGCACCTCGCCCCGGGGCTCACGCCAGATCCGTACGGTCCTGGCCCGCACCGCTCCGAACAGCCCCGCGACGGCCAGGCTGGCCAGCACTTCGAGAAGGACGACGGGCAGTGCGGTCAGGGAATGTTCCTTGACGACCGAGGCGATACCCAAGGCGATCAGAGCGGCGCCCAGGACGCCGAGGATCGCCGGGACGATGAGCGAGACGTTGCGCCGCACGGGACGGATGCGCAGCTGCTGTCGCACCACGAAGCCGACGTTCACCAGAGCTATGACGAGGCCCCCGCCGTTCATACTCTGCATGCCAACTCCCCGTGGTGGGACTGCTGTTGTATGAATCAGTCAACACTGATCATTATGTTGCGATCGAGCGCGACCTCCTGTTCCGGGGCTTGGGTGACTGGCCCCTTCCCGGCCGCCCACCCCTTGTCTGATGCAGCGTCAGGTACGACGATGACCCCGCGCCCCGTTGTGTGACGGTGCGTCAGATCTTCTCGGGAGGAGGCCGCACGGTGCCGATATCACCCACCGGGCCGCTGTCGTACGGGATGCAGCTGCCGATCCAGTCGCAGAGCACCATCTACGCCGAGGGGTGGGAGGCGGCGGCCACTGTGGCCGACCTCGCCGCGATCGCCCGCACCGCCGACCGCACCGGCTTCGCCTATCTGGCGAGCTGCGACCACGTCGCGATCCCGCGCAGGCTCGCCGGGGTCATGGGCACCGTCTGGTACGACCCGGTCGCCACCCTCGCCTTTCTCGCCGGGATCACCGAGCGGGTCCTGTTGATGAGCCATGTCGCGGTGGTGGGGCTGCGGCATCCGCTGGCCACCGCCAAGCACTACGCCACCCTCGACCACCTCAGCGGCGGCCGGCTGATCCTCGGGGTCGGGGCCGGGCACGTGAAGGAGGAGTTCGAGGCGCTCGGGGCGGACTTCGAGGGGCGGGGCCGGGTGCTCGACGAGGCCGTGGACGCGCTGAAGGCGGCGCTCGGGCCCGAGGAGTACCCGGAGTTCGCGGGGGAGCGGTTCTCCTTCGCCGGGCTCGGACAGCTGCCGCGACCGGCCCAGGAACGGGTGCCGGTCTGGGTGGGCGGCTCCTCGCCCGCCGCCGTGCGCCGGGCCGCGGTGCGGGGTGACGGCTGGCTGCCGCAGGGCGATCCGCGGGAGAAGCTGCCCGCGCAGATCGCCCGGCTGAAGGAGCTGCGCGAGGCGGCCGGGATCGAGGACCCGATCGTCGTCGGCGCGATCACCGAGCCGCTGTACGTCGGTGAGCCCGAGTGGTCCGTGGGGCGGCGCACCCTCGCCGGCAAGCCCGAGGTTCTCGCCGAGTCGCTGCGCGCGTACGGAGCCATGGGCGTCCACCAGATCCAGGTGCGGTTCCGCAGCCGGAGCCGCAGCGAACTGACCGACCAGATGGCGGCGTTCGCCGCCGAGGTCGCACCCCATCTCGACAGGTAGGAGTCAGGCCATGGGCAAGCTGGACGGGCGCGCCGTGCTGATCAGCGGTGCGGCGCGCGGACAGGGCGAGCAGGAGGCGCGGCTGTTCGCCGCGGAGGGCGCGCGGGTGGTGATCGCCGATGTGCTCGACGAGCAGGGCGAGGCGCTGGCCAAGGAGATACGGGAGGAGCTGGGGGCGGACGTCGCCCGGTTCGTCCATCTGGATGTGAGCCGGGAGGAGGACTGGCAGGCCGCCGTCTCTGCCGCGAAGGACGCCTTCGGCAGGATCGACGGGCTGGTCAACAACGCGGGGATCCTCCGGTTCAACGAGCTGGTGGCCACGCCGCTGGCGGAGTTCCAGCAGGTGGTGCAGGTCAATCAGGTGGGCGCGTTCCTCGGGATCAGGAACGTCGCGCCCGAGATCGAGGCCGCGGGCGGCGGGACCATCGTCAACACCGCCTCGTACACGGGGCTCACGGGCATGGCGTTCGTGGGCGCGTACGCCGCCACCAAGCACGCGGTGCTCGGGCTGACCAAGGTGGCGGCGGTGGAGCTGGCGGCGAAGGGGATACGGGTCAACGCGCTCTGCCCCGGGGCCGTGGACACCGCGATGACCAACCCGGCGGCGCTGGATCCCACCGCGGACCCGGAGGAGTCCAGGGCGGCGGTGGCCGAGCTGTACCGGAAGCACGTACCGCTGGGGCGGATCGGGCGGCCGGAGGAGGTGGCGGCGCTGGCGCTCTTCCTGACCTCGGACGACTCCTCGTACATCACCGGGCAGCCGTTCGTCATCGACGGGGGATGGCTGGCGGGCGTCAGCCTGTTCTGAGCCGCACGAGTTGATCTGACGCAGCGTCAGGTATTGACGGGTGCGAGTGCCGGTGGAACAGTCGGACGCATCACGATCTGACGGTGCGTCAGAAACGATTGAGGACGGTGAACCCCCTTGGAATTCGGGCTCTTTGTACAGGGGTACGTGCCCGCCGCACGGGCCAAGAGCGACCCCGGGGCAGAGCACAAGGCGCTGATCGAGGAGACCGAGTACGTCATCCAGGCGGACAAGTCCGGCTTCAAGTACGCCTGGGCCTCCGAGCACCACTTCCTGGAGGAGTACTCGCATCTCTCGGCCAACGATGTGTACCTGGGCTACCTCGCGCACGCCACCGACCGCATCCACCTCGGATCCGGCATCTTCAACCCGCTCGCCCCCGTCAACCACCCCGTGAAGGTGGCCGAGAAGGTCGCCATGCTCGACCACCTCTCCGAGGGCCGCTTCGAATTCGGCTCCGGGCGCGGGGCCGGCAGCCACGAGATCCTCGGCTTCATGCCGGGCATCACCGACATGAACCACACGAAGGAACTCTGGGAAGAGACCATCGCCGAGTTCCCCAAGATGTGGCTCCAGGACGAGTACGCCGGCTTCCAGGGCAAGCACTGGTCGCTGCCGCCGCGCAAGATCCTGCCCAAGCCGTACGGGAAGTCGCACCCGGCGATGTGGTACGCGGCCGGGTCGCCGTCCTCGTACGCGATGGCGGGGAAGAAGGGGCTCGGCGTGCTGGGCTTCAGCGTGCAGAAGGTCTCCGACATGGAGTGGGTGGTCGAGTCCTACAAGACGGCCGTCAAGGAGGCCGAGCCCGTCGGGGACTTCGTCAACGACAACGTCATGGTCACCTCCACGGCCATCTGTGCCGAGACGCACGCGAAGGCCGTCGAGATCGCGGTGGGCGGCGGGCTGAACTACCTGCAGTCGCTGCTGTTCCGCTACCACGACACGTTCCCCCGGCCGGAGGGCATACCGGAGTGGCCGGAGCTGCTGCCGGAGTACTCCGAGGAGATCATCGAGCTCCTGATCGCCGAGGAGCTGATGATCTGCGGCGATCCGGACGAGGTGCTGCGGCAGTGCAAGCGGTGGGAGCAGGCGGGGGCGGATCAGCTGAGCTTCGGGCTGCCGATCGGGATCAGCCGCGAGGACACGCTGAACTCGATCAGGCTGATCGGTGAGCACGTGATCCCGGAGATCGACACGGACCCGGTGCATCGGACGTCCCGCTTCCGCGACGCGGCGTAGTGGGTCCGGGGGCTCTGCCCCCGGAACCCCGCTCCTCAATCGCCGGAGGGGCTTGATCGCGCCCGGCGGGGCTGGATCCAGCCCCGCCGAAAGCTGCGGCGTCTTCCCGGACCGCCGCTGCGTGGAGCCGGGGTGCGGGTCGCGGCCGTGCGCACCCCGGCTCCACATCCACCACAGAAGGGGACCCCCGTCATGCTCGACCACCTCATCCGCGGAGCGACCGTCGTGGACGGCACCGGCGGACCCTCGTACCGCGCAGACGTCGGCATCCGTGACGGCCGTATCGCCGTCATCGCCGAACCGGGCACGCTCGCCGAGGAGGCCGTCACCGCCGAGGACGCCACCGGCCTCGTCCTCGCCCCCGGTTTCGTCGACCCCCACACCCACTACGACGCCCAGCTCTTCTGGGACCCGTACGCCACCCCGTCCATGAACCACGGCGTCACCACCGTCGCCGGAGGCAACTGCGGCTTCACCCTCGCCCCGCTCCACCCCGAACGCCCCGAGGACGCCGACTACACCCGCCGCATGATGGCGCGGGTGGAAGGCATGGCCCTCACGGCGCTGGAGGAGGGGGTCGACTGGAACTGGTCCAGCTTCCGCGAATACCTCGACGCCCTCGAAGGACGGATCGCCGTCAACGCCGGGTTCATGGTCGGCCACTGCGCCCTGCGCAGACACGTCATGGGCGCCGACGCGATCGGCGGGCAGCCCACCCCCCAGCAGCTCGACGCCATGCTCGCGCTCCTCCACGACGCGATGGACGCCGGGGCCTGGGGGCTGTCCACCACCCAGTCCGCCACCCACTCCGACGGGGACGGACGACCGGTCGCCTCCCGGCACGCGCTGCCCGAGGAGCTCCTCGCCCTCTCCCGCGCCGTCGGCGAGCACGAGGGCACCCAGCTCGAAGCGATCGTCGCGGGCTGCCTCGACCAGTTCGCCGACGAAGAGATCGAACTCCTCGTCGACATGACGGCCACCGCCGGACGCCCGCTGAACTGGAACGTCCTCACCATCGACGCCGCCGTCCCCGAACGCGTACCGCGCCAGCTCGTCCCCAGCGAACGGGCCCGCCGGGCCGGCGGCCGGATCGTCGCCCTCACCATGCCGATCCTCACGCCCATGAACATGTCGCTCGGCACCTTCTGCGCCCTCAACCTCATCCCCGGCTGGGGCGACATCCTCGCCCTTCCCGTCCCCGAACGCATCGAGCGGCTCCGCTCCACCGCCACCCGCGCCGAGATGCTGCGCCGCGCCGACAGCAAGGAGGCCGGCGTCTTCCGCCGCCTCGCCGACTTCGGCCGCTACGTCATCGGGGACACCTACAGCGCCGCCAACGAGGGGCTGAGCGGACGCGTCGTGGGCGACATCGCCGCAGAACGCGGCCAGGACCCCTTCCACTGCCTCGTCGAGATCTGCGCCAACGACGGACTGCGCACGGTGCTGTGGCCCATGCCCACCGACAACGACCCCGACTCCTGGGCGCTGCGACAGCAGACCTGGGAACACGAGGACGTCATGCTCGGCGGCTCCGACGCGGGCGCGCACCTGGACCGGATGTGCGGCGCCCCGTACACCACCCGCTTCCTCGGCGACTGCCTGCGCCGGCGCAAGCTCCTCCCCCTCGAACAGGCCGTCAGGATGCTCACCGACGATCCCGCCCGCCTCTTCGGGCTCCGCGACCGGGGCCGGATCCAGGAGGGCTTCCACGCCGACCTGGTCCTCTTCGACCCCGAACGCATCGACGCCGGGCCCGCCACCCTCGTGCACGACCTGCCCGGCGACAGCCCCCGGCTCGACTCCAAGGCCATCGGCATCGTCTCCGTCCGCGTCAACGGGGTGGAGACCCTGCGCGACGACAAGGTGACCGGCGCGGTCCCCGGTACGGTGCTGCGCTCGGGCCGCGACACCCGGACGGTGAGCACCGTATGAGCGACCGGAACCGGCGCCTGTTCATCGGCGGGCAGTGGACCGAACCCGACCACGGGCACTACGAGGTGATCAACCCGGCCACCGAGGAGGTCGTCGGCCTCGCCCCCGAGGCGAGCCGTGAGCAGGTGTACACGGCGGCGTCCGCGGCCCGCGAGGCCCTCGCCGGCTGGTCCCGCACCCGCCCCGAGGAGCGGGCCGCGATCCTCGACCGGGCCGCCGACCTGATGCAGCGCGACCTCGCCGGCAACGCCGCGCTCGCCCAGGCGGAGAGCGGCGCCACCACGGCGACGGCCAGAGGCATGCAGGTCGCCGTCGGCGCCGCCCGCTTCCGCCGGTACGCCAGGGGCGCCCTGGAGCCGGTCGAGGAAGCCGTCGCACCCCAGATCAACGAGGCCGGGCCGATGGGCCGGGCCGGTGTCTTCGGGGCGCTCGCCGTACGCCAGCCGGTGGGCGTCGTCACCTGCATCACCTCGTACAACAACCCCTGGGCCAACCCGGCCGGCAAGGTCGCCCCCGCACTCGCCATGGGCAACACGGTCGTCGTGAAGCCCGCACCGCAGGACCCGCTCTCCGTCTACCGGATGGCCGAGGCGCTCGAAGAGGCGGGCGTTCCGGCGGGCGTCGTCAACGTCGTCACCGGATCGGGCCCGGAGGCGGGCGAGGCGGCCGTCGACTGCGAGGACGTCGACATGGTCAGCTTCACCGGCTCCACCGCCGTCGGACAGCGCATCGCCGAGGTGTGCGGGCGCTCGATGAAGCGTCAGCTGATGGAGCTGGGCGGGAAGGGCGCCGCCGTCGTCCTCGACGACGCGGACCTCGACTCCGCGGCGGCGGGCATCGGCACCACGTTCTCCTTCTACAGCGGGCAGATCTGTACGGCCCCGACCCGCGTCCTCGTCCAGCGCGCGGCCCACGACGCCCTGATCGAGAAGCTCACCGCGTACGCGGGCCATCTGAAGGTGGGCGACCCGACGGCCAGGGGCACGGTCGTCGGCCCGGTCATCTCCGCCGCCCACCGCGACCGCGTCGAGTCGTACGTCGAACTCGGCCGGAAGGAGGGGGCGCGGATCGTCACGGGCGGCGAACGCCCGGCCGGACCCGGCCGGGGCTTCTACGTCGCGCCCACCCTCCTCGCCGACTGCACTCACGACATGCGCGTCGTCCGGGAGGAGATCTTCGGCCCGGTCGTCGTGGTCGTCCCCTTCGACGACGAGGAGGAGGGCATCGCACTCGCCAACGACAGCGACTACGGACTGATCGACTACGTCTGGTCCTCGGACGTGGCACGGGCCTTCCGGGTGGCCCGCCGGCTGCGCGCGGGCGGGGTCGGGGTGAACACCGTCGGGCGGAACATGGAGGCCCCGTTCGGCGGGTTCAAGAAGAGCGGCGTCGGGCGCGATGTCGGCTCCTACGCCCTGCACGCGTACAGCGAACTCCAGGCGATCGTCTGGCCGGGCTGAACCGGTGGACGCTGTGCGCGGCCCGGCGGGTGTCCGCTGAGCGGACACCCGCGGGAAAATTTTGAATCCCCACAAAACGGACAGTGCTGCGATTCCCGTACGGTGCTGCGATCAGGGATCGGCCTCTTATTGGAAGGGCGTGTGCGTCGATCGCCTTCAATTCACGCTCACTTATCCGTTCTGTCATCCGAAATTCAAGGATGGGAGGGCGGAGTCTCATCCTCCGAATGTGGATATCGCAGCGCTTAACGTCCTTTCCATGACACAGCTGGACGTGCGGCCGCAGGCCGGAGACACGGTCCGGGGAGCCGCCCCGGCCGACGGCGGAGTGCGCGGCAAGGGCCTCGGCGGGAACTCCGTCGGCCTGATGGGCAGCGCGGTCATCGGCATCTCCACCGTCGCCCCCGTCTACTGCCTCACCTCCACGCTCGGCTCCACGGCGGGAGAGGTCGGCGTGCAGATGCCCGCCGTCTTCCTGGCCGGCTTCCTGCCGATGCTGCTCGTCGCCTTCGCGTACCGCGAACTCAACAAGGCCATGCCGGACTGCGGCACCTCCTTCACCTGGACGGTGAAGGCGTTCGGCCCGCGCGTCGGCTGGATGTGCGGCTGGGGCCTGGTCATCGCGACGATCATCGTCCTGTCGAACCTGGCGGGCGTCGCCACCTCGTACTTCTGGCTCCTGGCGGGCGAGATCACGGGCAAGGGTTCGATCGCCGCCCTGGACGACAGCAAACCCGTCCACATCCTCAGCTGCCTGATCCTGATCGCCATCGCCACGGCGATCAGCTACCGGGGCATGACGGCCACCAAAGGGATCCAGTACGCCCTGGTGGGCCTTCAGCTCGTCGTCCTCGCGCTGTTCGTGGTGATGGCCGTACAGAAGGCGCGCAGCGGGGAGTTCGCCTCGTCGCTGCACTTCTCCTGGTCCTGGCTGAACCCGTTCGCGGTGCAGTCCTTCGCGGCGTTCACGGCGGGGCTCTCGCTGTCGATCTTCATGTTCTGGGGCTGGGACACCTGCCTGACCGCCAACGAGGAGACCATCGGCAGCGAGAAGACCCCCGGGCGCGCCGCTCTCATCGCGATGGTCGTGCTCGTCGGCTCCTACCTGGCGACCGGTGTCGCCGCCCAGATGGCCGTCGGCTCCGGCGGCTCGGGTCTCGGCCTCGCCAACCCGGCCCACTCCGACAACGTCTTCGCCGCACTGGCCGGCCCGGTCATGGGCCCCGGCCTCGGCGTCCTGCTCTTCATCGCCGTACTCGCCTCGGCGGCGGCGAGCCTGCAGACCACCTTCATCCCGGTGGCCCGCACCGTCCTGGCGATGTCCACCTACGAGGCCCTGCCCGCCTCGTACGCCCGCGTCCACCCGCGCTTCCGGACCCCGGGCAGGGCCACGGTCACCGCGGGCGTGGCGACCGGCGTCTTCTACACGGTCATGACCCTGGTCAGCGAACACGTCCTGGTCGACACGATCTACGCGCTCGGCCTCATGATCTGCTTCTACTACGCGCTGACGGCCTTCGCCTGCGCCCGGTACTTCCGCGCCGAGCTGACCCGCTCCGTCCGCGATCTGGTCTTCAAGGGCCTCTTCCCGGTCGTCGGCGGCATCCTGCTCACCGCGGTCTTCGGCAAGACCCTCTACGACATGTGGAATCCCGCGTACGGCTCCGGCTCGTCGGTCTTCGGGGTCGGCTCGGTGTTCGTGATCGGTGTCGGGCTGCTGCTGCTCGGCGTGGTGCTGATGCTGGTGATGCGGCGCCGCAGCCCGGCGTTCTTCCGCGGCGAGGTGCTGACGAAGGAGACTCCGGCGCTGGTCGTGGAGGACTGACGGGCGTTGGTCGTGGAGGACTGGCGGGCGTTGGTCGTGGAGGACTGGCGGGCGTTGGTCGTGGGGGACCGGCGGCCGAGCCGTCCGGCCGCGCTCTTCACCGCCCGAGGCCCCGGCGCCGCCGGCCCGAACGGCCCGCTGCTGACCGCCGGGCGCACCGCCGCCGGGCGTCGGCCGTGGCCCGGGGGCGGCGGGTGCTCCGGTCCCGCGCCGTCCGCCGTCCTCAGGTGGCGTGCTCCATGACGTCGTCCACGACGTGCTTGTCCAGCGCCGCACGCACCAGGGCCGCCGCGAGCACCGCGTCGGCCTCCCCGCCCCGCTCCTCTCCCTCGGCCTGCTCCGCCAGGTGTGCGAGCTTCGCCGGAGAGGCGGGCAGTCCCAGTTCCTCCGCGCCCTGAAGTGCCTTCCCGTCCAGGAACGGTGCCGTCTCCGGCCATACGGCCTGCACCTCGCGTACGAAGATGTCCGCACCGGCCGGGCCCATGCCCGGGGTCCTGCGCAGCCCGCCCCGCAGGACGTCCAGGTCGCCGTCGGCCTCCTTGCGCAGCCGCCGCAGATCGCCCCCGTACTCGACCAGCAGGAGCTCCGCCCCGTCGCCGAGCTGGGTGGCGGTCCGTTCGTCGTAGCGCCGGTAGCCGCCCTCGCCCAGTGCGTCGACGCGCTGCTGCCAGGTCGCTCCGATCATCCGGTCCGGGGACCGCATGCCGTGGGCGAACAGCGCGCGTGCCGCCGCCACCGCCGCGGACGCCCGGATGCGGGCACTCAGCAGATCGCTGAGGACGAGGAGTTGGTACAGGGGCTGCGGGGTGTTCCGCAGCCGGATACCGGCCTCGGCGGCATAGGTGGTGCCGTACCGGTCGAGAAGCACCTCCACGGTCCGGCGCGCGGTCACGGAGACCCGCCTCCCTCCTCGGCGGCGACCTGCTGCAGCGTGCGCCCCGTACGGGCCGAACGGGCCCGGTACGGGTCGGGCGCGTCCGGCCCGTCCTGGGTGGCGAGCCGGTCCTTGGCCTTGATCAGCAGCCATATCTCCCCGCCCGGGGCGCCCTCCTCGCCGCCTTTCTTGAAGCGGGTGAGGGCGAACTCGCCGTGCAGCCTGGTGCCGTCCAGCCAGAAGGTCGCGTGCCCGTTCTCCAGGGACTGCTCGAACGGCACCGGTGCGCCCCAGCGGTCGTGGCTGAGCGGCCGATAGGTGCCCTGGTCCCAGACGATCACCGTGCCGCCGCCGTACTCGCCCTTCGCGATCACTCCCTCGAACGTGCGGTACTCCAGCGGGTGGTCCTCGGTGGGGACGGCCAGCCGCCTCTCGCGCGGGTTCTCCGAGGGACCGCGCGGCACCGCCCAGGACTTCAGCACGCCGTCGACCTCCAGCCGGAAGTCGAAGTGCATGCGCCGTGCCTGGTGGATCTGGACGACGAAGCAGGGCGCCGGGCCCGGCCGCTCCCCGTCGCCGTGCGGTTCCGCGGTCGCGTCGAAGTGCCGTTTGCCGCGGTAGTCCCGGAGCCGGTCGTCGTTCTCGCCGGTCGCGTCCATCCGGATACCTCCTCCGGCAGCCCCGCCCGATGTCCCCCTTCCACTGTGACGCCCCCGGGCGTGAAGTGCACAGGGGCGGTGCACAGGGGCGGCGGGGCGTGCAGGGGCCCTAAGTATGTCGACATCAAGTATCTTGACATCGAGATGGTTGGCCCGGCAAGCTCCCCCTGATCTGCCGATCTCCCGATGTCGAGGCATGCGGCCGGGATGTATCGGGACGCATCGGGACACATCTGAGGGGGCGTGCCATGCGGCGCGACAAGGACAGCGGGGCACCGGCGACCCCGCAAGGCGGACCGGCGGGGCCAGGGGGACGAGGCGGACCAGCGGGGCGGGGCGGTTCGGCGGGACCAACGGGGCAAGGCGGTTCAGCGGCGCGGGGCGGGCGGGGCCTCCTGGCCCAGCTGCGCAATCCGCCGGGCGGTCGCAACGCGCGGATCATGCTGCTCGCCCTGGCCGTGGACCGGACCGGATCGGGGCTGTGGGCCGCGTCCTCGGTCCTGTATCTCACCTTCGTGACGCATCTGAGCGCCCAGCAGATCGGGGTGCTGCTCGGCGTGGCCGGAGTCGCGGGCATCGCGGGCTCCCCGCTCGCCGGACGGCTGGCCGGCCGCTTCCCGGTGCGCCCGCTGCTGATCGGCTGCCACCTGCTCCGCCTGGTGACGCTCGCCCTGGTGCTGATGTGCGACGGCTTCGACGCGCTGCTGCCCGTCGTCGCCGTCACCTATCTGGGAGACAGGGCGGCGAAGACGCTGGAGATGCTCTTCGCCACCCGGACGGCAGGCGCGCGGCGCGTGGCCTATCAGGCGCTCTCCCGCAGCGCGGCCAACGCGGGCTACGGGCTCGGCGCGGGGATCGCGGCCCTCGGTCTGGCCGTGGGGACCGGCGGCGCCTACCGGGCCCTGATCCTGGGCAACGCGCTCTCCTTCCTCGTCGCGGCGGTGCTGGTGTGGCGTACGAACGAGCCGCGGGAAGAGACCGTCGAGGTGGCCGGAGCCGCCAACGGGCCGCGGCCGGAGCCGCAGCCGGAGCCACTGCGGTCGGAGCCACACCCGCAGCCACACCCGCATCCGCAGCCACACCCGCATCCGCAGCCACTGTCGCAGTCGCAGCCACACCCGCAGCCACTGTCGCAGCCGCAGCGGCCCGCCCGCAGGGCCAGTCCGTGGCGGGACCGCGGCTACCTCACGTTCGTACTGCTGGACATTCCGATGAACCTCGACGACTCGGTCCTCGGCGTCGGTCTGCCGCTGTGGCTGGTGAACCGCACCTCGGCGCCGCACGCCCTCGTCCCCGTCTTCCTGGTCATCAACACCGTGATGGTCGTGGCGCTCCAGATCAGCGTGTCGGCGCGGGCCGAGGGGCCGCGCCGGGCCACGCGGGCGGTGCTGCTGTACGGGGGCCTGATGTTCGTGTGCTGCGCCTTCCTGGCCGTGGCCACCCGGGGCGGGACCTGGGTGGCCACGGCCGTACTGCTCGCCGCGGCACTCGTGGTGACCCTGGCGGAGCTGATGCGCTCGGTGAGTTCCTGGGAGCTGGCGGTCCTCCTCGCGCCCGAGAACGCCCGCGCCGAGTATCTGGGGGTGGCGGGGATGTCCCAGTCCATCCAGAAGTCCGCCGGGCCGCCGCTGCTGACCGGCGTGGTGATGGCCGCCGGCCCGGCGGGCTGGCTGGTGCTGGGTGCGCTGGTCGCTGGCCTTTCGGCCGTCCAGCGACGAGCGTGTGTACGACGGCTTCGCACGCTCGCGCCACCGGCCGCGCAGGGGACCGCCCGCGCAGCGACTGCTCCCTAACCCTCCAGGGACACCGGATTGGTGAGCGCCGCCAGTGCCCCCGGCAGCCCCGGCACCGTCGCCGGGTGCCGGACCTCGGCCCGCACATAGGCGGCGTAGGCCGGCGTCGTACTCCACTCCACCGTGCCTGCCCCCGACTCCGGCAGCGCGGCCGTGAACAGCGTGCCCTGATCGGTGACGAAGTGCGCGGTGCAGCCGGGCGCCCCGGTCGCCTCCAGCCGTACGGTGACCGGGGTGCCGTCCCCGTCCACCCGCAGCCGCTCACCGATCCCGGCGTGCCGGCCGCGCCCGCCCGAGGCGCCGAAGGACAGGCTCACGGCGGACGACTCGGCGATGTAGGAGCGCCCGGCCCGGATCCCGGCCACGATCGCCCTGCGCGACAACTCGTCGGCGAGGACGACGGTCTGCGGCAGCCCCACCCTGTCCGGCTCCCGGTGCGCGTCGCTGTTGCCCATCGCCGGAACCCAGGGCTTCGACGAACGGACCGCCGCCACAAGGGAGTTGTCCCACTCGGCGAGGGCGATCTCGTCCTCCGGGGTGTACGCCCCGTTCCACACCTCCACCGCGTCCGCCTCGCCGAAGCCGAACTTCCAGTGGCAGCCGATGCAGGTGGCGTGCGGATGCGCGGGCACGACCAGGCCGCCGGCCCGGCGCACGGCCTTCGCGTAGTGCCCGAACCGGTTGTCGCGGGCCCGGTAGCGCCGGTCGATCCAGGTGCCCGGGTCGGTCGCGAGCGCGATCACATGCCCGTTGCGGGTGGTGATCTCCTCGCCGGTGAGGACCAGCAGATCGTCACCCCACAGTCCGCCCCACGCGCCGTGCGCGGAGTACGTGTTGTGCTCACTGCTGTTGATGAAGTCGAGCCCGGCCGCGCGTGCGGCGGCGGCGATCTCGGCCGGGGTGCGCCTGCCGTCCGAGTGGACGGAGTGGAGATGGCAGTCCCCGCGGTACCAGGCCCGCCCGCGCCCCTTCGCGCGCTCCGGCGGGTACACGGGCTTCGGCGTGGACCCGGTGGGCCCGAAGCGCAGGGTGACCGTCACCTCGTACGGGAGCCCTTCCGGGGCGACGGTGTACGGCCCGAGGGCGATGTTCCAGGTCCCTGCCCGCACCGGCCCCGCGATGTAGCCGGGCGTCGCCTCGTCCGCCCGGATGAAGAAGGCGGTGCGCGCCCCGCCGGACCATCCGCGAAACCCGCGCCCGCCCAGCTCCGTGCCGCGCTCGTCGAAGATGCCGATGTCGAGGGCGTTGCCCTGCGTCCCGGCCGGGACGGGCGTCTTCCCGTACGTGTACGAGACGGCGATCTCCCGTACCCCGCGCGGGACTTCGACCGGCAGGTAGACATAGTCGGGCGACCCGGCCGGCAGGGTGCCGCGCACGGTCCTGGTCCGGTCCGGGGCGCCGTCCCCGGTCGCGGCGTCGGCGAAGCTCACAGTTCCCAACGTCAGAGCGGTGGCGGCCGTTCCGACGAGAAGGCCGCGCCTGGCCATCGGACGGCCGTGGGCGGATTGCGGTACGGGCATACGGGGCTCCCCGGGGGTGTCGTGGCGGTCGAGGGGTGACCTACCCGACCCTGGCCGCGAGCCGTGAACTCCGGGGAAACGGCGGGAGGAATGGCCGGGACCCGCGCTTCCGGACGCTCGGCTTTCCGTACCGCACGGCATACGTTGGGGCCGTCACCGGACCACGACGGAGGTGTCCTCCCCATGCGGATCGCCACGACGATCTTCCTCACCGATGAGACGATCACGCCGCTACGGCTCGCCCGCGAGCTCGAACAGCGCGGGTTCGCCGGGCTCTGGCTGCCCGAGCACACCCACATTCCGGTGAGCCGGGACACGCCCTACCCGGCGGGCGGCGAACTCCCGCCGGAGTACGGCCGCACCCTCGACCCCTTCGTCGCCCTCGCCCAGGCCGCCGCGGTCACCGAACGCCTCGCCCTCGGCACCGGCATCACCCTCGTCGCCCAGCACGACCCGATCGACCTGGCGAAGCAGATCGCCACCCTCGACTATCTCTCCGGCGGCCGGTTCACGCTCGGCCTCGGCTACGGCTGGAACGCCGAGGAAGCCGCGGACCACGGGGTGAACTGGTCGACGCGCCGTGAACTCGTCCGCGACCGCATGGCCCTGATGCGCGCCCTGTGGGCCGACGAACCGAAGGCGTACGACGGAGAGTTCGGCTCCGTCCGGGCCAGCCACGCGTACCCGAAGCCGGTCCGGAAGCCCCGCGGCCCGGTGAACGGCCCCCGCACCCTGATCGGCGGCGCGGCGGGCCCGAAGCTGTTCACGCACATCGCGCAGTACGCGGACGGCTGGCTCCCGATCGGCGGCCGCGGCCTGACGGAGTCCGTACCGAAGCTGCGCGAGACCTGGGAGTCGGCCGGCCGCGACCCGAAGCAGCTCCAGGTGGTCCCCTACGCGGTGCTCCCGAGCCCGGGAAAGCTGACGCACTACGCGGACCTGGGCATCGAGGAGGTCGTCCTGCAACTGCCCCCGGCGGGAGAGGCGGAGGTGCTGAGGGCGCTGGACGCGTACGCGGAGTATCTGTAGCGACCGAGAGCGGTTCTGAGAGCCCGTCCCTCTTCGGCCCGGATTCCGGATTCCCAACCGCGTCCAAGCCCGCGGCCAGGAGGAGCGGTTCGGCCACGGCATCGAATCCCGCTGCCGCCTCGCGCTCATGCACTACAGGCCGCTCGCCACCCCCGGAATCGAAGTCCGCACCCACGAAACCACGCTCTGCAACTCCCTCTACCGCGCCGACGACCAGCAACTCGTCAACGCACACCTCTGGGGCGTCAACGCGTACGCCGCCCCCGTATAGCACCTTCGACGACACGAAGCAGGCGGCATGTTCGACACCTACGCCAACAGCTTCGACGCCGTGTGGACGACGGCACCCCCCGTACGGGAGGAAGGCTGATCATGGTCCGCACCGAGTACTACGACGACCCGAACGCGCCCAAGCCGAACAGCATGGTCGTCGCCGCATCCGCCGTCGTCACCGACGATCACGGGCGCATCCTCCTCCAGCGCCGCCGCGACAACGACCTATGGGCCCTGCCCGGAGGCGGTATGGACCTCACCGACTCCCTGCCAGGCACGGCCGTCCGCGAGGTCAAGGAAGAGACCGGCCTCGACGTAGAGATCACCGGCCTGGTCGGCACCTACACCGACCCGAAACACATCATCGCCTACACCGACGGCGAGGTCCGCCGCCAGTTCAACGTCTGCTTCACCGCCCGCATCACCGGCGGCCGGCTGGAGATCTCCGACGAGTCCACCGAACTCCGGTTCGTGCCGCCGGACGAGATCGAGCAGTTGCCGATGCACCACACCCAACGACTCAGGCTCCAGCACTTCCTGGAACAGTGCGAGAAGCCGTACCTGGGCTGAACCGTCTGACGGCAGTGGATAGGTTCTCTGCTCTGTTCCGTCTGTTTCTGCAGATGCAGGACGGGAATAGCGCTGCCTGTTTCAGAGGCCCCACCGAGAGTGATTTCGTGGGGCCTCTGTGCCGTCTGACGGCAACGGTGACGGCAACGTCAGCGGACGACGGCTGTGGCGGGCGGTCGTAGCGGCCTTCCGTTCGGCGGAGTTGCTCAGCGGGAGAGGGAGAGTTCGGACAGCAGTACCGGCAGCTTGCGCATGTCGTCGAAGACCACGGTGTCAGGGCCCTCCAGCCAGTGTGCCGGGGTCAGCCCGCCCGCGTAGCCCAGGGACCGCATGCCGGCCGAACGGGCGGCCTGGACGCCGTACTTGCTGTCCTCGACGACCACGCAGGCGGCGGGGGCGACGCCCATCCGCCGGGCCGCGTGGAGGAAGAGGTCGGGGGCGGGCTTGCCGTGGGCGACCTCGCCGGCGCTGAAGATGCGGCCTTCGAAGTGGGAGTGGAGCCCGGTGCGGCCGAGGGTGTGGCGCATCTTCTCGTGGCTGCCGCTCGATGCCACACAGGTGGGGAGCGTGAGGGCGGCCAGTGCTTCGTGGATGCCGTCCACCGCGACGAGTTCGGCGTCGACGGCATCGCGGTGGAGCTGCTCGAAGCGCTGCTGCCAGGCTGCGGACCGGCCCGGCAGGCGGGCGTCGATCAGCTCGCCGATGGATACGTTCGACCGGCCCACGAACTTCTCGACGACCTCGTCCGCCGTCAGCGGCCACCCCAGCTCGGCGCCCACCTGGACCTGGACGCGCACGGCGATTCGTTCGCTGTCGACGAGTACGCCGTCGCAGTCGAATATGACGAGTTCAAGGGGAGGCGCAGCCGTCGTGGTCATCCGGACAGGATAAGGACGGCGGGCGGCGGGCGGTGGACGGCAGGCGGTGGGCGGTCGGCGCAGGCGCGAGGAGGACAGGGTCGACCTCTGAACGGCCACGGCCACGCCCACGGCCTGCGCACCCGGCCGCGTCCGGGACGGCCCGCACCTCCCGGCCGGAAGGGCCCGCACGGATGGTTGCCGGTGCAACCATCCGTGCCTAACCGGCATCCTTATTCATTAAGGATCAAATGGGTTATGGGAACGGGAGTGGATCACGATGAACAGGCCGTTGCGGCGCATAGCCATATTCTGCGGGCTGCTGGTGATGGCGCTGCTGCTGCGGGCGAACTGGCTCCAGTACTTCCAGAGCGAGTCCCTGGCCACTCACGAGAAGAACCGCCGGGTGAAGATCGCCCAGTTCGCCACCCCGCGCGGCGACATCATCGTGGGCAGCGACGCGATCACCGGATCCAAGGCGGTCGACGGAACGGACTTCAAGTACCGGCGGACCTTCAAGCAGGGCCCGATGTACGCCCCCGTCACCGGATACGCCTCCCAGGCGCAGGGCATGTCCCTCCTGGAGAAGACGTACGACAACATCCTCAGCGGCCAGGACGACCGCTTCGCGTTCCGGCACGCCAAGGACATCATCACCGGCGAGCAGCGGCGCGGCGGTGATGTGATCACCACGATCGACCCGAAGGCACAGAAGGCCGGCTACAAGGGACTGACCGACCTCGGCGCGCGGGGCGCGGTCGTCGCGCTGGAACCGAGCACGGGGAAGGTCCTGGCCCTGGTCTCCACTCCCTCGTACGACCCGTCCGTCTTCGCCGGGAACTCGTTCAAGGAGGGGGACAAGTTCCAGGCGCTCGTCAAGGACAAGAGCAAGCCGCTGGCCAACCGTCCGCTGCGGGAGACCTTCCCGCCCGGCTCGACGTTCAAGATCCTCACGGCGGCCGCGGCCCTGGAGAACGGCGTGGTCACCGACGTCGACGCGCGGTCCGACGCCGTCTCCCCGTACCCCCTGCCGCTCTCCACGAACAAGATCGGCAGCGAGGCCGGCGACGCGGTGTGCAACAAGGCGTCCATGAAGACCGCGATGCAGTACTCCTGCAACAACGTCTTCCTCGACGCGGCCTCCAAGGTCGGCGCCGAGAAGATGCGGGAGACCGCCGAGAAGTTCGGCTTCAACGCCGATGTCTACTCCGACGAGTTCGGCGACATGCTCGCCACCAAGAGCCTCTACCCGAACAAACTGGACAAGCCCGGAACCGCGCTGACGGGCATGGGGCAGGGCAGCCTCACCAGCACACCGATGCAGATGGCGATGGTGACGGCCGCCCTCGCCAACGACGGCAAGCTGATGCAGCCGTACATCGTCGACGAGCTGCGCGGCCCCGACGTGTCGGTCCTGGAGAAGAACGAGCCGAAGCTCAAGAGCCAGGCCGTCTCCGAGGAGACGGCGAAGAAGGTCCGGGAAATGATGGAGTTCACGGCCAAGGAGGGCAGCGCCAAGCGCGCCCTGATCGACGGCGTCACGGTCGGCGGCAAGACCGGCACGGCGCAGCGCGGCGTCAACGTGAACGACGAGGTGCCGTACGGCTGGTTCGTCTCGTACGGCAAGACCGGCGGCAAGTCGGTGGCGGTCGCGGTGTTCATCGACCCGACGGACATGGACATCTCCCGATCGGACATCTCCGGTGGCCGCCTGGGTGCGCCGATCGCGAAGAGCGTGATGAAGGCGGTCCTGGGCAAGTAGCCCCCTGGGACGCGTGTGCGATCATCGTGTGCACTCTTCTTTACGAGTCGCGCACATCTCGCTTGTGTCCCGGGCCGTCCCGCGTTCGCGCGTCGTTCGTGAAGCCCCCCGGCAGAAGCGCACACTCCACCGGTCCGGGGGGAACGGAATGCCCAGCTACCCACGCACGGCGGCGAGATCCGAGAGATCGGCGGGATCGGCGGCGTACGCCACGCTGTTGCTCGCGCTGTCGGTCCTGTTCGCGCTGCTGATACCCGCGGGCGCCGCGCAGGCGTACGCCCCCACGGCGGCGGCCGACACCAGGGCCGACACCACGGCGGCGGCCGACACCAGGGCCGACGAGGACTGTGCCGCCCTGCCGCTCTCCGGCCTCGGCGAGGACGACAGCGAGGGCTGCGTACTGCCCGGCGACGGCCCCTACCGGGCCCTCTCGCAGGTCGGCGAGGCCGAGCACGGCTTCCCCGCCGAGCACACCCTCGCAGTCGGCCGCATCTCCGACCCGGCCGACTGCGCCCACCCGGCGCTGAACGGATACAACTCCGGCCCCACGGCCGCCGACCCGGTCCACGGATGCCGGACCTTCACCGCCCCCGCCGCCGGACGCTACGACGCGTACGCAGTCCACGACGGCGTACGCTCCCTGCTCGCCGTGTACGGCCAAGGCGGCAGGACCGTCTGCGAGACCTGGGACGTCTGCTCCCTCCCCGCCGCCGGTGACTACACCGTCTTCACCGACGCCCCCACCCTCGTCATCGACCACTCCGCCACCACCGGCTGCGAGCCGGTCGAACTCGGTGTGCACAAGTCGCAGTTCACCGTCGGCGGGGAGATCGACTGTCTGGCCCTGCCGCTCCCCGAGGGCGCCCGGCTGGCGGTGCTGGAGCCTCTCTTCGGGCCCGCGCCCCACCCGGACGTGACCCTCGTCGACGCCGATGGCATCCAGCGCTGCGACCCGTCCCGCCTCGCCGACGGGACCTGCGGACTCACCGGCAAGGCCCCGTTCCGCGCCCTGGTCTCCACCGACAGCTACTCCAAGCCGACCGGCCCGTACACCCTCGCCCTGCACCGCACCGACGCGGCGGCCGACTGCCCGGCCATCCCGGCGGGCGACTTCACCGCGACCGGCCCCACCGCCCGCGTCACCACCGGTGACGGCGTCTTCTCGCGCTGCCTGAGCATTCCGGCGAACGACCACAGCGCCCAGGAGAACATCCAGCTCCAGGCGGCACCCGGCACCAGGGACCTCGCCCAGTTCACCGTCCTGGACGTCCAGGGCAAGCAGATCTGCTCGGTCCGCCCCTCTGTCTCCACCTGGACGACCTGCGCGCTGACCCCGGGCGTCGCCCACACCGTGCTGGTCACCGGCCGCGACATCCCCGCCGAGTACATCCTGACCCGCCGCGACGTCACCGCGACCGCCAAGGGCTGCACCGCGAACCCTGCGACGAAGCCCGGCGGCCCGTCCACCGGGGGCACCCTCGGGGCCCCCGGCGAGCTGCGCTGCCGCCAGGTCACCACCGCCGACGCCAAGGACACCCTGCACATCGACGTCCGCGACCCGCTCGGCACTGCCAACGTGGTGGTGCACGGAGACGACGGCACCCCCCTCTGCAACAAGAACCAGGCGTGCGCCGTCACCGGCTCCACCCACTACCAGGTCCTGGTCACCGTCCCCGCGACGCTGAAGGCCCCCGGCTCGTACCGTTTCGATGCCCTGCGCATCGCGGGCCCGGACGGACCGGCCGCCGAGTGCGACAAGTCGCAGAGCATCGCGTACGGCTACGGCCCGGTCACCGGCACCCTCGACGAGGAGCACACCGCCTTCTGCGCCGCGCTGCCCACCGTGTACAGCGACCGCTTCACGATGGAGATCAGCGACACGACGGGCGCCACCGATACGGCGGTGCCCGCGCTGTACGACCCGAGCCTCGACAACGGCTGCACGTACTCCGCCTCCAGCGGCTACTCGTGCAGGGTGATCGAGAGCTACTCCAGGGAGCTCACCCCGAGCATCCTGGTCCTCTCCCTGCCGGAGAGGGCCTCGCAGACCTCCTACCGGGCCGAGGCGGTCTGCCCGGGGCTCTGCGGCATGGAGCGGGTGACCGTCACGAAGCTCACCCCGGCCACTGGTGTCTCCGGTACGAGGACGACGGTCGCGGTCACCGGCACCGCCCTGCACAAGGACCACCGCCTCGTGCTGCGGAACTCCGGCCGGGAGATCACCGGGACCACCGTCTCCGTCTCGCCCGACCGCCGCACCCTGACCGCCGAGCTGGACCTGACCGGCGCGGCCGAGGGCGCCTGGAGCGCGAGCGTCATCACGCACAACGGCGCGGAGTACTCGCGGGGCAACTTCACCGTCACCTCGGCCCCGCTCCGCAACAGCGCCCTCCCGACGATCGGCACCACCGCCCGCGTCGGCGACCATCTCACCGTGTCCCCCGGCACCTGGACCCCCGCCCCGGCCTCGTACGCCTACCAGTGGCACGCCGACGGCCTGCCGATCACCGGCGCGACCGCCACCGCGTACACCGTCCCGGTCTCGCTGCTCGGCAAGAAGATCGGCGTCACCGTCACGGCCCGCCGGGCCGGCACTCCGGACGTCCCGGCCACCTCGGCGGCGCTCACGGTCGCCAAGGGCGCGGCGCCCAGGGTGACGACCACCCCGAATATCACCGGCACCGTGAAGGTCGGCGCCAAGCTGACCACCACGAGCGGCAGTTGGACGCCGTCCGCCACCTCCTACGGCTACCAGTGGAAGGCCGACGGCAAGGCCGTCAAGGGCGCGACGGCGTCGACGCACACCGTCCCGGCGTCGCTGCTCGGCAAGTACATCACCGTCACCGTCACGGCCCACCGCACCGGTCACGCCGACGGTTCCGCGACGCCCGCCTCGGTGAAGGTCGCCAAGGGCAGCGCGCCCAAGGCCACCAAGCAGCCCACGATCTCCGGCACCGCGAAGGCGGGCCGCACCCTCAAGGCCGCCCACGGCACCTGGACGCCCGCCCCGACCTCGTACGGCTACCAGTGGTACGCGAACGGCAAGGCGATCTCCGGCGCCACCAAGTCCTCGCTGACGCTCAAGTCTGTCCAGCGCGGCAAGAAGATCACCGTGAAGGTGACCGCCCGCCGCACCGGCCACGCCAGTGGTTCCGCCACCAGCAAGGCGACCAAGGCGGTCGCCCGCTGACGGTTGGTGAGGTGAACGTCGAAATCACCCTTGTGGGCGCCGAGTTCGTCCAGCGCTTCAGTGCCACCCGTCGCGGGGCACGGCTCGCCCGTCGGCTCGCTGTGCACCAACTCGACGGGGGGGTGTGCCGTACGGGAGCGAGCTCTCCGAGGACGCCGCAGTGATCGTGTCCGAGCTGGCGGCCAACGCGGTGCTGCACGGGCACGTGCAGGGACGGGACTTCGAACCGAGGCTCGCCTGCCTCGCGGACACGCTCCGTATCGAGGTGTCGGACGCGCGGGGTGAGCGGGGGCCGGAGCAACGTGGCCTCCGGCCCGGCGCGGAGTCCGGGTTCGGCCTGCACCTGGTCGAGGCGCTGGCCACGTCCTGGGGGGTCGCCGACCGGGTCGTGGGCAAGACGGTCTGGGCCGAGTTGCTGACCGGTCATCATTGACGCAGAGGCGAAACGGGGCCGACGCCCACCGCCCGGGGCCCTCCCGGTGGCAGGTCCGGCCGCTGCTGGTCAGCATGGACCCATGCCCCTCGATCAGGGAGAACCCATGTCCATCGCGGTACTCGGAGCGACCGGCGGCCAGGGTGGCGCGGTGGTTGCCGCCCTGCTGGAGGCGGGGCACGGTGTGCGCGCCGTGGTGCGCGATCCCGGCAGCGGGCGGGCCAAGGCGCTGGCGGCAGCCGGGGCGGAGGTGGTCGCGGGAGATCTGTTCGACGCGGCCTCGCTCGCCGAGGCGTTCCGGGGCGCGTCGGCCGCGTTCGCCGTCACCACACCGTTCCAGGACGGTCTGGACGCGGAGGTGGCGCAGGGCGCGGCGATCGTACGGGCCGCCGAGGAGGCCGCGCTGCCGCATCTGGTGCTGGCCTCGGTCGCCAGCGCGGACCGCGGCACGGGGGTCCCGCACTTCGAGACCAAGGCCAGGACCGAAGAGCTGCTTGCCGGCTCCGGGCTTCCGGCGACGGTGGTGGCGCCGACCTACTTCTACGACAACGCGCTGGGCGCCCTGGACGAGGTCGCCGCCGGTGTCCTGACCATGCCGATTCCCGGGGACACGCCTCTCCAGCAGGTGGCGCGGCAGGATCTCGGCCGGGTCGTGGCCGCCATCGTGGCCGATCCGGGCCGCTGGACCGGGCAGCGGATCGAGGTGGCGGGCGACGATCCCACGCCGCTCCGGATGGCCGAGGAGATCGGCCGGGCCGCGGGCGGCAAAGTGGCGTTCCGGCAGACGCCACTGGAGGACCTGCGCACCGCCAACCCCGACATGTACGCCATGTACAGGTTCCTCGCGGGCACCGGTTACCAGGTGGATCTGGGGGCGTTGCGGAGCCGGTTTCCCACGGTCCCGTGGACCTCGTACGCCGCCTGGGCCGGCACCCAGGAATGGCCGACGCCACGCGGGTGATCCCCGCCTCTACCCGGGCGAGGAGGCCGGAGGCGCGGGTTCGGCAGGAACCGGACGCCGTCGGTGGTGGCGAGGGGGTGGCGTGGGCGCGCCTGTCGCGGTCGTTCCCTGGTGGGATGGCGCCGGCTGTGTGCCCCCATCGGAGGAACGTGACACATGGGGTCGTGGGTGTCACGTTATTCGTCCGCCTCTACCCGGGCGAGGAGGCCGGAGGCGCGGGTTCGGCAGGAACCGGACCCCGCCGGTGGTGACGGGAGGGCGGCGCGTGCCCGCCCGTCGCGGTCGTTCTCCGGTGGGATGACGCCGGCTGTGTGCCCCCCATCGAAGGAACGTGACACATGGGGCCGTGGACGTCACGTTGGTTCGTCGACCCCTGCCCGAGCCGGGCGGCTCGGGCAGAGATCGCGCGCGTCACAGCATGAGCAGCGCCCGTACCGGGACGAGGGAGTCCGACAGGGGGCGTACGGCCATGCGCATCAGCGCCAGGGCGTTGTCGTCTCCCGCGATGCGGTTGGCACTGAGCTCACCGCAGGTCAGGCACTCGTGGATGAGCGTCCATTCCCCGTCCTGCCGGACGGACAGGCTGAGCGCCGTCATCCGCCCGCGGCAGTCGGCGGCCCGGTCGCCCGGTATCCGCAGATCGACGTGCAGGCTGGTCAGGCAGTGCGGGCAGTGGTTGCGATGGGCGGTGCCCGGTGCGGTCAGCGGTACGTCGAGCCGACAGCCGACGCAGCGGAACGCGTCGCCGTGAGCGCCGCCCGGTCCGTGCAGGACGTCCTTCCGTCTCTGCGGGCGGTGCGACGACCGCCGGGGTCCACGTCGTGGCATGGGGGTCCTCCGTCCGTTCCTCGGTCGCTTCCGGTGGCTCACAGATCGCCGAACGCTTCGAGCGGGAAGGGCGGTTGGGCCAGTGGGCGGACGGCCATCCGCATCAGGATCAGCTGGTTGTCGTCCCCGCAGACCGGGTTCGAGGTCAGCTCGTCGCAGCGGGTGCAGCGGTGGATGACCATCCAGTCACCGGTGCGGAGCACCGCGATGGAGATCGGGGTCATACGCGCCCCGCAGTCGGACGGGCCGCCCTCGACGTGGTCGAGGCAGTGCTTCGAGTGCAGGCAGCTGGGGCAGTGGTTGCGACGGCTGCCGTCGGGCGCGAGCGTGGCGATGGTCAGCCCGCACCACAGGCAGGTGAAGGTATCGGTCCTCAGGTACGCGCTGGCGCCGTGGTGGGAGGAGTTGGTCGTACGGTGCTGGGGGTTGTCGGTGGACACCCGGGTTTCTCCTTGCCGAAGAGGATGAGCAATGCAGCAGGGGAGTACCGAGCAGCCCTCAAGGCGGAGGCCGGAGAGGCATGAGACGTCGGCCGGGGATCACACACTGACGGGAAGGACGCGCGTATGGGTCAGGGCGCGTGGGTCAGTGCGATGCCGCGGGCGTGCGCATGCACGCAGCTCCGATCGCCCCGGCGCGGATGAAGACGCGGCGAGGGAGGCTCGGAACTACTGGCCGGGGCATACATCAACTACTTTCCAGGGCGAATGCCCCTAGGTCACCGACGGTCGTACACCGTGGTCGAGGTGCGAGCACCGTAGCAACGCACCCCCACCGGATCCAGCGATTATCGGGCGCGCACGTGTGCGGGGTGGCCCGGCGGGACAGCGGGCCGGGCCACCCCGGGGAGGGGGGAAGACGCGTGTTCAGGAGCGACTCGGCGGCCGGATCGAACTCCTGCCGGATCCGTTCCCGGTGGGATCAGTAGCGCACCCACAGCTCGTAGACGCCGGCCTTGCCCTGGAACGGGGTGCAGAAGTACAGCGCCCCCCAGATGTCGCCGCCCGCCTGACCGGCGGCCTCGCACTCGGCGAGCGAGGCGTGGTGGCTGCGGACGTAGAAGCCCGGCGGCACGGCGGAGGCGGTGGAAGCACTGCCGAGCAGCAGCGCGGTGGCGGCGCATGCGGTCACCGCGAGGGCGGCGATACGTCTGTGCATGTCAAGAACTCCTTGTCCCGCCGACGCACATGACGTTGCGTCGGCGTAGGGGTGGAGAAGAACCGAGGGCGCGCGCCGCCAGATGAAGGTAGCGACCCGGACGCATGTGCACAATAGGTCTGGACCAATGGGTGGACAGGTCGGCGCTCCCGGCCCGTTCCGCCCAGAGGGGGACGTCACGCGTGACGCCCGGTCGGCCGGGCGGCGGCGCCGCCCTCATGCGCCGGGCGGGCCGGATCTCCGGGTCTCGCCTATGTGCCGGGCGGGCCGGATCTCCCGGTCTCGCCTCATGCGCTCGGCGGGCCGGATGCCCCGGTCTCGCCTACGCGCCGACGGGCCGGCTCTCCCGGTCCGGCCCATGCGCCGGAAGGGCCGGATTCCCTGGCCTCGTTGATCAGTGCCGGCAGGTCCGTCAGCGCGTCGATGCGCCAGTCCGCCGTCTCCACCACGTCCGGATGGTCCGCCCACCAGTGCCCGTACGCGCCACGGCGGACATGCGCCGCGCGCAGGCCGAAGGACTTGGCCGGGAACAGGTCGTTGGCCGGGTGGTCGCCCACGTACAGGGTGCGCTCCGGGGCGGCCCCCGACGCCCCCAGGACCCGTGCGAAGAACTCCGGATCCGGCTTGGCCACGCCCCACTCGTCCGAGGTGACGACCAGGTCCGCGGGCAGATCCAGCGCCCGCAGCAGTTCCCCGGCCCGCACCGTCTGGTTGCCCGCGACCACTACCCGTACCCCCAGCGCGCGCAACTCCGCGAGGGCGGGGCGGACATCGGGGTAGAGGTCCGTCTCGTCGAGGTGCTCGCCGCGCCCGGCCGCCGCGCGCGCCAGGTACGCCTCCTTGACGTCCATGCCGGGGCGCAGGAGGCGCAGTGCGTCCGCGCTGTCGCGGCCCTGGGTGACCGCCGCGCCGACCAACGCGCTGAGCGTGTGCGGGGGGACGCCGAGCCAGTTCGCCCAGGACGCCCAGTAGCGGTCGTCGCGTACGAGTGTTTCGCCGATGCCGAAGACGATCGTTTCCATCACCGTCCCGACCCTACGGCCCGGAAGGGCCCCGACGGCCCAGGCGCCAGGGCCGGACCCGCGTGCGTCGGCCGCGCCTCCGCTGCCCCGCGGCAGTCCGCGTCCGTGCTTGCGCTGCTCCCCGGCCGGTTCTCTGCCGCGCCCCGCGCCGCCGCGTCCGCCTCCGCGCCGCGTCCCTGGCCGGAGTCCCTGGCCGGAGTCCCTGGTCCGGGGCGTGTGCTCCGCTCGTATGCTCGCTTCATGACCGATCCTCAGCGCGGACGCCCGACCACCAATTCCATGCGGCGCGCCCTCAAGCGGGCCCGCGACGGTGTCGCCCTCGATGTGACCGAGGCCGCCGTCCTGCTCCAGGCGCGGGGCGACGACCTGACGGATCTCGCCGCCTCGGCCGCCCGGGTCCGCGACGCCGGCCTCGAAGCCGCGGGCCGGCCGGGTGTCATCACGTACTCCCGCAAGGTCTTCATCCCGCTGACCCGGCTCTGCCGCGACAAGTGCCACTACTGCACCTTCGTCACCGTCCCCGGCAAGCTCCGGCGTGCGGGACACGGGATGTTCCTGTCGCCGGACGAGGTGCTGGCCATCGCACGCGAGGGCGCGGCCATGGGCTGCAAGGAAGCGCTGTTCACGCTGGGCGACCGGCCCGAGGACCGCTGGCCCGAGGCGCGGGAATGGCTGGAGGCCGAGGGGTACGACGACACCCTCGCCTACGTACGCGCCATGGCGATCCGCGTCCTGGAGGAGACCGGCCTGCTCCCGCACCTCAACCCCGGCGTGCTGACCTGGACCGATCTCCAGCGGCTCAAGCCCGTCGCGCCCTCCATGGGCATGATGCTGGAGACGACGGCCACCCGCCTGTGGTCCGAGCCGGGCGGCCCGCACCACGGCTCCCCGGACAAGGAACCGGCCGTACGCCTCCGCGTCCTCGAAGACGCGGGCCGCTCCAACGTCCCGTTCACCACCGGCATTCTGATCGGGATCGGCGAGTCGTACGAGGAGCGCGCCGACTCCCTGTTCGAGCTGCGGAAGACCGCCCGCGCCTACCACGGCATCCAGGAAGTCATCGTCCAGAACTTCCGCGCCAAGCCGGACACCGCGATGCGCGGCATGCCGGACGCCGAACTGGAGGAGCTGGCCGCGGCCATCGCCGTCGCCCGGCACATCCTCGGCCCGTCCGCCCGCATCCAGGCACCGCCGAACCTCGTCGACGCCGAGTACGCGCTGCTCATCGGCGCGGGCATCGACGACTGGGGCGGCGTCTCCCCGCTCACCCCCGACCACGTGAACCCCGAACGCCCCTGGCCCCACATCGACGAACTGGCCGCCAGGACCGCCGAGTCCGGCTTCACGCTCCGGGAACGCCTCACCATCTACCCCGAGTTCGTCCGGCGCGGCGAGCCCTGGCTCGACCCCCGTCTCCTCCCGCACGTCCGCGCCCTCGCCGACCCGGAAACAGGGCTGGCCCGCGAAGGAGCGACCCCCTCCGGCCTGCCCTGGCAGGAACCCGACGAGGAGTTCGGCGCCACCGGCCGCACCGACCTGCACCGCACCATCGACACGGAGGGCCGTACCGGCGACCGCCGCGAGGACTTCGACGAGGTGTACGGCGACTGGGAGGCGCTGCGCGAGGCCGCCGCCCCCGGCATGGTCCCGTCCCGCATCGACACCGACGTGCGCCAGGCGCTGAGCCGGGCCGCCGACGACCCGACGAAGCTCACCGACGACCAGGCCCTCGCCCTGCTCCACGCGGACGGCCCGGCGCTCGACGAACTGTGCCGGATCGCGGACACCCTGCGGCGCGACGTGGTCGGTGACGACGTCACGTACGTCGTCACCAGGAACATCAACTTCACCAACGTCTGCTACACGGGCTGCCGCTTCTGCGCCTTCGCCCAGCGGCGTACCGACGCCGACGCGTACACCCTGTCCCTGGACCAGGTCGCGGACCGGGCCGAGCAGGCGTGGGACGTCGGCGCGGTCGAGGTCTGCATGCAGGGCGGCATCCACCCCGACCTGCCCGGCACCGCGTACTTCGACATCGCGCGGGCGGTGCGGGAACGCGTCCCCGGCATGCACGTCCACGCCTTCTCGCCGATGGAGGTCGTCAACGGGGCGACCCGCACCGGCATGTCGATCCGCGACTGGCTGATCGCGGCTAAGGAGGCCGGGCTCGGCTCGGTCCCCGGCACGGCGGCCGAGATCCTGGACGACGAGGTCCGCTGGGTCCTCACCAAGGGCAAGCTGCCGACGGCGACCTGGCTGGAGGTCATCAGGACCGCCCACGAGGTGGGCCTGCGCTCCTCCTCCACGATGATGTACGGCCACGTGGACCAGCCCCGCCACTGGCTCGGCCACCTGCGGACCCTGGCCGGCCTCCAGCAGGAGACCGGCGGCTTCACGGAGTTCGTCACCCTTCCCTTCATCCACACCAACGCCCCGGTCTACCTGGCGGGCATCGCCCGTCCCGGCCCGACCGACCGCGACAACCGGGCCGTCACCGCCATGGCCCGGCTGCTGCTCCACCCGCACATCACCAACATCCAGACCAGCTGGGTGAAGCTCGGCACCGAGGGGGCGGCGGAGATGCTGCGCTCGGGCGCCAACGACCTGGGCGGCACGCTGATGGAGGAGACCATCTCCCGTATGGCCGGGTCGAGTTACGGCTCGTACCGGTCGATCCAGGACCTCGTCGCGATCGCGGAACTCGCGGGCCGCCCGGCGAAGCCGCGCACGACGCTCTACGGAGAGGTGCCGCAGGAGCGGGTGGCGGCGGCCGCCGCGTCCGACGGGCACCTTCCGGAGCTGCTTCCCGTGCTGCCGAACTGAGCCGCATGGCCCCAGCCAGGCCGTGACGCCGCTCGATGCAGCAGATCACCGAGGACCGCAGACGGGCCTCGCGCATCGGCCGGACGGCCGAACTCGACGTCTTCCGGGGAAACTTCGGCCTTTCCCCGGAAGACGATCGACGCCGCTTCCTCTTCCCCGTCCGGGGCAACGCGGGTGCGGGAAAGACCTCCCTACGGGAGGGAGAGGGAGCGCGTGGCGCAGGAGTGCGGGGCCCTCACCGCCTGCGCGGACGAGTCGGCCGACTCCGTCCCCGCCCGGTGGCCGGACTACTGCCCCGGTGGCCGGACTACTGCTGGGTCCTGGTCCGCCGGGCCCACGTCCGGCGCTTCCTCGGCGACAGCGCGGGGGTACTGGCCGACCTGGACCGGGCGCTGGAGACCGACCCGGCGTACGCGTGGGCGCGGGCGCAGCGGGACCGGCTGAACGGGCCGGACCTCACCCGAGGCTGCCCTGCCGGCCGATCGCGTCGTCGCCGCGCGGCGAGTCCGTCCGGTGCGCCGGGCCGGCCTGGGCTCTGGAGCCCGCCGTTCGGGCTGTGGCGGCGATGTCCTGGAGCGCCGCGATGTGCCGGGCCAGCGCGAGCCGGCCGGCAGGGGTGAGCGACAGCCAGGTGCGGGGGCGCTTGCCGACGTAGCCCTTGCGGACGGTGAGGTATCCGATCTCCTCCAGGGCGGAGGCGATCTTGCTGAGCACCGAATCGGACACCTCGCAACTACCGCGCACGGTGGCGAAATCCGCCTCGTCGCACGCGGAGAGAAAGGCGACGACCGTCAGCCGGGTGGGATGGTGGATCGCCGCGTCGATCACTGGCCTATCCGACTCGGACGCGCTGGTCATCCGACCTCCAGGAGTCTTGCCGAAGCTTCTTCCGGATCGACCTGTTCCGGTTGGCGAACACGGCCCAGGCGCCGAGTCCCAGCGCGGCGAACACAACGATCCTGGTGAGCGCGGGATCGGCGCCGAACTGCCGGCACAGTCCGTACGCCGCGACCGCGGTGGCCGGCAGGAGCAGGAGGGGAGCCGCCGCCCGGCGCAGACGTGCGGACAGTGCCACCCTGATTCCCGCCCTTCGCCTGGCGGCCTGGACGAGCAGGAGCACCACGGCCAGACCCACGAGCGAGATCAGAAGAGAGAGCAGCGCCGCCCAGCCGCCTCGTCCCTCCATCCAGGCTTCTCCGAGGGCCGGAACGATCAGCGCCGCAGCCACCGCGGGGCCGTACCAGGCGGGAGTCAGCCCGGCCCTGAGGCGGGCCAGCTCCCGGGCCGCGTCGATGTCCCGCAGGGCATCGGCCGCGAGATCGCCCGACAGGGGGACTTCGCCCGCGTGTGAGGGGGTGGATTCGGGTGATGGCATCGCGTCTCTCGGCCTTCTCGTTGCTGTGTGACCTGCCTGCCTTCACATCCTGGCATGTACTTTCCTAGAAGGAAAGTGCCTGATCGCGGCTCTCCTGCCCGCCCTCGTCTTCTCCTGGGCCCGGTCCGGGTCCGGCCCGGACGAGGCAGGAAGCCGGAGGTGTGCGGGGTGGCGCCGAGCGCGGCGTCGGCCCGGCCGCGGATGCAGCCGCCGGTCATGGGGCAGTCGAGGGCGTTGTGCGCCGGGCGGCGAACCCCACGAACGCGGCGCACCGACGCCCCCGGTGCGGGCGCCGGCGTTCCGCCCCCTTCACGCGGACGGCTCAACTCGGCGTGCACGCGGTCGACTTCGGCGTACCCCCGGCAACGAACGGGCTGCCGGGGGAATGGCTCTCCGCTCCGTATTCGGCAGGTGGGCACATGAAAGTCTCCCCTTTCCTCTTGTGCAGATTTGGTAATGCTTCAAGGGATTGGTCATGTCTATCTGGCGTACCTCCCATAGGGCTTCGATGTCGTCTTTTTCGAAGCTTGTCACTGTTCGGCATCCACTTAACAGCATGTAACGGACATGTTCTTGACAGGTTCAGGAGGCCGTTATTGCATTCGCTTTGCTGTGCGCTGCCAAATGTCTGCGAATCGGGGGGATGGGCGGTGTGCGGTTTTCTCTCAAGGGGTGGGATGTGAATAGAAAATCCGGCATGTCCGGAATCATGGCCGCAATCGGCCTGTTCGTCGCGACCGCGGGTGCGACGGCCGTGGGGGCCGTACCCGCCTCCGCGGCGGCCTCCTGCGCGGGCGCGAGCACGGACTTCAACGGTGACGGCGTTGTCGACAACGTGGTCACGGACCCGCAGGCGACCGTGAACGGAGTCCCGCAGGCCGGTCTGGTCCGGGTGCTCTACGGCGGAGGCAAGGGCGTCAGCGAGATTTCGCAGGCGACCCCCGGGATGGGCGTCGCCCCGGAGCGGGGAGACCAGTTCGGGACGGCGGTCGCCTGGACGGACTTCAACGGCGACGGGTGTACCGACCTCGTCGTCGGGACCCCGTACGAGGACACCGGCGGCTCCGGGGCGGACGTCAAGGACACCGGCTGCCTGCACATCATCTACGGCTCGCCCACCGGGATCGGCGCGGGCTCGGCCATCGAGGGCTACACCCAGTCGGCGTTCACCCCGGGGGCCAACAACGAGGCGGGCGACCGCTTCGGCTACGCACTCCAGGCGGGTACGACCGACACGGGCCAGCCGTATCTCGTCGTCGGCGTTCCGGGCGAGGGGGTGATCGTGAACGGCGTGAATCAGGCCGATGCCGGTGTCATCGTCTACCAGCAGGGCACCAAGCGGACCACGGTCACCCAGGACAGCCCGGGTGTGCCCGGCGTGGTCGAGGCCGGCGATCAGTTCGGGGCCTCGCTCACCGGCACCAATCGCTATTTCGCCGTCGGGGCACCGGGCGAGACCATCGGCGCCGACGCGGTGGGAGCGGGAGGCGTGGCCGTCTTCAACCACACACTCACCGACGGGATACCGACCGCGATCGCCGGTATGGACCAGGCGGGCGAAGGCGAGGCCCTCACGGGCATCGCCGAGACCGGTGACAGGTTCGGCGCCGCGCTGTCGATGACCGGCTACCGTCCGGCAGGCCAGACCTACAACTCCGATGCCCTCCTCGCCATCGGCACGCCGGGCGAGGACATAGGCAACGTGCCCGACGCGGGCGGCGTCGCCGTGGTGCGGATCGAACCCTCCGGCCGGGTCACCGAGATCAAGGCATTCGATGCCGGGACCGCGAACGTCGAAGGCGATCCCGGAGCAGGCGACTTCTTCGGGCAGCGCGTGGCCATCACGAACACGGACACCGGCGTCGTCACCGGCACCGCCACCGTCCGGCTGGCCGTGGGCATCCCCGGCCGGGACGTCGACGGGGTGAAGGACGCCGGGGCGATCCAGGTGTTCAAGCCGCTGGACAGCGACATCGGAGCCGCCGACAGGATCATCAAGCGCGGCTCGGACGTCCTGCCGGGCAAACCGAACACCCGTGACTTCACCGGGATCTCACTGCGCTCCGGCGCCGTGACCCTCTACGTCGGTATCCCGTACAGCAAGGACCCCGCCACTTCCCAGGGCGTCCTCCACACGATGCCGTGGACCGACATCGACGGCACCACGACCGGGGGGACCAAGACCTTCCAGCCCGGTAGCGGAGGGCTCTCGGACATCGGTACCTCCTTCGCGGCAGTCGGGTGACCGGCGTGGAAACCCAGGAGCTGACCAGCGATGAGAGCGACAGAGAGCAGACCGCGATCGTGAACAGACGTGCTACACACGGGCGTCGGCGCAGCCGCGGCCCCCTTGTGGCGGTGACACTGACGGCCCTGCTGGCCACGGGGCTGGGATTCCCGGCCCTGTCCGGCGAGCTTCCGGAGGCTGCCGCGGCACCCGCCGGGGGCAGCACGGCCGCCGGGACCGAGGCGGCGCAGGAGGCTGCCGCGCAGACCGATGCCCCGGTCGAGGTACTGAGCCTGCGCGACGAGCGCAGCACCACGGTGGCCAACCCGGACGGCACCTTCACCACCACCACGGCCGTCCAGCCCGTACGGACCCGCAAGGACGGACGGTGGGTGGACATCGACACCACTCTCGTCCGGCAGCCGGACGGTTCGTACGCGCCGAAGGCGGCCGTATCGGCGATGTCCTTCTCCGGGGGTGGTGCCACGACGTTCGCCACGATCGAGAAGGACGGGCGCGCCCTCTCCCTGGACTGGCCCGACACGCTGCCCGCGCCCGCGGTCGACGGACCGACCGCGACCTACCCGGACGTCCTGCCCGGGGTCGACCTGAAGGTGACCGCGAACGCGGAGGGCTTCTCGCACCTGATCGTCGTCAAGGACGCCGAGGCGGCCGGCAATCCGAAGCTGGCCGAACTGCAACTGCCGGTGGACACGACGGCGGTCGATCTCAAGAAGTCCGACGACGGCGGTCTCACCGCGACCGACGCGGCCGGCGGCACCGTCTTCGAGGCTCCCGCACCGCTGATGTGGGACAGCAGGCAGGGCGTGGGGGAGGCCGGGACGGGTCCCGCTCCCGCACCGTCCGAGCCGGCCGGTGAGGAGGTCGCCGTGACGCCCCCGGACGGCACCCGCGTCGCCGATGTCGACGTGCGGGTCGGCCGCGACACGATGACGCTGACTCCGGACAGCTCACTGCTCACGGGCGACGACACGGTGTATCCGGTCTACATCGACCCGGTGGTCAAGACCGCCAGCCGCACCGGCTGGACGATGGTGTCGTCGTACTACTCGTCGGCCGAGTTCTGGAAGTTCGACGATCACGAGGGCGTCGGGAAGTGCCCTGCCGACGTGTCGTACCAGTGCGCCAGTTCCAACGACAAGAAGCGCCAGTTCTTCGCCATCCCGACCGCGTCCTTCGAGGGCAAGGACATCATCAAGGCCGAGTTCGCCGTGACGATGGTCCACACGTACAGCACCACCGCCAAGGCCGTGCAGCTGGGACGGGTCAACTCCACCGGCGCGAGCGCGATCAACTCCGCCACCAACTGGGGCAATCAGCCCTCGCTGAAGGAGACCATCACCAGTAAGTCCCCCACCAACCCGGCCGGGTCGTGCACGTCGACCAACCAGAACGTCCGGTTCGACGTGAAGGGCACCGTCCAGAAGGCCGCCGACAGCGGCTGGGACACCACGACGTTCCGGTTGCGTGCGGACAACGAGGACGACTACTCGTACTGGAAGCGGTTCTGCGGAAACGCGCACCTCGAAGTGACGTACAACCGCCCGCCGCCGGCGCCCGCCATGAGCGACCTCAGCATGTCGCCCGGCGGCTCGTGCCAGTACGGGCACGCGGATGAGCACTATGTCTCCGAGGCTCCGGTCCTCAGCGCCGTCATCAAGGACTACGACCACAACGACGTGGCCGGGAAGTCCGAAAGCCTGAAGGCCCGGTTCCACGTCTTCTGGACCAAGAACGGCGTGCAGGTCGACCATTACGCCACCACCGGAGCCCGCACGACGACCGGTACGGGCCAGACGGGCTCGGCATCGTTCAAGTACACGGCCGGCTCGGACCTCAGCACGGACTCGGACGCCGGGTTCACCATCCCTTCCAACGTCACGATCGGCTGGGAGGTGCAGGGAACGGACGGGACCGCCTGGGGCCCGTGGAGCAGCGCGGGCGATGCCACCCGCTGCGAGTTCATCTACGACGCCACCACGCCCGCCGCGCCCGTGATCAGCTCCGTCCAGTACCCGGACGACGGCGCCTGGCACGCGGGCGTCGGTGACTACGGAACCTTCACCTTCGACTCGCCGTCCACCGATGTGGCCCACTACCAGTACCGGTTCAAGGGCAGCAGCGGCTGGTCCACGGTCGCCACGGCGACACCGGGCGGACCCGCGACGGTGAAGTTCATGCCGACCTCCGAAGGCGACTGGTCCGTGGAGGCCAAGGCCGTCGACGGGGCCGGAAACGCCCAGAAGACACCCATGGGGTACGTGTTCCTCGTCTCCGACGGACGGGCCCCCGTCGGCGGCTGGACCCTCGGTGACGTCAAGGGATCCGGTTCCGCGGCCGGTACGGGCACTTCGCCCAGCGCCGCACCGGGTACGGGAGTCGCCTTCGGCGCCAAGCCCGGACCGCTCGGCGCGGCCGACACGTACGCGGCCCTGGACGGCACCGAGAACGCCTATCTGGACGCGGGGCGGCACATGGTGGACACCGACACCGGGTTCTCGGTCAGCGCCTGGGTCAATCTCCCCGAGGAGCCGAAGCAGGACCAGACCGTGGTCAGCCAGGACGGCACGGGCCTGCCCGGCTTCGACCTGGGTTACGACGCCGACAGCCGCAGCTGGGTGTTCCGCGCCCCGTACAACGACCTGGAGTCCATCGGAGACTGGCAGGTCACCGGCGGCAAGGTGGTTCCCGGTGCCTGGACGCACCTCATCGGCTCCTACGACGGCGTCACCGGAGTGATGAGGCTGTACGTGGACGGCACGGCGGTCACCGCCACCGCGAAGCGGCAGGCCCCGTGGAACGCGGCCGGAACCCTGCAGATCGGCCGCAGACTCGCTCTGGAGGGATACACCGCCCACCTCAAGGGCGGGGTCGCCGATGTCCAGGTCTACGACCGGGTCGTGACCGGCCCCGAGAGCGCCGACCTGGGCGGCATCGTGGCGCAGCAGCTCGCGTACTGGGACGTCGACACCGCACCCGACGGAGTGGCGCCGGAGGCGGGCGGCGGAACCGGGCTCACGCTCGGTGGCGGCGCGTCCATCTACGTACCGGCACCGGGCTGCGACCCGGAGGCAGACCCGGAGTGCGTCGAGACGGCGCCCGAGGAGCCCATGTGGGGCGACGGCCATCTGCTGCTGAACGGCACCGACGCCTACGCCGCACGGGCGGCCGGACTGCTCTCGAAGCGGGACAGCTTCACCCTGACCGGACGGGCCCGGCTCTCCTCGGTGTCTCCCACCAAGGACCAGACGGTCATGGCACTGTCCGGCGCCCAGGGCAGCGCGGTCACCGTGGGCTACTCGGCCGCCGACAGCCGCTGGACCCTCACGGTCACCGACGCGGACTCGGCCACGGCCGTGACCACGACCGCGAAGGCGACGGGCTTCCTGCCCAGCACGGGTGTCAAGGGAGACCACCTCGCCCTCGTCTACTCGGCGGTCTTCGGCGACGTGGTGCTCTACGTCAACGGCGTCGAGAGCGCCAGGGTGCCCTGGGACAACAGCTGGGACTTCACCACCACCGCGTTCCAGGTCGGCCGCAAGCTCACCGGCAGCACCTCCGGAACGTTCCTCTCCGGTGCCGTCGACGAACTGCGCCTGTTCCAGGGCGCACTGGACGCAAGCCTCGTGAACATCGTCAGCGGTCTCGCGGACGACACGAGTGTCGAGGCGACCGTGTCCTGATCCGACCACCGCGGCCGGGGGTGGGACATCCGTGTCCCGCCCCCGGCCGCCTGCTCTGCCGCACAGTCCTGACCGACATCCCCTGACGGAGCTTTCATGCGCTCATCACCCTATGGAAGATCACGCTTCCCCATACCGGCACGCACGGTGCGCAACTGCGTACTCGCCGTAGCCGTCGCCCTTTCTGTCAGCATGCTGCCGCAGTACGCGCCGCAGGCCGCCGCGCGTGACGGAGTGACCCGGCCCGGCACCCAGACCAACCTCGACGACCCGGTCTCCGGCAAGAACGGCACGGCCCGCAAGTACACCGGGACCGACGAGGCCGCCCGCGCCGAGGTCACCGAAGCCGCCGTCGCGCACTGGCCCGAGGCAGCCTCCGACGAGGTCGAGGTCGGCGCCAAGGGTTCCAAGGGGGTGCAGGCCGACGGCCTCCCCCTGAAGGTCGCGGCGACCGGTACCACCAGCCCGGACACCGTCCGGCTCGCGGTCCTGGACCGGAAGAAGGCCGAGGCGGCGGGTGTCGACGGGCCGCTGATGACGGTGTCGCGTGCCGATGGCGCGGCGAAGAGCGGGCCGGTCCAGGTCTCGCTCGACTACCGGGACTTCGCGGGCGCGTACGGCGGCGGCTACGGCTCACGACTGCACCTGGTGACCTATCCGGAGTGTGTGCTCACCACGCCGGAACGCCCGGAGTGCTCTGCGGCAACCCCGTTGCCCACCACCAATGACACGGCCCGCGCCACGCTGACCGCGAAGGTCCCGGCCGCACCGGCCGCGACGACGGACGCGGCAGCCTCGAAGGACGCGACGGCCTCGAAGGGCGCGGCAGCGTCGAAGGACACAGCAGCCTCGAAGGCCGCGGTGGGCACGGCCTCCCCGGCCACCGTACTGGCCGCCACCGCCGGATCCGGCGGCGACCAGGGCAACTTCGGCGCCACCTCGCTCAAGCCCTCGTCGCAGTGGAGCGTCTCCAACTCCTCCGGTGTCTTCAACTGGTCCTATCCGATCAGCGCCCCACCGGTGCCCGGCGGTCAGTCTCCGGGGGTCTCCCTCACCTACAGTTCCCAGGCGGTGGACGGACAGACCGCCGCCACGAACAACCAGGGTTCCTGGGTCGGTGAGGGCTTCGGCTACGAACCCGGTTTCATCGAGCGCCGCTACAAGCCGTGTGCCGACGACGGCCACGCCGACACCAACGGCGACCAGTGCTGGGGCTACGACAACGCCACCATCTCCCTGGCCGGAGGCACCTCGGGCGAGCTGATCAAGGACGACACCACCGGCGAGTGGCACGTCAGCTCCGACGACTTCTCCAAGGTCGAGAAGCTCACCGGCACCACCAACGGCGACAACGACGGTGAGCACTGGAAGGTCACCTCGGCGGACGGGACCCAGTACTTCTTCGGTCTCAACCAACTGCCCGGCTTCACGTCCGGCAAGGAGACCACCGACTCCGCCTGGACCGTTCCCGTCTACGGCGACGACAGCGGCGAGCCCTGCTACAAGTCCACCCTCGCGGACGCCTACTGCGACCAGGCGTGGCGCTGGAACCTCGACTACGTCGTGGACCCGCACGGCAACACCATGTCGTACTTCTACGGCACGGAGGTGAACTACTACACGCAGGGGCTGAAGACCGGGGAGAACGGCAAGCCGTACATCCGCGGCGGCTACCTGAAGCGCATCGACTACGGTCAGCGCGAGGGCAAGGCCTATTCCACCCAGGCCGCCGCGCGCGTGGTGTTCACCACCGCGGAGCGCTGCGTGGGCGACCTCACCGACTGCTCGGCCGCGGCGCTGAAGGACGCCACGGCCGCCGACTGGCCGGACGTGCCATGGGACCGCAACTGCAAGGTCGACACCAAATGCCCGGGGCAGAACTCGCCCACCTTCTGGACCCGCAAGAAGCTCACCCAGATCACCACGCAGATCCGCAACGGTGACACCACGTACGAGGACGTCGACACCTGGAAGCTGGGGCACAAGTTCACCGACAACGGTGACGGCTCCAGGTCGCTCTGGCTCGACACCATCGACCACACGGGCCTGGTCGGCACCGACAAGTCCGTTCCCACGGTGCGTCTGCACGGCATCCAGCTCGCCAACCGCATCGACATTCCCAACGACAACATCCAGCCGTTCTACCGCTTCCGCCTGAGCGGGGTGGAGAGCGAGTCGGGCAGCGCCCTGACGGCCAACTACTCCAAGCCCGAGTGCACCCCCACCACCCTGCCCGCGCCGGGCAAGTCGACGGTGCGCTGCTACCCGGTCAAGTGGAACCCGCCGGGCGTCAAGGACCCCATCACCGACTGGTTCAACAAATACGTCGTCACCTCGGTGGCCGACCAGGACCTGGTCGGCGGCGCCCCCGACCAGGTGACCACGTACACGTACCTGGGGGACGCGGGCTGGCGCAAGGCCAAGCCCGACGGCCTGTCCAAGACCGAGTACCTGACGTGGAGCGACTGGCGCGGCTACGGCAAGGTCCAGGTCGAGACCTCGGACGGCAGCGTCAAGCCCTCCAACACCAAGACCGAGCACGTCTTCTTCCAGGGTCTGGACGGGGACACCGACCCCGACGGCGGCACCCGCTCGGTCAAGGTGACCGACTCCAACGGGACCGCGTACGACGACTCCGACTGGAAGTCCGGCACCGAACTGGAGACCACGACCTACAACGGCAGCAAGGTCGTCTCCAAGTCGGTCAACACCCCCTGGACCCAGGTCACCGGAACCCGCGTCAAGGACTGGTCCACCTCCACCTCCCGCTTCGTCAGGGCCGGGCGCTCCGACACCTACGAGGCACTGGAGGCGGGAGGCTGGCGGCAGACCTCCTCCACCACGTCGTACGACGACAAGGGCCGCGCCGTCCAGGTCGCTGACGTCGGAGAGGTGAACGTCGCCGACAACCAGTGCACCCGCACCGAGTACGCGGACAACCCCGGCAAGCACCTGTACAGCTACGTCTCGCGGGTCGAGACCGTCGCGGTGGACTGCGGCGCCACACCGGACCGCTCCAAGCAGGTCATCTCCGACGACCTGACCTTCTACGACAGCACGACCACGCTCGGTGCCGCCCCGACCAAGGGCGAACCGACCCTGGTGAAGCGGCTGGCCTCGCACAACGGCAAGACCGCCACGTACCAGGAGGTCTCCACCTCCACCTACGACGCCTACGGCCGCCCGCTCGTCGTGACCGACGCGGCGAAGACGGCCACGACGGCCACCTACAAGGACAACGCCTACGGGCTGGCCCTGTCCAAGACCGAGACGAACGTCTTCGGCTGGGCCTCGACCACCGAGTACGCCCCCCAGTGGGGCACGGTCTCGGCGCAGACCGACATGAACGGCAAGCGCACGGACCTGGCGTACGACGGGCTCGGCCGCCTCGTCTCGGTGTGGATGCCCGACCGGGCGAAAGCGGACTTCACTCCGTCGATCACCTACGAATACGGCATCCGGACCACGGGCGCGAACTACCTGCACACCCAGAAGATCAAGAAGGACGGCGCGTCCTACAGCCACGAGTACACCCTGTACGACGGGCTGCTGAGGCCGCGTCAGATCCAGTCCGAGGCCCAGGGCGGCGGACGCCTCCTCGCGGACACGTACTACGACGGCTCCGGCCGCGTGGTGAAGACCAACGACACCTACTACACCAAGGGCGCCCCGTCGGCCACGCTGTTCGTCCCGCGCAACGAGGACATCGACGCGCAGACGGTGACCGCCTTCGACGGCGCCGGCCGCACCTCGGCCACGATCCTGAACGTCGCGGGCGTGGAGAAGAACCGCACCGGCTACACCTACGGTGGTGACCGGGTCCACGTGGACCCGCCGAACGGCCAGACCCCGACCACGACGATCACGGACGCCCAGGACCGCACGGTCGAACTGCGCCAGTACAAGGGCGACAAGCCGCTCCCGGCGGGAACCCCGGCCGACTACGTCGCCACCCGGTACGGCTACGACCCGGCCGGTCACCTCGCCAAGGTCACCGACGACAAGGGCAACATCTGGTCGTACACGTACGACCAGCGCGGCCGCAAGCACCTCGCGACCGACCCCGACACCGGCACCACCACGTACGAGTACGACGACCTGGACCGCCTGCTGTCGACCACGGACTCGCGGTCGAACACCGTCACGTCGGTCTACGACAAGATCGGCCGCGTCACCGAGACCTGGCAGGGCGCGGCGGCCACCGGCACCAAGCTGTCCGTCTCGAAGTACGACACGGTGGCCAAGGGAGAGCTGTACGGCACGTACACCTACAAGAACGGTGCGGTGCTGTCGTCGGTGACCTATACGGCACTGTCCGACGACCTCGAACCGACCACGACCAAGTACTACCTGTCGAAGACGGCCGAGCCGGAACTGGGCGGTACGTACCAGGTCGACACCGAGTACAACCAGGACGGCACGGTCCGGACGCAGGCGCTCCCGGCCGCGGGCGGTCTGACCGCGGAGACCGTCTCGTACGAGTACGACGGCCTTCAGCGCCCGGTCGCGCTGGGGACCTCGCTGGGCGGGATGAGTTACGTATCCAACGTCTCGTACTCGCCGACGAACAAGCTGGAGCAGCTGGAGCTGACCACGGGCGGCGCGGCGGCCAAGAAGACGTGGCTGTCCTACGCCTACGAGCAGGGCACCTCGCGGCTCATCAACGCCAGGGTCTCCGTGGAGGGCGCCGCCTCGGTGTCCTACGACGCCCGGTACACCTACGACGCGGGCGGCAACGTCCAGTCCATCGCGGACACCCCGGGCAGCGGCACCTCCGACGTCCAGTGCTTCCGGTACGACGGTCTGCGGCAGATGACCGACGCGTGGACGTCGAACGTGGCCCCGAACAAGGCGGTGGGCACCGGTCCGGCCGACGCCGCCTGTGCTCCGGCGGCGTCCGCCACGACGGTCGGCGGGACGGCTCCGTACTGGTCCTCCTACGAGTTCGACACCCTGGGCAACCGGAAGTCGGAGACCACCCACGGCATCAACGGCTCCGCCACCTCCACCAAGTCGTACGCCTACGGGGAGAACGGCGAGGGCCCGCACCAGCTCACCACCGAAGTGGTGGACACCACCGCCACCTCGTCCACGCCCGCCGTCAAACTGACCAACACCTACACCTACGACGACACGGGCAACACCGACCATCGCGTACTCAACGGCGACACCCAGACGCTCGACTGGGACAAGCAGGGTGAACTGACCAAGGTCACCAACGCCGACGGCACCACCACGGAGTACGTCTACGACGCGGCCGGCAGCCGCCTGCTGAGCAAGACCGCGTCGGAGTCGACGTTCTACCTGCCGGGCATGGAACTGCACCTCAAGAAGGCCACCGGTGCGGTGACGGGAACCCGTTACTACAGCCTGGCCGGCCAGACCGTCGCGGTCCGGGACAACAACGGCGTGACCTTCCTGGCTTCCGACCACCACGGCACCGCGCAGTTCGCCGTGGACGCGGCCACCGGTGCCACCCAGCGGCGCCGGATGGATCCGTTCGGAGCGGAGCGCGAGCGCTCGTCGTCGGACTGGGTGGACGACAAGGGCTTCGTCGGCGGCACCGTGCAGGAGTCCACGGGGCTCACCACGCTCGGGGCGCGTGAGTACGACACCGGGACGGGACGGTTCATATCCGCCGACCCGATCATCGACTACGCCGACCCGCAGCAGATCAACGGCTACGCGTACGGCCTGAACAACCCGGTCACCTTCTCCGACCCGGACGGCCTGAAGCCCGACGACTGCATGATGGTCGGGATCAGCTGCAACCTGACCGGCAAGGGCTGGAACGTCCAGCCCACACAGCAGTACTACACGTACTACGGCGTCCAGGCTCCCAAGGAGACCAAGACGCAGTACAAGGCCCGCAAGGCCCAGGGCGACGCCGACGTGGCCAAGCAGCGCGCGATCGCCGTGGCCAAGGAACTCGCGAAGATCGCCGCAGACGAACTCGGCATCACCGACGCCCTCGACTGCTTCACCACCGGCGCCCTGGGTGCCTGCGGTGCCACTGTCGTCAATATCGTCTCCAGCGCGGTCGGCGGCATCATCGGCAAAATGGCCAAGAAATATGGCCTGCCGTGGCAGTGGAAGAAGGGCGGCGAACTCCTCAACCGCCTGTGGAATCTGGGCGACGAGCTGGTCAGCGGAATCAAGACCTGGTACAGCCAGTCGAAGCTGGCCCGAATGCTGGGTAAATGCAACAGCTTTGCACCGGGCACCCGCGTCCTGATGGCCGACGGAACATCAAAACCGATCGAGAAAGTCAGAATCGGTGACGAAGTCGTCGCCACGGACCCCGAGACAGGCGAGACCAAGCCCCGCAAGGTCACAGCCGAGATCAAGGGCCACGGCCTGAAGAACCTCGTCGAGGTCACCATCGACATCGACGGCCCCCAGGGCGACAGGACCGCCTCGGTCACCGCGACGGACGGCCACCCGTTCTGGGTTCCGGAACTGGGCGCCTGGGTCGGTGCCACCGACCTGGAGCCGGGCGAGCAGCTCCGTACGAGCACGGGTACGCAGGTAGAGATCGAAGCGGTGAAGCGCTGGACGGCTGCCTCGGCCACGGTCTTCAACCTGACCGTCGGAGTCGTGCATACGTACTATGTGCTGGCGGGCGAGACACCCGTACTCGTCCACAATTGCAACAAGAATCAGGGTATCTACGAGTATCCGGATCAGTGGAACCCTGGGAAGACGTACGTTGGTAAGACGCTGAATTTCAAGAACAGGCTCAAGGATCACCTTGACAGTGGGCGCTTGAAGAGCCTCGACGACGTCAAGTGCACGCACGTATGCGGCACGGAAGACGATGTTTTCATCGCTGAACACCTCCGCATGGAGGAGTTGAAGCGACAGGGGGTTCAGTTGGGCAACGACATCACTTCGCCCGGCAAAAAGAAGCTGCAACAAAGAGGGTTCCAGCAGTTGGATCTCTGGTGAGGGTGGAACGCATGACCGAGTTCTGGCGGATTATCGGATCGAATCCCGCGCAGTCCGGAGACGATGTACGGTCAGCTCTTGATCGCGTCTCTGGGCGGCTTGACGAGCTAGATGCGGCCGATTTGGTCAAGTTTTCCGAAAAGCTGCGCGAGGCTCTTTACGGGATCGACAGGCGGGAACTCGCAGAGATTCCGGTGGTGCTGGCGGGCGGTTTGGAGCTGCCGCAAACAAGCGACCACTTCCTGTATGCGCGTTGCGCATGCGTCTTGGCTGGCAGGGATGCGTATGATGCAACCTTGAGGACAAGCTCGGAGTTTTCGCGTTTCGTCAGCCCTTTCTCTCAGGCCGCAGAGGGGCTTCTCTATCTTGCTCCTGGCGTTTACGAGAAGAAAGTCGGCAGTGAAATGGGGATGGGTAGCGCTTTCCCTATTGAATCAATGTCAAATGTGCAGGGTTGGGCGGAATAGATCTACGGTGAACGGCGTGTTGCGCAAACGCATCAGCGGATTCCTGACATCCCGCCAGCGGTCCTCTGAGGGGCTTTGACGGCAACGCTGACGGCAACACAGCCGTACGCCGACGGCCCCACGAGTCTTCTCGTGGGGCCGTCGGCCGTTCTGGATGAGTGCAACGCTACTGGTCGGCAGCCTTGCTACTTGGGGCGGCATCCGTCCCGAGGGCGCTGCCCAAGGTGTCGATGGCTTGGCGTTGGAGGCGGAGGCGGACGTGGGCGTAGACGGTGGCGGTGACGCCGATGTGGGCGTGGCCGAGGAGTTCCTTGATGACGACGAGTTCGACGCCCTGTTCCAGGAGCAGGGTGGCGGTTGAGTGGCGTAGGTCGTGGAAGCGGATGCGGTGGAGTCCGGCCCGGTCGAGGAGTCGACCGAAGCGGCGGGTCATGTTGGCGGGGTCGAGTGGTCCGCCGGTCGGGGTGGTGAAGATGAGACCGCTGTCCTTCCAGCCCACGTTGGTTGCGTTGCGCTCCTCTTCCTGTCGTTCCCGGTGGCTCTTCAGCGAGTCGATGCACTCGGCGGGCAGGGCGATGCGGCGTTCGGAGGCGCGGGTTTTGGTGGGCAGGGTGGTCAGGCCGCGGGCGCGGGTGCGCTGGAGGGAACGGTGGATGTTGGCCGTACCGTTGTCGAGGTCGAGGTCCTCCCAGTGGAGGCCGAGGAGTTCGCCCTTGCGGAGGCCAGTGCGGAGGGCGAGTTCGTACAGAGCGTGTAGCCGGTCGACACTGGCTGCCTGGAGGAGCTGGCGAGCTTCGGTAGCGGTGAGGGGCTGGAAGCGTCTGGGCGGGGCGAGGCGGTCTTGACGTTCCGGGCGACGTTGCGCGGGAGTTCGTCCTCGCGGACGGCGTGTTCCAGGGCGGACTTGAGGACTGAGTGGACGTACGTCACGGTCAGCGGGGACAGCCGCTTGTCGCAGCACTCGTCGACGGCACAGCACTGGCGCTTGGCTGCATCCAGCTCCTGGGCGCAGCACTGGCATGTGGTGCGGAGCCGGTCGAGGAAGGTGCGCACGTCCTTGGCCGTGAGGCGGGCGACCTTCTTGGTGCCGAGTCCGGGGATGAGGTGGAGGCGGACGCAGGCGGCGTATCGGGTGTGGGTGTTCTCGCGGAGCCGGTGGATGGCGACGCTGCCGAGCCAGTAGGTGAGGTGGTCGCCGACGGTGCTGTCGGCGGTGGCGACGGGGAGGCCGCGGTTGCTGTCGGCGATCTTCTCGGCGATCTTGTCGGCGGCTTCCCTCCGCGTGCTGCCGTAGACGCGGACGCGTTTGCGGGTGCCGTTGGCGGCGAGGACGTAGCCGGCGGCTTCCCAGCGGCCGTCCTTGCGCTGGTAGATGGTGCCTTCGCCGTTGGCGCGGGCCTTCTTGCGCTTGGGGGCGGTCATCGGGCGGCCTCTTCCAGGTGGCGCTGGACGTAGTCAGCGAGGGCGTGGGCGGGGATGCGGCGGGCGCGGCCGATGGTCAGCGAGGCCAGGCGGCGGGTGCGCAGGAGGTCGTAGAGGGCGGAACGGCCGATCTTGAGGCGGGCCATCGCCTCGGGGACGGTGAGGAGTTCGTCGTCACGCACCGGCTGTCACTCCCTGTTCGCGTGTCGAGCCGCCGTAGATGAGTGCGGCGAGGCGTGCGAGGTCCGGGGTGAGGCCGGTGCCGTCGTAGGCCCAGTGGGCGAGGACGAGGGTGGTCGGTGAGGGCGGAGGGGTGTGGCGGCGGTGCCAGGCGGCGCGGGCGGCCCGGAGGACGCCGAGGGTGGTGGAGTAGGTGCGGGTCTTGGTGGAGAAGTGGCTGCGGAAGCCGAGCATGTGGGCCCACTTGCGCAGGTTCAGGTGCTTGAGGTCGTCGCGGGCGCCGAGGGCCCAGGCGGTGCGGATCATGCGGGCGGCGTGCTCGGGTACGGACTCGAACCAGAGTTCCGTGATCCTCTTGAGCCGGTGGTCGAGGGTTCCGGTGGCGGCTTCGGTGCCCTTGGTGGCGTACTTGGCGACGTATCCGGCGACCTTGCCCTCCGTGATCGTGGTCCCTGCCTGGAAGGCCGTGGACCGGATGATCCTGATGTCGATCTGCTTGCCGAAGGCGAAGGCGCGGGCGCGGCCGTTGATCTCCGGTCCGTCGACGTGGGCGCGCGTGGCCGCGATCCGGATGGCATCGGCGAGGAGTCCGGGCGTGGCCCAGACGGGTGGCGGGGTGTAGGGGCCTGCGGGGCCATCGAGGCGGATGACGGCGTGGAAGTGGATCAGTCCGCGCTGCTGGTACTCGGCGACCTTGGCGTACGAGACCCGGACGACCCTGGAGAGCAGGCGCTGCGGGACACCGGCTGCGGCGGCGATGGTGCGGCGCAGGTGAAGCATGAAGCGGGCCCACAGGGCGGGGGCGTGGGCGTTCCACAGCACGGCGCCGGTGTAGTCGTACCGCTCGGGGTCGAGCGGGGTGCCGAGGAGCGGGTCGCCCTTGGTGTGGGTGCGTCCGCAGCGGCAGCGAGCGGAGCCGTTGACGCGCCGCCCGTGTACGGATCCGTACGAGGGTGCGGTGAGGGTGGCGAAGACGCGGGGGTGGGTGGCGACCCGGTCGGGGATGTTCTTGCCGCCGCGCAGGCCGGCGGCGATGAGGTGGTAGGTGTCCTGTCGGTAGAGCTCGGCGCAGGAGGGGCAGCGGCTGGTGCGGCGGTTGCCGCAGCGGACCAGGAGATGCCCGGCGGGCAGTTCCTTGGACTTCAGTTCGCGCAGGATCTCGCCGGTGAAGGTGTCGATCTCGGTGCGCTGGCCGTCGAGCCGGATCGGCTGGGCGCAGCCGCCGAGCGAGGACAGCTGCCGTACCAGGCCGAGCAGGTTCCGGTACCCGGTGAACGCGGGCAGCGCGGCCGTGTCCGGTTCGGGCGGGGGATTGTGGTGGTCGGGGTGTGCGGTGGCATCCTGGCGGGACCTCTCTGCACTGCGGCACACACGTGTGCCGTGGACGGGTAAGGGAGGGAGGCCCCGGCAAGGGCGAGGGTTTGGCGACTACGCGCCCTTGCCGGGGATCACTGCGAAGCGGAACCTGGGGGCGGTGATCACGCGGCCTTGTCCAGGTCGATGGAGGCGGGCAGGTCGCGGACCTTGAGCCCTTCGGCGCACATGAGGTTGTTGATCTGCCAGCAGGCTTCGGTGGGCAGGTAGACCGAGCGCAGTCGGACGGGGGTGCGCATGTCGCCTACGGAGGCGATGGAGACGCCCTGGGGCATGGTGCGGTCGGCGGCGGTGATGTCCAGTTCCCGGCCGTCGGGGAAGAGGTGCAGGAAGTCCTCGACGGTGTCGACGCGGTGGCAGATCCGCGCGGACAGGTTGGTGCGTACGGCGGTGGTGAGCACGTCGGCGGAGGGTTTCTGGGTGAGGAGCCACAGCCGGATGCCGAACTTGGCGCCCTGGCTGGCGATGGCGAGCAGTTCGGCCTCGAAGCGTTCGCGGGCCTTGCGGTCCGGGTGGCGGGTGTAGTTCGCCACCTCGTCGATCACCACGAGCAGCAGCGGCAGTTCGGGGCTGAATTCGGTGATGCGGTCGGTGCGACCGGACCAGAACAGCCGCTCGCGGCGCTGCATCTCCTCGCGGACCCAGCGCGGGATCTCGGTCGGCTCGTCGGGGTGGATTGCGTCGGAGACCTTGTAAGCGGTACGCCACCAGGGCGCGACCGCGCCGAGGTTGGGGTCGATCACGATCAGACGCACGTCTCCCATCAGGGATGCGTAGGCGAGCAGGGTGTTGACCGTGATCGACTTGCCGGAGCGGGTGAGGCCGGCGACCAGGGCGTGCGCGGAGTAGGCGAGGTTGAGCACGATCGGGGTGCCGTCCTCGTCCCAGCCGAGTAGCACGTCATCGGTGGAGACGAACTGCCCCGGTCGGCAGACGGGGGAGCCGTCCGGGCCGAGGAGTGGTGAGCGGATCACCGCCTCCAACGGCTCCCGCCGGAAGCCGCGCGCGACGATCACTCCGGGCTTGGGCTGGCTGATCCGGATGCGCCGCATTCCCCAGGCGTCACACAGGCCCTCGCGGGCCTCCTGCCAGGCGCTCAGCCCGACCTGCGGCAGGGCATCGGCGCTGACGGTGACGCCGAAGGCGTCGGCGCGGGTGTGCAGGCGTGGCACCAGCACGCGCGGCTTGGTCGGTTGGTCCTGCGGGCCGTACTGCTGGAGCACGGTCGGGGTGGCGTCCTTGACCGCCAGGCCCAGCATCGGGGCGAGCCGCTTCCAGCCCCACCGCAGCCGCCGCGCCTGCCGCAGACTGACCCGGGTCTCGGCATCGGCCCGGTACCAGCGGGCGAAGCAGAACCCGGCCCGGCCCAGCAGTCCGAGAGCGCCGAGGCCGACCACGGCCATGAGCACGAGCCCAAGGGGATTCCCGGTCATCAGGCGCCCGCCTTGGCGGTGACGGCGTCGGCGCGCAGGGAGATGCCGTGCCGGTCCTTGCCGTTGATCTCGTTCTCCCAGGCCGAGGCGACAAGCCCGGTGAAGACGACCGGCAGGCCGACCTTGAGGCCCTTGCCGAGACCGGGTTCCGGGACCTTCACGGTGATCACTTCGGCGCGGCCGTTGAAGGCGAACATCACGTCCACCAGGTGCAGGTGGGCGCCGGTGGGCCGGTCGATCGCGGGCTGCTGGCCTTCGCGGTCCTTGAAGTGCGGGCGGGACTCGGAGGCCAGGATCACCAGGGCTGGTGAAACACGACAATCAGCGGGCGGTCTGCGACGGGTGGAATCGGACTGGGACCAGGGATGGACATGGCTGCTGCTGACGAAGCGCGCTTGACGTTCGAACGCATTGCAGACGACCTGCGGCAGCAGATCCGGGACGGCGAGCTACGGCCCGGTCAGCTCCTGCCGACGCAGAGCCAGCTCATGCAGACCTACAAGGCGTCGAGCCTGACCGTGCAGAAGGCGATCCGGCTGCTCAGGAATGAGGGCTGGGTCATCGCGCGCCAGGGGCGCGGCACGTTCGTCACGCGCTCGGCCGACTTCGAGGACGCCTTCGAGAAGGTCGCCGGCGATCTCCAGCAGCAGATCTACTCCGGCGCTCTGGCCCCCGGTGCCAGGCTGCCCGCCCGCGAGGTCCTGGCGGAGCATTACGCGGTGCCGCTCAACGTGGTCACCAACGCTATCGCCCTGTTGGCGGGCAACTTCCTCCTGCGCTTCCCCGGCGAGCTGCCCGGCGACGAGGTCTACGTACGTGACTGGGACGACCACGGCTTCGCCACTCAGCTCATCCACGGCCGCCTGGTCCGCAAGATCAGGGACGGATCACTGGCCAGGGGAGCCAGGGTCACCGTGGACGACGTGGTCGAAATGATCGGCGGCGACCCGGAATCCGCAGACCAGGCCCTGACCTTCCTCGCCCTGGAGGGCAGGATGAAGAAGGCCCACCAGCGGAACGGGTCGATGGCGTATGCCGTCGTGGGGGGCGAGTTCGGCACAGAAGCGCCGGTCACGGTGCAGCCGGCGGACCAGTCGGGCGAACCGTCGACTGCTCCGCAGAACGAGTTCCCGGCGGCGTCCGGAGTAGCGGATCTGACCTACAAGCTGGAACGAGCCCTGGAGAGGATCGAGGAGCTGGAGGAACGCGTCGAACGTCTCGAAGGCCGCGACGCGGACTGAGGCGGACACGTGAACGACAGCGTCCCCGAAGGCCGCAGGCTGGCTTTCGGGCTTCGCGTCGATCGGTCAGGGCTGGTACTCGTAGCCGATGGTGAACCGGGGCGGCAGGCACCACTCCCCGTACTCGATGATCCCCTCCGCGTCCGACCAGCGGTGGGCGCCGGCCAGGATCGGGGAGCCGACCGGCAGACCCAGGGCGCTGGCTTCGCGGGCGTCGGCGGGGCGGGCGTGCATGTCGTCGCGGGCGTGGGTGATCGTGCGCCCGGTGGCTTCCAGAACCCGGGCGGACAGTCCGTGATTGCGGCCCGGGGCGGTGTTCAGCAGGTCCGGCACGAGGGCGGCGAACGGGGCCGGGTACCAGGTCACGGCGAACACGGTCCGGGTCTTGCCCCGTCCGGCCAGCCACTCGCGTCGGACCACCTGATCCCCGGCCTCCAGATCGAAGATCTCTGCCACGTACAACGGCGGCGTAATCAGTTCGGCAGCCGTCACCCGGCTCGTCTCGCCCTCCGCCAGGAACGACTTCACCCGCTGGACCCGGGCCAGCCGGTCCCGCGCCGACAGCGTCCAGCGCGGGTCATCGGCGACGTAGGTACCCCGGGGAGTAGTGCGGATGAAGTTCTCCACCTGGAGAGCCTGCAAGGCCCGCGAGACGGTGGCGGCTGCGGCCTGCCACTGCCCGGCGATCTCCCGGTTAGTCGGCAGCTTGGCGCCGGGCTCAAGCTCTCCCGACAGGATGCGCTCCCGGAAGTGATCCGCGATCTTCGTGAACGTCTTGGGACTGGGCATAAGGTTTGCCCCTCCGTTGAGTTGACGTGATGTCAGCGGGAGCACACTAGTGCACTACGAACCGTAGCGGGAGTGCTTCGGCCACTCGAATACTGCACTAGAGCACCGGCCTGTCAAGAGGTCGGCCATGTGATGTTCGAGAGGTGGCGATGTGTAATGACGGAGCCGACCAGGTACTCGACCCCGCCGGTCGAACTGCCCTTGCGTCTGGAACTGGAGCCGACGCCCGTCGAAGGCTGCGCTGGCTGTGCCGAACTGGCCAACGTGCGCGACCGGGCCCGCGTGGTCGGCGACATGACCACTGTCAGCGACTGCAACGTTTACATGCGACGTCACCCGGAGGGGCACCAGTGACCATGCGTGCCGCCTACCGTTTCATCCCCCACACCATCCGCCACGTTCCCGAAGGCGGCATCACCTACGAAGCGTTCTGTGTCACCGATGGGTGCCAGGCCGAATCCGGCCCTCACGATGAGCAGGAAGCCACGCAGGACTGGGCACTCCGTCACACCGGGAGCACAGGCCACGACCTCTTCAGACGCGTCGTCACCGACCACGCCAAGGTGAGCCGCGTCGAGCAGGCCGAGTAGAAGACCATCAGAAGCCTCGGTCGAACCCGCTTCCGTAAGCCATCGCGCCAGGCCAGCAACCCCGGCCGAATGCTCAGCCGCCGGTCTCGGCGTACCGCCGAAGCGGGATGCGTCCAAAATTTCTCTACGTCTTCAAGGCGACCCGCTGACGCGGGTCGCGCGCGGCACGGCCGCCCACCCGGCCCGCTCTCGGCTCCGCCACCGCGGGCCGGCCAGCGACCAGGCCGCGCAGAAACAGCACAGCGTTGTGCCGGAAGTCCGGAGAAGACGAACGCGCCCGCACGGCGAGCGCCAGGCCGACGGCGAGGCGACGGCGAGGAGTTGGCCAGGGCGTAGGCCCGGAGGTGGGGTCGGTCGGCTCCGTGGGCTTTACCCACCTCCCCGGGCCGGGGCCCGCGTCGGGCAAGGCCAGGGGGCCACACGTTCAAATTCCGGGCAGGATCACGACCTGCCCGAGTTGCCGGGCCAGCGTACGGCCCCCTGACCATGCCCGACCCCAACCCGGGCAGGACACCGGCCAAAGCCCACTGCACCGTCCTCACGCGCGTAGCCGTCTGACGGCAACGCCGACGGCAACACGGGCGTACGAGAGGGCACTTCCACGCACGCCCACGGACCAGCCGGAATTCGCTGACCAGGGAAAATACAGGTGACGCCCGTCCGGCGAGCACACGTACTATGTGCTGGCTGAGGCTACCCCCGTCCTCGTTCACAACTGTGGGACCGAACTCCAGGCCCATGCCGAGAGTGTGCAGAAGACCCTTGGCGACGACGAAACGCGAGTGGCGACCATCATGCGACTCCGCGATGGCACGGTGTACAAGGACCGTAGCGGTCCCCGCGATGTGTGGGACCTGGAACCGGACCTGAGCGAGGCGATGCTGGACCACCGTGGCCCTGATGGGATGCATCACGGCGGCTGCGGGGAGATCGGCTGCATCAACCAGGCATTGGAGGACGGTCGCAGTATGGAGGATCTCAGCGGAGCCCGATTCGAGTCGGCGACGATTCGCGGTCGACGAGGAGCCATTACACCTGTGGCACCGTGTGACGACTACTGTCGGCCGCTCCTGGACGGACTAGGGATGAGCGGTTAGGCGAGGGAAGAATGAACCACGGCGGATTCCAGGCTGTCGACCCGCTGCTTCAGGGGCTGCTGGCGAACCGGGCGCTGCCGCCGAGTCTGCTCCGCGTGGTCATCACGCGGGGCGGACGCGGAGTGTGGACCGCAGCGCTGCGCCGTAACACCCTGGACAGTCTGTCGCAGCGTCTGCTCCGCGACCGGCTTGGGGCGGAGACGGTGGATCCCGTCTCCGCCGCAAGCGGGATGCTTCCCGGGTGGCGGGTCGCGGTGCTGGCTCGGAGTCCCCGACCCGAGGTAAGGGCTGCGGTGGCACGACGACCCGAGATCGACTCCGATGTGCTGCGGATGCTCTGTGAAGACACCGACGACGAGGTGCGCCGGGCAGGCGCGGGTAACACCGCGCTGTCGTTCGGCATGCTCGACAGGGCTCTTGTGGTCGGCGATACGGCCGTGCTGCTCGGGATGAGCGTCAACGGAGCGCTTCCGGAGACCGTTGCAGAGCGCTTGGCGGAGAGCTCTTCGGTGGAGATCCGCGCCCGCCTTGCCCGGAATGCAGCCCTGCCAGCGGTTCTGGCCAGGCGTTTGGCCGGGGACACGTCCCGCGAGGTCAGGCTCGCTCTACTCGCCAATGCTTCCGCGCCCAGCGACGTCATCGACCGCGTGTACGAGGAAGGGCTTCCGGCAGCGGATATTGCGGCAACTGCGGTCCACCCGCAGGTACTCGACCATCTGGCCGATGCTCGGTGGAGTGACGCAGCCGTGCTCCTGCCGATGGCGAGGAACCCGGCGTGCGACACGGGAACCCTCGACCGTATGGCCTTCCACAACGACTTGGAAGTCCGCCGGGCGGCACTGAGTACCTTGCGAGTGGGCGCTGCAACCCTGCAGGCGTACGCGGCCTCCTCGGATCCGTGGGTGCGGTCGCAGGTGGCACGCTCGCCACACTGCCCGCCCCATCTCCTGGAAAGGTTCCGAGACGACTCAGCCGGCCATGTCCGGGCGGCCATGGCCCGGAACCACCACTGTCCACCTTCGTTGCTCGCCGCCTTGTGCCGGGACGACAACAGGAATGTCCGCTACCGATGCGCGCGTAACCCCGGCACTGCGGTGCAGTACGTCGTCGCACTTGTGCACGACTCCGATCCGTTGGTGGCAGCCGCCGCGGCCACCAATCCTGCCCTGCCTGTGAGAGAGATGCACCTGATCGTCAGTGCCTGGAAATCCAGGACAGAGAGCGCCTCCAGGTCAATCGATTCGGCTTCGCCTAATACGAAGACCTGATCGAACTGCTCCGCGGAGTAGACGCCTCACGGCGACCTCGCTGAGTGATGGCGACAGCAAACCAGAGGCCCGCCAGGTGCGTCCTGGCGGGCCTCCGAGGTGGGTGACGGAAATGTATGGCGCACGGTGGCACCGCAGAGCGGTGGGTCGTTGCCGTCGTTGCGGGCCGGCTCGCGGCCGGCCGGACCGTCGAGGACTGTGCCGAGGGTGCCGATGACGTCTCGTTGGAGTCGGACGCGGTCGTAGACGCCTACGGTGACGCCGATGTGGGTCTGTTGCCTTAGGGGCACCATAGAGCGCCTAGGAAATGCGGAGTGTCGTCAGATGCCTCCGGCTTGTCCCCGACCGGTCAAAAACGACCTGCGGGACGTCCGTCCACATACCCACGCGTACTCGATTCCGCACCCTCAACCGACGGTCCCTGTTCGATTACAGTGCTGCGCAGTCGCAGGCGGGCAGGCGGGCGGGCGGTCGACGGGGGAGGGGCACGGTGGGTACAGGGACCACAGCTGTCTGGGGCCGTGCCGAGCAGCAGGACTTCCGTAGCCGGGTGCGTGGCGCTCTGCTGGGCGGGGCCATCGGTGACGCGCTCGGGGCGGGGGTCGACGGACTCACGCTCGAAGAGATCCGGGCGGCCCACGGCGCCGACGCCGTCACCGACTTCGTGCCCGCGCACGGCGGACGCGGCACCGTCACCGCCGTCACCCAGCTCGGTATGTTCACCGTCGACGGGCTGATCCGCGCACAGGTCCGGCGCGACACCGGCGCCTGGCACCCGCCCACCGATGTGCACCGGGCCCACCTCCGCTGGGCGGCCACCCAGCACGACTGGGGGCCCGACGAGCGACGCAAGGACAACGGCTGGCTCGCTCAGCAGGAGTGGCTCTACGCCCGCCGCGCCCCCACCCGCGAATGCCTCACCGGGCTCGGGGACGCCACCATGGGCACCCTCGACCAGCCGAAGAACCCCACCGCACGGGACTCGGCGGCCCTCACCCGGTCCGCGCCGTTCGGGCTGCTCGTCGGCTGGGAGCCGCAGCTCGTCCTCCAACTCGCCGTCGAATGCGCCGCCCAGACCCACGGCCACCCCGCCGCGCTGCTCTCCGCGGGCGCCCTGGCCGTCATCGTGCACGGGCTGGCCCGCAGCGAGACCCTGGACGGTTCCGTCCAGCACGCCCTGGCCCTGCTCGCCGAGCGCCCGGGGCACGAACCGGTCACCGAGGCGCTGAAGCAGGCCCTCGGTACCGTGCGCCAGGGCATCCCGGGACCGGCCCTGATCGAGTCGCTGGGCGCCACGGACGCGGCCGAGGAGGTCCTGGCCGTCGCCGTGTACTGCGCCCTCGTCGGCGAGGACATACGGCACGGGCTGCGGCTGGCCGTGAATCACGGCGGGCCCTCCGCGGCCACCGGGTCCCTGTGCGGGGCGCTGCTCGGCGCGTTGCACGGCGAGACCGCGCTCCCACCGGCCTGGCTTGCGGAGTTGGAGGGCCGGGCCACTCTCCTCGAACTCGCCGACGACTTCGCGATGGAGATGACCCAGGGCCCCGCTCTGCACAGCCCGTCGGCCGTCGCGCCGGGCTGGCTGGCCCGCTATCCGCGCGGCTGAGACCTCGCACAGGGGACAGCAGGGGGAGCGGGGGTACGGACGCCGCCGTGTCCGTGCCCGCACCCCACCCCTCCCCGTACAGCCGTGGGCGTCAGTCCTTCACGCCCCCGCGACCGCGGTGTCCCCGGGGCCGGCCTGGGCCGGAACCGTCGCCCCGGCATCCGAGCCGTCGCCGCTGCCGTCACCGTCACCATCCGTGTTGATCTTCTCGATGACCGCGTCGCGCTCCGGGGTGTCCTCCGGCTTGATGAAGCCGATCACGATGTAGAGGACCAGCGAGATCGCCAGCGGCAGCGCCACCTGGTACTGGAGCGCGACGTCCGTCTTCACCGAACCGTCGAGGTTGTAGTTGGTGAAGTAGAACGCCAGCAGCCCCGCCGCCCAGCTGGTGAGCGCCGCCGTCGGTCCCGACCGGTGGAATCTGCGCAGCAGACCCAGCATGAACGGGATCGCGATCGGGCCCATCAGGCCGGCGACCCACTTGATGACGACGGAGATGATGTCCTTGAACGTCGGCGAGTTGATCTGGGTGGCCAGCGCCATCGACAGACCGAGGAAGCCGAGCGTGGACAACCGTGCCGCCAGTAGCCCGGCCCGGCTGCTCCAGTCGCGCGCCGCCTTGGAGAAGACCGGGGCGATGTCCCGGGTGAAGACCGCGGAGATGGCGTTGGCGTCCGAGGAGCACATGGCCATCGTGTGCGAGAAGAAGCCGACGACGACCAGGCCCAGCAGGCCGTGTGGCAGCAGCTGTTCGGTCATCAGGGCGTAGCTGTCCGAGGCGTCCGGCTTCTCCGCGTGGACCAGCAGCGGGGCGCACCACATCGGGAAGAACAGGACGGTGGGCCAGACCAGCCACAGAACGGCGGAGAGCCGGGCCGAACGCTTCGCCGCGGCGGCGGACTCCGTGGCCATGTAGCGCTGCGCCTGGTTCCACATGCCGCCGTTGTACTCGAAGGTCTTGATGAAGAGATACGCCAGCAGGAAGGTCACGGTGTACGGGCCGGCCGTCGGATCGGTGTGGCCTTCGGGCAGCTTGTCCCAGACCGTCCACAGGGTGCTGAAACCGTCGAGCTTCGCCATGGCGGTGACGAGCATCGCCACCCCGGCGAAGAGCTGGATGACGAACTGCCCCAGCTCTGTGAGCGCGTCCGCCCAGAGTCCGCCGACCGTGCAGTAGACGGCGGTGATGCAGCCGGTGATGAAGATGCCCTGAGTGATCGAGATACCGGTGAAGACGGAGAGGAGGGTGGCGATGGCCGCCCACTTGGCACCGACGTCAACGATCTTCAGCAGCAGACCGGACCAGGCGAGCGCCTGCTGGGTCTGGATGTTGTAGCGGTTCTTCAGGTATTCGAGCGGGGACGCGACGTGCAGCCGCGAACGCAGCCGGTTGAGCCGGGGTGCGAAGAGCTGGGCACCGATGCCGATGCCGATGGCGATCGGCAGCGACCAGGTGACGAAGGAGGTGACGCCGTACTGGTACGCGATACCGGCGTAACCGGTGAACATCACCGCGCTGTAGCCGGACATGTGGTGCGAGATGCCGGACAGCCACCACGGCATCTTGCCGCCGGCCGTGAAGAAGTCGCTGACGTTGTCCACACGCTTGTGGGACCAGAGCCCGATCGCGATCATCACGCCGAAGTAGCCGATGAGCACGACCCAGTCGAGACTGTTCATGTGCCCCCTCCTGGGGTCCGCCTTGTGAACGGGTACGCACTTCGTCGGTACGGCCGCTCAGCGGTTCCCCGTGCGGGAGCGGGGACTTCGGGGATTGAACCGCCTGTCCAGCTCCTCGGTCAAGGTTTTTCGCGATCAGGGATGTGAACGTGGATCAGTAAGTAGAACGAATTTACTCGTTCTTGACTCACAGGTGCGTTGTCGCGAACATGACGGCAACCACACGATGAGCGGGCACTTCGTCAGGCTGTGCAGAGCGTCGGAAGGACCCGAGGAGCACGGAAGTGCCCGAGGGGCGCGAAAGTACCCGAGGAGCACGAAAGCGCCCGACGGGAGCGGAAGGGCCCGAGGGGCACAGAAGGGCCGCACGGGATGCGGGTCCCGCGCGGCCGTTGAGGAGAGGGCGAGGAGGGGGGCGAGGCGGGGACGAGGTGGGAGGAGGGGTGGTACCGCGAAGCGGTCCTACCGCATCAGCTCGCCGGCGTTCACCAGGAGGGACTGCCCGGTGATCGCCCGCGCCCGGTCCGAGGCCAGGAACACGACGGCCTCGGCCACATCGCCGTCCGTGGCGAGGTCCGGAAGCGCCATGCGCTCGGTGAGCCTGCCGAGCACCTCGGCCTCGGGCACGCTCTCGGAGCCCGCCGTGAACTGCACGTACGCCTGCACCGGCGGCCCCCACATCCAGCCGGGCAGCACCGTGTTCACCCGGATCCGGTACGGGCCGAACTCCCGCGCCATGGAGTACATCGCCGAGGTGAGTGCCCCCTTCGACGCCGCGTACGCCGCCTGCCGCACCTGGGACGGCGCGGCCACCGAGGACTGCGTACCGATGACGACCACCGAGCCGCCCCGCTCCTTGAGGCCGGGCAGGCAGGCGCGGGTCATCCGCAGGGTGCCGAGCAGGTTGACGTCGACGACCGACTGCCAGGTGGTGAAGTCGGCGTCCTCGATCCCGCCGAAGTAGCTGTCCCAGGCGGCGACATGGACCACCGCGTCGATCCGTCCGAACCGCTCCAGCGCCAGCGCGGCGAGCGCTTCGCACTGCGCCTCGTCCGTGATGTCGGTGGCCAGATGGGCGGTGTGCCGGCCCTCCGGGTCGATCTCCGCGGCCGACTTGGCGAGATTCGCCGCGGTACGCGCCCCGAGCACCGCGTTGCCGCCGTCCCGTACGACCGTCGCCGCGACCTGATGCCCGAGCCCGGCCCCCACCCCGGACACGATGACGGTCTTCCCCGCGAGCAACATCGGCGGCCTCCCGGCTCTGGCAGTTCTCCTGACGGGGCGTCAGAGTAGGACGCCGCTGCGGAGTACGGAAGGGGAACGGCATGAGCGACGAGATACGGGGCGACGGGGCAAGGAGTGGCGGGACTCGGAACGACGGGACTCGGAACGACGGGGCGCGGAGTGGCGGGACGCGGAGCGACACCTACGCCGAACTGGCCGCGCTGGGACCGTACGGGGTCCACCCCGGCCACGCGCTGATCACCATGGTCGAACCGCACCCGGGTCATGAGTACGCGTACAACCGCTGGTACGAGGACGACCACTACTACGCGGGCGCGATGGCGATGCCCTGGATGTTCGCGGGACGCCGCTGGGTCGCGACCCGGGAGTTGCGGGAACTGCGCTACCCGGAGAAGTCCGCGGTGGCGCAGCCGGTCGGCGCCGGCTGCTACCTGTCGACGTACTGGGTGACGGAGGGGCGCTACGACGACCACATGAAGTGGACCGTCGGGATCAACAAGCGGCTGAACCGGGACGGCCGGGTCTACCAGGACCGCACCCATGTGTTCACGTCGTTCCAGGACCATGAGGCGACGGTCTACCGGGACGGTGCCGCGGGGCCCCGGGACTTCCACGCGCTCGACCATCCGTACCGCGGGCTGGTCCTCCAGGTGATCGACGCCGAAGGGGCGGGGCAGCGAGCCGAGTTGCTGGAGTGGCTGCGCTCGCGGCACCTGCCGAAGCGGCTGGGCGGCTCACCGGCGGCGATGGTGACCGTCTTCCGTCCCACGCCGCTGCCGGGCGACCGGATGAGCTACGTGAAGCAGGTCGAGGGTGTCGACACCCGGCTGACCCTGCTGTGGTTCCTCCAGGAGGACCCGCGGGACTGCTGGGCCGGGCACTTCACCGGGCTCGACGCGGAGGTCGCGGAATCCGGGCTGGGGCGGGTGGAGTTGGTCGCGCCGTTCATCCCGACCGTGCCCGGCACCGACCTCCACGTCGACCGGCTGCGCTGAGTGCCCGGTCGCGCGTCGGGCCCCCCGGGGTGCGCTTCGGGCCCCCGGGTCGCGCGTCGGCCCCCGGACGAGCATCGGGTTCCCGGACAGGCGCCGGGTCCCCCGACGGGCATCGAGCCCCCTCGGCCAGGACGGCGGACCGGTCGAGAGGGCTACCGGCAGCACGGGAACATCGGTGCTGCGATGCGAACGGTGGAAAGCGCCGATCAGGCGTCGACGGCACCCGTGCCGACGTCACGCACGAAAGCGTTCCACGCGGCGGGGACGAACGTGATCGAAGGGCCCTCGGGGGCCTTCGAGTCGCGTACGGCGATTGCCCGTGCGAGAGGGGACTTGACTTCGACGCAGGCGCCGTTGCCCCCGGAATACGAGGACTTCGTCCACTTGTCCGTAGCACCCTGACGAATGGCCATGTTCACTCCGGTTCAGAGAGTCGTGTAAGGACGCCAACAGCGTTCTGGTTGGCGTGATCGACGCTACTCGCCAAGTCCCGTGAGCGAAGGGGGCGTTCACTCGACCGGATGGTATATACCACCAGGTCCTTCCCCTGCGTGCGAAGAACGGTGTATCTTACCGCCGCCTCTCCCGTAATACCGCCTGATCTCCCGCGTACCGGACTTTGCGGGCCGTCCGGATTTACGTGCCCGAGCGCCCGGCGTAGTCCTTCGCGATCTCGCCGATGAAGTGCCGGGTCTGCTCCACATTCAACGCCTGTGCCCGCAGGTGTTCGTACATGACGCTGTACCGCTGCACGTCATTCGCCTTCTCCAGATAGAGGTCGCTGGTGACGCCCTCGATATAGACGACACTGGAGTCCGCGGCGTCCGGGAATTCCAGAATGGCGTACTGCCCGTTGATGCCGGGGTGCGCACCCATGTCGAACGGCAGCACCTGCACCGTCACATGAGGCAGGTGCGACAGCTCGACCAGTTGCTCCAACTGCTCGATCATCACCTGCTTGCCGCCGACCATCCGACGCAGCGCGGACTCGTCGATCACCGCCCACAGCCGCAGCGGATGCTCCTGGGCGGTGATGCGGTCCTGGCGGCGGGCCCGGACGCTGACGCGCTTGTCGATGTCGCTCGGCGGGGCCTCCGGGAGCGCGCCGTTGATCAGCGCCTCGGCGTAACCACGGGTCTGCAGCAGGCCCGGGACCACCTGGGGTTCGTACACCCGCAGCGACTCGGCGTCGGTCTCCAGACCGATGTAGACGCTGTACGGGATGTCGCCGAAGGCGTGCCACCAGCCCTGCTGGCGCGAGTCCTTGGCCATCTGCATGAGTGAGTCGACGATCCGGTGGTCCTCGACCTCGTACACTCCGCAGAGGTCGCGTACATCGCGCTGGCTGATGGAGCGGCGGCCGTTTTCGAGGCGGCTGATCTTCGACTGCGAGACCAGCAGTCGCTCCGCGACCTCCTCGGCCGTCATGCCCTTGAGCTCGCGCAGTCGGCGCAATTCCTGGCCCAACCGGCGTCGCCTGACGGTGGGATTGACGTTGGACGGCACGGAAACGGCACCTCCGGCTATGTAGCTGTGCGTATCTACTGCTGAGCAGATTGCCACCCCTGACCCCGGCCGCGCTGGGAAATGGCCACACGCAGGCGCGCGGGGCAGCCATGATTCCGGCTGCCCCGCGCTTGGTGCGGCTCCCGAACCGGGTCTTGGGGACGACGGTGCGGTGGTATTCGGTTGGTGCTGCGGTGCTGCGGTGCTGCGGTGCGCGTGGCGGCGGGTGCGGTCCTAGTGGGCCGCGCTCTGCGCCATGCTGCCGCGGCGCGACTGCACTTGCGGTTGCAACGGCACTCCGGCCGCCTGATTGCGGCGCGGCTGTGCGACCGCGCCGTTCTGGACGTCCATCACGGCGTGCGCCACGAGTCCGCCCATCGGGTCGTGTCTGATCAGGTCCCGGAGCCTGGAGCGCGATGAACGCCCCTCGTTCCCGGGATACAGGTGCTTGCCGAGTCCGACCGCGTGGGCCAGCGCGGCGAGCGCCGCGGTCCGCGGGTCCGGCGGTACGCCGGTGCGGATCGCACTGTCCAGCCTGGCTCTGATGTCCCGGCTGATTGCCGTGTCCGTCGCCTGGTAGCGAGTTGTCGGCAGCACACCGCACATCTGGCCCGCCACGGCATGCACCATGCCGCACCGCTCCAGATGGGCGAGATAGATCTGACGCAGCCCCAGCCGGGGTCCGCCGATCCAGTGGACCGCCCGAACCGGGCTGCCGCGTCGGCGCAGCAGTTCCAGTGCGGAGTCCAGAGTCGGATCTCCTGTCGGCCGTGGCATCACCACGGCGATACGATCCCCGTCAGGGGCTATCCGTCCTGCCAGAGCCAGCTCCACTAGCTGAGCTCCGGCGAGGCCGAGGTCGAGCGACTGCGGCTGCGCTGTGGTACCCGTGGCCGGGTCCAGAGCGAGCAGCAGAAGCTCCTCCGGAATTGTTCTGCGGCTCCTGCCCATCCATGCCTCCCCGCGTGGATGAATGACAGGGTGACCCCTCTCACATTGGTCTGTCGAGGGTGCCTGGGTGCTTTGTATGGGAACCAGTAGGTATGTCGTTCTCGTCTAGCAGCCGGGCCGGTGGTTCACACAGGACACTGGTAGATGGTTCGGACAGCGCGGGGATGTCCCCGCGCCGCATGGAGGAGGCACCGGTGGCGGGCAAGTCCCCCGACAAGTCGAAGCAGCAGAAGCCGTCGGGGACGGCTCGGAGTGAGAGCGATCCGCGGCTCGCCGTCTTCCGTGAACCGTCCGCCGAGGCCGGGACCGGCGGCGGGACGGACACGGCGACGGCTGTTTTCCGTACGGAGCCGGGGCTGACCGGCGCAGGCGAGAGTGGCGGGAACGGCGGGAACGGCGAGGCCGATAGGGCGACCGCCGTTTTCCGTGCGCGGCCGTCCGAGGACGGCAAGGGCGGCATGGACGGCGTCGACGACATCGACGGCAAGGACAGTGAGCGTGGCGAGGGCTCCGGTGAATCCGGCGCCCAGGAGGGTTCCTCGGCCTCCTCGGCCTCCTCGGCCGCTGAGGGCTCCGAGGGGGCGGCGAGGGACGCCGAGAGCGCGGAGGGGGCCTCTGAGGCCACTGGGCCCGCTACCGAGCCCGCCGAGGGGCATGCCGGGGAGTCCGTCGAGTCCTCCGGGGTCTCCGAAGGCTCCGAGGGCACCGAGGGTGCGGACGGCGCCGAGTCCGTCGATGCCGGAGCGCCCGGGGAAGGCGATGCGCGGCTGCGTGCGGCGGTCGCCGCGTGGGCGTCGAAGGACGACGACGAGGACGGCAAGGGCGGCAAGGGCGGCGAGAGCCCGAAGGGTGACGGTGTGAAGGCCGAGGCGTCCGAGGCGTCCGGGAGTGCGGCTTCGTCCGACACGGACACCGACGCCACGGCGGAGGCCGGTGCGTCCGGTGCGTCCGAGGCGGTCGCGTCGAGCGATGCCGACAGCGATGACGGCGGCGGCGGCGCGGACGAGGTGTCCGACGACGCCTCCGACGACGCCTCCGACGAGGTCTCCGACGAAGCCCGGGTCTCGGGGGCGCACGAGAAGGTCTCTGCTGCCGAGGACGCGAAAGACGCCGAAGCCGACGCCAAGGAGTCTGCCGAGGCCGAGGCCGAGGCCGACGCCGACGCCGAGGCGGGCGATGCGGACGAGGCCGTCGCTGCCGAGGACAAGCGCGGAGTCGACCAGCCGACCGCAGTTTTCAGGGCGCCCGCAGCGGACAAGATCGACCAGCCGACGACCGCGCTGAAGATCACTCCGCCCGTACCGAAGCCCGATTCGGGGTCGAAGCCCGAGTCCGCAGCTGAGCAGACCAGCAAGTTCGTACCCCTGCGCGGCGACGACGTGCGACCGGCACCGGCACCGGCTTCGGCGCCCGCACCGGCGCCCGCACCGCGCAAGCCCGAGACGCCGGCAGCCGCCGCCTCGACACCCGGCGTGCGGCCCCCCGCTCCCACGCCCGGCGCCGAGCGGACCACGCAGCAGCCGATGCCGCCCAAGCCGCCGCTCGACCTGCTCGCCGAGCTGACGAACACGCCCCCGCCGCCCCAGACGCCGGTCCGCACCGCCGTCCGCCGGGTCAAGATCTGGACCCCGCTGGTCCTGCTTCTGCTGATCATCTTTGCGATCGTGCAGATGGTGCGCCCGCTTCCGGACCCCCGGCTCGGCTTGTCGGCGCAGTCGGCGTACACCTTCAAGGGCGACAAGCTGGACCTCGCCTGGCCGGCGCAGGGGCAGTCGGCGGTGAGTGTGGACGGTGTCGGTTCGATGGGTAGCGCAGGGGCGCAGAAGCCCGCGCCCATCGCCAGCGTCGCCAAGGTCATGACGGCGTACGTGGTCCTCAAGGACCACCCCCTCACCGGCAAGGAGCAGGGCGAGAAGATCACCGTCGACCAGCGGGCGGAGGACGAGTCCAAGCGTGAGGACGAGTCGACGGCGCCGATCACGAAGGGCCAGCAGTTCACCCAGAAGCAGCTGCTTCAGCTGCTGATGATCCCCTCGGGGAACAACGCCGCGCGCCTGTTCGCCCGCTGGGACGCCCCGTCCGAGGCTGAGTTCGTCACGAAGATGAACGACGCCGCCAAGGACCTCGGTATGAACGACACCACGTACACGGACCCGAGCGGCCTGGAGAAGACGACCGTCTCCACCGCCGAGGACCAGCTCAAGCTGGCCAGGGCGGTCATGCAGAACGAGGTGTTCCGGGAGATCGTCGACACCCCTCAGATCCAGATTCCGGGGATCGACCAGACGATCTACAACAACAACACCATCCTGCTGGAGCCGGGTGTGAGCGGCATCAAGACCGGCTCGTCCACTCCGGCCGGCGGCAACCTGCTCTGGTCCGCGAACACCGTCGTCGACGGGAAGAAGCTCTGGATCTACGGCGCTGTCATGGGCCAGCAGGCAGGCACCGGCCAGCCGTACGACAGCCTCAAGATGTCGCTGGACAACAGCCTCAAGCTGATCAAGCGCGCGCAGAAGGCCGTCACCTCGGCCACGGTCGTGAAGAAGGGGGACGTGGTCGGGTACGTCGACGACGGACTCGGCGGCCGGACACCGGTGGTCGCGACCCGCGATCTGAAGGCGAAGGGCTGGTCGGGCCTCCAGGTCGAGCTGACCATGTCGGACAACGGCAAGCAGATCCCGCACAGCGCGGCGGCAGGCGCCGAGGTGGGTGTGGTGACCGTGGGCACGGGGCCCGGCAAGGTCAGCGCGCCGGTGGCGCTCCAGCAGGATCTGAAGGCTCCGAGCTTTGACCAGAAACTGACCCGAATCGGTTGATCCGGCCCGTCGGCCCGTCGGCCCGTCGGTCCGGCCGATCGACTGAAGTGCTGAAGACCTGTGCCCCGCAGTGCGACACACGCGCTGCGGGGCACAGGCGTTCCGGGGAAGCGGTCGGCTGGTCGGCTTGTCGGCCGGACGATCGGTCAGCCGCAGTGGCTCCCTCCGCTCGTCCACGACTCGTCGCTGCCGAACATGGCGCCGTCTGTGCAGGGGGATTCCACAGTCGTTCGCGAGCTGATGATCTGGAACGTTCTTGCAGGTCACTGCGGGGGACATCCCACTTCAAGGAACCTTTCCGGACAGAGAAAAAGGCCGCGTGCTAGCGTCCCGGAAGCAACGTGTGGACCCCGGAACGCGTCTTCCGGCAATGAGGCCCGTGCAGTAAATCGTCGGTTCCGACACGTCCGGGCGAGGACTGGGAGAGTCGCAGTGACCACTGCTGAGCCCACACGGGCGAAGCCCAGTACAGCCCGTACGGACTCGGCCGAGGGCTCTGCACGGGTTCCCACGCCGGGCGGCAGCGACCGGTTCGGCCGCTTCAAGGAACTCTGCCGCCGCCACCCGGTCCTGCTGACGACCATGGTCGCCGCGGTCACCCACGTGCTCTGGTTCTTCTTCTTCGCGAACAGCGGCGGCGACCTCGCGGCCCAGGACGCCTGGGCCGAGTTCGTCGGCCGGCACCCCGGTACCGCGTACAACCTCGCCTGGTACGGGGGCATGCACCCCGTCTCGTACAGCGTCGTGTCGCCGTATCTGATGTCGGTGCTCGGCGTGCGTACGACGATGATGGTCGCCGGGACCGTGTCGGCGGCGCTGACCGCGCTGATCCTGGTCCGGGTCCGGGCCGTCCGCAATCCGCTCGCCTGCTCGCTCGCCGGGGCCTTCGCGTACCTGTGCAACGCGCTGTCCGGGCGGGTGACGTTCGGGCTCGGCATGATGTTCGCGGTGGGCGCGGTGGCCGCGGTGTTCTGCTGGCCGCACCGGTGGCGGTACAAGCGCTGGGCGAAGGCGGCCGTCGCCGCCCCGCTCGCCGGGCTCGCGACGGCGAGCAGCCCCGTGGCCGGACTGTTCCTGGGCGTGGTCGCCGCCGCGCTCTTCCTGAACAAGCGGCGCCCCGGCGCGTACGCGCTGGGGCTGGCCCCGGTCGCGGTCGTGGCGCTGTCCGCGTGGCTGTTCCCGTTCTCCGGCACGCAGCCGATGTCGATCGCGACGCTGTCGCTGCCGTTCCTCTTCGCGGTCCTCGCCTTCGTCCTCGTACCGCGCGACTGGAAGACGGTCCGTACCGCGGCCGCCGTGTACGGCGTCGGGACGCTGCTGACCTACGTGATCGACTCGCAGATCGGCTCGAACGTCACCCGGATGGCGATGCTGTTCGCCGGTGTGGTGCTGCTCGCCGCGCTGCCGTACACGAAGCCGCGCTCCCGGCGCTGGTACGCGCTGATCCTCGCCTTCGTCGGGCTGAACTTCTGGATCGGCTTCAAGGGCGTCGACGACATCGTCCGTACCGCCCCCGCCGCCTCCTGGACGCGTGAGCTGGCCCCGCTGGTCAATGAGCTCCAGCACGTCGGCGCGGAGCGCGGCCGGGTCGAGGTCGTGCCCGCGAGCAGCCACCGCGAGGCGTCCGCGCTCGCGCCGTACGTCAACCTGGCCCGTGGCTGGAACCGGCAGGCGGACATGGAGCGCAATCCGCTCTTCTACGACGACACGCTGAACAGCGCCAACTACCGCGAATGGCTCGACCGCTGGGCGGTGCACTACGTGGTGCTGCCCAGGGGGACACCGGACTCCACCGGCGCGGTGCAGGAGGCGGAGCTGATCGACGACGGGCTGCCGTATCTGAAGCTGGTCTGGTCCGACGCGAACTGGCGGCTCTTCGAGGTCGACGGCCCGATACCGATGGCCGATCCGCCGGCCACGGTGGACCGGGCGGGTGCGGGCGAGCTGACCATCCATGTGAAGAAGCCCGGCCGGATCCTGATCCGTATCCCGTACTCGCGCTGGCTCGCCCTGGTCGACGAGAAGGGCAAGAGCGTCGAGCGGCCGCAGGAGACCGAGGAGTCCAAGCGGCGGGAGGACGAGAACACCCCCCGGACCTTCGTCAACACCAACGGCTGCCTGATCAAGGTCGAGGAGGACGCGGACGGCGACGAGTGGACGGAGCTGCTCGCGCCGCGGCCGGGCGTGTACCGGCTGGCCGCGCCCTACCAGCTGTCACCCGGCACACCGTGCCCGGAGGAACTGCGCTGAGCGCCCACCGGCGGCGAGGTACGTGCAGGACGCGGACACGTCGACCCGGGCCGAGGCGGGGCCGGAACGGTTCGGCGGGGGCCGAAGCGTTCTGGACTTAGCGTCGAGCCATGACGGAATCGAAGCACGAACCCGAGGCGGTGGCCGACATGCCCGAGGCGGTCGTAGACGCGGGCGAGGTAGGTGGCGAGGTGCGTGGAGAGGTACGTGACGTGCCTGATGCCCCCGATGTGCCCGGCGTGCTTGACGGCGCTTCGGCGGCCGACGCCGGCGACGTGCGCGGTGCGCTTGATGGCGCTCCGGTGACTGATGCCCCCGGCGCACTCGACGACGCCTGTGACGCACGTGACGCCTATGACGTCAGTGACGTCCGCGATGCCTGTGACGCCCCCGACGTACTCGATGTGCTCGACGACGTCCCGGTGACCGATGCCCGCGACCCCGCGCGGATTCTGGCGGCCATGGTCGACCACGTCCTGGCCCTCGCCGCGACCTGGACCGCCTGGGACGGCCGGCCCATCGCCGCCGGTGACCGCGTCTACACCCCGCACAAGGCGATCCGCCGCGTCGCCGACCACATGGTCGACCACCTCGCGGAGATGGAGGCCCGGCTCGCAGGCGAGGAGACGCAGCCCGACCACTGGCATGCCTCGGCGACCACCACCGCGGCGGACCTTGCCCCGTTCACCGGGGCCGACCTCGACGAGGCGCGCAGCCGGCTCACCCGACTGGCCAGGATCTGGGTGAACCGTCTGGACGCCCTGACGCCGGACCAGCTCGACCGTTCGCCCGGAAAGGGGTGGACGTTCCGCCAACTCGCCTTCCACCTGGAGGAGTCGGTGTACTACGCGGACTCCGTGGGGGATCTGGGAGCGAACGGCCCGACCAGGAGCCCGAAGCCATGACGCCCGAAGCTGTGACGCCCAAAGCCATGACGCCCGGTGCCATGGCGCGCGAAGGCGCGACGTCCGACGCAATGACGTCGGACGCCATGGCGCCCGCTGCCGTAACGCCCGATGCCCTGGCGACCACTCCCGCCGCCGCCTTCGCCCCCTTCGCCGACCTGCACCGCGCGGGCGCCTCGCCTTTCCTGATCCCCAACGCGTGGGACCACGCCTCGGCGTCCGTCCTCGCCGCGCAGGGCTTCCCGGCCATCGGCACGACCAGCCTCGGCGTGGCGGCCGCGGCGGGACTGCCGGACGGTGCGGGAGCGACCCGGGCGGAGACGCTGCTGCTGGCCCGGCGGCTCGGGCCGGGCCCGTACCTGCTCTCCGTGGACGCCGAGTCCGGGTTCAGCGACGACCCCGACGAGGTGGCCGGACTGGCCCGCGAGCTGGCGGACGCCGGGGCGGTCGGCATCAACCTGGAGGACGGCCGCCACGACGGCACCCTCGCTCCGGTGGCCCTGCACGCGGCGAAGGTCGCGGCGGTGAAGGCTGCCGTACCGGACCTCTTCGTCAACGCCCGCACGGACACGTACTGGCTGGGCGGCGGCCGGGCGGGGGAGGAGACGGCGCACCGGCTCCACGCGTATGAACAGGCCGGTGCGGACGGTGTGTTCGTGCCGGGGCTGGCCGATCCGGCCGTGATCGCCGCCCTGGTGAAGCGGCTCGCGACACCACTCAACATTCTCTACACACCGTCCGGTCCCACGGTCCCCCAGCTCGGAGACCTGGGTGTGCGCCGGGTGAGCCTCGGCTCGCTGCTGTTCCGGACGGCACTCGGCGCGGCGACGGAGGCAGCGGCGGACATCCGGGCGGGCCGCCGCCCGGTGGCCGGTCAGGGGCCTACGTACGCGCAGGTGCAGGCCCTGTCCGGTCCGGCGCACGCGGCGCGAAGGCCGCCGGGGAACGGGGCGGCTGCGACTGACACGGCCGCTGGAGGAAACGACGCCGGTCGGTGAGACAGCCGTCGGCGAGCAGCCCCCGGGGGCCCGGGGGCCTGGGGGCGAGGAGCGCGGCCGGAGTGAGCCTGGCTCCGGAGCGTTCGTGGCGTGCTTCGCCAGTGAGTGCGTGGCGTCGCCGTGCTTCGCCAGTGAGTGCGTGGCGTCCGGACGGTGCTGCACCACAACCGCCGGCACCCGCCATCTGCGCCGCTTCGTCGCCCTGACGCGCTTCCCGAACACCCTAACCCTGTAACTATCATTTACCGCGTCTGTTCCGCCTGTACGGGATCGCCCTGGGCTGGCACGGAGAACGCGCACCCCCGCGCGCAGAGCTCCCACGTCCTCGCGCGCACAGCTCCCGTGCCTCTGCGCGCACGGCCCTCCACTCGGCGCTCACCAATCCCGGGCGGCGATCAGCTCCTCCGCGTCTGCGTCAGTGAACCCGTAGGCCGTTGCCACGAACCAGAAGTCCTCGCCTATCTCCTCTCGCGCAACGGTCTCGATCTCACTCCCTGCCGCCTCGAACTCGGCCTCCAGCAAGTTGAACTCCTCGGTCGCCGCCTCCGTGAGCGCGTACAGGGCCGGCAGATCCGACGGCTGCTCCGCCTCGATCCGCTCGCACAACCGCAACAGGATCGCCTTGCCCTTGTCGAGTACGTGATCCGGAAAGTACGCGTCCGCATACAGCGGTCGCAGAAAGGCGTGTTCAGACACTTGCTGGTTTGTGATCGGCACGGTGCCCCATTCCCTTTGAAGAGCCAACGCGCCGATCATGCACCACACGACTGACAAGCCCGGCGCGAGACCGGGGACAGCACCTTCGCGACACGCCCTGGTCCTTGGTCCTTCGGGTACGGCTCATGTCCGAGTACAGCCCACGTCGTCTGCGCGCACGCCATGCGTGCCGCGAAACCGGAGGCCCTGCCGCCCGCTACGACGAACGGCCCCTGACCAGCGAAATCAGTCGGGGGCTGCCGGCGTGTCCGCGTACCGTGACCGCCTGTTGTTCGCCGTGTGCACAGACGTCTGCGGCCGGAGCGACGGCGCCCCCCACCTGGTCACTCCGGCGGCTGCTGCCGGGGCGCGGGGGTACTCCGGACGGGGTTACCTGGGCGAGGCACGAGGGGGCTCAGCAAGCCGCGAGACGGGGAACGACATGACGACCACGACCGCGCGTTCGACCACGACCATCGGCGACTTCCTGCTGCGCCGCCTGCGGGAGGCGGGCATGTCCCATGTTCGGGGTTGCCGGTGACTACAACCTTGAGTTCCTCTAGCAGATCTAGCAGATGGAGGACCGCAACGAGTTCATGTGGGTCGGCAACTGCAACGAGCTGAACGCCGTCTACGCGGCCGACGGGTACGCGCGGCTCAACGGCATCTCGGGGCTCGTAGTGACCCACGGCGTCGGCTCCTGGAGCGCCATCAACGGTGTCGCCGGTGCCTACAGCGAGCGCGTCCCCGTCGTCTGCGTCTCCGGGTCGCTTCCGCTGAAAGCGCTGGACCGGAAGCTGCTGATGCACCACACCTCGGGTGAAATCGAGTACGACGACGTCATGCGCGGCTACGCCCAGGTCACGGCGGCGCAGACCAGGCTGACGCCGCAGAACGCCGTGACGGAGATCGACCGGCTCATCCTCACCGCATGGCAGCGCAAGCTCCCGGTCTACATGGAGCTGCCCTCCGACATCGCCTTCCTGGATGTCGAGGTTCCGCCGGAGCCGCTGGAGCTCGCCATGCCACCGAGCGATCCCGAACGGCTGAACACGTGCGCCGACGCGATCGTCGCCCGGCTCACCAGCGCGCGCTCGCCCGGGAGATCAACCGGTCGTGCGGGGCTGGATCAACTGCTTCGGGCGGTTCCACCCGTCGGCGTTGCTCTCCACTCTCAACCGCATCAACGACTGTCCGGTGCGGTGGCTCGTCCGCAAGTACAAATGGTTCAAGCGGAAGCGAGCGAGAGCACGAAAGACCCTGAGCCGTCACGCCAGGCGGTTCCCTGGACTCCTCGCTCACTGGAAACTCGTCAAGCCGTAACCGTGCACGACTGGACGACGGGAGTCGTGTAAGCCGAGAGGTTTACGCACGGTTCTGAGAGAGCCGGGGAGTGAAATCCTCCCCGGCTACTCACCCAGGCACTGGACCGGTCCCAGCCCGTGCTGCCGATGATGCCCGGGGTGCCCGGGATGCCCGAGCGGCGCCGCGGATTGACGAGAAGGCGTAGGGCACGCTGGATGTACGTCCAGCGTGCCCTACGCCTGGGTGCCCTAGCGGACGCTGGTGAAGTTCTTCCAGCCGGTGCCGATCTTGACGCCGGAGCCGATGCCGCCGGTGCCGTTGCCGGCATAGCGGTACAGGTCACCGGTCGTGGTGCGGCCGAGGATGTCGTCCTTGCCGTCGGCGGTGAGGTCGCCGATGCCGACGATGTCGGCCATTCCGCCCCAGCCGGAGCCGATTTTCGTGCCGGAGGAGATGGTGCCGTTGCCGGTGCCGTAGTAGCAGTAGAGGTCGCCGTTGGTGGCGCGGGCGACGAGGTCGGCGTGCTTGTCGCCGTTGAGGTCCCCCGCGCCGACGATGGTCAGGTTCTTCCAGCCGGTGCCGATCCGGCCGGTACGGGTGAAGCCGCCCGTATCGGTGCCCGCGTACAGGTACAGGTCACCGGTCGCGGTCTGCCGGGCCACCAGGTCCGGGACGCCGTCGTCGGTGAGGTCGCCCGAGTGGGTCGGGCCGTCGAAGGCCGTCCAGCCGCTGCCGATCTTCGTGTGCGGGGCGTCCGGGGTGACGACCTTGCCGCGCTCGGGGGAGTAGCGGTACAGGAAGCCGTCCTTGTCGGTGACCAGGGTGTCGTTGGCGCCGTCGCCTTCGAGGTCGCCGAAGGGGACGAGGGCGGAGGTGGTGGGCCAGGTGCCGCCGTCGGCCTTCGCCGATACCGTGCCGGAGGCGTTGCCCTGGTAGACGAGCAGGGAGCCGTCGGTGCCGCGGGCGTAGAGGTCCGGGTAGCCGTCGTCGCCGACATGGTCGCGGCGCACGGCGGCACCGCCGGTCACCGGCACCGTCCCGAGGACGGAAAGGTCCGCCTGGACACCGTCGGCGGGCTTCGCGGTAAGGGCCCAGGTGTAGGCCCCGTTCGGTACGTACTTCCCGGCCGCGTCCTTGCCGTCCCACGACGGCGTGACCAGCCCCCGGGCCTCTCCGCCGGAGAGCGTCCGTACGGTCTCCCCGGTCGCCTTGTTCTTCAGCGTCAGCGCCCACGACCCCGCCGGTTTCGACAGCCACCAACGCGGCTTCCACGCACCGGCCTTGATGTCCATGGCGGGCGTGTCGGCGTCGATGACGGCGATCTGGGAGGCCGGAACGCCGGACGGGACGATCCGCACCCGGCGATCCGCGCCCGTGTAGGCGACGTGACCGCCGAAGCGGTCGACAGTCCACCCGGAACGCCGCCCGGTCCGGTCACCGAGCTCGGCGGCGGTGGCGACCACGCGCTGGGGCAGGTCGGCCTCCTTGCCGCTGACCGGGAGTCCGTTGTGCAGGTCGACGAGGGTGAGGCCGGCCGCGTCCGAGCGGCGGACCAGGTAGCCGTCGCCGAGGAGCGTCTCGTCGCCCCCGAGCTTCAGGGAGCGCTTGGCCTGCCGGTCATAGACGCCGGCGCCCTTGAAGTCGTGCCAGTAGTCGCTGCATCGCCAGTACACCCAACGGCCCACGGCCTGCAGGTCACTGGGGACGCAACCCGCGTCGAAGGACTCACCGGCGGCACCGGTCGACAGGTTCTTCGCCGCCACCCCGGTCGGCACGCCCGAGCCGGTGTCGTCCCACCGACCGAGGGCGCTCCACAGCGTGTTGCCCCAGACGGAGGCCGCGACCGGCTCCCGGTTCAGGAGCGCGCTCCCGGTGTCGGCGTCCTTGAAGTGGAGGATCGCCTGCTTACCGCCCCACGCCTGATTCACCACACCGAACCGGCCGGAGAGGTCGACGAGTTGCGGGCTGCCGAGTCCGGAGGTCACCCGCGGGCCCCACGGGGCGGCACCGTTCCGGTAGAGCATGGTGACGTCCTGCTCGGTCGCGGCCTTGCGGCCGTGATGCCCGTCGCCGCTCGCGAACATGGTCACGCAATAGGTGCCTTCGGCGGAGCTGCAGCCGTCGTCGTCGCGGCCGGACACGGTGCCGTCGACGGTCGAGTTCAGCTCCTCCGGACGGCCGGAGGTCTTCAGCCAGGTGCTCCGGTAGCCGCCGATGGTGGTGGCGGGGTTGTAATGCTGCGAGTCGTCGGCCGTGGTGAGGATGCCGCTGCCCAGCGAGATGCCGGCCGGCTCGGCCTCACGGTCCTCTATGTCCGCCAGGCGCTTGCGGGTGACGGTGCCGTCCGCGGCGGGGGTGAAGAGGTAGTACCCCCAGTCGAGTGCGCCGTAGGTGGTGTCCTCCTCCGCGCCGGCCACCAGGAGCGAGCCGTCGGGCGTGCGGTGCACCGAGGGGGAGGCGACGGCCAGCAGGGACTTCCAGCTCCCCGTGGCGTCGCGCAGGACGAGGTGGTTGCCCCGGTACTCGTTGTCACCGGGGTTGGGCGGGGTCACGGTGACGAAGTCGTCGCCGAGACGCCGTACGACGTCGCTGTACGAAGCCACGTCCCGCAGGTCGACGGTGGTCGGCTCCGCGTCCAGGTCGTCACGGCGGTACACCTGGGCGGCGTCGCCGGACGGGGCGCCGACGTGGAAGACGGTGTCACGGTCGAAGGAGACGCTCTCGCCGTGGGTGGAGAGCGCCTTCACGCTGCCGGTGGCGAGGTCGACGACCCACCACCCCTGGGACATGGTGCTGCCCTCCCACTTGATGCCGCGGACGGCGACGGACCGGGTGTCTCCCTCGCCGATGGAAAGGTTCCACCCCTCCGGGAGGCCCTCCAGTTTCCGGTCCCGCACCTCGCCGTCCTCCAGGCGCAGGAGGTGCAGGCTCGTAGTGGCGTTCTCGGCACCGGTCCGGGTGATGACGGTGTCGCCGTAGGTCGCGGCGTATGTCTGGCCCTCCGGGATCGGGACCGTGATCGCCGTTCCGCTGCCGGCCCGTTGCTGGAGCGTCACGTGCGGGGCCGGGGAGCCCGAGTAGAGGGCGACGGTGTCGGAGCCATGGCCGAAGTCCGACGGGTACTGGGCGAAGCGGAACTCGTCCACGTCGTAGGCGAGAGGCTCGGGCAGCCGGTGGTCGAGGAGGGTCGTCGCACCGGTGGTGTAGTCGATCCAGCGGAGGCGGTCGTCCCCCTCCTGCGCGGTGAGGAATCCGGTCTCGCCGGCGTTCAGGACGATGGTGGCGCGGGGCACGAAGCGTGCGCCCGGGCTGATGACGACGGGATCGGCGGACGCGCCGCGGGTATCGGCGACAGCCGTCCCCGCAGCGGTGCTGATTCCGGCGGTCACGACAAGCGTGACGGTGAGAGCGATACGGCCGAGCGCGCGCTGCTGGCGCGTGGCCCGTCTGTTCAGCGGACGAATCACGAAAGAGCCCCTCCCCAAGGTAAGCGACGCAGGGGGGGGCGCCCATGGAACCGCCGCTCGTCCCCGCGCGCGAGGGCGACGGTACCAGGAGGGACCAACACACGACATCCGGTTTCGAACCTGTTCAAAGGCTGACCGAAGTCCGTCCGCGTCGGGCCACTTGCCGGACCCGCGTCGGAGGTACCCGCCGGCGGTGCGGACTTGCCGAGGACGTCGAGGCAGGGTGCCCGTCGAACGCGCAGTGGATGAAGGTAAAGGCCCCGGACCGTGATCGGTCCGGGGCCTTTCGCCTGGTGCCCCCGGCAGGATTCGAACCTGCGACACCCGCTTGAGGAGTTCGATCAGGGCGCGCTCCGGGTGCCCCCTGTTCACTCGCACAGCGACTGTACAAGGGCGGTGGCATTCGTCTCCGTCCTGCGTCGTTGATGTCAGGGACCTTCGGATCCGTAGCTCTATCCGGGGGCAGTGGCGGTCATAGAGGTCGCGTCGAAGCCTCTGGAGGACGCTGCTGGACGCGGTCGGTTGCTGTGGTTGCAGCACTTCCCTGCTGTACGATCCCGGCAATCGCGCAGGGGGGAAAGTGCCGCAAGATCAGGGTGCCGATACGGGTGACCTCACGCCTGGGGGAGCGTCCCTCCGTACCTGGCTGACAAGAGGGAAGTACCTCCTCTTCGAGGTGGTCGCGCTGACTCCGCTGCTCGGTGTCGGCTGGTTCGTCCTGGCAACCCTTTCCGTACTCCCGTGCATGGCACCCGGCAGTGAACCTGAGGAATCGGACCACGTTGTCTTCCCCGCGGACTTCGACCCTGTCCCGCCCTTCGCGGGCATGGTGCTTGTGGCACTGGCTGGCGTTGCGATATGGGGCGCCTATCGCGGAAAACCGATGGTGTGGAAGACCCAGGCGGTGCTTGCGTTGGTCGCTGTCGTCGCGGCATTTGCCCTTCATGACCCACACCCGACGTGTACGCGCGTCAGCAGCGCCAGTGCTACTCCGGCCAGCTCGGTTCCTCGCCCGGCCCACAGTCTTGTAAACCGTCGTGGCGGCGACGTCACCGTGGGGTCAAATCCCACACCCACCGCAGATGAACGGCCCCTGACCTGGTGAATCGGTCGGGGGCCGTTCTTGTGCGCGCTCGCCGTGAGGCTCCCGGCCATGTGCATTGCGCCCCTTCGCTGGCACAGGATGCGACAGGTTGACGCCAAGGTTCGCGCGGGGGAGTCGTGGCAGGAAGGTGGGCACGTGTTCGTCACCCGGACCGGTCGCCCGGTCGAGCCGCGGAACGTCTACCGCTCCTTCACCCGCATCGCTGAATCCGCCGGTCTTCGAGTGATCAGGCTGCACGAGGCCCGGCACGGCTGCGCGACTCTGTTGACCGCGGCCGGTGTGGCTCCTCGTGTCGTGATGGAGATCCTCGGTCACAGCCGGATCAGCATCACGATGGACGTGTACACGCACGTCGTCCAGGACACTCGGCGCGAGGCGGTCAGCCACATGGACCGGCTGCTCAAGGGGCGGCCCGTCCGGGAGTGACCGACGCCGTTGATGTCAGACGTAGATGTCAAAGGGGCCTTGCCTACTAAATTTAGTAGGCAAGGCCCCTTTGAACTGGTGCCCCCGGCAGGATTCGAACCTGCGACACCCGCTTCAGGAGTTTTCCCTGGGCGAGGTTGTGACCTGCATAGATTTTGGGCACAGGGTACCTCGCCTGGAAGAATTCCTCTCCCGAGTTCTCACGTCCTGATGTGTGCTGAATCCGTTCCGAACCGGGGCTACTCGGCAGGTGGTCGGCAGCGGGGCTTCGTGACAGACACGAAGGGGCGGCAGCACCCTGCTTGAGGTCTCATGTCGGCAGTGGCGCTAATCCACATCGATGCCGTACTCCTGGACCAGTTCTTCCAAGCCGCCCCGGTATCCCTTACCTCCGCTGACGAACTCCCAGTCGCCGTTCGCGCGGCGGCGGAAGGACCCCAGCACCAGGGCGGTTTCGCCGGTGCGGCCGTCGGAGACTTCCAACTGGTCGAGTGGGGTTCTCTCGGTGTCCAGCAGCCGGATACCGGCGCCGGTGAAGCCGGACAGGTCGGCCGCGGGGTTGGCGACAGGATCGACCGCGGCGATGACGACGAGACGGTCAGCGCGCGTCGGTAGCGCATCGAAGGAGACTTGGATGGCGGCTCTGTCCGGCGCGACGGGGATGAGCGCGCGGACCGTGCCGTCGGGTGTCCGGGGGTTGTTGAAGAAGACGAAGTGGTCGTCGTCCAGGACGCGGTTGCCGTGGCAGACGAGCGCGCACACGTCCAAGGCGACGTTGCCCGACCAGTACATGCCCAGCACATTGTGGTCGTCCGTGCTGGTCTCGCTGTCCGGCGCTGTCCGCTGGGCGGGCACCGGGCGTTCGCCGCTGCCCAGTCGCCCGCGCAGCCCGTGGCGGTGCAGCAGGTCAACCAGTTCGGAGCCTGCCACCAGTTCCAAGGGCTTGCCGTTGGCGAAGGCGTGCGAGCCGGGGCCGAATCCGGACGTCGTGACCAGGACACCTTTGTTGGCGCCGGCGCCCTGGACAGTGCCGTACAAGTCGCGGACAGCTGTCGGGGGCACGGTGTTGCGGTAGCGCTTGACCTGTACGACGATCTTGCCGCCGCGAATCGGGGTCGGGTCCAGCGCATCGATGTCCACGCCACCGTCGTTCGAGCGCTGTGTGGTCACGGCCTGCATGCCCATGGCCCGGAACAGATCGGCGACCAGCGCTTCGAAGGCGATGGGGTCCATCTCGTACAGATCCGGCTCTTCGTCGCCACCATGGGTGACGACACCATTACCGACGTCTTCGGGAACCCGGCCGGGTCGCACGGACGCGTACTGATCGGGGCGCGATGACAACTGCCCCCTGAGCCCGTCCACCAGGCAGTTGACAGCGTTCACCTGTTCCAGATGCAGGTCGGCGAAAGTTGAACGCGAAGCCATGACAGTGCCGAGGAATATGGGTGCTCGTCTGCCGGTCGTCGGGTCGTGATCGTCCACGAACCCGTTCAACGCGACCGATTCCAGCGCACCGAACTCATCGGCTGCGAAAAGATCACGCAGAACCAACAGGAGACACTGCGCGAGTACGTCCCGGTACAGGGCGCGGCGCTGCGTGACCGGTCGGGGCGACTCCTTCTCCTGATCGGCGTTGATCATGTAGCGCACCGACTTCGCCTCCGGGACGACGTCGTACTTGGGCAGCTCCCAGTTCAGTACCAACTGGCGCGCACCGGAGTCGTACGCTGCGGATACCTGACGGGGCAGGTCCTCTGGCCAACCGGTCGAGGCGTAGAGGGCGGCGGAGAAATACTCCACCGCGGCCTCGGGATCTCCGTTGCGAAGCCCCGTCGTCATCTCTGCGATACCGGCGTTGTGTCGACGGATCTCGCCCAGCTGGGTTTCGGCCCACTGCTGGTACTGCAACTGGTAGGTAGCCAACTGGTGCTGACGCTGTGCTTCTGCAGCCTGTGCGGCCTGCCAGTCGCGCTCGAACCTGGACCGGGCCTCCGCTTGTGCCTGAGCTCGCCGTGTTGCGGTCCAACCACCCTGCGGCTGGTACTGGTTCGGGTCCGGCATGCGGATGGGGTGCGCGAGCTGCCCCGGGGAGAATGCCTCGATCTGCTCCGCCCGAGTCAGTGCGTCGGCCCTGAACGCCGGAGCCCGGCACCCTGCCGCCAACAGACCCTGCAACGACTCGACCCGCGCGTCGATTTCCTCCGTGCGCCGCCGGGCCTCTGCCTCGCGCTGCTCCCGGTAGGCCGCCCTCTGCTCGCGGTGGCTGCGCGCGAGCTCTCGCTGGTAGGCGCGTTGCTGCCTCTCCTGATCCCGCTGGTATCTGGCTTGCGCCTCCCGTTGACGTTGCTGTTGGCGCTGCGCTTCAGCCCAGACACCGACCAACCCATTGGAGCGACGGCTCATGCTCTACAGGCCCTCCCCACCAGCGACGTGGCAGGCATGCACCAAGTCCTGGCCCCATAACCAACAGTGATGAGGTGACTCTAGTCGGCAACCAGCCGGGCGCCCATGCCCTTGCCACAGTTGACCTCTGCTCCGTCCCGACCTGCGCATACCAAGGTGAAGCGGTGCCTGCCGACGGGATGTTCGCCGTCCAGGCTAAGGGCTGTCCCGTAATCCCTGGTGGATCGGCGTGCGGCGTCGGATGCGGTGCATCGCAAGGCGGAGGGACGCCCGAATACTGGATGTATTCGGGCGTTCCGACAACGCGGCGAGGCGCCGTAGCCGTCGTCGCACGCCCGCCAGGGATTACGGGACAGCCCTTAGGGAAGGTGCACAACCAGCAGCCTCCCACCGTGGCCAGGAAGACTGACCACCGGCGCGACTGTACGTGGCGGCCCCGTAGTTCAACGTGGCTTGCGTGTGACACGCCTGCAATGCCGAGCCATAGGAATGACCGTACTGGGGGCGACCGTATAAGCTCGCCCGAGGCCGTGGCGACGGCCGCGGTTGTGTCTTGGCCCGTGCCCGAGACGCTTTGAACAGCCGGAAGTTCAGTCATCGCGACTACTGCGGTCAGCTGTGTTCTCATCACGCCTGTCCGACGCACGCGGGTTGGGTAGGCATTGAGAGGGCAGCAGGATGCGTAACAGCGCCTATGGCCAGGCAATGCCCGTGCATCTCAGGCGAGCCACCTACGCCAATGCCGTCGAAGCGGTCGATTTCCTGCAAGAAGTGTTGCGTTACTCCGCGCCCGACAGAGCAAGCCACGGCTGGGCCAGGATGTGTATGTACCGAGCGAGTGATGCGATGGATACCCTTGGGCGACTCACTGGAGTGATCGCTGCCCACGTGGTTGAGAACGGCATGAGCAGACACGGAATTCGTCGGATTCTTCGCGTTGAGAAGGAATGCGCACGGACTGATCGACCGCCGCGCCTCGAGGGGTTGTCACTTTCGAAGCAAGAGCTGTTCTACATGCCGTCTCCACTGCACGAGCAGGTTCACAAGTCGGTGGCTCAGGTGGTGCTCAGGCTCCATCAAGTCGTGAAGGAAGGCGACGAGGAACATAACAAGGAGTGGTTCGGTCACTGCTTGTATCAGCTGTCACTGGCGATGGATGAGCTGGGCTTGCTCAACCGGGCGATCGCTGCGTTCAACGCTGGTGTCCTGAGTCGGGAGACGTTGGCCCGCTACCAGCACCTGTTCCAACAGCGCTCCAGGGCCAGCATGCCGGATGCTGAAGACAGCGCATATCTCGCGGGGCTTTTGGGCCGCAACGTCGACGGTGAGTACCGAGTGTGGAACGTGATCGGCCGGGCTCAGGCTGAGCGGCGACATTTTGTGCCCGAGAGTGATTCGCATGACGGGCGTGTCCTGCGAATGCTGGCTGGCCTGGATCGGGCACTCCAGCCTTTGCGGTGGAACGATGCAAGCGGCAACCCTTTGGGCCGCACGCAGAACACGGCTGCTGTCTTCCTCAATGCATTGACGGCATTTGAGAGTGACGATGACGACTATCCGCCGCTTTACTGGCTGGACCGTCACGCACAAGCTGAAGCAGCCGCGGCCGCCCATGCACTCTTCGGCAGCGGAAGCTCCCCTGGAACACGGCTGGCTGAACCCAGGACGGCAACGGGGCGATGTGTCGCAAATGAGGGCTGAAATGACCCAGCTATTGACGGCGGGCGCGAGCTTGGCGCTTATAGGCGGTTGGGGCCTCGGCGTCGTCGCCCTGGCGCTGCTCGTCATCGGGCTGACGGCGATCTGCAGGGTTGAGCCGAAGGACATCCCAGCGACATTGCAGGCCCTCGCCGGCTGGCTTCCATGGGGTATCAAGAACAGTAGGCGTCGCTGAGCCCGTTTGTTCCCTGGTTGGGATCCCGGTCGGGAACGGGTTCCTGGCCAGAGCCGCGTCGTGAAAACTTCGTGTCGGCTTTCCCGCCCGCATTGCGGACCCATATGTGCTGCGAAACCGGAGGCCCTGCCGCCCGCTAGGACGACAGGGCCTCCGGCCTGCTGCTCTGCTGTGCCCCCGGCAGGATTCGAACCTGCGACACCCGCTTTAGGAGTTCGAGCAACGGAACTGGGCACCTGCATATCGGGCCCGCTTCGTGGCGCGGCATCTGTTCAGGTGTGTGCGTGATGCAGTTCGCGTACGCCTACGTTGCCGTCAACTACTGCCGTCGCCCCTGCGCCCCTTACTCCCTGTTGTCGACCGGACCGGCCCAAGACCTGTGGGCGAGCGACGCGGCGTGACTCACCTGCCTCACTCACGGCGTCGATAGGCTCGCCGCCACACCCTGTGAGCTAGATAGCAGATTGGAAAGTTGGGCGAAATGAGTTAGAACGTCCTCAACCCACTTTATCGCCTGTCCAGGGTAGATCGTTTCACTAACAGCTTGACTCGAACGGTGAGCAAGTCGCCCACGCTTACTTCCGAGGGTATCAAGGGCAGGAAACAAATCTGGGCAAGCATCTGAAACCTCGTCAGAGGTCAGCCCTAGAGGCCTGGCCATCTGGGTAACGTTCTTCTCCTTTAGGCCATTGTTAGCCTTGATTACCTTTGATTCGTACATGCTCTTGGCTGTAAGGCAGAGCTGGCCGGGCGCATAGCCGGAACTCCCCTTCTCGCCTCGAATATTCTCCCCGAAGTGCAAAATCAATCGAGCGTAGCAAGCTGGAATTGTTTCGTCCGTAATTTCAAGCGTCTTGGCCGCTATGAAATCGGAGAACATCTGCTCAATGAATTCCTCGATGTGGGCGTGCGCCAGAATCACGAATGATCTCACCAGTAGAGATTGCGCGGAGGATAGATCATCCGGCGGCGCAACACTCTGTAGTGACTTTGACATTAAAGAGTTTCGGAGCTCGTCAATGTCGTTCCTGAGTTGACTTACCGTGTCCATTGGGAAATGGGCCTCTCTATGACTCAGTCGAAGAGAGAGGGACACTTGGTGAAAGAGGAACAGGAACACCGAGGATACTCTGTAGCCCGCTTGCCCAAACTTTGAACCGGGTACGCGTGGCTTCGATGCTCTTGGTGGTCGAAGTCACCGCAGCCACGAAGCCATCGTTCTCCACGCACAAGTTTTTGAAGAGATCGAGGACCTCCTGCTTCTTCCCCAAAGCTGCATCACGGACGCGCTCATTGGCCAACGTATTGATCTGTACGTCGAAGACTGCACGGTTCACGGCTCGCTCCCACCGACTGCCAGACCATTTGTGACAGGCGCCATCGTCTCCGAAGATCTCTCGTGCGGCGGCAATCGCCCGCTCCATGTCTGAGAGTTGTTCTGCTACGAGACCACTATCGACGCTCCAGTTCTTGTTGAAATGTACACACGTCTTATCAAGGAAGTCTTTGAGGTTTCCCCGATACTGAATTACAGAGTTGCGAAATCCAATATACCGAACCAGCATCTCCGCATCCACCATGCGACGATCCGGCCCTTTGTTCCCCAAAAGATGCTGCATCCCAGGACTCATCCCCGACTGCTCGTCGACGAATTCCACGAAATTTCCCGGCACAAGGGCCTGCCGAAGTTCCTGCGGCGAGAGGGGAACGCTTCCGGTATTAAGTCGAAGAAAGAGGGTGTAAAGGAAATCCTCCGACTCCCAGTTCCGGATCGTCACGGTCCTGATCGTGTGATTCTCGAAAGCATCAAAAAGGTCACTGCGCTCACCCTCTAGGCGTGCAATATCAAATCCCCGCACCTTCTGCAAAATTGACGTAGTGGTGATCTTGAAGGGGGTGAATCCTTCATCCTTCGAATTTCCCTCGCCGGCGTAGAACTGTCGCAGGGCAAGCAGGCGCTGCTTTCCATCGATTACGAAATAGTGACCAGGTTGCCCCTTTTTTTCCGCCAGTACAATTTGAGGAATAGGGTATGCCAAAATCGCCGACTCGATGAATCGGCTTTTGGTGGGATTGGTCCATGCGGCGCGTCGTTGAAATCGAGGATTTAGATCAATGCGCCCCTTGCGCATCTGTGTAACCACGGTCTCCACTGTCCAGTCGGTCGCGGAAACGCTGGCGCGTGCAGCACTCAAGCGATCAATTACGTCCTCTTCAGATTCTGAAGAAGCTGCATCGACGGGCAACATGTTGTCGATTTCGGGGTTAGTCACTCTTGCCTCCATAGGTGGAGACGCAAGTGTAGTGTGGAAGCGGTCATCCTGAGGGGATTTACTCATAAAAGGACCACTCCACCCAGCCCAACTGACTGGCTGATTAGGTCTTGTCGGGGGAAGTGGTGCTGGATGGGCCAACAAGGACCACCAAGGCCAGCGGCCGCGGCCGATCTCGTGCCGCACTACTCCTTGGCGGGTCCGTCAGGTAGCGGTTGAGAGACTCTCTCACGACCGCTACCTCCCCTTCCAGCTAGTTCAGCACTACTGACGCCACCGTTCGCGGTGTTGCCTCACACATTCCACGTTGATGACATGCTGCGGATGAGTCCGCAGCACGCCGTTCGCCTCGCCACCACGGATCACCGAGAGGTTGTCCGCCAAGACGATGGCGCCAGCATCGAGCATCACGTGACAGTTCGGGCAGAGGCAGAGAACGTTGCCGGTAGTGTCCGGGCCGTTGTGGGGCGAACCGAGGGCCTGGATGTGTGCGCCTTCGCTGTAGCTGCCTCCAGGCATCTCGATGCGCAGGTCGCAGATCTGGCAGCGATTGTCGTGCCATGCCTTTACCTGGCGCTTCACGGCACTGCTGCGCACGATGCGCTGGACGGTCGCGGTGACGCGCTCGGGTGCCTCATTCCCGTCGACCGTATAGGCGTTGCTCGTCCCTGCCGGCTTGGCAGGCACGGCCGGGAGCTCCTGCGGCTGGGCTACTTGCGGTATTGGGGTGCCGTCGTACGCTTCCAACCGGAACTGCCAGATGAGGAAGCCGTCGATGCCAAGCTTGCTGCCGTAGTTGGTGACGCGGTACAGGCCGTCGTAGCGATACCCGGCGTCCGGGGCGTACGGGGAATCGCTCTGCCAGCCTCGGAGTACGCGGACGGGCAGGCCTTCGAGGTGGCTGGTCACCAGTGCCGCGTTGCCGGGGTCGTCCAAGGACTGGTTGGTCACCTGATTGCCGGCGCCGTCCTGGCCTCCATGGCCGGTGTAGACAATGACGTCGCCGTAGTCCTCATCGTCCTTGTAGCCGCCGGACACGACGATGGACTCGGCCCCGGCCTTCCTGGTTCCGCAGATGCCGGCCTGCAACGGCCGGTGCACTCCCGCTTCGTGGGCGAGACGACGCGTATCGTACTTCTGGCCTACTTCAACGCTGGGTACTTCACCAATCATGAGCGCAGCTTCCCATGAGGCACCGACACTGCAGCCAGGCCGGTCTCGACACCCGCGCGTCAACTACCGTTGCCGCGGATATCAACGGGTCGTTCGAGGTGGGGGATCGTGGACGAATATGAGCTCGTAGACCTGTTCGCTGGGGCGGGTGGGCTGGATATAGCCGCTCGTGACTTGGGTGTGCCGGGAGTCGGCATTGAATGGGACGCGGACGCCTGTGCCACGCGTCGGGCGGCAGGGTTGGCAACAGTGGAGGGCGACGTCCGTGCGTTCGCCCCGATCGACTTTCCCTCTGCCAACGTCCTGGCGAGCGGACCACCGTGCCAGACGTTCGCCGTCGCTGGACCTGGAGCGGGGCGTCGTGCTCTAAGAGACGTGCTGCGCCTTGTGCGGCGTATGGCGGATCGTGAGGACATTGCTGCATGTTTGGCTGAACTGGATGACGAACGCACGGGCCTGGTGCTGGAACCGCTGCGGTGGGCTCTGACCGCCATAGATGGCGGCCGCCCCTACGAATCGGTAGTACTGGAGCAGGTGCCAACCGTCTTGCCGGTCTGGCAGGCGGTGGGTGAAGTTCTATCCACTGAGGGTTATTCGGTGGCATGCGGCGTATTGAATGCCGAGGAGTTCGGAGTCCCACAGACGCGGCGCCGCGCCGTGTTGATCGCGCGCCGTCATGGGACAGCAGAACTCCCCAAAGCGACGCACCGGCCGTATCGCAAGACCGTAGCCTGCGCTCCCGGCGACCCCTCACTGCCGGCCTGCGTGACGATGGGCGAAGCATTGGATCGCCCGGAGCCGTTCCTCGTGGTCTCCGACTACGGCTCCGGCGGAGACCCAAGGGCTCGGGGCCGGCGCACCTCTGCAGAACCAGCTTTCACCGTCACCGGCAAGATCTCCCGCAGCCGGGTCATGACTGGCGACGCCGTCGACCTACCCCGCCTATCTTCCTCCGAGGCGGGTCGCCTTCAGAGCTTTCCCGCTGACCACCCATGGGCAGGCAGAAACATTCCCCAACAGATCGGCAACGCTATTCCGCCACTTCTGGCTGCCCACATCCTCGCCGCCGCGCTAGATCAAGGTCACTCGCCCGTAGATACCCGCGCTGGTGGTGTGGAGGAAGTCAGGTGAAGCCGAAGTCCACATCGGTGCACCTCGCTCCAGGGCCAGGCAGGGGCACTGTCCCCCCTTCCCCCGGCAGGAGGGACGGGGGCCGAAGTAGGGAAAGTTGTACCGCGCTGAGAGCGTGACGGTTTTCAAGAGCGCTGCGGGTGAAGCGAATTCACCGCCTCTGACCTGCGAATACGCTTCAAAACGGGCCTGTATGAAGGCGCCTGGCCCACACATGGCCCATGGCGCCCTTAATGCGTCGGCACGAGGCGACTCGTGAACCCCTCAGAACACAGGCGCTCGTAGGCCGCGGTTACGGAGTCCGGCACCTCCTGCCTGATCATGAATCCTTGCTCCGGATAGATCAGCAGCCGCTGCTGTGCCCCCACAAGCATGTCCAGCACGAGACGTGGGTCCTTGATGGAGTCGATGTACTCCGAAAGCGTCATGGGTGCTGACGCGCTGACGATCTCGACTTCCGGCCAGAGCCTGCGGGCTGTCGCGTAGGCTCGCCGCTCCTCGTACGGCTTGCTCACGAGCAGGACAGACGACACGTCGATGCCGCGCTCTGTAAGCAGTTCGCGGGAGAAGTTGATGTTCTGACCGGTGTTGCGCGCGTTGGGCTCAACAAGGATCGCCGATGCGGGAACACCCAGTGCCAGCGCCCGTTCCCGATAGTGCTCGGCTTCCCCTCGGGGCATCCGATCGCGTGTCGTCCGGCTGGTCGCGCCCGTGAAGACGATCAACGGGAACATGCCGCGTTGATACAGATCCACGGTCGCATCCGCCACGCCCAAGTCATGGCTGCCGAGACCGACGGCGACCGAACAAGGCCGCGGTTCGTGGTGCATCTGCTGAAAGTCCCAGAGCTGTTGAGCGTCAGACCATGTCTGCACTGAGATCACTGGGCCGCCCCTTGCGCTGAATCGGGAACCTTGAAGTCGTATGCCCAGGCGAAGCGGCTCGCCGCGTGAATGCCGATGGCGAACTCCACCACGGTCCCGTCAGCCGTGTAGGTGGTGCGGTGGAGCTCTACGACCCACTCGCCGGGCGTCAGCTGGAGTAGCGCCGCTTCCTCCGATGCCGCAGGGCGCGCGAACAGCTCTTCTCGCATGTGGTCGATCTCGTACCCTGCGTCGTAGAGCACGCGGTACCCGCCGCCCTTGCCAGCCGGACCCGGCGTCGGGTCGACAAGCCGCGTTCCTTCGACGTGCTCGGGGCGGTAGTAGCTGGTCAGGGTGTGCGTCGGCTGGTCCCCCTCCTTCACGAGGCGGACGCGCGCATACACCTCGGAGCCTTCCGGTAGACCATGCGCCGCCGCTACCAGCGGCGTGGCCGGCACACGGCTGACGTTCTGCGTCTGCTCGCCACGCTTGTGCGCGCGGCCCGACGCCACGCGGTCAGCGATGAAGGCGACCTCATCACCGTCACGCCATTTGACCTTGTCGTACCGAGCAATGCCGAGCCGCTTGAGCGGTTCCTGCTGCCGCACGACAGTGCCGTGACCTCGGGAAGAGGTCACCAGACCTTCGGCCTCCAGAGCCTTATAGGCCGCGTGAACTGTGGACTTTGATCCTTCACCGGCTTCCACCAGCTCCCGGATATGCGGCAACTGCTGACCAGGGGCCAGCTCACCACTCTTGATCCGCCCGGCCAGCTTGTCTGCCAGGTCTCGCCACTTGGGTGCCACGCGCACTCCTCTCAACGACTCCAGTGAAGCACAGTCCCAGGACTGTTGACAGTCCTGGGACTGTGCGTCATTGTCATTCCAGACGCACCGCAGTCCCAGGACAGTGAGTGCGAATGGCCCTTCTTTGGGCTGCACGACCGCAGAGCGCCCGGAGGGCCCCGACAACGGGAGCGAGCCCGAAGGAAGCCGTGTTGCTTGAGAACTGAAGATCTGCTGTGTCCCGCTGGTGACAACCCCACAGGTGATGTGGGAGGTGACAGCGGTTGAGCTGGTCGGTGCGCAAGGTCGCGCTGGGAGCGAGCAGGGCAGGTCAGAACGGCGGCCGGGGAGGCCGGAACATCCCCGGGAACGTGGCGCGTGGTGGCTTCGGGTGAAACCGAGGCCGCCGGGCTGAGCGAGCGGACCATCCCCGTACCCGAGAGGGCAGACGGGCGCAACGACCAAGGCGAGCGGGCCACGTAGCAGTAAGGGCGGCACACGGGCACCTGGAGAGGGCCTGTCGGGATGCCGCACCTGCGAAGGCGATCCCCGCGTGATGAGCACCGGATCGCCCTCGTCATGCAGGCAGGAAGGCACCCCTGCGGGGGCTGCTGGCCCTGCCTGCTTGATGAGGCGCCACTACCAAAGCGGCTTGCCCCCAATGACGGCGCGCGGCCCCGGTGTCCTACCACCGGGGCCGCTTTCGGGCCGTCCCACCGTCTAAGGAGAAAACGACCCATGAAGACCATCGCTGCACTTCAGGCCCTCGTTACGGCGGCGTCGCTCGACGGCGGGCCGTCGGCTGCTGAGCTGGACGCGATCGAGCAGGAGATGCCGCTCATCCGGGCGGAGGTCGAGCTGCTGGACGCGCAGATCATGACCATTGACCGTCCGGCCACCGAGCTGGATGAGCGGCGTATCCGCCGCGCCCGTAACCGGGTCATGGCCGCGCGCCGGGACCTGACCAACCGCGCCACGGCCCAGTCGGGCGGTGCGGCGTGAGGGCCTGGAAGACCGTTCTGCCGGCCGTCGCGATGACGGCGGTGTCCATGGCGCTGACTCTGGCCGTGGTGATGCTGTGGCTGGGCCCGGTGATGCCGTGGATGGTCGCGCTGGTCGTCGGTCTCGGGATCGACGGCGGGTGGCTGGCCGCCCTCGCCTACGAACGCCGACTCGCCGCGCAGGGCGACCACAGCGACCTGGTGACCGGGGTCGGCTGGGCTTTTGGCCTGATCGCCACGGGTGTCCTGGTCGCGCACGCACTGACCGCCGAAGAGTCCACGGGGGCTTGGCTGGCCGTGGCCTGGCTGCCGATCGCGGCCAAGGCTTTGTGGCTGGTCCATTCCATGTGGGAGCGGACCGCGCTCACCGCCGGGGCCCTGACCCAGATCCGCGGCATCCAGCAGGAGGCCCGCGACGACGCGGCCGTGGCCCGTGCCCGGCTCCGCGCTCAGGCGGGCACCGAGGAGACGCGGCTGACGGCCGTGACGCAGGCCGGGGCACGCGTCGCACGCGTCCAGGCCGAGACCGCCCGGACCCTCTCCGACGCGTGGTCGACGCTGGAGCAGGCAAGGGGCGGCGAGGGCACGAACCGGGCCCTGACCAGCGTGACCGTGGGCGTCACACCCAACGAGGCTCCCGGCGTCGCGCTCCGGTGGGAGCTGCCCGTGTGGGGCCCCACGGAACCGGTCCCTGCTCTGGAGGCCGGGCCCGCGCTCACCGATGACGCCCTGGACGTCCTGGTCGACGAGATCCGTCACAGCGAATCCCCCGCCCTGTCCTACCGCGACATGGCCGCCCGCTTCCGGGCCGCCGGCCACTCCGCGTCCGAGACCCGGCTCCGGGCCGCATGGAAACGCGTCGCCTGAAATCACCCGCACTTCCTGGACCGAGGAGACCTGTGTCCCGCGACAGCGAGTTAATCGCCTACATGAAGGCCTTCGAGGCGTCCACGACGCACGTCGGAGCCTGCACGGCCTGCCAGAACGACCAGCCCTGCACCGTCGGGGCCCCGATCCACGCCGCGTTCATCGCCCGTCAGGACGCCTGGAACAAGCGCGTCCGGGCCGGAAGGAAGCAGCCGTGAACAACCTCCCCGAGCCCGTCCGGGCGGTCACTGTCGTCCAACTCCCGGACGGCACCTACACCTACGCCGACGCGGCCCACCTGCCAGTCCCGCAGGCGGCGCCGCAGCAGATCGTCCAGCACATCCACCAGGCCCCGCCCGACCGCACGGTCCAGCGGATCGCGCTCGGCTCCGGTGTCGGCGCCGGGGCGGTCGCGGTCGGCGTCTACTTCGGCCCGCTGCTGGTCGGAGTCCTCACCGCGATTGCCGCGAACATCGCCCTGCTCGCCTTTCTCGTGGTGGTGCTGGCCTGGGGCGTCGTGACCGTCGTGAAGTCCGTCGGCGGTGCGGACGGCAAGGCCGCCTCCAAGTCCCTCTCCAAGTCCCGTCGCCGCTGACCCGAAAGGACCGTCATGTCGTTCAAGGCAGGTACCAAGGTGCGGATCGTCTCGTGTGAGGACGACCCGCGTGCGGTCGGCAAAACCGGCCGCATCGTCGATGAAGTACCGCCCGGCCCGCTGACCGAGGGCCGGTGGACCGTGCACAGGATCAGCCCCTTCATCGCTCCCGTGCTGTGCCACACCCACGAACTGCGGCCCGCCTGACGGTCCCTCTGTCCGTCCGGTCTCGTACCGGGCGGGCGGAGGGACCGGACAGTCCGGCCCATATCTGGGAGGCACCGTCATGGAGAGCTACACCCCCGCCGAGAAGCGCGAGCGTGCCCGGCTGTTCCGCAAGGGCTTCCGCCAGGCCCTCGCGGACTGCGTCGACCCGAAGGTCGAGAAGGCGATCGAGCGGATCGACCAGCGGGCCGCCGAGCGTGGCGCGCAGGAGCTACGGGCCCTGCACCAGGTGCAGGCCGATGCCCGCCAGAGCCTCGCCAACGCCAAGGCCACCGAACGCACCGCCGCCCGCACCGACCGCCCCGCCGCCCGCCAGGCCCGCAAGCAGGCCGAGGACGCCGTGCGCCGCGCCGAACGCGCCGTCGCCCGCGCGGAGCGCTGAGCACACCACCCCCGCCCCCCCGTTCCAGGCAGGAGCACATCCGTCATGACCGAACTCGCTGTTGAGGGGGCCGACATGGGCACCCTGCACCACCTCGACGACCACCGCCCCGCTACCCCGCCGGTGTCCCTGGCCAAGGACCCCTCCGACACCACGACCGCCCCCGCCGCCGCCGAAGTGGAGGCGGTGGACCGGGCGGACAACCCGTTGGCCGACTGGCTGACCGTCCCGGACGCCCCGGTCCTGCCCGCGTGGGCCCGGTCAGCCACATCCATCAAGGCCAATACCGCCGCGCTGGTCCGGCTGTCCTGGTGGCACGCCCGCTACCACGGCATCCGGACCCCGAAGTACCTGGTCAAGACCGTGCTGCTCGCAGCTCGTGGTTTCTTCCGCGCCACGGTCGGACTGTGGCCGACCCTGTCCGCGCAGGACCACAGCGCCACCGTCAAGGCCCTGCGCGCCCAGAGCAAGGCCCGGCCGGAGGATGTCGAGCTGGCGACCCGGTTGCAGATGGCCCACGCCGAGCGGACCCGCACCCGCAGGTGGCGGTTCGGTGCCGCCGCCTGCGGGGTGGCCGCCGCCGTAATCGGCATCGCCCTGGCGGACCCGGTGCTTCAGACCGGGATCGCCGGAGCCGTCGTGACCCCGCTCGCCTACCTCGGCAGGGGCAAGAACACCCAGTTCCTCGACCAGGGCGCCCCGCCCCTGCGGGTCGACATGTCCGCGCAGCAGCTCAACGACGCGCTCCGCGCCGCCGGCCTCCTGAAAAGCGGCAAGGGCGACGAGGAAGGCCCGCGCGTTTCTTGCTCGATGGGCCCGGTCCGTGACGGCCGTGGCTGGGCCGTGATCTTCGACCTTCCCCGGGGTGGCGGCAAGACCGCCTCCGACGTCCTGGCCAAGCGTGAGGTCATCGCGCAGGAACTCGGGGTGGACGAGATCCAGGTCATCATGTCCCGTGTCCGCGCCGCCAAGGGCGGCAACGCCGGTCGGGTGTCCATGTGGGTCGCGGACGACGACCCGTACTTGGGCACGCCGAACCCGTCGCCGCTGGAGAAGGCCGAGCGGTTCTCGATCTGGGAGCCGGTCCCCTTCGGCCAGGACGCCCGGGGCGTCCGCGTGAACATCCCGGTCATGTGGCAGTCGATGTTCTTCGGCGGACTCCCGCGCCGGGGCAAGACGTTCTCCCAGCGCCTGCTCACCGCCGCCGGTCTCCTCGACGCGTACGTGCGGCACTACGTCGCGGACGGGAAGGGCGGCGCGGACTGGATGCCCATGAAGGCCGTCGCGCACCGGCTCGTCATGGGCGCCGAGGACGACGCGATCGAAGCCCTCAAGGCCATGCTCGCCGAACTCCTCACCGAGATGGAACGCCGCTTCGCCCTGCTCAGGGACCTGCCCACCTCGGTCTGCCCCGAGGGCAAGCTCACCCCGGACATCGTCGCCAAGTACAACCTGCCGGTCATCTTCGTCACCATCGACGAACTGCAGGAGTACTTCACCGCGATGGAGAAGGAGGACCGCGAGCAGGTCATCAACGACCTGTGCCGCATCGCCCGACGCGGACCGGCCGCCGGATTCATCAGCAACTTCGCCTCCCAGCGCCCCGACGCCGACAGCGTGCCGACCAAGCTGCGCGAAATCATCACCATCCGCTACTCGACCCAGGTCGTCGACCGGGCCAGCAGCGACATGGTGCTGGGCAAGGGCAAGGCCGCCCAGGGCGCCGACGCCTCGGTCCTGTCCGAGGAACACAAGGGTGTCGGCGTGCTCGTCACCGGCCCCGCGTCGTATGTCACGGTGCGGGCGGACTACCTCGACGGGCCGACGTTCGCCGCCCTGTGCCGCAAGGGCCGGACCCTGCGCGAGCAGGCCGGGCAGCTCACCGGGGAAGCCGCGGGCGACGTCACCGCCGCCGCCGACGCGGCCGGCGTCACCGTCCCCGCGATCGTGTCCGACGCCCTGGAAGTCATGCGGCACTCGCCCCGGATGTTCACCACGGACCTGCTGAACGGTCTTGTGAACCTGGACGAGGACGTGTACGGCGACTTCAACGCCGAGCAGCTCGCCGCCGAGCTGGAGGCCGCCGGCGTGAAGCGGACGAGCAAGCAGGTCAAGATCAGCGGCTCCAACGGCGCCGGATACCAGCGCCGCGACATCGAGGCCGCCGTGCCCGCCGAGATCCTCCTCAGCACCGGCAGGTAAAGGGGCCCCCGCTACCCCACCCCCACCGAACACCCCTCCAACCACCCTCCCCGACCCCTCCGCGAGGGGCCCCGGAGTAGAGGGGGCCCTTTACCCCAGTAGAGGGGGAGGTAAAGGCCCCTGACCTGCAAGGTAAGGCCGGTAAAGGGGGGTGCACACCACCCACCCGAACCCCTCCACAGCCCCGTTTCCCCACCCGAGAGGCACCACGCATGAGCAACACCACCGACCACGCCGCCTACGACGCGACCGAGGAACCCGAGTACCTCGACTGCGACCTGTGCGACCCCGCCGACGACACCGAGCCCTACCCGTACGCGCACTGCTGCGGTTGCGGCGCGGACGGCAGCAGCGAGCGCCCTGACTGCACCTGCGAGTAGCTACGCCAAGGGCGGCCCCTGTCTCACGCCAATGATCCGGGGCCGCCCTTGTCCAGCCGCTCTCTCACGAGAACTGGAGACACCCAGCATGACTCAACCTGTCCCGATCCGGGAGCTCCCCCCGCCCGTGGATGGCATGAGGTTCTACCTCACCACCCACAAACGCCACTGGGTGAAGCTCACCGACAAGCCGCTGTTCCTCAAGTCCGAGCACTTCGCCGTGGCCCGCACCCTGCCCGAGGCCCTTGGCCCGTACGCGGTCGACTCCGGCGGGTTCTCGGAGCTCCAGCGCCACGGCCGCTGGACCCGCACCCCGCGCCAGTACGTCGATGATCTGCGGCGCATCTGGGAGCACGTCGGCCCCTACGACTGGGCCGCCGGACAGGACTGGATGTGTGAGGACCTCATCATCCACGGCGGCCAAGCAGGCCCCCTCACCTTCGTCGGCACCCACCTGAGCGTTGCCGAGCACCAGCGGCGCACCGTGGAGAACTTCATCGAACTGCGGTCCCTCGCACCGGACCTGCGAATCATCCCTACGCTCCAGGGGAGCACGGTCCCGGAGTACGAGCACTGCCGGGAGCTCTACGAACGCGCCGGGGTCGACCTGCGGGCAGAGCCGACGGTAGGGCTCGGCTCGGTGTGCCGGTTGCAGTCCACGAACGAGGGCGCGGCCATAGTGACCGCAATGGCCGCTCACGGCCTGCGGTTACACGGCTTCGGCTTCAAAACCCTCGGCCTGGCCAAGGTAGGGCACCTGCTCGCGTCTGCGGACTCGGCTGCGTGGAGCCTGCACGCCCGCAAGCGCCCTTCCATGCCCGGCCACACGCACAAGAACTGCGCCAACTGCTTCGAGTACGCGATGCGCTGGCGCACCCGCGTCATCGACGCCATCCCGCCCTGGCACCAGCCCACCCTCGAAGGGAGCGCCGCCGCATGACCACTCACCTGGAAACCGCCCTGGACCTGGCGGCGGCCGGCGTGCCCGTGCTGCCCCTGCGGGCGGGGAAACTTCCGTTCGGGAACTGCGCCACATGCCGGCACACCGCATGCGGCGGCCGGCCGAACATGAAGACCGTCGGAGCCTGCCAGTGCCCGCGGCCGTGCCACGGCTGGGCCGCCGCCACCACCGCCCCCGCCGTACTCCGGTCCCCCGCGTGGGGTCAGGCTTGGCGGGAGGCCCAAGCCGTCGCCTACCACCCCGGCGGGGCCGGGCTCACCGTGGTTGACCTCGACAACGCCGACGCGATCACCTGGGCCCGCCAGTCGCTGCCCGCCACACGGACCGTGCCCACCACGCGCGGAGAGCACTGGATCTACCTGGGCTCGATGCGGTCCGCGAACAACGCGCGACCCGGCGTCGACATCAAGTCGACCATGGTCTACGCCCGGTGGCTCGGGCCCGGCACCGGCACCATGACCCACCTGCCGGACGTCGTGCGTGCGCTGGTCGTGAAGGAGCCATCACCGGTCCGGCACGTGACCGTCGCGGTGTCCATTCCGGCCGGGGGTGGGGAATGCCGCCATCGCAAGCCCGCCTATCTGGAGCGTGGCATCGCGATGGCCGAGCAGCGCATCGCCGAGGCCCGCAGCGCGGTCCACAGCACCGTGTACCGGACGTTTCTCGCCGTGCTGTCCGCTCACGGCCGGTGCGGCTGCCTCACCGACACGCACATGCAGCGGCTGTTCGCCGCCGCGCAGGCCAAGGGTGAGGGCCCCCGGCACTGCGCGGATGCGTGGTCTAACGCCCGCACCGCGCTGGGGATGTGAGCCATGTCCGAGGATGAGAAGACCCCGGCACGCGAAGTCATCACCGAATACGCGCAAAGCCACTTCAGGTACTTCCGCACGACCGAGGGCACCGTGTACGCGCAGCGCAACGGGTGCCCCGTCGCCCGCCCGATCCGGTCCCAGGGCACGACGGGCAGCCACCGCCAGGAACTCATGGTCGGCCTCTTCAAAGACGGGGTCGGCGTATTCAACGGCACATCGCTGAAAGAGGCGTTGGACTTGATCGAAGCACTCGCGCTGAGCCAGGACGTCCAGCCCACATACATCCGTGTCGCCCCCGGGTTCGACGGGGCGACCTGGCTGGACCTGGGCCGCGACGACGGGCAGTCCGTCCGTATCCACCCCACCGGCTGGGACATTCGCGTCCCCGATCCGCGTGAGGTGTGCTGGCGGCGCACTCAGCTCACTGGGGAGCTCCCCATGCCCGTCCGCGACACCGACAGCAAGGGCATCGATCTCCTGTTGCGGCTGACGAACTTCGCCACCGCCGAGACCGAGTCTCTGGCCCTCGCCTGGCTCGTCGGCTGCCTCGGGCCGTCCGTGCCCGTCCCTGCCCCGTTCCTCACCGGCCCCCAGGGCGCCGGCAAGTCGACGGCGGGCCGGATGCTGGTGCGGATCATCGAGGGCATGACCGGGGACCTGCGCCGCGCACCGAGGGACGAGGAGAACCTGATCACGGCCGTCGCGGCCGGGTGGGTCACTGCCCTGGACAACCTGAGCCACTTGGCCCCGGACCTGTCCGACCTCATGTGCTGCATCGTTACCGGGGCCGAGAGCATCAAGCGGGCGCTGTTCAGCGATGGTGACGTCGTGCGCTCCCGCTACCGCCGTCCGTTGCTGCTGACCGGCATCGACGTCGGCGTTATCCGCCCCGACCTCGCCGAACGCCTGCTTCCCCTGCGTCTGGAGCGCCCCAAGGTGCGGCGGACCGAGGCCGAGCTGTGGGCGGAGTTCGAGGAGGCCCTGCCCGTCATCCTCGGCTCCCTGCTCGACCTCACAGTCTCGGTCCGCGCGGCCGAGGCCGAGACTCCAACCGACCTGCGGATGGCGGACTTTGCGCACCTGTGCGCGCAACTCGACACTGCGATGAGCTTCCAGACGCTCACCGCCTACCGCAGGAGCCTGGACGACCTCAACGACGACGTCATCGAAGGCGACCTGCTCGCGCAGACCGTCCTCAAGCACGCCGCCACCCTCGACCCGGGTACGGAGCAGCGCATGACGTCCTCGGAGTGGCTGCACAGCCTCACCGGTCGCTACAGCGGCGACGACTGCCGCCCCCTGCCCAAAGGGTGGCCCACCACCGGCAAAGTCCTCTCGGACCGTCTCAAGCGCCTTCAGCCCACCCTCGCCGCGCGAGGAGTCCTCATCGACTGGGGACGCACCAGAGAAGGGCGCTACGTCGAAATGACCCGTCGCCCGGTCCTGCCGCCGCACGAGCAGCCCCCGCTGCTCTGACCGACCCCGGCCCGACAAGCAAGAGGAGCACGCCCCCGGCCACGCGGCGCGGCGTGCTCCTCTTGCTGTTCGGCGGCTTGCCGCCCAAAGGACGTGCCGCGTCGCGGCTCTGCATTCACGCCTTCAGACGCAGCGCACCACAACAGAAACCACCCTCTCTTTTTTCTTAAGAAAGGAAGCGCTGCGTCACAGCGTCACCAGACAGCCCGAAATACCCCCTGAGCTGCCGTAACAGCCGTGACGCAGAGCGCTTTCGGCTGCGTCATCCTGCGTCACCTGCGTCACAGCGCGCGTCACGGTGACGAACGCCTGCGTCACAGATGACGCACCCCCACACCCTTGCGTCACCACAAAACCCCAGCTCAGGTGACATACGTGACGCTGGTGACGCCGTGACGCAGAAATCCGCACCTTGGACAGACACGCGCCCGCTCCCGATGTTCCGCCCTTGGAGGCCGCAGTGAGTTCTGCCCTGCCCACCACTCACCGAGCACTCACTGTCCCGGAAGTTATGGACGCGCTCGCCCTCAGCCGCTTCAAGGTCTACGACCTCATCCGCTCGCGTCAGCTCAAAAGCATCAAGATCGGTCGATGCCGCAGGGTGCCCGCTGACGCTCTCCGATCCTTTATCGATCACCAGTTGGAGGACGCTGCCTGATGGCACGCAAGAGGAATCCGAATGGCGCTGGCAGCATCTGGCAGCGCAAGGATGGCCGGTATGAGGGAAGGGTGTACGTTCCTCAGCCCGACGGCACCCGTAAGCGCAAAACCGTTTACGGGTCCACCTGGGATGAGTGCGACACCAAGCGTCAAGAGCTGGTGCGCCGTGACCGTCAGGGCATCCCGACGCCGACCCGGTCGGCCAAGCTCTCGGAATGGCTGCCGTACTGGCTGGAGCACTACATCGAGCCGCGCCGCAAGCTCAGCACCTACGACAAGTACGAGGCGCACGTGCGTCTCTACCTCGTCCCCATGCTGGGCACCAAGCGGCTGGAGTCGCTGAGCGTCGCCGACGTGCGCCGGTTCATCACCCGGGTCCAGACCGCCCAGACGGCCGCGACGGCGAAGGAAGCGCACCGGGTGTTGCGGACCGCGCTCACGGCTGCGGTCCGAGAGGAGCTGATCGCCCGGAACGTCGCATCACTGGTCGAGCCACCGCGCGTGAAACAGCGCGAGATCAACCCGTGGTCCCTGAAAGAGACCCTGTCCTTCCTTGAGGCCGCGCGCCGAGACCCGCTGTACGCCGCGTTCATGCTGGCCATCTGCATGGGTCTCCGGCGCGGCGAACTGGTGGGCCTGCGCTGGTCCGACGTGGACCTGGACAACCGGGTGCTGCACGTCCGCCACCAGACCCAGCGCCGCCGGGGAACGCTCTACGACGACGACCCAAAGAGCCGTCGCCGCAGGGTCGTCCCGATGCCCGCGCTGTGCGTCGCACCGCTGCGCTGGCACCGGCTGAGACAGCGGGAGACGTTCGCCGATACGGGCGTCGTCTGGTCCGAGGGCGGCTATATCTTCGCGACGAGGAACGGCCGGCCGGTGGAGCCGCGGAACGTCTACCGCTCGTTCACGCGGGTCGCTGCCGGTGCCGGTCTGCGGGTGGTCCGGTTGCACGATGCCCGGCACGGCTGCGCCACGCTGCTGACGGCGGCCGGCGTCGCGCCGAGGGTCATCATGGAGATCCTCGGCCACAGCCAGATCAGCATCACGATGGACGTCTACACCCACGTCGTCCATGACACCCAGCGAGAGGCGATCAGTCACATGGACCGCCTGCTCAAGCGCCGTCTGCCGGGCGCCTGAGGCTCGGCTGCCGTCAAATGGTGCCGTCAAAAAGGCCCGGACCATGATCGGTCCGGGCCTTTCCCCTGGTGCCCCCGGCAGGATTCGAACCTGCGACACCCGCTTTAGGAGAGCGGTGCTCTATCCCCTGAGCTACGAAGGCGGGGATCTGTACAAAAATGTGTCTAAAACGGCACAATGCACGGAGCCGATTCTTGACATGTTTTGGACAGGTTGGTGATCGACCTGTGAGGGTCTGCTCGCCGCCGCCAGTGTAGCGGGTGGCGTGCTCGATGTACGGGGTGTGTGGCGGGCTGGGGATCTTGTCCTGGGGCCGGGTGCTGGGGTGGGGTGGCTTGCGGAGGGTGTCAGGAGTGGAGTGCGTTGAGTGCTCGGGTGATCGAGTTGTTCAGCCAGGCGTAGCCGAGGTAGATCAACAGGGCTCCCCGGGCGCCATATGCCGGGACTCGCTCATGGGGGTAGGCCTGGTCGAAGCGGGAGTGGATGGACTCGCTGTCCTGGCGGAAGCCTTTCAGGCGGCGGCCGGCGGGGGTGCTGGGAGGTACCTGGCGGAGATGCTCGGTGCGGTTGAAGCGCTGCTTCTTCGTCTTCGGGTCGACCTGCCTGTCCTCGTCGGTCTCGTCGACGCGGATCCGGAGCTGGTGTGTCTTGGTGGTGGGGCAGGGGATGGTGATGCGGTGGTAGAAGCGGGTGCTGTTCTTTCCGTCACGGCACTCGAGTTCTTCGACGGGCAGAGGCGTGTAGAGCGTCTCGTTGCCGTCGATGAAGCGGCGCTCGCACACTCTGCCCTCGGCGACGTAGAGGTCGTGGGAGCAGGGGCCGTCCTTGTGGCGCAGGAGCGACTGGGGCGTGAGCCCGTCGTGCTGTGGGGTGAACACGACGAGGCCTTCGGCGATGAGGGGTGCGCGGTGCTTGCCGCGCAGGGCGGCGTCGTAGGTGACGGCCTTGGTGCCGTGGGCGCGCTTGAGGATGCGCTTGACCATGGCGACCAGGGCGATGCCTTCCGATTCGCGTTCGGGGTCTTCCTTCACAGATTTGTGGCGGATGGATTCCAGGGCGAGGATCACGCGGCTGTGAGGGGTGGCGGCCAGGCGTACGGCGGTGGAGAGGAACTTGTTGCCGTAGACCTGCTTGCCGCCGCCTTCGATGCAGATGCCGGCGTCTTCGTCCACGCGGTGCTGGCGGATCTCGCCGGTCCTCTTGTCGACCGTCTCGTGTTCGGAGTGCCCGGAGGGAGGTCTTGCGACGGTGGCGTCGCCGTGGAGGACCTGCTGGCGTTCGGGGCGGACGCGGCTGGTTCTTTTGCTGGTTTCGCAGAGCATGCCGTGCGCCAGGGCCTGCTCAACCCACAGGTCGCTGCTGATGTCACGGATCTTGTCGTGAGCGGGCTTGAGGTGCCGCCGGAAGTAGTGATTCCAGTTGCTGCGGGTGGGGCCGGTCGGCCGCAGTGCGTCTGCAGCCTCGTCGCCCAGGTGTGTGCGGATCGCTGAGCGGATGCGCTTCCACCAGTCTTCATCCTGGAAGTGGGCAGCGGTCGCGCGTGCGGAGCCGAAGACGGAGATTGAGCACAGGAAGATCAGGTAGATGACGGGGGGATGGTGCGGAGGTCGGCCGACTGGTCGGGGCCCGGGCAGGGTATCGGCCGCGGCGTAGAGGTCCGGGTTATTGATCAGGTAGGCGAAACGGCGGTCGGTGATCAGGTGCGGGGCTTGCGGCCCGTGCAGTTCTGGTGGGTCGCTCTTCGCTCCGAAGGTGTCGTCGGGGATCGTTCCGTAGATGTACGGCGGCGGGGTGTTCTTGGGCTTGCGGGTGGTCTTGGACGTGCGCTTGGGGCGCGTGGTCCTGTGGGGTGTCATCGCGGATCTCCGCCGATCTTCCAGGCCAGTCCGGCGAGGTCGGCGGCGTTGTCTAGGGACGAGAGACCGAGCCTTCGGGCGACTTCGGAGATCTGACCGGTCTGCAGCAGCACCTGGCGGGCGACGTAGCGGGTGATGTCGCGGGGTTCGACCCTGCGGGCGGTGGTGGCGAGGCCCGAGAGCCGTGCGATGTCGTTGAAGCCAGCGCCGACGCTGGCCTGCGCCGCGTACGGGGTGGAGGAGTCGCTGGTGACGAGGCGGCGCCGGCCCGGCCGGTGCTCGGCCAGGTAGTCGGTGCGCAGACGGAGGGCGCGGACGGCCCAGGGGCTGAGCGGGCAGGTTCTGGGGGTGGTGCGTGTGCTGCCTTCGGTGGTCACGGTGGCTAGTGCGAGGTCCAGGTCGCCGGGGGTCGCCTGAGCGGTCTCGGCGCTGCCGAGGCCTGACAGCAGCAGGGCCAGCAGGGCAGCATGCCGGGTCGCAGGCATGCCGCGTTCGGAGTGGAACTGGAGTTCCTCGATTTCCGCGTCGGTCAGTTCGGCGCCTGTGCTGCGAGGCGGCCGCGGGATGGGAGGGGAGTCGAGCAGGGGCACGGCCTGGGTCATGCCGAGGGCCCGGGCGTGCACGAAGAGGGAGGCGAGGGCGGAGCGGCGCTGCCGCCGTGTGCCGTCTTTCGGAACGAGGGTGATGTTGTCGTGGCGGTCGCGGCCGGGCGCGTCCATGAACGAGTCGGTCAGTTGTCCGGTGACATCATCCATTCGGTGGATACCCTGGGCGTCGGCGAAGACGTCGAACCGTTCACTGATCTGGATGTAGAGGTCGACTGTCTCGATGGCCATGTCGCCGTCGGCTGCCTGCTGCAGCCACTGACGGCTGACTTCGAGTAGCACCCGGCGGATGGTGGGCCTAGCCATGCCGGACCACCCCCTGAAGAGGGCCGGAACTCGCGCGAACGTGGGCGGGCCCGCGATCGATCGCGCTACGGTGGTTGTTCCTCGCCTTGTGTGAGGACATGCCGAAGCCCTTTCCTGCACGGCGCTGCCGGGCGGGTCGTCGGGTGGAGGTGGGAGTCCGGCAGCGCCGCACCGGCCAAGGAAGCTGGCGCTGCCGGACTGTTTTTTGTGTCCCGGGGCCTAGGTGACGCGATGGCCCCGGAGTTTGGCGGTGAGGGCCGTGACGGCCGTCAGATGACTGTGGAGTTCGAGGACCTCCGCCGAAGTCAGACGAGTCAAGTCCGCCAGCAGAACCGGTGGCAGAAGAAGTGACAAGAGATCCTGATCGGGGCCCGTTCCCCCAGGCGGCTGGCTGCCGGGGGCCTCAGTGCGCGGGCGAGGTACCTCCGTCTGCGGCTGCTCGTCACCGTCTTGCACGCCCTCGGAGTCAGGCTGTTGGGTGCTGCCGGACTGACGCTCGTCCTGAGGCAACGGTTCCTCGGCTGCGCTCGGCTCGTCGTCCTCGTTGGCAGTCTGCGGTGCCTCGTGAGGCGTGTCGGTGCTCTGGGTGCCTGTGGGCGGGGTGTCTGTGTGACTGGGGCCCTCGAAATAGTTCAGCTCGCCGGACTTCTCCACCGTGACGAGACCGACCGCGACCATCAGATCGAGTAGAACGTGGGCCTGCTTGATGCGCTCAGGCCCGGCTTTGGCCGCCACCATGAGGGCGGCCACCAGGCCCTCACGGGAGACGGGGCCGTGTCGGCAACGGTCTCTGACTGTTCGCGCGAACCATTGCCCCCTCCACTTCGTCCTCAGCGCTCCAAGCCCTTCGGCTTCACCGCGCGCGAAGGCACGTGCGATGTACCGACCCTTCTCGCTGGGCAGATACGTCGCTCGCCGGTGCCCCTTGGTGAGCAGTCCGGTGTTCATGATGAACACCGGCACCAGTCCGCAGTTCTTGGCATAGACCCCAGTCGCCGCTGCCAGTTCCTCGGCCCCTACCGGGTTGACCGCCGAGCAGGCGGCCACGGTGACTAGGAGGTACTGCTCCGCCCGCAGCTTGGGCGACGGCATCAGCCGCTCTTCAGGCCTCAGCCTGGCGCGGCCGTTGGTCGGCGGTGTTCCCGCCTGGCGAGTCGACACTGTAGATACCAATCCTTTCAAACCGGCCGGGATGGAAGCGCGACCAATCATGGGTTGCTATTGTTATAGCAACCCATGATTGTGCGGGGTGAGCAAGTCGGCATCCCGTCCGTCACACTGGTCGCATGCCCGGAGGAACGAGACGTGGAAAGAAGCCGCGCGACTATGCCGTGTCCGGCCACTGGCCGTACGCAGTGATGGACAGTGCCCGGCAGGCACAGGTCGGGCAGGCCGTAGCCCGGGCCCTGGCGGAGGCGATGGAGCGGCGCGGCTTGTCGGCCAACGCGCTGGCGACTGCGTCCGGCGTCAACCGGCAAGTCATTTCCAACATCCTTGCCGGAACCGTTTGGCCCGACATGTTTACGCTCGCAAGCATCGAGGAGACGCTCGACGAAATGCTCTGGCCGCGTCACACCGATTGGCCCGCAGGCGATGACGGTGCCCGTCACCAGCCCATTCCCTCGCATCGGCGAAGCGGCGAGGAGTAGTAGCCGGCCGGGTCGGATAGCCGGGAAAAGTCCGATGGTGCGCCTGTCATGCGAAGGTCGGCCTCTCGATCGAGGGAACGCAGGCCGAATTGGCCCCTCGCCCGGGAATTGCCCGGTAGCGTGGGGGGTACGGCCCAGAGTCGTCAGACCGCCTCCCGCGTTGATGCGTCGGCCTAGGAACCATGCCAGCGCGGGAGGCGGTCGCCTTGGGGTGCCTCTAGGCGGCCTCCGTTGCCGCGGCCGCGACGAAGTAGCAGCGACGACCATCATCCGAGTACATCTTCGCCACGAGCTGCTTCTTTGCCAGGTCGTCCATGAGCGTCCGCGCGCGATTGTGCGCCTTCCCGTCGGCCTCGACCTCCTGGCCTTCCAGCCGTACCGCGAGCAGCTTCCCGGTCCACTGCAGCGTGGGCTCACTGTTGATGATCTGCATGGCCTGCATGCCGCGAGGGCCGAGCTTCGATGCGTCAAACGCTGTCGAAGCCTTGCCGGTGTGGCTGCCTTCTTCAGCCGACGTGGCCGCCGCATCCGAACTGTTCGCAGCCTCATCGGCGCAGGCGTCGGTCCCCTTGCATTCGTCAGGATCCGGCACGTCCTTGAAACTGGACCCGCCCTCGCGCTGCCCGCTACGAAGAGCGGCTCCAGCCCGGGCCGCCGCGTGGAGCATCTCCTGAACGCGCAGCGCCTCCTCGCGAGTGAGCACCACCTGCTGGCGCGCGGAGCGCACCGCTTGCTTCTCAGCTTCCAGCGCGGCGACTCCCGACGTCAGTCGGTCGAGCATGGCGTCGTGCTGTGCCAACTCGGCATCGCACTGGTGAATCAGGGCACCCATATCCACCGCGACCCAGCTGGGATTGGCGGACGCGGCGCCACTGTCGGTGGGCTGCATGGCGATCACCATAGGGCCTCGACAGCACCGGCTCGCCCGCTTTGATAGTCATCGGGGGATCCGCCGGCAGCCCAGGGCGCGTCAGAGAGGCCGGGAGCGTGATGCCTCAGGCCCCGGAAACCGTCGGAGAACGGTAGCTCTGACCTCGTGTGACGGCCCTTAAAACTTGACGCGACTCCTGTGTGCGAGTACTTGAGAACCCGACCACAGCTCAGTCTGTGAGAGGCACTCAGGAGAACGGCCCAGCCCGGATTCCCTAGGCGGGATAGGAGACAGCCACCGGAGAGCTCGCTCGGCTAGCTGGCTCCTGCCGCAGGGCAGCGGTGACAGGTGCTCACATCCTGAAGGGTTGAACACCACCTGGGCTCAACAACCGTGAGCAACCACGCGTGGGTCCTGAGAGGCTCATTCCCACTTCATCTTCCGACCCCTCAGTGCCCTGATTCTTCCCTTCACCCTATAGAGGGGCAAGAGGGGTACGTAGGTGACAGACAGAATTCGTGTTGCATCGTGAGGGGGGCAAGCCCTACATGACTTCCGGTCAGTCATCCCGCGCTCTCTACGGGCCCCTGAGCTCCAGTGTCTATGTCCCGCCCGGCGTGAACCTGGGCAAGGACAAGGGCGCGAGGTGCCCTGGTTTGCCGGGTTGATACTCCGAGCGCGTTCCTCGCCACGTGCAGGACTTTCCGTGTGATGCGCCTGCTGAAGGGTGTGATAGCCGCCAGCCGAGACACGGCCTGGAACTCCGCTTCGCAAGCCCGATAGCTGGCCTGAACCGGTGCTTGCCACCAGGGCCGCTACCGCCGCCAACGGCAAGGCCGATACCAGGCATGGGAGTGGGCCCACCCGCAGCTGATCACCGCGCCACCTGACTGAACCATGAAGGCGAACTCCATCTGGTCGAGGACGCATTGGTCCCAATCGAAGCAACGAGTTCAGGTCCCGGGTGCTGGTCCCCAGGCTGCCGATTCCTCTGCCGTGAGGATGTAGACGACGGGGCAGCCCCATGCGGCACCAGGTGTGTCGGGTTCGAGCAGCACGAGTCCGCACGCCCGGAAGAACGCCCGGCGGCCGGTGACCTTGTCGCCGTCCTGAAGGACGAGGGCAAGGAACGTCCGACCAGCGGCGTGAGCCGGCGGCGGTGTGCCGCGTCATCTTCAGCACGCCAAGCGCGGCTGTGCGCTTGGCGAGGCCGCCAGCTCGGAGGGCTGGGGTGCAACCGCGCGTATCTCCATCTCGATGCGCAGATCACCCTCTCTGTGAGCCTTGGGTGAGACCCGAGTCCTGCACCTGAAAGCCGTGAAGGTCATGCACAGCTCGACCAGCACTTGCAGCCGCGCGGCCGTCCCCACTCCTGGAGTTTGACCTGGGCGCAGGCGGCCGACCAAGCCGCTGTCCTGGCCACGAGGGGGGGAGCGGGGCCGCCGTAAGCAAAGGCGGCTGCGCGACATGGACCACCGACCCGAAAGCAAAGGCCTGTCCACACTCAAACCCGCAGGGCTGCAGCGTCCGGCTGTAGCCCTGCGCACGGTCACCTGGCGAGCCCAGGTCGGTCACGTGCGACCGTGCCTACGGCGGCTTACATCACGACAATGCCGACTGGCACTCCTCGCACCGTCGTACCGCCTGCCGTGTGGTGCTCCCCTCTGTCGCGGTCGCTGGGTGGCTGCTGCTCAACCGGTCCCAGAGCCCGTGCGGCGGTTCGGGGATCCAGCCCCAGCGCGGGGCCGTCACCAACTCCTCGGTCAGGTGGGCGCAGGTCCCGGGCAGGTGCGCGTACCGCGTCGGTGAGATCAGGATCGTCTCCGCGGGGAAGCGCCGCCACTCCTGCCTGTGCTGCGGTACAGCACGTCTTTCCGATACGACCCCGTTTGGCAAGCAGGCGCATCCCAGCCCGAGGATGCATTCACACCGGTCGCACCGCTCTTCCTGCACAGCCGCACCCCGCCCTCAGCCCGTATTGGTGTCCACCCGGTAGACGATCTTCCCATCGAACTCCGCGAATCCCAGCGACTTGTAGAAGGAACGCGCATTCGGGTTGTCGTGGTCCGTCATCCACTCGACACGGCTGCACCCGGGGCGTGCGGCGGCCAGGGCACGGAGCTCGTCCATGAGGTGGGCGCCGACGCCCTGGCGGCGGAGGGTGTCGCGGACGTAGAGCTCCTTCAGAAACAAGGAGTGGGAGGAGCCGGCCGCTGGCCAGAGGAACGAGTAGGCGGCGAGCCCGACGAGGTTGCCAGCCCCGTCCTCGACCAGGAGCGCGGACGCCAGCGGCGGCGAGCCGAAGAGCGCCTCCTCTACCTGGGACCGGCGTTCCTCGAGCGGCTGGATCTCGGTCGATCCGTAGAACCGCTCGATCTCCTCGATCAGTTCGGCTACGGCCACGATGTCCCGCCTGTCAGCGGGGCGGATCGTCACGGTCATCGACATCTCCTGTCGCTCTTCCATCGCTTCACTCGTTCATTCCAACGCGTGATCCTGCCGTGGCGGCACGGCTCATGGCTACAGGGGCGGGGCCGCCGGATCCCAGCCGTGCCGACGTAGGGAGCCCTGGACATGCCGGATGAGGTACTCCAGGTCCGCGCAGTAAACGGACGGATTCTGGTAGCCGCGGGCGGTGCTGAAGCGATGCGGGAGGTAGCCTCCGCCGCACACCTCCACCAGAGGGCAGTCCTGGCATTCCTCAGCGAGCGTGGCCTTCCCGTACTGCCGGTGCAGGAGCTTTGGATGGTGAAGGACCTCGTCGAAGGACTGCCTGAAGACGTCGAGCCCCAGCCAGGAGGCGCCTTCCTCGACGGACCGCAGGGTGTCCACGCCCTCGATCGTGCCGTCGGACTCGATCACGACACTCGTCGGCGGGGCCAGACCCAGGGATTCCACCGAGCCGCGCACGCCGGAGCTGAGCGCCACGATGTCCTCCAGCATCCGTATGCCGTGCCCGTCTTCGGGCCGGGCAAGCCAGGCGTCGTAGACGCGGCTCATCCACACCCCGTACTCGGGCACGCTCGGATCGCCGCGGTGCGGTGGCTCGTCGTGCGTCCCGTGCGGCAGACCGAAGTCGATCACCGGAGGCTCGAACGACGCCAGGTAGTCGTGGACCTCGACCGGGTCGTTGGCCAGGTCCACAACGGCGAGCACTCCTGCGAACAGGTGGGGTCGGGACCGCAGGAGGTCGATGCCGCGTACGGCCGAGGCGGCGCTCGACCGGGAGGCATGGGTCAGCCGATGCCGATCGTTCGCGGACGGTGGCCCGTCGAGGCTGACGCCCACGACAACCTCGTACCGCTCGAAGAGGTCCAGCCACGGCTCGGTGAGAAGCGTCCCGTTGGTCTGGAGCTCGAAACGTACCTCCACACCGGCCGGAACACTTTCCCGTACGACGCCGAGCAGGTCAGCCATGTGTCGGGGGCCAGCGAGTAGGGGCTCTCCACCGTGCAGAACGACATGCGCGCCCGGCAGGCCGTGCGCCACGGCGTGCTCACCGATCCTCCGCCCGGCCGCCCGTGCAATATCCACACTCATCCGGGCGGGTAGACGCTGCCACGCCTGGTCCGCGGAGTTGAAGACGTAGCAGTAGTCGCAGTCGATGTTGCATCGATTGGCGACCTTGAGAATGAAGGACCGAAAGGGAGCGATGTTCTCGCGCGGCGTCATCGAGCGGGAGAGCTCACAGGGGCCAGGTCCAGATCAGTGAAGCCTGGTGACCACCTTCGCCTGTACTGTTCGCCGCGGTCCGCTCGGCTGCCAGTCGCTGCCGTACACGGGCGGCGACGCGGTCCAGGACAACCGAGTTCTGCGTGGGTTCCGGGGCCACGGGCGTCACCGGGGCGTGCGGCGTGGGAACGGACGTGCGTGACAGCATTCAACGCTCCTCGTAACAGTGCGACGGCGGTTGAGTCGGCAGATCGGCCCGCAACGTAGCAGTCCCACTACCTACGATGGCATACCCAATCCGGCCACAAGCTCGGCTCACCCCGCCTGCGACGCAAGCAGCCGCTCGAGAGTGTCGGCGGCCCCATTCGCGCCTAACCGCCGGTACACGGCGAGTGCTTCGCTCAGCGAGCCCTCGGCCTGCGCGGGTCCGTCTGCCATCCAGTCGCAGCGTCCGATTCCCTCCAGCGCCCGCGCCTGCTCCAACGGACAGCGGATGTCTCGAGCCAACCCCAGCGCCTGCTCGAAGTATCCCCGCGAGGCGGCCCAGTCACCGGAAGTGTGCAGCAGCATCCCCCAGTGGTTCAGGACCTCAGCCTCCCCGCACCGGTCGCCGAGCTCCCGCAGAATCTCCAGGCTCTGCTGGAACGCTTCGACAGCGTGGTCTTGCTCCGCGACGATTCCGTGCGCCACACCCAACTCGCCCAGCGAGGCAGCCTCGCCGCCACGGCTACCGAGATCGCGGTACGAACCCAGGGCATCCTCCAACACACGGATCGCCTCGGTGACGTTCCCTTCCATGCGGTCCAGCACCCCGAGGTGGCGGACGCTGTTCGCGCGCCCGAACCGCTCGCCGAGCTCCGTGTAGTGCTCCAGCGCCTGGGCATGGGCCTCTCGTGCCCCGGGCAGGTCGCCGGTCAGCCGCCGTACGACGCCGAGTTCGTTGAGGGCGTACGCCTGGTGGACCCGGTCGTCGAGCTCCTGATAGATGTCGAACGCCTGACGGTGCCGCCGCGTGGCCAGCTCATACTCACCCATGAGGCAGTGCACGATGCCCAGGTCCCGCAGCGAGTTGGCCTCTCCGTAGCGGTCACCCAGCTCGCGATAGATCGACAGGGCCTCGGTCTGCTCCTCCACCGCCACGTCGAACTGGCTTGTCTGCCGGCGCACCATGCCGAGGTCTGCGAGCGCGTTCGCCTGGCCGAGCCGGTCGCCGATGTCGCGGTAGAGGGCGAGGGCCTCGGTCTGGGCGCGGGCCGCGGCGTCGTTGTCCGCGATCATGTACGAGACGATGCCCGCCTGGTTCAGAGCGTCCGCCTTGCCGCGTCGCTCGCCGACTGCCTCGTACTCCGTCACCGCCTCGTTCAGGGCCTCGATCGCCTCAGGGTAGGCGGCCATGAAGCGCCGTACGACTCCGACCTCGGCGAGCGCGCCAGCCAGCGCGCGCCGGTCGCCGGTGTGCCGGGCGGCCTCGGCGGCCGTGCGGTGAAGGCTGACGGCCTGGTCCCACGGGCCGGCCTGCCGCAGGAAGGGGGCCATGGCCGCGGCCATGCGGATGACCAGTTCATGCAGCGCGAGACTGTTCGCTCGCCGGATGCAGGCAAGGACGTTCGCCCGCTCGTTCTCCAGCCAGCCCAGGGCCGCCGTACGCGACTCCATGGGCGGCGTCTCCACCTGCGCGGCGACGCGTGGTGGCGCCGGTGTGGCAGCGCCACCGCGAAGGATGTGTCCGTTCGCGACAGAGAGGGCGGCCAAGTAGTAGGTGCACACGCGCTGAACGGCCTGAACTTGTTCCATGGTGCCTCCCTCGTCGGCGAGACCGCGGGCGTAGTCGCGTAAGAGGTCATGAAGCCGATAACGGCTTCCAGGGTGTTCGTCGATCAGATGGGCGTCGTAGAGCGCGTCGAGTTGCTCGCGTGCCGCAGCCACCGAGACTGAGCCGAGCGCGGCACCGGCATAGGCGTCGAGGTCGGTACCAGGGTAGAAGCCGAGACGCTGGAAGAAGCGCTGCCGCTCCGGCGCGAGGTCCCGGTAGGACAGGTCGAACGTCGCGGCGACTGCGCGCTCCCCGGCCCGGAGTTCTCCCAGCCGGTCCCGTGCCGCCACCAGCCGCGCCCGCAGGTCCTCGGCGCTCCACGAAGGATGATGGCGCAGCCGCGCTGCAAGCAACGAAACCCCCAGCGGCAAATACCCGCACAGCCCCACCAGCTCCGCGAGCACGGCATGGTCGAGCGAGTCCGCCGGCCGCCGGCTGAGGCGTACGAAGAGGTCGACCGAGTGCTCCGGCGGCAACGCCGCCACCGGCAGGACCACCTCCTCGTACGCCGCCAGCCGCTTCCGGCTGGTCACCAGCACGAGACAGCCGCTCCCGCCCGGGATCAGAGGCTCAAACTGGCGGTAGCTGGCCGCGTTGTCGAGGATGAGCAGCGCCTTCTTGTCCGCGAGCCGACTCCGCCACATGGCCGCCCGCGCCTCGGCGACCGCGCCCACGTCGTCGCCGACGGGAATCCGCTGCACAGGCACGCCGGTCGCGGCCAGCAACGAAGCCAGTGCCTCGGTGGCTTGCACCGGCGCGCGCCCCGTCGTATGCCCGTTGAGGTTCACGAACAGCTGCCCGTCCGGGAATCGTTCCGACAGCACATGCCCGGCGTGCACGGCGAACGTCGTTTTGCCGACCCCCGGCATTCCGTCGATCACATGCACGGGCAGCGCCGAGCCGCTCTCCTGCGAGACCCTCACGGACCGGACCAGCGCCTCGAGCTCGGCGCTCCGGTCGGTGAATGCCGCGGTGTCGCGCGGTAGCGACCGCAGTACCAAGGCGGCCCCCGGAGGCTCCGCCCCGTTCCCCGGCTGATGCGGCTCAGCGGACCGTAGGGGGGTGCGGGTCTCCGACAGCGCGGCGAGCAGCATGGTCAGCCCGACCGTAGCCCCGCCCAGCACAGCGAACGAGAACCAGGCATGCCGCTGTAACCACCCCAACCAGCCTGGCCACTCCGACTCGGACACCGCGTTCGTGACGAGTCCCACGAGCATCGTTGTCACGGCACCCCCGGCTGCCACGACACCGATCGTGATCCCCCGCCGGAGTCTCATGCGCGGGCCGCCCGTCCACCGAGCGGAAAGATCGAATCCGTCTTGCTACCACGGGCACGAAACATCGAACCTAGAACAGCCCTGACCACGAAGCCCCCCGAGTTCGACACCCCAACTCACCAAGCGCATCAGCTATGGAGGGACTTGGTCAAGGCCGCCTCCACGCCAATGAACGGGCTCTTCGCAGTTGAGGGTGTAGCCGTGGGGCGTGCGGCGATCGCCGAGCTGGGTCGAGCCCGTCGAGGCATACCCAGCGGGAGAGACTTATTTGTCCAGTTCAACCGAGAGCCCACACGGTTGACGGCCGGCGCTCGCTCACTCCTCTTCGCCGCGTTCTTCGCAGGCAAGGGCGGCGCGGCTCGCCCAGACCCCCGCAGCCCCCACGACCGCCACACCCGCTCCTATGGCCGCTTTGAGTCCCGCCTCTGCGGCGGCGTTCTTCAATTGCGTCGAGTCTCGGGCCGCGTCCCACCATCGTGTCGCCTCCAATGAATGTCGACCAGACTCGATTCCGAGCGGCCTGTGGAAGTTATCGACGGCGATGCCGACATGGTTGATCGAGCCCACCACAGCCCGGTGCGCGGGCAAGTGCAGCAGCACATTCGAGTTGGCCGTGTCGGCAGCCGCATCCATGCGTGCCATCAGGTGCTCAATCTTCTGTGAAATGAGTTCCCGCCGCTTCTGCCGGTCATCCTTCAGCACGAGCCGACGTCCGTCCAGTTCGTCCGGAGACTCGTCCAGCACCCGCTCCAGTCGCAGCACGTCGAGCGCGTCTTGCAGTTCGAAGCAACGAGCCACAACGGCGAGCAACTCCTGAACCTCGGACTCTGCTTCCTTGGCCATCTTGGCGAGATCACCGATCTTGGTCGTGCTCTCCACCCTCTCCGCGAGTGCGTCGAGTCGACCCAGCGCCCACCCCAGGGCGTCCGTGATTGTATGGGTCCTGGCCTGCACGGTCGACCACGTATCGTCGTCGACCCGACCCGTTCGTTCCAGAACGCTCACGGCGGACTCGATGTCGAGGCCCGCTCCGAACACCTTCGCCAACTCAGCATCCTTCTGAGCGCGGAGCACGTCGTCGACCTTCTTGTCGATCGTCGCGAGATAGCTCTTGATCTCGCTCATCTCATGCTGCCTCGCGAACTGCGCCATAATCCCCGCGGCACCAGCAAGAATCGCCGGGTTGGTCAGGAGCGAGCCGGGCCCCTTCGCGATCTGGAGCCATGACTTGATTGAGCCCGGTTTCCCCACCATCGCATAGCTGACGCCTGGCGTCTTGCTTTCCATCAGCCCGAACTTCTTGACAAGCTGCGCGGACTCCTCGGTCAGCTTCACCCAGCGACCTGAGTTCGCGGCAATTTCAGAACCTGCCTGTGCGACTCCAGCCCCGGCACGGAGGAGAGGTCCGAGCCTTTGCAATCCGAGGTCCTTCGACAGTGACAACAGTCCCTCTGAGGCGAGGAAGCGCTCGACATCCGTCGGGTTCCCGACGACCGCAAGTCCATCGCCGTCACTGATCAGCTGAATCTCGTTATCCATCGCCCGCTCCTGTAGTGACTCCTTGCAGTTGAGGGTAGTTGGGGTGAGCAGCGCAAGAGCCTCCAACATCGGAAGACGTCGACCCCTAGCCAGCCACCGACGCGCGCACCGCACGCCCTGCGGCTACACCCTCAACTGCGAAGAGTCAATAAACGCCCTGCTTCAGGCCGCCTGCCTCAGAGGAGGAAGACACCCAATGCACTGAATGCTCCGGAGCTAGGATGCCCGTGGTCATCGAACTCGATGCAGGGTGCGCCGCCGCTATCTGCCCAGGGCCCGATCTCGCCGGTCACACAGATGGGATCCTCGTGATGGCCCGTAGGTAAGCAGATCGCTGACCAGGGCGTGTCGGCCGGCGCTGCGGCGCCACTCTCACCGGAGAGTGATGGGGCCATCGGGAATCCATCCTTCGACGTAACCGGTGACCAGTAAGACGATCCCCTCTGGGGAGATTTCCCTTCTTCGCCGTTGCAGTTCCTCGATGCTCCATCGGGCGTGTGTGACCGACTGCTTCTCAATTGCCGACCCTTCGCCGTCGCTGATGCGGACGATGAAGACCCGCGTAGCCGTGGCTCGGTCGAACTCCCAATCGTCACCGATGCGTGACTGCCGGATGCCATACACCGATCCATAGCGTGGAGCCGCCACTTCGAATCGCTCCTGCAGGAACCGGGTGGCTGACTCCAGGAAACTGGCGCTGGATGTCATGCGCACCTGGGGGACGGTCCAGCCGCCGCAGCATCCGCCGCACAGAAGGAGCCGACGCTGGTCATCCAGCAGGAGGAGGTAGGTGCGACGGTCCAAGCGGGGCCATGGGACCCAAGGGGCAGTGGAGGACGGCATGCCCCAATCTTGAGGCGCCGCTACTTGAGTAGCAATATTTGGGAGTCGGATGGGTGAACTGTCATGCAGGGAGGGCCGGGCTGAGGTGCGTCACCCTGAGCGACCTGATGGAAGGGCGGCCAAGGTCGACCACCAATGTGGTCAACATGTGATCGCCGGGCAGGCCCCCGATTGAACCTTCATCTGAGCCGGAGCGATTCATGTAGCGCAAGCGCCTGGCGTCTGTCGGCGGCCCCGCCGCGTGCCGTGTGCGGGCACGCACACGGCACGCGGCGGGACGTGAGAGGTTGGCGCGGGCCGGGCATGCTCGGGCGCGCGAGGGGTGCTGCTCGGGCTGGATTCGTGCACGGGGGTTGGCTTCTCGCCTTGGCGGTGACCGGACCGTTGGTTGGTGCGACCCGGGCGGGCAGTCGCCACATTGATCGTTTCGTGGTGGCGGTCGGGGCCGCCTGTGGCGGGTCAGTAGTGGTTGTAGGTGAGGGTGGCGATGGCGTCGTGGCTGTGGATGCTTTCCAGGTTCTTCGCCGTGACGGTGTGGGTGAGTCCTTTGTCCCGGCAGGTGAGGCTTATATCCCGGATGATGTCTTCGACAAAGACGGGGTGGTCGTAGGCCTGCATGGTGACGACGCGTTCATCATCCCGCTTGATAAGCGGGATGACGGGAGCGGAGCCAGTGGCGCGCAGCAGCTGGATGATCTCGTGGACGGGCAGGGGATAAGGGGTGTCGTCGGTGCCGGTGATCTCCAGGGTGATCTCGCTGCGCTGGTTGTGGGCGCCGTAGTCGGAGATGGCTTTGGAGCAGGGGCACAGGCTGGTGACGTGCGTGGTCACCGAGGTGGTGACAGTGCATCCGGAAGCTGTGATGCGGCCGGTGACGGTGACGTCGTGGGTCTGCCAGGATTCCCGCTGGCTAGCGGGGGCGGTGACAGCAGTGGCGATGGGCAGGGACAGAGTGAGGGTGAGGGCTGGTGCGTCGAGCAGGGCGAGGCCACGCTTGAGGGCGATGGGAAACTCCTGCGGGGTCAGCGTGGCGACTTCCTCGTGCACGAGCGCGATCAGGCGGCTCATGTGGGTGCCGCGCCGGTCGGCTTGCAGGCCGACGGTGGCGCTGATGTCAGCAATGCCCTGCTGTCGTGTGTAGCCATCGTCGAAGGTGAGGGGGTATCGCAGGCCGCTGATGCCCACCTCGTCGATGGCAATGCCGCGGCGGTCGGGTTCGTTTTGGATGTCGTGCATGCCTTACGCGCCTCGGTAGGTGCAACCGGAGGTGCAGGTTTCGCGCACGGTGATCTCGGACAGTGCGGGAAGTTCGCCGATCAGGCGTTCCCAGATCCAGCGGGCCAGGTTCTCGCTGGTCGGGTTGTCCAGGCCTTCGATGTCGTTCAAGTAGTAGTGGTCGAGTTGAGCATCGATGGGCTTGAAGGCCCGCTTGATGTCGCCGAAGTCCATTACCCAGCCCAGTTCTGCATCGACGGGGGCTTCGACGTGCACGATCACCTTGTAGGAGTGGCCGTGGAGGCGGGCACACTTGTGGCCCTCAGGCACGCGCGGCAGGCGGTGCGCTGCTTCGAAGGTGAACTCGCGAAAGATTTCCATTACTGAATTCCCAGATACTTGTGCGTCTGGAGGGAGAGAGTCCAGCGCGGGTTCTTCATGCAGTATTCGACGGTGGCACGGGTGTGGGCTTCGCGGTGAGCGTCATCCAGCGGTTGCAGCCTGAAGTGCCGGAAGTCCAGTTCTTCGAACTGGGCAGGGTCACCGCCAGCCTGCGGGTAGACCAGTTTCAGTTCGTCACCCTGGGTGAGGACCAGAGTGGAACCGATCTTGGGGCTGACGCACAGCCAGTCGATTCCTCGGGGGGCCGGGCGGGTGCCGTTGGTTTCCACTGCGACTTCGAAGCCGCGCTCATGCAGAGCCTCGATGGCTTCCTCGTCCAGTTGCAGCAGGGGCTCTCCGCCGGTGCACACCACGAACCGGTGGGCTCGATCGGTCGTGGGCCAGGCGGCCTCGACGGCATCGGCCAGGTCCTGCGGGGTGTGAAAGCGGCCGCCGCCTTCACCGTCGGTGCCGACAAAGTCGGTGTCGCAGAACTGGCAGATGGCGCGGCCCCTGTCCTGTTCCCGGCCCGTCCACAGGTTGCAGCGGGAGAAGCGGCAGAAGACCGCCGGACGCCCTGCGTGGCTGCCTTCTCCCTGCAGGGTGTAGAAGATTTCCTTGATCAGATAGGTCATGTTCAGGCGCTCTGATACCGGACGGGGTCCTTCACGCCGGCTTCAGCGAAGCCCTTCAGGCGCAGCAGGCAGGTGTCGCACTTACCGCAGGCCCGCCCCTGCTCGTCGGGGTCGTAGCAGGAGGAAGTAAGGGAGTAGTCCACGCCCAGTCGCAGGCCCTCGCGCACGATGTCGGCCTTGGACAGCGCGATCAGGGGGGAATGCAGGGTGATCTGGGAGGTTCCTTCCACCCCGGCTCGGGTGGCCAGGTTGGCCATGGTGGCGAAGGCCTCCATGTACTCGGGGCGGCAGTCGGGGTAGCCGCTGTAGTCCACGGCTGTGACCCCGGTGAAGATGTCGCTGGCACCGACCGTCTCGGCGAACGCCAGCGCGAATGAGAGGAAGATCGTGTTGCGGGCCGGCACATACGTGATCGGCACCCCACCCTCCTCGACGTCCTCCAGCGTCTCGTGCTTGGGCACCTCGATGTCGGAGGTCAGGGCAGAGCCGCCGAAGACCCGCAGATCGATGTCGGCAATGACGTGCCGGGCCACGCCCTGGGTCTGCGCCACGCGCTGAGCCGCCTCCAACTCGATGCTGTGCCGCTGGCCGTAGCGGAAGCTGAGCGCGTAGGGAGTGAATCCCTGGTCTTTGGCGATGGCCAGCACCGTGGTCGAGTCCAGGCCGCCGCTCAGCAACACGATCGCGGGACGGTCCATGCTGTCACTCCCCTATCTGCAGTCCAGTTTCCTCAGTTGAGGCAGGTGCAGCCTACCCCCCTAACTACCGGCTACAGTAACCACAACAAAAATCGAGTTACGGAAGCCAGGGGTCGAGCCGCAGTGAACGAGTTGCCCATCGTGGTCACGTGCACGGACCGGAAGGCCTCACCGCCCCCCGCGGACCTGCAAGCCCGCACCCTGCCCACCGGCGACCTGCCGCAGCGAGCCGCGGAATGGGCACGTCGCCTGCAGGCAGTCCAGGGCCGGCGGGCGAAACTGCAAGACCTCTACCAGGGGGATCAGTGGCGGCGTGCGCTCGCTCTCACCGACGCCGCAGCTCGAGCAGGGTTTGTCCCTCGCCTCTATGTAGCCTCGGCCGGCCTGGGCCTACGGCAAGTCTCCAGCCTGGCGCCGTCGTATGCAGCGACTTTCGTACCACGCCACGCAGATTCCGTGGCTTTCTCCAGTCCTGAGGCATCCCGGTGGTGGGATCACCTGCAACACCTGGACGGCACCAGCGATCTGTCTAAGATCGCCGCGGCCGCCGGACGGGCACTGGTGGTGCTGTCAGAGACCTACGCCCAGGCCATGCAGCGGGACTTGCGCGGGCTCGCGGCCGCCGACGCCGAGGTGGTGCTGATCGGGGGCGCCTGCGATCTGGACGGGGTGCTGCGTGTGCCGGCCAATGCCGCCCTGCGGCAGGCCCTCGGCGGAACCCTCACCAGCTTGAACACCCGCATGGCAGCCTCCTGGCTCGAGCACTGCACGCCGGGCCGCCTCATCAGCCCTGAGGCACAGGCGCGTTGGGATGCCTGGGCCTCTCAGGCGGCCCGGCCCGAACGTTACGCCCGCACACCTATGTCGGACGAGTTGGTGATCGCCTTCATCAAAGAGATGAAGGCCCTCCACCCCGACTCCTCCCGCACTCGTCTACTGCGTCTCTTCAGAGATAAGGGGATGGCCTGTGAACAGAAGCGCTTCGCAGACCTGTACACATCAACGATTGGCCGCTGATGACTTTCACTGTGCTTAAGCGTCGGGCCCTGCGGATCGAGCAGCACCCCACGATCCCGCTGTATGTGTTCACGTTGGCGGCAGAAGAGGTGCACCAGGTCGCCGACGTCGCGCGGATCTCCCGGGACGAGGCCGGCAGGCTCATCGGCTACCAGCGCCCCGAGAAAAAGCAGCACGTCAAGCAGATCCTGGAGTATCTCGACAGTGACGAGGTCCTCTTTCCCAACGGACTGATCCTCGCTTTGCCCTCCAGTGTGCGGTTCAAGTCCAGCCCCGGCCCCAGCAGCAGCGACGGCCTGTGTACCTCCGGGACGCTGGAGATCCCTCTGCCCGATTCCCCCGATGCCCCCCGGCCGGCCTGGATCGTCGACGGCCAGCAGCGCAGTCTCGCTCTGGCACGTACCCGCAACACCCGCCTGGCCGTGACCATCGCCGGGTTTGTCGCCGAAGACCTGGAAACCCAGCGAGACCAGTTCCTGCGCGTGAACACGGTCTCTCCGCTGCCGACCAACCTCGTCACCGAACTGCTTCCCGAAGTCGGCACGGTGCTGCCGACCAAACTGTCCGCCAGGAAACTCCCCTCGGTCCTGGTCGAAGCCCTCAATCAGGACAAGGATTCGCCCTTCCACGGGTTGGTGCGCCGCCCTTCCACTACTGCCGAGCAGAAAGCGGAGGCTGTCGTCACCGACAACAGCCTTACCACGGCCATACAGGAATCCCTCAACTCCCCTTCGGGTGTTTTCTTCCCCTATAAAAATCTGTCCAACGGCACCGTCGACACCGCCACCATCCGGCAGATCCTTGTCATCTATTGGAATGCCGTCCGCGACACCTTCCCGGAAGCGTGGGGCCTGCCGGCGACCCGGAGTCGGCTGATGCACGGAGTGGGCATCCGCTCCATGGGGCGTCTCATGGATCGCGTAATGATGGCCATCCCTCCTGCATCCCCCCATGCGCTCGAGCAGGCACGGGCCGAACTCGCACTAGTCGCACCGCACTGCCGTTGGACCGACGGGCGCTGGCCGGACCTGAACATCCCTTGGAACGAACTCCAGAACAACCCGCGCCACATCAGTACCCTGTCGAACTACCTCCTCCGTATCTATGTGCAGGAAAAGGCAAAGGCCGCGTGAAATTCTATTTTCCTGACAGTCAGGACCTGGTGAGCCCCACCTATGACTTCGTCAACGACGAGTACTCGCCCTACCGAGTGCGCCAACGGGACGACGTCTACGCTCACCAGGTTGTGACGCCGATCCCCTACGACGGGATCCTCGTCAGCAAGGCGGTCGTCGACGGATCCGTGAAAGGCTCGGGGAAATACTCCTCCCCGCAGCGCGAGCGTTTCTACCGCCTGGGCGTGAGCAATTTCTTCCGTCTCCCCGAAGCCTGTGCCACCATCGGTGACTGTGGTGCCTTCAACTATATAGACGAAGAGCGCCCGCCTTACGAGGTGGATGAAGTCATGGACTTCTACGGCCGTTGTGGATTCGATGCGGGAATTAGTATCGACCACATTATCTTCGGATACATTTCCGAAGAGTCTGATAAGCGGCCCGAAGACGCCTGGATCACCCGGCAGCAAATCTCCCTGGAACTTGCCGAAGAATTCATTACCGCAACACAAAAATCAGGCGCGCGCTTCGAACCGGTCGGTGCAGCACAGGGTTGGGGCCCGCAAAGCTACGCGCACAGTGTGAAGCAGTTGCAGAAGATGGGTTACCGGCGGATCGCACTGGGTGGCATGGTCCCCCTCAAATCGCACGAAATCCTCTCCTGTCTGCGCGCCATCGACGACATCCGCTCCCCGGAAACAGAACTGCATCTCCTCGGCATCAACCGGGTGGACAGCATGGAACAGTTCGCCCGCCACGGCGTGACCAGTTTCGACAGTACCTCCGCCTTCCGTCAGGCGTTCATGGATGACCGCAACAACTACCACTCGGCCACTGACTCCTACACGGCCATCAGAGTTCCTCAGGTCGACGGAAACCCCGCACTCAAGCGGCTCATCCTGTCCGGGAATGTGTCGCAGGCAGAAGCAATCACCGCCGAGCGAGCCAGCCTGCGCGCCCTGCGCGAATTCGATCGCGAGGAAACCTCCATGGAGGAGGTCCTGGCTGCCCTCGGAACCTATGAATCCCTTGTACTCGGACCGAAAAAGAAGAGCTACCTCGAAGCGTACGAGCGCACCTTGAGCGATGCGCCCTGGCGCGGCTGCCCCTGCGCCCTGTGCGAGAAGCACGGAATTGAGATCGTGATATTCCGGGGGAGTGAGCGAAACAAGCGTCGCGGATTCCATAATTTGACCGTGCTCGAAGCGAAAATGCGATCACTCACCTTCGGGTAAGATCCGCCCTCTACTTTTTATCCATGTCAGGAGATGCGATGGCCGACCGCTACGAACTCAGGCTCCCCGCACTTGAAGTGCGTCAGGGAGACCGAAAGATCTACTGCTTCGCTGTCGACGGAAAGAAGATCCACAGCTTCGCCGCCGTCTCCCGCGTCCGGCGGGATGACAGCAGCAGCCTGCAGGGCTACCAGCGGCCCGAAGTCCTCAGCCACATCCGGGGCATCCGCCGCTACCTCGAGTCCGACAACGCCATGCTGCCCAACGCCCTGGTCCTGGCGTTCGACGAGTCCGTCAGGTTCGAGACCGGAGCACGCCGAGCTGCTGGCGTCGACTACTCCGTCCCGGGAGAATTGGTCATCCCCGTCGACGAATCCCTTCCCGATGAGGGAAAGCCCGCCCTGATCGTGGACGGACAACAGCGCAGCGCCGCCATCCGCGACGCGGACCTGGCCGAATTCCCCGTAGCCGCCGTCGGATTCATCGCGGACGATCAACAAGACCAGCGCTCCCAGTTCATCCTGGTCAACTCCACCAAGCCGCTACCCAAGGGCCTCATCCACGAACTGCTGCCCGAAACCAGTGGACACCTCCCTCCCTCTTACGCCCGCAAGCGCCTGCCAGCGCAGTTGATGACCCGCCTCAACACCGACGGCAAGGGCCCCTTCTACGGCCGCGTCGCCAGCCCCACCTCCCCCCACGGCAACATCAAAGACACCAGCCTGCTGCGCATGCTGGAGCACAGCCTCTTCGAAGGGGCCCTCTACCAGTACCGCAACCCCGAAGACGGCTCCGGCGACGTCGAACGCATGCTGCTGCACCTGCGCTCCTTCTGGACCATCGTGCAGGAAACCTTCAGCGACGCCTGGAAGCTCCCGCCCCGCCAGTCCCGCCTCAGCCACGGAGCAGGCATCCAAGCCATGGGCTTCGTCATGGATAGCCTCACCGACGGCATGGCCGCCGAAGACGTTGACTGCGACCGAGTCCGCAACGCCATCCTGAGCCTGATGCCGGTCACCGCCTGGACCTCCGGCATGTGGCGCTTCCCCGACGGCGAACAGCGCCGCTGGAACGGCCTGCAAAACACCCCCAACGACATCCGCCTGCTCACCGACCTGCTGGTGCGCAGTGTGCGGGGCTGACCGGCTGGCCGTGTTCACCGTGCCGTCTCGGGCACGGTGAACAGCAGGTCCACTTCCCGCGTTTGTGGCCGCCTTCGGCCGCTGTCAGCTGGGCGGAGCGATGCTGCAGCGCAGGCTTGTGCCGGGACCATCGGTCGCGGCGCAAGGTGTATCACCGCAGTTGGGGAGGTAGTTCCTGCTGCTTGGCAGCATGCTCATACAAGGTGGTGATGGCCGCGTGAGTCACGGAGACCGAGCCGGCTCCTCGGGGGTAGACGATCTCCTTGGCGTACTGACCGATGCAGTTGGTGGCCGCGTGAGCAGCGCACTGCGTGATTACCACGCTGAAATCCGAGTTTCGGGCTGTCTCCTTCAGATGCTTCGACGCGACCTTTTCTGTTGAGAGCACCACCTTCACAAGGGGGAACTGCCGGGTGATTCGGTCTTGGACACGCTGCAGCACGCCCTCGTCCAGACCGTAGACCAAGATCTGCGCGGCTCCGACAACCGGCTTGGTTTCATCGTTCTCCGAGGGAGCCTGCTCAGGCCATTCCATCCCGAGCCCGAGCTCATTGCTAAGAGACCGAGCCGTTGACAGGTATGCCTCTTCGAGGCGTCGCATATGGACATGCAACGGACCGAATAGGAGCTGGGCGGTCTGTACGCGGGCTGCGGGTGCTGGTGCGGCCCATGCCACCAGGCGGTCGACGAAGTCGAGGGCCTGCCCGGCGGTCTCGGGCGCGACCCATTCGTCGAATCGCACACTCAACTGTTCCAGGAACTCTTCGTACTCCGCAGCCTTTGGGGCGGAGCGAAGGAACAGTTCCAGGAGAAGGTCCAGAACTGCGAGGTTCGCTGGGTCGCAGCGCTGGTTGACAATGCTCCGCATGATCGTGGTCAGTGTCTGTCGGAGGGTGAGGTCTGAGCGGGTGAGTTCCTGCAGGAACGGCCCGAGCGCGTACTGCCATACGACCTCGTACTCGGTGTCTGTAAGGCCGGCAAATACGTCTGCAATTTCCCCGTCGGACACCGCATCCAGTTGTACCGGGGTATCGCCTCGGCGGACGTCCATCCTGCGGCAAAGCTCGAAGGCGGTCTTGTCTCCCTGGGCGACAGCCTTGACTATTTCTGCCCATGAGTTGAGTGATGTCTTGGTAGACACGCCATCGGGCTCGGGCTCCGCTGTAGTTGCAATGTCTGGCTCAGCAGGTTCCGCTTCCACCGCGCCCGCTGGAACGGCCTGGCGGCGATAGGACACCAGTGCGTCGGGTATGAGGTCCCCACGGCCTTCGGTATCGAGCAGAGCGATGCTGCGGGAAAGTTCCTCCCCGTCACCTCGCCCGTACATACCGACGAGCAGGACAGTGACAGCCTGCTCACTGAACGACAGTAGGTCTCCGTCTGCCAGCAACGAGAAATGGCTGTTGGGCGCCTTCAACGCGTCCACGGCACCAGCCAGTTCCCCTGCAGCAAGCGCAGGTTCGATGTGCGCTGTGAAGAGAGCTGACAGCACCATGTCCTTCACCGGAACAGGCGGGTCCTGCAGCAGCACTTCTCGAAGCCCTGGCAGGGAAAGGACGCCGTTCGCCCTTCCCTGCGCCGTCAGAAGCCTGATCTCCAAATGTTTGACGTTGGTCGGCGAGAGGCCGCCTTGGCGATCGATCTGCTGAAGGAGCGTCTTGGCGGTCTGTGGTGCACCGCTTACGAGGGCCGCTTCGAAGTCTGCGAGAAGACGCCCCAAGGGCTTGGGCGCAGACCAGGCCCGCTCGGGGCTCCGCTCCACCACCGTCACCATCCGTTCGAGCGCAGACCTCAGGCGCTTCCTCTCCTCTATGTCGGCGGTCGTCTGGACGACGAACGTGCTTCCCGCTCCATAGCGTTCGTGGATCGAGGCCTCATGGGGCCTGTCGAGCGCAACAGGCACGTCGTAGCCGTACTTCGCAAGAGAGGGCCCGACAAAGGCCACCAGAAGATCACGAACAGAAGTGAGTTGCTCACGCCGGCGAGGAATCACGTAGTACGCCATGCGCTGGGTCTGCTCATTCAGCCAGGGCAGCACCATGGGCGCTCTACGGTGACTGACGGCTGCATTCCTCAGCAGCGTGATGCCTTTAGGGTACTTACCAGCGGCGTTGCGGTCTGGATGGAGGAAGTGGTCCACGAACTCCTGCGTACCGGCTCTCTGTTCCGCAACTTCTGCCTTAGACGCCACGTGCCGTCCATTCATGCTGGTAGTCCACTACTGCCTGTGCCGCAGCCGATTCGTCCAACGTATAGCTGATCTGCTCCTTGTTCCGGGCCAGGCCGTTGCGCGTGAAGTTCATGGAGCCGTCGAACATCCAGCCCGGGCCGATCAGGCTCTTCTCGTGAATGTCCTGGTCCAAAAACACCTCGAGATCCGTACCCGGTCCACGGCCCAGAGCGAGGCGCTCCAAGAACATCGCGTTTGCAGGAGCATCCTGGGTCACAACACGAACGGCGGTGCCACTCTGTGCCAGCATCAGCAGCAGGTCGGACAAGCGGCACTGCAGCGGAGGGTTGTCGCCCAAGAGGTAGTCGAAGGAACCGTCAGCGTTGTCGACCAGATCCACATCGCTGACCCATGCAGACACCAACCAGACCTCGCCGCCCGGCGACGAGAGTTGAGCCAGCAGCGCCGTCCGAATCAGCGAGTCCGCACGCAGGGCGCTACGCGCATTCGTGCGGAGTGTACGACGAAGGACAGTCACTGCTCAGACTCCTTGATGACGGCCTTGATGACGACCTCGCGGCTGTCCCTGAGTACCTGTGTCACCTCGCCGAACAACTTCAGGTCTCCACGGTCCACACGAAGAACAGGGATGGTCAGCATCACATGGCGCAGCAGTTCGGGCTGAACTAGAGGAACGACCACTTCAACTGCAGGATGCGAGGAGAGCAACTCGGCGTAGCTGGTGTGCCAATCCGACGATGTGGCATCGAGGCGTGGCCACGCTTGCGTGTGCACGGCGGCCGCCAGAAGCCGATCCAAGATCTGCGGGTTGTCCACCGCGCGATATGGCTGGTAAGAGTCGAAATGGTAGTTCCGTGCCTGGTCACCTCGGGGCCAGAGCATGCTGAAAGCCTGGTCCGGGCTGATCGTACGAGGCAACTGCACCTTGCCCGCGCCAACGGCGTACGCGATGACCCTTGAGTCGACCTCAATCCCAGTTGCTTCTTCCAACTGATCCCACGCCTTCACCAGAGCAAGGGCAGTCGCGTCGGTCAGACTGTCGGATCCGCGTCGAAGCAGACGCATCGCAAGGGATGCAACATCACCGTGCCGAGGCGCACCGTCCAGGTCGGTCCAGGCCGACCTGATGCGGTTCAGTGCATCCTGGCTGTTCTGAGCCGAAGCCGCATCACGCATCTCGCTCATCGCCTCAGCGAGCTCACCGCCTGGCTCGGCCTCCACCACATGACCGAGCAGACTCGTCAGCCGTGCATCAGTCTGCTCGAAGCTGTTGGGACGCAAAGCCGCACCAACCAGACTCCAGAATCGGGCAGGATCACGGCCGTACGTCTCCGCCAACTTCTCCACGACGCCGAGCCCACCCTCGGACGTCTCGCTGATCCAGATCTGGTCCGTTCCCGAGCCGGCACCCGGCACCACGTCGAGCGTCAGGTCCTGGTCTCGGGCGTCGGGACAGGCTCGTGTTACTGCCTCCAGGATCGCAGCGGCCAAGGTGTCCAGATAGGCGCGCCGGGCGAGGCCAACCGTGCGGGCATGGAGCTTCTCGCCGAACAGCAGTGAACCAGCGTCGTCGAGCACGGCGATGACATCGGGGTGTTGGCTGAGTGCCTGCAGATCGTTGATAACGCGGTCGGCAGGGCTGCCGGCGCCCGTAGGGGAGGCGGACGGATCCTGCCTGTACAGCAGCGGAATGACCTTAAGGATGCTGTCCCGCCAGGCGCCCTGTGACAACTCCGCGTGAATCGCCTCGGGCTTCTTGCCTTCAAGTCCCTCAAGCGCGAACGCGGAGAGGTACACCAAGGACAACCACCCACGCTGGAACGAGTTGGCCGCTTCAGCGATCCGCCTGTCCTCCATGACGGTGTTCGTGAACGCCTTCGAACGCCACTCGGGAGAGTTCAAATGCTCCACTACGCCAGGCAGCGACAGATCCAGCGGCTTGACCTGAATTTGGACAGCGTCGACGGACGAGGAGAAGCCCATGGCTGCCCTCTTTCCCTCGTGGATGTAGCTGACCGCCACCTTGTGCCGCTTCCCCGGCGTGCCCTTGATGACGTCGGCCACAGCCCCATACGTCATCCGGCGCACCTCGGTCGGGTTACCTGAAGCGTGAGCGGCGAACCCGACAGAGATCACCCGCTCCCGCCACTCGGGAACCTTGGGCACGTCCGCCGCAACCGGAGGACCCGCAGGGTTGTCCACGAACTGGGTTGCCCACAAGGGGACACCCTGGGACGAGGTCGCGATCTCTTTGTCCGGCTGAGCCAGCTTGATCCGTCGCGGGCGCGTGACCTCGACCGCCTGCACATCCGCGCGGCCGGTGCCCCAACAACCCTGCCGCTCCTCGGCGTCGAGGATGTGACTCAGATCGATCACGGCGTCACGGACCCCGGTGGGAACCTCCAGCCACGTGCGGTGACGATCATCGCGGTATCCGAACCGGCGACTGACCCGGCCAGGCACAGCTTCACGCAGTGCGCGCCCGACCGGCAGCTTTTCCTCGTCGTCGGAAGTGGCAAAGGGCACCGCAAAGCTGACCTCCGGAAGATTCAGCGGAGCGAACAGCGACGTCGTGACGAACTCAGGCAAAAAGGCACGCTGGTCCGTGCCGGGATCCTTGTGGATCGGCGACGCGCCAGCGTAAAGACGCCGCAACAGCGTGGGAGCCACTGCCAACAACAAAGACCGCGGCTGCTCCCACAGGAGGACCTGCACTTCGTCGGCGCTCAGGCCCAGCGCGCCTCGCAGATGGCCCGCCAGGGAGCGCAGCAGGATGTCATCCCCGTCGAGCAGGCTCTCCAGATCCTTGATGACCGCTTGTCGGGCCTTGGGCAACTGCTCATCTCTATAGTCTGGTCGGGTATTTCCCGACAACAAGATGCGGGCGCTGACCCACAGGCCCTGCTCACGAAGTCGGGTGCCGAGCCAATCGACGAACGCTCGAGCGCCTTGGATCTTGATGATGTGGCGGTTGTGCACAGGCAAGGTGCGAGGCGTCACCTCAGGAGCGAAGAGGGATTCATACCCTTGATAGGCCAGTCGGTCTCGCCCAAAGTCAGAGAGAGCAACGATTGTGAGCGGGCGCGTGCCCCTCTCACGTCCGGCCCGGCCCCGGCGCTGCAGGAAGGAAGCCGGGTCTCGAGGCGCCTTGTGCTGGACGACCAGTCCGACGTCGGGATCGTTGAAGCCGACCTCGAGAGAGGCCGTCGCAACGACAAGATCGGCGTCCGCGTCGACGCCCGCATCCTGGGAGGATGTCCGGCCGATCCTCAAAGGTCGCTCGCTCAGGTCGGAACTGAGGTTGTGCCCAATCAGCTCCGGAAGGTTCCAGGACTGGCCCACGAGGTAACGATCTTCTTCCGCAGGAAGGTCCATGGAACGGAGAGACGCCAGAACCGCAGCACCCCGCTTTCTGCGGTTTTTCCCGTACTGCCCTCCCTCTGCGTCTCGCAGGTCGTCATACAGGCGGTTGGTGACGTCGAGATCGTCTGTAAAGAGGAACCCCTTGGTCCCATGAAGCGTCGTCCCGGCAGGCCGAGTCCTGTCGAGCAAGCGTCCGTGGAGCATCGCCGTTTGGATAGTGGTGGACAGCAGGCTCGTACCCGACAAGGGGTCGCCGCGCAGCGCGAGGTGGTACTCGCGGCCCTCCGCCTCCATGTCCGCGCCGCGCGGTTCGATGAGGGCGACGCTTTCCGCAGGGAGCCCGACAAGTTCCGCCATGAAGCGGTCGGCCTGACGCAGGGTGGCGCTGAGCCCGACGAAGGTCACGGGGCCACGACGTGCGTGACGCCAACGCCGGAGCAGCAAGGCTGTTTGCGCGCCCGTGGCATCGGAGTACGTATGCACCTCGTCGAGCAGGACGACGCGGGGACCATTCCAGTTCCAGCCGAGGGTCCTGCTCAACTTCGACCCCGTGCTGTTGCGGTTGAGCATCTCCGTCGTGGTGAAGAGCAGCTTGGGCGGAGCCCCGTTGATCGACTCTCGGGTAAGAGCCATAACACCGTCAGGGATCTCCTGATGGCACACGGAACACCGCAAGGCCTCCGAGCCGAGCGCCCTGTCCTGTTCCGACCAGAGCATGGTGCCGCCATCCCCGGCGGGGCACGTCAGATAGGGACAGACGCGGGCCCCACCCTGCACTGGCCACTCGTACATCCCCTGGGTGACGTCGCCGAGACCCGGCGGCGTACGCCCGTAGAGCACACCGATCCGCGGACTGGGCATGCCCCGCTCCCGGAGTTCGAGTGCGTTCTTGATCGCATCGCGCAACTGGTCACGCAGTAGTTCGATGCGCGGATAGAGCGCGAGCGTATGCACACCCGCGCGCCGGTCATTGGCCATCGCGGCGAATGCCGGAAGGTAAAACGCGAGGGTCTTTCCGCTGCCGGTGCCGGCACCGACAACGACGCCACGCGAACCCCCGTGGACCAGGGAGTTGGTGACTGCCTTGGTGGCGTCGACCTGGAAGCGCGAGAGCGAGTACGAACCGATCAGCACCCCGGCGACTTTTGAGTGATTCTCAGTCCACCCCGATGTCACCTCCATCTCGGCGATCGCCTGGGCAGCCGAGATGTCACGCGTCGGATAGCGACGCTCAGAGACGTGCAGGCGGTAGTCGGCGACCAGCGGCCTACCTCTTTCCCACCAGTCCGGCTGCAGTGGAGCACCGGGCCAAGGGCCGAAGATCTGCCGCAGGGAGGCAGTCAGCCGAACCCCCTCTGCGAACCTTGTCCGGTACTGATCGACTCCGCCGAAGGGGACCTGGAAAAGAAGTTGCTGGCTAAGGAGCGCCTGCCTCAACTGGTCGGCGTCAGAGAACAGCGATGCCGCGTCTTCGTCTTTGTCGATGACCGACCAGAGAGCGTCCATCACCTCTTCTTCGCTGAGCATGCCGTCTGTGACGCCCCAGGACAGGAGGGGCAACTCCCGGTCCTCCAGGGCAGTAAGCGCCTTGCCCAAAACGGCGCGGCGCAGTGTCGTGGGTGCCACAGGTCGTCAGTCCGCCTTCCGAGTGACGGTAAACCAGCAGTCCTGGTCGTAGTCTCGCAGCAGCGTGATGTCCGCGTCGCTGAGCTCTCGAAGAGTGACCCCGCCTGCGTCGAGCCGGTTGATGAGCTCGAGGAGTTCTTCCGGAGCATCGTCCGGTGCGTGCTCGAGGAGCCTCAGCAGCGCGTCGCGATCGGTACAGAATGTGAGGATGCTGGCACTGTCGACCTTGGAGCGATTCGCCTTGGTCTTCATCGACTCGTAGAGCGCGGCCGCTTCCAGTCGCTCATCGGTGCCAAGAGTGACGAACCGAGCCGGAGAGACCTCTTGGATCTGTGCGGTGGCCCATGCCTTCCAGAGCTGTCTGAGCGAAGTACTCAGCTCGCTGGTGAATGCGTCCAAGGCGCGCTTGGCATCGAGGAAAGCCCGGTCGCCGGGCAGGCCACCTCGCGACTTCGACTCGAGCTTGGCCCGTGCAGCCTCGAACCCAGACACGTCCAGAGCCTGACCGGTGCGCTCACGCAGCAAAACCGCGATCTGCTGCTGGACCATCGCGGCCTGCAAGGCTGCACGCACCTCATCGATACGCTGGAGCACCCGCTCCTGTTCGGCCCGCTCCTTTTGGCCTTCGGAGATGCTGCGGGCGATGTTCTGCAGTTCCTGAGCCTTCTCCAGAACCGTAACGCTGCTCACTTGCCTGCCTCCGCGTGCGTACTAGCGTCATCTACGGCCTGCTTCCATTCCCCCAACAGACCTGCCAACTGCTCCGCAGCGTCGCTGACCGCGTTCTGGTTCTGCATCCGCGCCGCAGCCAGGGCCGTGTCCAGCAAGGAGTCGGCAACCGTGAGGTAGTCGCGCATCTCCCGCAGATGTGGGGACCGAATCGGGGCCACCACAGCCAGGAGGCTTTCGGCCGACGAGTCCTGGAGGCTGTTGGTGACGCGAGACAGGTCCTTCTCCAGTACGGACAGCGTGGTCCAGTCGGCTTCCGCGACTGCTACAGCCCGACTGTCCAACTCACGCTCCAGGGGTCCCGTGATGCCCTCTGCCTTTGCCATCTGCAGGGCCGTGGACACTTGCTGGACGAGGCGGTCACCGGGGCCGCTCGCCCTGGGGAAGCGCTCTCGGATCTCGCCGAAGAGCGTACGTAGTTCCTGGAGTTGACCGCGCACTACGGATTGCCACCCTGCACGCAGGGGCTGGCCAGCGCTCTTGACCCATTGCGGAAGTTCCACGGCCGACAAGTCCCAATGCGCCGCTGCCTCCTTTACGAGAGGAAGGGCACGGGTAGCGTCAACGACGTGGACCGCTCCGGTGGAACCCTGTCCGATTCCCAGCGAACTCAGCAACGACTCCACGAGACTGCTGCGATGCTGCATGTGCACATTGAGTCTCTCCAGCCATGCCTCAGTGCGCGACGACACGTCCGGCCGTACCCACTCGTTCCCTACATCGAATGCTGCTGCGTACAGCGTCTCGATCGGCATACCGGGAACGACACGTCCGGCCAGCGCAGCGCCGAGCAAAGAAACACGCAACCCAGCGATCAAGTCCTTTTCGGTGCGTTCCAGGCTCTGCGCAACGCGCTCTCGCATAGCGGGCCTGGCCGCGTCAGCGATGCTAGCGAGACGAACGATGTCCTTCCCGCGCACCCCATCTACCGCGTCCGCGGACAGGCGCAGGAGGCTCTTAAAGAACTCGCCAGTCGCAGGGTTGCGCTTGAGAACGATGGGTGCGCCCGCACTCATCGCCTCTGAACTCGCATCTTCGATTGAGACCTGGTTGGATTTGACGTTCTTCGTATACCATCCGGCCTTTTCGGTGTCGGTGAGGTTGACCGGCTTGACCGGAGGCGTTAGCCAATCCTCCCGGTAAGGGACCGATTTCGAAATGATGGTGCGAATGATTTTTGCCTCGTCCGTGGTGAGGCGAGAACCTGTTGCGGCCCAGTCTTCCACCACTTGAAGCTTTCTCTGCAGAGCGGGCACCTCCTTTTGAGGTGGTGGCAGGGGAGTGCTCTGCTCTTTCTGCGGGGAAACCTGTTGCTTTTCGTGCAGGCCGTCAACAGCCAGGGCAGGTAGGGAAAACGCTTCGCTGATGCCCTGCCGCAGATTCACCAACTGGGGCGGTGCATCGGCCCAAAACTCCAGCGCCGCCCGCCGGCGCTTGGCGTTCAAGGGGTCGTGCGTATCGATATCTTCGCTGACGCTGTTGGGCAATGCCTGGTCGACGCCTCTGACGGACTTGTAGTTCTCCTGGAAGAAGGCGCTCGGGAACTCGCCCTTGCTGATGGCGCTGTACGCGTCGGCCAAGATCGGGATGACTCCGCTGCCCAAAACGTTGCGCGGTACGAAGGCGTACGGGTTCTCCTGCGGAGCCAGGCTGTGAACGACACGCGTCAGAGACGGACGATTGAACGGGTAGAGGCCGAACCCGTCCGCGGAAACACCGAAAGAATCATGACAAAGGCTCTTTGCAATGCAATCGTCACATTTGTTCGGAATCGAACCGCTACCCGCACTTTCCAGCGCACCACGCCCAACTCGAGCGGCGTTGAGGTACCTCGCGACGAACGTGGCGATGTCCTCTGTCCCTGTCTGGCCTTCTCCCAGGACGATGTCCAGGTTGTAGACGAATCCTCCGGTGGAGGTAGCGATCCTGGAGGCTGCCGTTTCCGGAAGGTCGTGGAAGTAACCACTGGTGATCGCCATGAGGGTTCGCATGGGCGCGAGCACCGCATGCCCTTCCCGCTCCGACGTCTCGGTGATCGCGTCGAGCAGGTCACCCTGGACACCTTGGATCAGAGCGAAGTCCTCCACCAGGAGGATGATCTCCTTGCCCTGGCGGGCGTAGATCTTGCGCACCTTCTGCATCGCACCAAGAAGACGACCGCCTCCCAGCGCCGACAGTTCTTGAACGGCCTTGTCCCATTGCTCATTGAGCAACTCCACGGCCAGCACCTGCAACTCATCCCTGGACATGAGGACGCCGAAGATCTGCCGAGTAGGGGCTGCCATGTCGCCGGCGATGGCATCCGGGCTCAAGGGGAGGTCTTCCAGAGAGAAGCGAGGACGACGCTCCTCGCCGGACTCTCGATCGCTCAAGAAGTGCTGGGCGAATTGGGGAATGAACTTGCCGGACTCAAGCATCTGCGCCTGCAGGAGCGGATCTTGCAGAAGCAGCGAGATGCCTTGGGGTCCGACGAGTTGACGCTTCTTCCCGGAGACCGATTCCTTACCGAGGTCCGCCAGAGCGACGCTCAACTGGGTGATGAGGCGGCGCGCCAGCGAGGCAGCGGTGAAGTTCCCGGTGACGTGCCGGATGTCCTTGCGGATCTGCTCGATCTCTTCGTCCTCGACACCGTCGAGGAGGGAGTCGATCACATGTCGCAAACTCGTCTTAGACTTTTCGAGGTAGATGATCTTTCGGTCTTCGGCGGGCTCGATGTTCTCCCTGACCCAGCGGACCAGATGGGACTTGCCAGAGCCTGACTCACCGACCACCGGCAGGAGCAGCGTCCTGGTGTTCGTCCGTCGGTTCAGGAACTCGTCGAGGACGTTCTCCTCCGTGACGCTCTCGCCTGTGCTGTTGAACGACCGGCCAGTAATCCGGGAACGCTGGATGCTCAACGGGGTGTGCGTGGAGAGAAAGACGGCAGGCGAGGCGACGACCGCCTCCGTCTGAATCGTGGAGATGACGTTTTCCACGTCCCAGCAGACGTATCCCTTGAAGTCAGACATTGGTGGCCTCCTGCCGGGTGATGGAGGAACAAAGACGCATGGACAGACGCTCGGGGTCCTGCAACTTGATCGGCTGCTTGGCGTCCGAATCGCTGCTCATGACGAGCCACTTCTCGTGTTCGCCTCGCATCAGGGCGAAGGAGAGTGCCGTGTCGACCGTCCGGTCGTCGGGCAGTCCATAGCCCGAATTCTCTGAGATGCTTCCACCAGGAAGGACAGGAAGGTGTTCACGCAGCAGGCGCAAGACTTCTAGAGCATCCGCAGGAGTGTCTGCCGGCAGGTGCTCTTCCAGCACCTGCCGCACGGCGCAAGTACAGTCCGGAACATAGCGTTGGGCGATGTGGGGAGCCGAGGCGCCCAACCCAAGAGTTCCCGCCCACGCCACGAACGGTGACCATCGTGAACCGTTCACGAAGACCAACTCTCCATCGGGTGCATTCTTTTGGTGCCGGCTGTCCACGAGGGCCCAACTGAAGGACTCCGAGAACGGATCCCGGCTCAGGCTCCACACCAGAGCCCGCCGCAGGTCATCGGCGATCTCGGCCGGTTGGTGCCCATGAAGGCCCAGCACAGCGGCGCGCAGTGCGCGCTGGAAGGCGGCATAGTCGTCCGAACGCAGGTCTGCAAGGGCACCCGACAAGATCCAGGCCTCGCCGTCGCCGCTTTCCTCAGCGAGCCCCAGTGACCGCAGCGTGTTGAGCGCGTAATGGACCGTGGTGGTCTTCTTCGCGTCGAGATTGTGCGGCTCGAGGAAGGTGCGCAGCGTCTCAGACGCCACGGGCCCGGACTGCGAGGCCAGGAAGCGTACGACAGCCCAGATCTCGCCGGGATACGGCACGGGCGTGTTGAGCAATGCCATTATCTGAACTCGCTTCTCACTTGCTGGATGTTCAACGACGGGTGCGTAGTCACGAAGGGCACCCCGGGCCTGGTCGGGTCCTCGATTTGCCGAGGAAGGAGGAGGTACACAGGCTCCCCGTCCTCAAGCCGGTACCGGAGTTCCTCATCGAGGCGCGGCGTCGCGGCATCAGCAACCCAGACGATCGTGGCGGTGGTGCCACTGCCCACAAGGCCGCCGTCGTGATCGACGAGCACCGGATGACCTGGTGCCTGTTGCTGTATCTGCTGGGCCACCTCTTCGCGAACACCAGGGCCGGCGAAGTGAGAGATACCCGACCGCGCCAGTTTCACCAGCACGGGCAACACGTTGTCCTTGTGTTCCGCAGGGCTTTGCCAGTACATGCTGAAGTGCGAGGTCTGCGGGTGCAAGTGGGCCAAAGGACTGGCCGGCGGGGACCACTCAACAGTGGCCGGATCCGGCGAGAGCGGCTTGCGGTACAGGGATGCGACCCCTCCCGGCGGAAGCCCTTGACGTCGGCAGTGAGGACATCCGCGGCAGGCTGCCATGGTGTAGTGACGCCCCCCATTGGCTCCCGTGATCGAGTAGTACTCGGCCAAGGTGTCCGCAATGCACCGCTCGTGGCGCAAGACGCTCAACATCCTCTGCAGAGAGCTCCGCTGGGCATCCTTGATATCCGAGCGGATGCGGTTGTAGGCGTCGTGGAAGTATGTCTCATCGTTGGTCTGCCCATCCACCAGTTCGATCTCGATCCGGTCTCGCGCAGTTTCGTAGAACGCCGTCATCTGCTCCTGCCGGACCGAGGGATCCTCCTCGGACTCACGAACCGGAGGCGTGGGAGGGAAGACCTTGATCATCCCCATGCGATCCATCAGATTGAGCAGACGAACGTTCCAGTCCTTGTGCGTGGCGTACCCAACGGGCAACCGCGGTGGCCGCAGCGTCAAGTCGAGCAAGTACCTGTTCGCGTGAAGGTGCTGTCCTTTGGTGAACATCGCCCGCCACCGTCCCCAAGCGGTGTCTGCCATGAGGATCTTCTGCTCGTTCAGTGACTGGGCTGTGCCATGGTCGCCAGGCGCTGATGCCAGGTAGGAAATCGAGGGACTGCCGTCGCGGCCGCCACGTCCGACCTCCTGGTAGTAGCGGTCCACGGTCTCAGGTACGCACGCGTGCACGACACTGCGTACATCGTCGAGGTCGACTCCCAGCCCGAAGGCGGAGGTGCCGACGACGACGTCGTACTCGGTCGCGACAGCACCATGGCTCGTGCGGCCTGACCAGCCCTCGAGCGCGCGACGACGCCTGGCGTCGTTGACGTTCCCGTGTACGACGGCGACCCGGTGCATCCCTGCCGTCCGCAGAGCCTCGGCCCATTCGGTGGCGTGCTTCTTCTGGGTCGTGTACAGCACCATCGGTTTCGGTAGGCGTACCACAGCCCTCAAAACTGCTGCGGACCGCTCCTCTTCCGAGCCGAAGTCGTCCAAGAAGTAGGTAGGCTCGCTGCGCAGTTCGGAAGCCCAGACCACTTTGGTGCGCTCACCGGAACCGAACAGATCCCGTAGCGTCGTCACCTGTTGTTCGGTGAGCGTGGCACTCATTGCAACTGTCCTGGGCGCACGACCCTTGGGAGCGATCTCTCGCCAAGCCCGGTGTGGGGCAGCCAGGCTCTGAAACTCCGAGCGGAACTCGTTGCCCCACTGTTCGACGAGATGTGCTTCGTCCAGTATGACGTAGTTCAGGTGACCGTCTTGGGCGGCATCGCGAAGGGCTGTGCTGAGTCCGGCGACCACAGCTTCGGGAGAGGCGATTACTAGTGCCTGTCGCCCGGCTGAAATGTCCGCGCGCATCTGCTCTTTGTCGGCCTGGTCCAACTCCCCGAAATATGCGTACCGATTGTGCAGAGCGCCGGGATCACGCCTGCTCAGCAGCTCACGGACACGTCGTTCCATGTCGATGGCCAGGACCACGGTGGGCACGACCATCAATGACACGCCACTGTTCCGGCCAGCTAGCATGGCACCGGCCAGTGCCACCGGCGTCTTGCCGTGGCCGGTAGGTAGGCAGATCAGAAGGGTCTCACCCGGCGGCATCAGGACGACCGAGCGGGCCGCTTGGCGCTGCCCCTTGGAAAGGTAGTGGTCGTATCCGAGGACGTCCTTCCAAAACGGGTCGGCCGGCGCGGCTTCCAGGACACGGCGCAAGGTGGAGTCCTTGCCGAGGACTGCTTCACGCACCTGTGCAAGCCCTGCTTCGTGCGCCGGTCCGTCACCCTCAACCGGGGCCCATTCCTGACCTCGTAGAAGGACGCGACTTCCGTCGACCAGCACGTTGCAACCGCCCTGCCGCCACTGATCAGCGGTGGGCAGGCCCGCTCGCAACGGCACGGACAAATGGCCCGTGCGCCCCAGCGCCTGGTGGACCAACAGGAGTTGTCGCGTCAACGAGGCAATGTCCAGCCAGCCGCTAGCGCCGCTCTGCAGCCCAGCCAGGGCGTCCCCCAAACGGCGAAGAACGCCCTTGTCCAGGATGTCCGGCTTCACCTCGGGCCACTCGTTGAGCAGGTGCTGAGCTCTCACCCATGTGTCTTCAGACATCAGTAGGCCAATTCCAATCCGCGGCGCACCAGGCAGGCAGCGGCCACGACCCGGACAACGGGTCGCGACAGCCCTTCGGCAAGAGAAGTCAGCACCTCCGCGTCGGTGACCAGGCTTTCGGTGTCACGAAGAAGCCGGCCAGCCGCTTGCCGCGCTTGGGCCTGCGAGTGCAAAACCGCGGAGACCTCCAGTGCCCTGTGCTGAGCGTCCTGACAGACTGCCGTGAGATCCGTGTGCTGGTGCAGAAACCCCAGCGCTGCTTGCTGGGCGTCACGCACGTACTTGGCCGCGTGCTCCTGGCCTCCGAAGACCTCGAACAACTCCGCAGCACGCTGGCTGTTGTAGTTGCGGTCACCCTTGCTCTTGTCGTACGGACGATTCAGGAAGGCCAACTGGGCGTCCGTGGTCACGGGCCGGTTCGTGCCCGACTCGATCCAAACGCGCCTGATGACAGGAGGGAAGACCCGATCCGCCTGGCGACGCAGAGCCCTTCCGGCGTCCGCACTGCCATTGACGTGCTTCAGTGCGGCAGAGGTGTCCGCCTCGATGAGGAAATCGAAACCGAAGTACGGTTGCGGTCCCTGCCCCGGCGGCATCCCGCGGTCGATCCGCCTGAAGGCGGCACTCTGCCCAAGACTGTCGTTGAGGACGGCATCGGACAGCATGTCCACCAAGGGATTGCCGACGCGGAACAGTCGTGCGTCGCGACTGCGCAGCGCGCGTGACCGGTTGAACATCGCGTGAGCGATCTCATCGTCAGGGAGGCGATCCTTGACCCGCTTCCAGTGACGAGGAGAAAGAAGCGGACGGGTCGAGCCGTCGTTGATCAGAAAGCGCCAAGCCGGGGATCCCTGGATGGAACGATCGAGGTAACGGAGCTTGATACCCCCTCCGGTGGCGTCCGTGTACGCGAGGAGCGCCTTTTGCGTCTCGGACCAATCAAGCTCGACTTTCGCCAGCGCAGCCGGAACGCTGCGCAGGCGCTGCGTCGACACGTGGATGGACTCCAAAAGGTCCATCTTGCGGATCTCGTTGCGTTCCTTGCCGAGCCGTGCATCCACGGCCTCCTGTTGCGTCACAAGCCCTTCCGGCCCGACCTCGACTGCACCAGTCCATACGCTGGTGACCGACTGGGCTATGGCGTCCTGCAGAGTGGAAACAGAACGGTCGAAGACCCTGTAACCATCCCCGAGAAGGGCGGCCCATGCCTCCGTGAAAGAGCCGTCCGGGCCGTTCTCCTCAGCCAGTCGGAACTGAAGCGCGGGACCAACCGCTCCAGGCAGAGCCGGACCGGGATAGCGATCAACGCGGCCAAGACGCTGTTCGAGTTGGTTGGGGGACCAGGGAAGCCTCAGATGGACAACACAGTCGGCTGCCTGCAGGTTCAAGCCGTCTTCGGCCGTGTCATCGACGAGGAGAACCGCCTGCCCAGGCGTTGGGTCTGCCCAACGAGCGACGTCGGTTGCAGCCTGAGCCGCGCCGATGCTACGCGTGTGCTCGGTGATCACTACTTTCGGGAAGTCGGAGCGCAACCGACCTGTGAGCGCGCCAGCTAGTCGGCCGGGTCCACAGAAAACCACGGTGCGCTGTGCCTTCCGCATGACAGGAAGGAACGCCCGGATGATGTCCTTCAGATTCTCCGTGCTCGGCTCGCCCCCCGCAGGCCAGTCTTCCTCAGCCTCGGCCAGCAGGGTCTGTTCGCAGGCAACTACCGGCACACCGCGCAGCAGTTCCCGCTCCCGTAGTGAGAGCCCCGCACGTTCGCCAGCATCGGCGTCGGCCCTCACCCGCCACCGCAGCGCATCGATGGCGTCGTACGGAAGCGCGGGCGCCCGCGACGTGAGAACCGCCAAGGGCATGGCGTACTTCGAGAGCTGATCGCTCAGCCCCTCGTTCTCCAGGTGCTCGCGCACCGAGTTCCACCAGAGCATCACGAATTCACTCCCTGCCTCTACGACGGGGGAGGGGGAGTAGAGGGCTTCGGGACGCTGGCGGCCGCGCACCTCATAGGGAAGTGCCTCGGCGTCCGGGCCGCTGGCCTCTTGTAGCACCGCCTCGCGCCGGTTTCGAATCATTCGGCGGTGGATCCGGTACGTCTCACTGATGTGAGCGCGCAGTTCGGTAACCCGACGGGCGAACTCATCCTGCTGATCGGGGTCGCTCACCTCGTCATCCTCGTCGAGCATGTCGAGGACCTCGTCTGCGAGCTGGGCCAGACGCACGTCACTCGAGGGTACCTGTGCTCGAATCTCGTCGATGCTGTCCCGGATGACATACGTGTACTGCGGGTTCAGGGAGTAGACCGAGTTGGCCAACTGCTCGCGCATGCGATAACGGTCCTCGAAGTCCTGACGCCTCTCCCACGAGTAGAGCTCTGGGTCGAGCAGGTGCAGCAGGCCAAGGTTCGTCAGGTAGCCCGACGTCACGGGGGTGGCGGACAGCAGCAGCAGTCGCTCGGCCGAGTGCGCTAGTGCGCACAACTCCTTGTAAGGCGTCTCATCCGGACCTGCCTGCACGAGCGCATGGGCCTCGTCCACAACGACGAGGTCGGCATGCTTGTATCCAGCCCACTTCTCGGGCGTCTCGTGGCTGGTGACGACGATCGTCGCATCAGGGAAGTCCCCGATGTGGAACTTGTCCTTGAGCTCAGACAGCCACTGTCGGCGAAGAGCGACTGGCGAGACGACCACCACGCACGCAGCCGGATTATCGATGAGGATCTGACGAACGACGTACCCGGCCTCGATCGTCTTCCCCAGGCCGACCTCATCGGCCAGCAGATACCGCTGTACCGGGTCGGAGAGGACCGTGAGCGCGGCGTTCACCTGATGCGGAAAGATCTCCACCGTCGACGAGAGGAACGTACTCATGTCGGCACAGGCACCACGCTGCCGGACGAGGTTTTTAAGGACGGGGAGTCTCGCGTCTCGGTACGGCGTCGTGCTTCCACCACGGACGGTCAGATCCGCAGCGGGATCCAGCACCGGGCGATCCCACCGAACGTGGAGATGCTCCTCACGAACAGGCAGGTCGTAGTCCACATTGGGGAACCTGACGATGTAGGAACGCCGGGCGGGCTCTGCCTGTATGACGCGACCCGCGTTCCATAGCCCGTCCGGACTCCTCCACCAGATGCGCTCCTCGCGCTCCAGGAGGACCCGGTGCACCAGGTGGTCCGCCACCCACTGCGATTGTGCGATCGTCGCGGTCGGCGACTCGAAGTAGTCAACGCGCACGCGCTCTCCATCTACCTCCCCGACTTTGCCGATCCCCGGACCCCCCGATATCCGCACAAAGGTACCGAGTCGTCTTACGCCGCTCACGTGACCCTGCTTCACGATCTCGCCCCCGCTTGTTGTGCAGGTCGCCCCTCCCCAGGGCGCAGCGCCCCCCGGCGCCATAGCTGCATATCCTTCACCATTTGATCACAAGTTCCGTAGTTTGTCGGACCCTTGAGGATGTGCCGTTTGCGGCGGCCGGATGTAGTGACACCCCACCTGTGCAGCGCGCAACGGATGATAGGGCAGACAAGTCACCTGGTCATCGTCTCCGCAGGTCGGACGCCGAAGAGGGCGCTACCCCATGCGCCGGCCGGGTGGGGTAGTTCACCCATACTCCACGCGGCCACCCCCGACTGCTCTCACCGTGCGCCAGAGGCATTTCATCCCCGAAGTTCAGGTTTTTAACCCTAATGAAAGACTTTGACGCAGGAGGGATGTGCTCTCCGCGGCGCAGGGTGCTGACCGGACTGTACGGTGCCGCCACCGGCTTCCCCCCTCGACCCGTTGACGACACAACGTCTACCGCATCCCACTGACAACGGCCCCGCATGCGTAAGGAACGGCAGTTGCGTGTGGACGCCTTCGCTGACGGTGGAAGGCGGGCAGCGTCGGGAGGGGGCACCCGCTGGCTGGCTGTCCCCACGCCCAGCCAGCAGCGCGCCGGCGTACGGATATCTCCGGCCACGGGGTCTGTCAATCGAACGGCCCTGTCTCACATTCGGTGGTGACGGAGAGTTGTGAGGGTCGTTGACCTTCATGTGATGGATGTCAACGAGCTTGTGCAGACGGTGTTTTCAGGTCTGTCCCCGCTGGTCATGGAGGATGTGGCCGACGAGGGTGAGCAGATCGTGGCGCGGGCCCGGACGCCGCTGGACACCGCGGTCTGCCCGGTGTGCGGGGCCTCGTCGGGACGGGTGCACGGCTATCACTGGCGGACGGTGGCCGACGTTCCGGTCGACGGGCGACGGGTGGTGGTCCGTGTGCGGGTGCGGCGTCTGGTGTGCCCCACGCGAGGCTGCCGCCACACCTTCCGCGAACAGGTGCCCGGGGTGCTGGAGCGATACCAGCGACGCACCGCTCGTCTGACCACGCAGGTCAAGGCCGTGGTCAAAGAGTTAGCGGGCCGGGCGGGATCACGTTTGTTGGCGATACTCGCGGTGGGCCTGTCGCGTCACACGGCCCTGCGCACCCTGCTGCGCATCCCGTTGCCGACCGGGAGGGTGCCCCGCGTGATCGGTGTCGACGATTTCGCCCTGCGCCGGCGGCACCGCTATGCCACCGTGGTGATCGACGCCGAGACACATGAGCGGATCGACGTGCTGCCTGACCGCACGGCCGACACGCTGGAGGCGTGGCTGCGCGAGCATTCGGGCGTCGAGGTCGTGTGCCGCGACGGCTCAGCCACCTACGCCGAGGCCATCCGCCGCGCCCTGCCCGACGCGGTCCAGGTCGCGGACAGGTGGCATCTGTGGCACAACCTGTGCGAAGCCGCCCTCAGCGAGGTGAAGGCGCACAGCAGCTGCTGGGCCACCGTACTGGACGCACCCATCTACGACGGGCCACGCGCCCGAACCACCCTGGAACGCTGGCACCAGGTCCATGACCTGCTCAATCAGGGCGTGGGCCTGCTCGAATGCGCCCGCCGTCTGCAACTGGCCCTGAACACCGTCAAACGCTACGCACGAGCCGACCGGCCCGAGCGGATGCTCCGCGTCCCCAAATACCGCACCAGCCTCGTCGACCCCTACCGCGAGCACCTGCGCAAACGCCGGGCTGAGGACCCTGCCGTCCCCGTCAAGCACCTCTTCGAAGAGATCAAGTCCCTCGGCTACGAAGGCTGCCTCAACCTCCTGCACAAGTACATCAACCAAGGCCGCGCGGACGCCGACCGCAGCCACATCTCCCCACGCCGGCTCGCCCGGATGCTCCTCACCAGGCCCGACAACCTCAAGACCGAACATCACGACCTTCTGGCCCGGCTCACCGCCGCCTGCCCCGAGATGACCCAACTGGCCGCCCGCATTGCGGACTTCGCCCAGCTCCTGACGCCTCGCGAAGGAAACGCCGACGGGCTCTCACGCTGGATCGTCCAGGTCCGCGCAGTCGATCTGCCTCATCTGCACTCCTTCGCGAACGGCCTCGAACTCGACCGCGCCGCCGTCAACGCCGGACTCACCTCCCGTACCACAACGGCCGCACCGAAGGCGTCAACACCAGAACCAAACGAATCATGAGGCAGATGCACGGCCGAGCCGGGTTCCCCCTGCTCCGCCACCGCATCCTCCTTCAATGACCGCTACACAGCGCTACCACCGATTACGGGACAGAGCCGAACGATTTACAGTCCCTAGCGAAGAAAGACGCGGCCATCGGGAAGTCATCCTTCTGCGTAGGCCGAGCCGAGGAGGACGGCACCCTCCGACGAGACTTCGCGGGGCGGTCCTGGTCATCGAGGAGGAGCAGGTAGACGCGGCGGTCGATGAGCCGCTGTGTGGTGGAGGAAGTGGGCACCCTGCAAGACTGCACAGCCGACTATTCAAGTAGCAATATTTGAGCCTTCCTCGGGGTGAGCCCCTCACCCCCAGAGCGCCAGCCGTGTGCGGCCAACCGGGGTTGCCCTGCTACCGGGGCGTGCACAGACTGCGGTGTATTACGCCTCGTTCTGCCGAGTGCGACACATGTCGTGAGCCGCAAAACACAGCAGAGGCGTTTGGGATTCAGCGCTGCAGCGTTTGGAGGCGTCGCATGGCATCAGGCGTGAGCTGCGACGACGGAATTTTCGACACATCCCACGAAGGCGGGGATCTGTACAAAAATGTGTCTAAAACGGCGGGATGTAGAGAGCCGATTGTTGACATGTTTTGGACAGGCTGACGATCGACCTGTGAGGGTCTGCTCGCCGCCGCCAGTGTAGCGGGTGGCGTGCCGGGCGCACTGAGGGATGCTGCTTGCCGGGCATCTTGCGTGGAGTGCTGCGGTGGCTGTGAGGGGCGACCCGCCGAGGTCGTCAGGGGAAGATCGCGTTGCGTGCTCGGGTGATCGAGTTGTCTCTCGGGAGCTGTGCAGAATCGGTGCCAGCTAGTTCGTTGAGCCGCTGGCGTAGACCGGTTTGCCGCCTCCTTCGATGCCCGCTGCCACTACATCGACGAATGGGCCACCACCAAGCTCCGTCGAAGCCCGTCCGTTGGCGGGGCCGAGAAAGACACGTCGTTGCGCCGCGCCTCCGACTGCCTCAACGGCACCCTCCAGTACGGGCTCGCTGAGGTAGCTGACTGGGCTGCCCAACGACCTCGCCGATGCACAGCCCGCACTGAGCCGGAAGGCCCTTGCCCGTTCAAGCGCCTGCCGCGCGTGTCACCAACGACCTGGTACAGCTCGTTTAGGCCGTTTCCTTCGGGCCGGGCCGACAAGGCCCGCGTTGTCTGGTGCCGTACATCGCGAGGCGGAGAGGCACCCAATGACTGGACGTCCTCGGGCGTTCCGGCAACTTGGCGCGGTGCCGGGCGGAGCGGGCCATCCGGGCGGGACGCCCGGCCCCTGCGGCATGGCATCCAGGCCCCTCGACGCCCCGCGGGGGTGCTGACGGCTTCCCGTGCAGGAGAGGTTCGTGAGCGATCCCAGCCCCCGAGTGCCCCCGAGGCCGGCATCCGCGATAGCAGGCGATGGCATTCCCGCTCCCGGGGTCATCGGCATCGGGCTCGCCGCGGTGCTGACGTTCGCGCTCGCCCAGGGCTCGTGGCAGTGGTTCGCCACGTTCATCGGGGTGACGCTCCTGGCGGTGATGCTCGCCTTCCAGCGACGGGCGGAGTGGACGCCGGTCATCCGCTCGGCATACATGCGCGGCCTGGTCGCGTACGCGCTGGTCGTCGGCCTGTGCGTGGCAGTCGCACTCGCCCCCTGCTGCAGCACCAGGCCTGGCTGTTTCCGATGCCAGGCACGCGCGGCGACTGTGAGCTGATGGGCAGGTACCAGGCCCCCCAGGCAGAGGCCGCGCTGGGGAACCTGGCCGGCAGCGACGGCCCGGCCCTGGCGTTCGTGCAGGAGAACCAGGCCCGTAAGGCCGTCGCCGAGTGCCTGGCGGCCACAACGACCCTGTGGCTACCCCTGTACGGGGTGGGGGTCGCGGTGCTGGTGGGGACGGGTGCCTGGTTCCGCGACCGGGCCCGGGCCCGAGGGTCAGGCCGGTTCTGGCACGGGTGATGGAGTTGTTCAGCCAGGCGTAGCCGATGCAGATGAGGCGAGCTGCTTCGGCTCCGTACGCCGGGACACTTTCGAGGGTCGGTGCTGGTCGAATCGGGAGTGTGCTGATTCGCTGTCCGGGACTGTGCCGCCAGGGATCGGCTCACCGGTGAGCTCGTTCCTGCCGTCGGCGGGATACGTGACGGTGCCGTCTTCGTTGAGGAGTATGCCAGCGTGGCCGCATCGTCCAGTGCCTCAGTCAAGCGTCGCTTGGGAGCGGTGATTTCGGACGAGAGGCCGTCGCAGAGCTTCAGGACGCCCGCCGGCTGGCGGGGAGCCGATGTTCCCGCCTGAGGGGCCGGGGCCGCGCGTCGGTACGCCGTGGCACACTCCTCTCTTGATCGCGGGGGCGCACGACCCCCGCGACCTGGGAGGGGACGACTGTGCGCAGGACGAAGTGGGTCGCCGTGACGATAGCGGTCATTGCGCTCGGAGCCGCGGGCTGCGGCACGAGCGACGTCGGCACCGGAGGGGCCGCCGCCCCGGTGTCGGTGTCGCCCCGGCCCAAGGGCACCGGGCCGCTCACGAAGGAGGTCGTGCGCACGGACCTCGACGCCTCGGCCACGGCCGCGGGCGTTCCAGCGAACGCACCGGAATTCGCCCGTGTGTACGAGGGTGCTTCGGCCGGCTCGCCGCAATCGTGCGGCGTCGGTTTCAAGGGCTTTGGGAGCAAGGCCACCCCGGTCGACGTCGCCCGCTTTGAGGCGGTGGTGGGCGAGCTGCGCGAGCGCGACTGGCAGCAGCCCCAGGAACGGACGGAGCGCAAGGGTGTGGACGACGGGGTGATCGACGAAGCCCGGGCCGTCCTCAAGCAGCGCGGCTGGACCATGGTTGCGGAGTACCGGACCTCCGGGGAGGACGGCGGGATCACCCTGATGGCTTTCGAGGACGCGTGCATGAAGAAGAACGGCGCCGACGCGGGTCCGGTCGGCTGACCGGCCACCCTCGCGGGGGAGGCGGACTGGTGTGCTCACCGCACGAGTGCAGCCCTTGGACGGCGACTGCGACGCTGCGGCTGCGAGGTCCGGGAGGGAGTACTCGTTGGCGGGGCCCGGACCGCCAGGGTTCTGCAGAGCGATGCGGGGGGCGTACGGCGCCGTGGCCGAGGTGGTCGGGGTGCTTGGACCAGATCAGCGCTGCGGAGGCGGAGGTGGAGGTGGAGGCAAGGGTGGCGGCGTCGCTGGTGCCGTGTGTCTTGCACGGTTCCGTGCTGCCGAGACAGGCAGCGAACGTGTCCTCGCCCGGCGCGACCAGGTCGACTTGGGGGCCGTGCTGAGATTCCTTCGTCGCCTTGACGTTCTCTGTCGATTGCCCCGACGTCCACCGCGTCAGGAGTCGCTGCCGGACAGTCCAGTTCGTCGAGAGCATCGCCGGTGTTGCCCGCTCTCGCGAAGATCGGGCTTGCCCTTGGACAGCGCGTAAAGGACGGGCTCGGTCAACTCCCGCGAGTGCTCGGTGCTGCGCAGGTGCCGCGGGTTGTTGTGGCCTGGAAGGGCTACGACCAGGACGTCGCAGCCCACCTGCGGCAACTGCCGGGCGCCGACGCATACCGGGCGAGGTTCGAGCGGTGGCTCACGGAGTGCGGGGCGTCCACCAGGGACGTGGACGCCTTCTCCGGCCCTCCCGCGCGGGCCCTGGCCCTGATTCCCCGGGCGATGCAACCGCACGCCGACCGGGTCGACACCGGTGCGGTGACGTTCGTCGGCCCCTGCTTCGGCCCGAGCAGGAGCAGGAGCGCCTGGACACGTCCCGCCGATGCCGGGAACGTGCTTCTGATCTCCCTGGGCTCGGCGTTCACGCGCCAACCGGAGTTCTACCGCCAGTGCCTGGCCGCGTACGGAAACCTGCCCGGCTGGCACGTGGTCCTCCAGATCGGGAAGCACACCGACCCGCGGGAGCTCGGCGAGATCCCGCCCAACGTCGAAGTGCACTCCTGGGTGCCCCAGTTGGCGATCCTGGAACAGGCCGACGCCTTTGTCACCCACGCGGGAATGGGCGGCAGCAGCGAGGGGCTGTTCACCGGTGTCCCGATGATCGCCGTCCCGCAGGCCGCCGAACAGTTCATCAACGCCGACCGGCTCGTGGAGCTGGGCGTGGCCCGCCGCGTCGACACCGCGGAAGCCACCGCCGGGACCCTGCGGGCCGTCCTGCGCGAACTTGTCGCCGACGTGGAGGTCACCCGCCGCTCGGCGCTGCTCCGTGCCGACACGCGGGCCGAGGGGGGCACCATGCGCGCCGCCGACCTCGTCGAGGAGATGCTGGGCTGATCCCAGCCCGCCGTCGGCCGGGGTGCTGCTTCACCACCCCGGCCCGGCGGCGGGCGAACGGGCAGGCATCGACGCCGCCCCCGGTGCGTCCGGCCTCGGGCAGGCACGGGCGCCGGTCTCCCGGCGGAGCGGAACGGAGTGCCCGAGGACTCCACCCATGTCGTCGTCCATGTCGTCACCCATGTCGCCACCGATGCCGTCGTGGGGTTGCCGACGCGGGCCGGACGGTTCCCTTGACGGGGTTAGGGTGCGGGCATACCGTCGCGAATGTACTGAGCAAGCGCTTAGAGAGGTCGTTCGTGCCACACATCGACCCGATCCCCGCCGCCTCCGCCCCGGACACCAGGCCCCCGGATGCCAGGCCCCCGTCCGCCGCCGTCGTGGATGCCGCCGCCCGTGTCGAAGCCATGCTGACCGGCCCGGGAGCCCCGTTCGCCGTGGTGCGGGCGGAGGACGGGGTGCACGCGGGGTCGCTCGTGTACGCGGACGGGCCCAGGACGCTCCGTGAGTTCGTGGAGACCACCTGGGCCTTCGGGGACCGGCCGTTCCTGATCTCCGGGGAGCGCAGCTGCTCGTACGCCGAGTTCTTCGCCGCCGCGTCCGCGCTGGCGTGCCGGATGACCGGGACGTACGGGCTCCGCCGGGGCGACCGGGCCGTCGTCGCGATGCGCAACCACCCGGAGTGGCAGATCGCCTTCTGGGCCGCGCAGCTGGCCGGTCTGGTCGCCGTTCCGCTCAATGCCTGGTGGACCGAGGACGAGTTCGCGTACGCGCTGGACGACTCCGGGCCGCGGGTGCTCCTGGTGGACGGCGAGCGGCTGCCGAGGGTTGCCGGGTGGGCGGCGGAGCACGGGGCGCGCGTCGTCGTCTTCCACGCGGAGGGGGCGGTTCCGGACGGCGTCGAGCGGTACGAGGACCTGCCCGCGCCCGATCCGCTCGCCGCTCCTCCCGAGGTCGAGGTCCGGCCCGAGGACGACGCGACGATCATCTACACCTCCGGCACCACCGGCCGGCCCAAGGGCGCCGTCGCCACCCACCTCGCCCAGGTGGGGGCCGTGCTCAACCCGCGCTACCACGCGGCCGCCTCCGCGCTCGGGCGCGGGATCGTCCCGGGGCAGGGGCCCGCCCCGGTGTCGTTGCTGACATTCCCGTTCTTCCACGTCGCCGCGTTCACCGGCTTCTACGCGGCGATGGCGGCGGGCGGCACCCTCGTCCTGATGCGGAAGTGGGACGCCGAGGAGGCGCTGCGGCTGATCCGCGCGCACGGCGTCACGCACTACGCGGGTGTCCCGGCGACCGCGCTCCAGCTGCTCGACGCGGCCGAGCGGGCGGGCGACCGCCTGGAGGGCCTCCAGATGCTGAGCACCGGTGGGGCCGCCGCCCCGCCCGCCCTGGTCGCGCGGCTGACCGCCCGCCACGGCGACCGGATCGAGCCCCGCAACGGCTACGGCCTGACCGAGACCAGCGGCGGTGTCCTGGCGAACTTCGGCGCCGAATACCGGCTCCACCCGGGCAGTGCCGGCCGCCCGACGCCCGCCACCGAGGTGCGGATCGCCGGTCCGGCGGGCGAGGCGCTGCCCGAGGGCGAGGTCGGTGAGCTGTGGCTGCGCGGCCAGTCCCTGGTCCGCGGCTACTGGCGGGACGAGGCGGCGACCGCTCGGGCCTTCACCGGCGGCTGGTTCCGGACCGGCGATCTCGCGGTGGTGCGCGAGGGGCGGGTCGATGTCGTCGACCGGATCAAGGACATGGTGATCCGCGGCGGGGAGAACGTGTACTGCGTGGAGGTCGAGGCGGTCCTGCACGACCATCCGGACGTGGAGGACGCGGCGGTGCTGGGGGTGGCGCACCCGGTCCTGGGCGAGGAGGTCGCCGCGGTCGTCCGGCTGCGGGCCGGTGCCGCCGTCACGGCCGAGGAGCTGAGGGCGCACGTCGGGCGGAGCCTGGCCGCGTTCAAGGTCCCGGCCCATGTGCTCGTACGCGAGGAACCGCTGCCCCGGAACCCGACCGGGAAGATCCTCAAGCGTGAGCTGCGCGGGCCCGCCGAGGCGGAGGTGCGGCGAGCGGCCGGGGACGGGGTCAGGGGCGAGTGATCCGGACGCGGTAGTTGCCCTTGTCGTCCTTGTCGACCACGGATATGCGTATTCCGTCGGCCCGGTCGGTGAAGGTCTGGCCGGGCTGGAAGGGGGCGTCGGAGAGCTCGGCGTGCACGTTGGGCAGCCGGGTGCAGCCGCCGCTGTCCTTGGTGCTGTCCGCGACGGACACCGGCCCCTGTCCGGTGTCGACGTCCGAGCTGACCTTGTAGATCAGCACGCCGGGCCGGCAGACCGCGTGGTCGTTGCCCGCCTGTGTCCGTACCTCGACCGCGTAGCCGGACTCGTCGCTCAGCGGTACGAAGGCCAGCTTCGTCCCGCCCCGGGTGGCCAGGGGTTCGAGGACGTGCTCGCTGGTGCCGGGCCTGGCGGCGCAGCTGATCTGCTTGCTGTCCAGCCAGCCGAGCTTCCACTTGTGCCAGCCCAGCAGGTCGTTGTTGGCCCCCCAGTCCTCGGACATGATGTCCCAGTGCCCGACCGCGCCGCCGCCCTCCATGGTGTAGAGGTCGGGAAGGCCGAAGACATGGCCGTTCTCGTGCGGCAGGACGCGGTACCCGGTCTGTTTGAGCGATCCCGAGCCGTCGTCCTGGCGGCTGTAGATGAAGGACGTGTTGGCGAGCGGTACGCCGTCCGCGTGCAGTGCGTCGGCGTTGCCGGAGAAGGTCACGGACAGGACGGTGTCCAGGGCGGAGGGGCCGGCGTTCGGTGTGACCAGGATGTTGACCAGGTCGTACTTGCTGAAGTCCACTTTCGGGTCGGCGGCCGTGACGATGTCCTGGACGAGGTGGTGGTAGCCCGGCTCGTACATCGATCCGCGCTCTATCCCGTACCCCGAGAACGGCAGTGGCATCCGCAGCCAGGACTTCACGGGGGCGTCGGGGACGTAGGTGAGCCGTCCGTACGAGGCGGTCCGGAACCAGTTGACGGTCTGCGGGAAGAATTCGTCGTACCGGTCCATCGCCGGTTCGGTGCCCGGTGCGTCCGGGAAGTCGACCATCAGGTTGAGGGCATGGATCCTGCCGGTGGAGCGGGCGTAGCCCTTCGGAGTCGGCATGCCTTCCGACATCTGTACGCCCATGGCCGTGGGTATCCGGCACGGGGCTATCCCCGCCGGCCGGGTGGTGGCCACCGGGCCGGCCGAGGCCCGGCCGACCGTCGGAAGGGTGCTGCTGGCCGACGCCATGGAGGCGATGACCAGGACTGTTGCCGAAGTGAGCGCGATCGGGTGGTGATGCTTGCGTATCCGGTGGCGGGGCATCTGCATATAGGCGCCTCGGGGTCCGCGGCAGTCGGCCGGCCCTGACTGCGCTCTGCGGATCAGCCTGTGACGGGTGGTGCGGCACCGCTCGTTGAGTGCGCCGATCGGTTGGTTTTTCCGTCTCGGAGATGTGGTTCAGGTCACATTGTGGTGGGAAATAACCGGGGATCCTTTCCCCGTTTGAACCTGTGTCCCCGCGAACCGGGGAGGTGTTCCCCGGTTACGGAAGGGGGGCGCCGTGGAGAACGAAGAGCGTCGCAGTGGAGAAGACCGTTGCGACGTCGCAGCGGAGAAGAGCGTTGCGAGGAGGGCCGGAAGGCCCGGAAGGCAGGGAGAGCCGTCGTGGAAGCCGTCACCCGCACCGCCACCGGAGCGGCGCAGCCCCGGACGACCCGTCCGCGGGCCGACGCGCTGCGCAACCGGGAGCGGATCGTGACGGCGGCGCGTGAGATGTTCGTCGAGTTCGGGCCGGATGTGCCGCTCGACGAGGTCGCCCGCCGCGCCGGCGTCGGCAATGCCACGCTCTACCGGAACTTTCCCGACCGGGCCGCGCTGACCCACGAGGTCGTGCTCGCGGTCACCTCCCGTACCACCGACCGTGCGGAGGAGGCGACGGCCGAGGAGGCCGATCCCTTCGCCGCGCTCAGCCGCTTCGTGCACGCGGCGGCCGACGAACGGATCGGCGCGCTGTGCCCGATGCTGTCCGGCGGTTTCGACAAGGACCACCCCGAACTGCTCGCCGAGCGCCGACGCCTCGAAGAGGCCGTCGAAGGGCTCGTGTCGCGCGCCATGTCCGCGGGGCGCCTGCGCACCGACATCGCCGTCGGTGACGTACTGGTCGCCCTCTCCCAGCTCACCCGGCCGCTGCCCGGTATCGGATGTCTGGACATCGACCGGTTCACCCACCGCCACCTCCAGCTGTTCCTGGACGGACTGGAGGCTCCGGCCCGGTCCCGACTGCCCGGAACGGCGGCGACCTTGGAGGATCTGCGCCGGCCGTGACGCCCGCACCGGGCCCCTGAGCCGGGGCCCGGTGGCGCGCCCGCCCCGCCCCGACCACGTCTTTTCTCTCACCTCCCCTCACCACTCGTCCTGTCGTCGACTTTCCTCACCACTTGTCCTGTCGCCGACTTCCCGCCTGTTCACCGACGGCCGCTTTCCTCGACCGTCCCTGCCCGACTGCCCGACTGCCCGACCGCCCGTTCGCCGACCTCTCGGTTCATGACTTTCGCGCGCCCGCGTGCGCCCTTAGGTGGATACCTCCATGTCAAAAACAGCCGACATCCGACTCCCGGACCCCAGCCGCTGGAAAGCGCTGGCGTTCATCGCCCTCGCGCAGCTGATGGTCGTGCTCGATGCCACGATCGTGAACATCGCGCTGCCGCACGCCCAGACGGCCCTGGGCATTTCCGACGCCAACAAGCAGTGGGTCATCACGGCCTACGCCCTCGCCTTCGGCGGGCTGCTGCTCTTCGGAGGCCGGATAGCCGACCTCTGGGGCCGCAAGCGGACCTTCGTTGTCGGCCTGATCGGTTTCGCGCTGGCCTCCGCGCTCGGGGGCGCGGCGCAGAACCAGGGCATGCTGTTCGGCTCCCGTGCGCTCCAGGGCGTCTTCGGCGCACTGCTCGCCCCGGCGGCCCTGTCGCTGCTCGCCGTGATGTTCACCGATGCCAGGGAGCGCGCCAAGGCGTTCGGCATCTACGGTGCGATCGCCGGTGGCGGCGGCGCGGTCGGCCTGATCCTCGGCGGCTTCCTGACCCAGGCGCTGAACTGGCGCTGGACCTTCTTCGTCAACATTCCGTTCGCGGTCGTCGCGGCCCTGGGCGCGTACTTCGTGATCCGTGAGCCGGCCGGCAGCCGCAACCGCTCGTCGCTCGACATCCCGGGCGTCGTCCTGTCCGCGCTGGGTCTGGTCTCGCTGGTGTACGGATTCACCCGCGCCGAGTCCGCCGGCTGGTCGGACGCGCTGACCATCGGCATGTTCATCGCCTCCGGTGTGCTGCTCCTGGCGTTCGTCGTGACCGAGTCGCGGGTCGCGTCGCCGCTGCTGCCGCTGCGCGTCCTGCTGGACCGCAACCGCGGTGGCGTCTACCTCTCGCTGGGGCTGGCCGTCATCGCGATGTTCGGTCTGTTCCTCTTCCTGACGTACTACCTGCAGGTCGTGAGGGGCTACTCGCCGATCAGGACGGGATTCGCCTTCCTGCCGATGATCGCGGGCATGATCACCGGGTCGACGCAGATCGGTGCCCGGCTGATGACCCGGGTCCCGGCGCGCAAGCTCATGGGCCCCGGCTTCCTGACCGCCGCCGTCGGCATGCTGCTGCTGACGCAGCTGGAGATCGGTTCCTCCTACACCACCCTCATCCTGCCCGCGCAGCTCCTGCTCGGTCTGGGCATGGGCACGGCGTTCATGCCGGCCATGTCGCTGGCCACGCACGGGGTCGAGCCGAGGGACTCGGGTGTCGCGTCCGCGATGGTCAACACCTCGCAGCAGGTGGGCGGCGCGATCGGTACGGCGCTGCTGAACACCATCGCCGCCTCGGCCGCGACGGCGTACGCCACCTCGCACGCCGCGCTCGGCGCCACCGATCCCGAGCTGCTGAAGCTCCAGTCGATGGTGCACGGCTTCACCGGTGCCATCTGGTGGGCCGTCGGCATCCTGGTGGTGGCCTCCGCGATCGCGGTGACCTTCATCAACGCCGGGCGCCCCTCGGCGACCGCGGTGTCCGGAGCCTCCGCCTCGGGTGACGCCGACGGCGTCGAGGACGAGTTCAAGGTCCCGGTCGTCGCCCACTGACGTCGTCGTGCGACGTGAGGGGTGAAGGAAACATGGCTCTGCCCCGGTTCCGCTCGGTGGAACCGGGGCAGAGCCATGTCCGGTGCGTGCCAGGTGCGTGCTCGGTGCGTGCCAGATGTGTGCTCGGCGGGCCTCTGCCGCGCGGTCAGCGCAGCCAGGGCAGATCCGCGTCCGTGCCCTCCGGCTGGAGCCCGGTGGCGACGACCTGCATGATCTCGCCCAGCGAGCGCACCTGCTCGGGCGTGAGCCGGTCGAACATCGCCTGGCGTACGGCGCTGACATGGCCCGGTGCGGACCGGTGCAGCATCTCGTAGCCCTCGTCGGTGAGGACCGCGTTCTGCCCGCGCTTGTCGGACGGGCAGTCTTCGCGGCGCACCCAGCCGCTCTTCTCCAGCCGCGCGACGGCGTGCGAGAGCCGGGAGCGGGTGATCTTGGCATCCTTGGCCAGCTCGGTCATCCGCTTCCGGCGGCGGGGTGCCTGGGAGAGCTGGACGAGCAGTCCGTAATAGATGTGCGGCATGCCGGCATCGCGCTGCAGCTGACGGTCGAGATGGTCCTCCATGAGCGTGGTGGCGTGGAGGTACGCACGCCAGACGCTCTGCTCTTCGTCGGAGAGCCAGCGGGGCTCGCCGGGGGATGCCGTGGTCATGTACTCCACTGTACGACCTTTTCTTGAAAGTTTAACTAGATAGAGCTAAGGTCTCCGGAGGTAGGAACTTGAAGATTAAAGAATCCTTCCTTCTCAAAGACACCAGTAGAAGACTTACCTCGATCAGCAGCGGATGGGGAGTGCCATGACTGTCACCGCGGAGCGCATGCCCGCCCTCTACCTCTCCCACGGCGCACCGCCACTGGCCGACGACCCGGTCTGGCCCGGCGAACTGGCCGCCTGGTCCGCCGGGCTGCCCCGGCCCCGGGCGATCCTGATGGTCTCCGCGCACTGGGAGGAGGCCCCGCTCGCCCTCGGCGCCACGGAGACCGTCCCGCTCGTTCACGACTTCTGGGGTTTCCCCGAGCACTACTACCAGGTGCGGTACGCGGCCCCGGGCGCCCCGGCGCTGGCGGACAACGTCCGCAAGCTGCTGCGCGGCGCCGGGACCCCGGTCCAGGACATCCCGGACCGGGGGCTCGACCACGGGGCGTACGTCCCGCTGGTGGAGATGTTCCCGGACGCCGACATCCCCGTACTCCAGATCTCCCTGCCGACGCTGGACCCGCGGCGGCTGATGGACATCGGGCGCAAGCTCGCGCCGCTGCGCGACGAGGGCGTCCTGATCGTCGGCAGCGGCTTCTTCACCCACAACCTGGCCGCCCTGCGGCACGTGGGCGGCGGCACCCCCGGCTGGTCGGCGGAGTTCGACGACTGGGGGAACCGGGCGCTCCGGGCGCAGGACATCGACGCGCTGCTGGACTTCGAGCACAAGTCCCCGGCCGGCCGGCTGGCCCACCCGCGCACCGAGCACTTCGCGCCGCTCTTCGTGACGCTCGGCGCCGCGGAGGACGAGCTGGACCGGGGCCGCAGCGTCATCGACGGGTTCTGGATGGGACTTGCCAAGCGGTCGGTGCAGTTCGGCGACTGATGGCGGGTCCGTCAGTGGGGCGGCGGGGCCGTCACAGGGCCGGTGGGTTCAGCTCGATCGAGCGGAGCGCGGCGGCGAGGGCCGTGGCGTCGCCGACGTCCAGCGCGGTGTCGGTGAACTTGATCGTGTGATCGTCGCCGTGCGCCGCCGCCCGCGCGAAGAGCTCCTCGGCGGACGCGTGCGCCGGCGCGTACGGGGCCGGCTCGGCCGGGCCGTACGCCGCGGTGACCGCGGCACTCGCCGCCCAGGCGGCCCCCAGGCTCGGCGCCCACAGCGCACGGGGGAGTGCGGGCAACGTGCGCAGCACGGCATTGGGCGCGGTCGCGGCGTGCACCAGCATGATCGGTTCGCCGTGCCCGTGCGTGGCGTAGCGGTGGGTCGCGGCGCGCACCAGTTCCGCCAGCCGGGCCCGCGCCTCGTCCGGGTCGCCGGTGAACCGCTGCGGCCACACCGGGAACGCGCTGAGCTGCGCCAGCCGGTCCCGGATGCCGCCGCTCTGCTCGGGCACCGGCGGGACGGCGTCCAGCGCGGCCGCGGCGCTCGGCGCCGGCGGCAGCGGGGCCGGCTCGGGCAGCGGCTGGTGGCGGGCGGCCCAGTAGCCGAGGCCGTGGGCGAGCTCGGTGATCCGGGGTGCGCTCGCCTCACCGGCGAGCAGGGTGCGTACGGAGTGGCCGACCCGGATCACCGGGTGGGTGGCGCCCGCCGCGATACCGGGCAGCAGCCGCGGCCACCACTCGGCCAGGACGTCCCGCCACGGGCGCTCGGCCGTCTCCCGCTCGAAGTGCAGCGTCCAGTCCGCGATCCGGCGCGGGTCGCCCAGGGCCTCGCGCCAGTTCTCCGCCGTCACCCGGGACGAGGTGTCCGGCATGTCCTCCAGCTTGTGGCTGTAGTGGTCGAGCCATCGGTGGACTGCCGGTGCCTGACCGTGCCGGACCAGCGCCTCGACGGCCATCGGGCCGTGATTGCTCAGCCAGCCGTTCCGTTCGGGACCCGCCGTGTGGAGGCGCTCCAGCGCCTCGTCGAGCGTGCCCGTGATGTCGAGGGTGCCCGTGGTGTCGTGGGCGGTCGTGTTGTCGTCGGCCGTCGCGTCGTCACTGCCCGCCGCGTCGTCCATGCGGTCGTTCCTGCGCTCGCTCATACGGAAGCACGCTAGGCGCGGCGCCCATGGTGCGTAACGGGCCGCGGACCCAGGCCGGGTTCGGTCCGGGCCCTAGGGCCGCGGTCCCAGCGGCTTCTCGTACCAGGCCACGTCCCAGTACGTGCCGAACTTCCGGCCCACTTCGGCGTACGTACCGACATGGCGGAAACCGAAGCGCTCGTGCAGCCGGGTCGAGGCGTCGTTGGGCTGGGTGATGCCCGCGTACGCGCGATGCACGTCCTCGCCGGCCAGTGCCTCGAACAGGGACGAGTACAGGAGCGTGCCGATGCCGCGTCCGACGGCCCACGGGGCGCAGTACACGCTCACCTCGACCGAGGTCGCGTACGCCGCCTTCGGGCGGAAAGCGCTGCTGGTCGCGTACCCCAGGACCGAGGCGGGGCCGACAATGCGGACATCCTGAGCAACCAGGAGGCGGTGCGGGCCGTCTTCAGGGTGGGAACGAAGCCACGGCAGGCGCCGTTCAGGTGTAAAGGGGGCCGTATCGAATGTGAGCGCGGTCTCACGCACGTAATGGTTGTAGATGTCCGTGAGTGCCACCAAATCATCTTCGATGCCCGGCCTGACCTGCGCTTCTGTCCGGATGTTCGGCATACGCACCCCCCTCGCGGCGGCACAGGGTACTGCATGATCGCGAAAATGAATGCCAGGCATGGGAATTCTGTCCGGATTCCAGTCGTTGTTTCCATCGGATGCAGGGCACCCGAGAGGGTGTCGCGACCTACTCAGCAAGGGAGCACGCATGGCAACCCGTGCCGTCGCCCGTCGTTCGTCCGCCACCGGTGGGACCAACCGGGCAAGCAGTGTTCGCGCCTCGGGCGGAGAGATCGCCGATCGCGACCTGGTCGGCATGTACCTGGACGAGATCGCGCGTACGCCGCTGCTCGATGCCGCGAAGGAGGTCGAGCTGTCGCAAACCGTCGAGGCGGGTGTGTACGCGCGCCAGATACTCGACGGCGCGGTGGAGAGCGAAGCCGGTGGAGCGACGCGCGAGGAGCTGGAGGCGCTGGTCGCCGAGGGCGAGCGCGCCAAGGACATATTCATCCGTTCCAACCTCCGGCTCGTCGTTGCCGTCGCACGCCGCTATCCGCGGGCCGGGCTGCCCCTGCTCGACCTGATCCAGGAGGGCAACGCGGGCCTGGTGCGCGCGGTCGAGAAGTTCGACTACGCCAAGGGCTTCAAGTTCTCCACGTATGCGACGTGGTGGATCCGTCAGGCCATCACACGTTCCATAGCCGACCAGTCCCGTACGATCCGGCTCCCCGTCCACCTGGTGGAGGAGCTCGGCCGGATCCGCCGGGTGCAGCGCGAATTCAACCGTGAGCACGGCCGTGAGCCGGAGCACACGGAGATAGCCGCCGAGCTGGACTCCACGCCCGAGCGCGTCGGTGACGTGCTGGACTGGGCCCGTGACCCGGTCAGTCTCAACATGTCCGTCGACGACGAGGGCGAGACGCAGTTCGGCGATCTGCTGGAGGACACCTCCGCGGTGTCGCCCGAGCAGTCGGTGATGACGCTGCTGCGCAGCGAGGAGCTGGAGGACCTGATCGGCAAGCTCGACAACCGCACCGCATCGATCATCCGCATGCGGTACGGCATCGAGGACGGCCGTGAGCGGACCCTCACCGAGGTGGGCAAGCAGCACGGTCTGACCCGTGAGCGGATCCGCCAGATCGAGAAGCACGCGCTGCTCGAACTGAAGCGAATGGCCCACGACACGGGTTTTGACGCTGCGGCGTGAGCCCTGGTCCAGTAACCTCCGAAATAGGTCGCTTCGTGTGACCCCCTGAGCTGAGTCCCGGCGCCCACCCCCCCTGGCGCCGGGGCTCATTCTTTTCTGCTGCCTGCGCGCCGACCGCATGCTCTTTGCTGCTCGTGCGCCGGCCGTATTTCTCTTTGGCGCTCGTGCGCCGCCCGCATGCCCCGCCGCCCGCATGCCCCGTCGCCCGCATGCCCCGCCGCCCGCATGCCCCGTCGGCCGCATGCCCCGTCGGCCGCACGCCCCGTCGGCCGCACGCCCCTTGGTGCTCGTGCGCCTTTTGCCGCTCGCGCGTCGGTCGCCGCCCCACCCCTGTGCGGGCGGCGGTGTGTCAGCGTGCTGTGGCGCGCGTCAGCCGGGCGCCCAGATCGCTCAGGTACTCCGCCAGCTGCGGCGGCTCGTGCGCGGTGAACTCGCAGTCCACCAGTGCCAGCCGGAGCGCCACCCACTCCAGCGAGTCCGACAGCACCGCCCGCAGCCGGCAGCTGTTCTCACCGGTCGGCTCCAGCGGGCCGAACACGGCCGGCAGCCGTGCGGCGACGAAGTCCGCCGGGGCGGCGAAGCTCACCTCCACCGCCAGTTCCGGCTGCCGACGCGTGATGGAGCCGGCGAGGAACTCCGCCGCGTCCCCCGAGGGCAGCTCGCGCGGTGTGAACCGGGCCCCGGTCGCGAACGGCTCGCTGACCCGGTCGACCCGGAACGTCCGCCAGTCCTCCCGCCCCAGGTCGTAGGCGACGAGATACCAGCGCCACCCCGTGCTCACCAGCCGGTACGGCTCGGCCTCCCGCCTCGTCTCGGCGCCGTCGCCCGCACGGTAGGCGAACCGCAGCCGCTCGCGGCCGGTGACCGCCGACGCCATCACCGTCAGCGTGTGCGGATCGATCGTCGAGCCGTCGCCACGGGTCAGCGGCACGGTCGCGTTCTGCAGGGTCGAGACCCGGTGCCGCAACCGCGAAGGCAGCACCTGCTCCAGCTTCGCCAGAGCCCGTACGGACGCCTCGTCGACCCCCTCGATGGCATGCCCGGCGCCCGCCCGCAGGCCGACCGCGATGGCCACCGCCTCCTCGTCGTCGAGGAGCAGCGGCGGCATGGCGGTACCCGCGACGAGGCGGTATCCGCCCACCGAGCCGCGCGAGGCCTCGACCGGGTAGCCGAGCTCGCGGAGCCGGTCGATGTCGCGACGGATGGTGCGTGGGCTGACGTCGAGCCGCTCGGCGAGTTCGCTGCCCGGCCACTCGCGGGGCGTCTGGAGGAGCGACAGGAGATTCAGCAGTCGTGCCGGCGTGTCCGTCATGGGCCCATCCTCGTGTCCGGGTGTCGGTCGTCTCACCAGGCTGCCCAGCCATTGGGTCATGTTCTGACCTATTGACTGTTTAACTTCTTCATATGCCTTCTTCCGCATCTCTGCCGTCCACGGCGTCCGGGCCCGCGGTGTCCTCGGACCCGTCGGACCGGCGACGCTGGTTCGCGCTCGCCATCGTGATGACCGCGGCCTTCATGGACCTGGTCGACGTCACGATCGTCAACATCGCCATCCCGAGCATCCGGCAGGACACCGGTGCCTCGTTCAGCTCGATCCAGTGGATCACCGCCGGATACGCCCTGGCCTTCGCGGCCGGGCTGATCACCGGCGGCCGACTGGGCGACATCTACGGCCGCAAGCGGCTGTTCCTCATCGGCATCGGGGGCTTCACGCTCGCCTCCGCGCTCTGCGGTTTCGCCGCCAACCCGGAGATGCTGGTCGCCTCCCGCATCCTCCAGGGCGGCACCGCCGCGCTGATGGTCCCGCAGGTGCTGTCGATCGTGCACGCCACCTTCCCGGCGCACGAGCGCGGCAAGGTCTTCGGCCTCTTCGGCGCGATCGTCGGCCTCGGGGCCGTCTCGGGACCGCTGCTGGGCGCGCTGCTCACCGAGTGGAACATCGCCGGTCTCGAATGGCGGCCGATCTTCCTGATCAACCTGCCGGTCGGCATCGCCGGCCTGATCCTGGGACGGAAGTTCATCACCGAGTCCAAGGCCCCGAAGGCGCTCCGACTCGACCTGATTGGTGTCGCCCTGGTGACCCTGGGGCTGCTGATGCTGATCTACCCGCTGACCCGTGGACGCGAGCTGGGCTGGCCGCTCTGGGGCTACGCGTCGATGATCGGCAGCCTGCTGGTGTTCCTGGTCCTGGTGGTGTTCGAGCGGGAGAAGGCGCGCAAGGACGGTTCGCCCCTGGTCGAGCTGTCGCTGTTCCGGGTCAAGAGCTTCGCGGCGGGCATAGCCGTGCAGCTGACCTTCGGCATCGGGCTCGGCATCTTCTTCCTGGTCTGGACGCTCTACATGCAGATGGGGCTCGGCTGGAGCGCGCTGAGGGCCGGCACGACCGGTGTCCCGTTCTCGGTAGCCGTCTCGTTCGCCGCGGGGATCTCCGTACAGAAGCTGGTGCCCCGCTTCGGCCGCAAGGTCCTCCAGGCGGGCGCGCTGCTGATGATCGTCGGCCTGCTGGTCTACATCTGGGAGTCCGACCGGTACGGCATGGGCATCACGTCCTGGCAGATGGCGCTGCCGCTGGTCGTCATGGGCATCGGGATGGGCCTGATCGTGGCCCCGCTGACGGACGCGGTGCTGTCCGAGGTGCCGAAGGAGCACTCCGGTTCGGCCTCCGGGCTGATCAACACCGTGCAGCAGATGGGCAATGCGCTCGGGCTCGGACTGGTCTCGGTCGTCTTCTTCGGCTCGATCGGGGACCGGCTGGCGCCGCAGCAGGTGGGCCCGGCGTTCGCGGAGGCGTTCCAGCACTCGCTGTGGTGGGTGGCCGGGGTGCTCGCGTTGATCTTCCTGGTGATGTTCGCGCTGCCGGCCCGGCCCCGGCAGCACGTGGAGGGCGGCGGAGACGACGTGGACACCACGGCCGGGGCCGCGGGTGAGGGTTCTCCGGCCGCCGTGGACAGGTCTGCGCACGCCGTGGACGAGCCCGAGCCCGGCAAGGAGCCCGCCCTCACTCCCTGATGCCTCTTGCCTCGATGCGGAGAAGAGCGGCGGCGCCCGTGGCTCTGCCGAGCAGCGCAGCTGTGACGTCACGTGTCGACGAGTCTGGAAGGCGCCCCGACCACGGAACCCACGGGCGGGTGATGTCGACGGGTTCAGGAGGCGCCGACGGGTTCAGGAGGCGCCGGGGTTCTTGTCAGAGCAGCATCGAGGCGCTCCTGGTGAAGGGTGCTGGGGCTCCCGGCGCACAGTGCGTGGTCGATCAGGGCTCCGGCCGCGTTCTCCTGCTCCAGGATGTGCTCCGGGGTGTCGCCGCGTGCCTCGGACATGGAGACCACGGCGCTTCGCCTGCCGTCGCCGGTGACGCCGTTGAGGGTGATGTAGCCGCCGTCCCCGCCCTCGTGGCTCCAGTAGGTTCCTCCGCAGCTCAGGGGGCGTTCGACCAGGCCGAGCCCGTATCGGCCACCGGGCCACAGCTGTTGGACCTCCGCGTTCACGGGGACGGTCTGCTTCATCTCGGCCAGTTGTCGCCCCGGTAGCAGGCGGCCCGCGAGCAGCGCGCGGAGGAAGCCGTTCTCATCCCGCGTGGTCGTGACCCACGAAAGGTTCTCGTGATCCACCGGTACCTGGTGGGTGACGTCCACCACGGAACCGGGGCCGAAGAGCTGGTAGGCCTTGGCGTGCGGCCGGGGCAGGGCGGGTGAGGTGCCGGCCCACCGGGTCTGGTCGAGGCCGAGCGGGCGCAGGATGCGGTCTTCGATCTCCTGGTGGGCGGGTTGGCCGGTGGCCTTCTGGATGATCATGTCGAGCAGGACGTAGCCGGTGTTGGAGTACTCCCAGCCCTCGCCGGGCGGGAAGTCCGGCGCGTGGGCCATGGCGCGGGCAACCAGCTGTTCGGGGCCGTACACGTCGTGGCGCTGCTGGTAGTACTCCTCCGGCGTGGTGTATCCGGGCAGGTCGTCGTGGATGCCGCTGGTGTGCTGGAGCAATTGGCGGATGGTGATCCGGCTGCCGTCGTTGCCGTCGCCCCGCACCACTCCCGGGAGCCAGTGGTCGACCGTGTTGTCCAGGGACAGCCTGCCCTCGGCCTCCAGTTGGAGGACCACGGTGGCGACCAGCGTCTTGGACGTGCTGGCCATGCGGAAGTAGCCATGGGAAGGGACCGGGCGGCCGGTGTCCAGGTCGGCGGTGCCGCTGGTGGCGACCGACTGCCGACCGTCAGGCGCGATCATGCGGGCCTGCACACCGCTGACGCCGAGGGCGTGGATCGCCTCGGTGTCCTGGCGTAACTGCTCCACGGGGGAGGGGCCGGCGGGATGGGCCAGGGCGGGGGCCACCTCCGTGGCGAGCAGCGTAGCGACAACGAGCGCCATGGCGAGGTGCCTTCGCAGAGTCGAAGTCATGGCTGAACGCTAGTTTCGCCCCCCACGGGCTGCGATCCGGCAAACCCCAGGATCGGAATGGGGGACAGCCCCCCAGCGCGGGCCGTCACCAGTCCGGCGCCGGGCCTGCCGGGCGCGGCGTGACGGTTGGACCTTGAGCGCACCATCAAGCAGGCCGACTCGGGCTGCCCTGGGCCGCACCGGGCCAACTCGGACCGCGCCCCGGCCCGTTCCCCGGGCCGACTCGGGCCGTCCCGGGCCAACTCGGACTGTCCCGGGCCGTCCCGGGTCAGCAGATGCGTGTGCGGCTCTCCATGGCCCCGCGCGCGGAGTCCTCGTCGCCGTACACCTCGCACATGTGGCGACCGTCCGGCGTGGCTGTGTGCTCGACCTCCCACAGGCTCGTCTCGCTGCCGTCGAGGAGCAGGAAGGCGTGCTCGTACAGGGTGAATCCGGCGTCCCGCCCGTCCACCCGGCACTGCCGACCGAAGACCTGGGTGATGTGGTGGGCGAAGGCGGCGCGCAGCAGCCGCGCGGTCTCCTCGCCGGGACCGTCGCTGTTCTCGGCGCGGCGCAGGACGCGGCGGGCATGGTCGGCGGAGTTGTCCGGGGCGTACATCCGGGGCATCGGGGCCGGGGGAGCCGCCATCAGAACCGTGAGGATCTCCAGGTCGGCCTGCGGCCCGTCGTCCCCGAACACCGGGACCTCACCGAAACCGCCGGTCAGCCGGGCGGCGGCGATATGGACATCGGCCTCGTCGTCGTACAGCTCGTGGTGCCGGAGGTCGGGCTCCGTCCGGGAGAGCGGGCGCATCATGCTTCGCGGACCGCCGTGCACCAGCTCCCACAGGGTGAGAGGGGTGCCGTCGGACAGCAGATACGTGTGCCGGTAGGTCTCGCGGTGGAGTACGGAACTGTGGTGCGAGGAGTGCAGGGAACTGCTGTGGGCGAGCGCGGTACCGAGTCTCTCGACCGTGCTGTCGGGCAGGTCGAAAGAGTTGAGTGCCCGTCGCAGGAGTCGCTCGAGGTGCTGCTCGGTTGTCTCGTACGGATCGCTCAAGGTGCTGTCTCCAGGCCGTCGCCGCGTGTTACTTGGTGCGTGCTTAACGTAGTCCCTGGGTCCGACATCGTGACCGGGGTTCAGGAAAACGTATGACGCACGCAGATGGTTCCTGGCGGTTCGTCCGAACTTCCTTACCCGGGAGGCGAGTCGGGCTCCGGACGGCTGTACGCCGACGGCCGGGACGGGGACCGGCTCGCGCCGTAGAGATCGCTGTACGCGGGGTAGCTGCCACCGTCGTGGCGGCCATTGACGCTCTGAGCTGCCCGGACGGCCTTCACGATGGCGCGGGTCAGCGCGTCCGCACCGGCCGCCAGCAGGTCGTTGAGCGCGATCGGGTTCTGCGGATCCAGTGGCCGGGCGCCGGTGGCCAGCGCGAAAACGGTGTCCCCGTCGGTCAGCAGGTGTACAGGGCGGACGGCGCGCGCAAGACCGTCGTGCGCCGTACCCGCGAGCTTCTGCGCCTGGGCCCGGGTGAGGTCGGCGTCCGTGGCGACGACCGCCAGCGTGGTGTTGAGCGGGGGGCGTGCGGCCGCCTCCCGGGCCTCGGCCAGGCGCTGCCGCGCCGCGCGGTGGACCTCGGGTGCGGGGTGCGCCGGAGGTTCGGCCGCGCCGTACTCCCCGTACAGCACTCCGGTACGCGGATCGACCACCGAACCCGCCGCGTTCACCACGACGAGCGCGCCCACCGTGATCCCGGACGCCAGCCGCACGCTCGCCGTGCCCACCCCGCCCTTGAGCTGCCCGGCGACCGCACCCGTACCGGCGCCGGCGTTGCCCTCGACGACCGGCGCCCCCGGCTCCGTACCCGCCGCGTCCTCCACCGCGGCGCGGCCGGTCGAGGCGTCCGGGCGGGCTCGCCAGTCACCGCCCCGCCCCAGGTCGAAGATGCACGCGGCCGGGACGACCGGCACCACCTGTGCCGGATCGGGCCCGACCCGCACCCCTCGCCCCTGCTCCTCCAGCCAGGCCATCACACCGGACGCCGCGTCCAGGCCGTACGCGCTGCCGCCCGTCAGGACGACGGCATCGATGCGCTGCACCAGACTGCGCGGATCGAGCGCGTCCGTCTCCCGGGTGCCGGGGCCGCCACCGCGCACGTCGACGGCCGCGATCGCACCACCCTCGGGGGCGAGGACGACGGTGGTGCCGCTCAGCGCACCCGCACCCGCCACCCGCGCATGACCGACGCGCAGCCCGGCGACGTCGGTGAGCGCGTCGAGCGGCCCGGTGGCGTCGGCCGGTGCGTCGGGCGGATGGGCGGTGTCGGCCGGTGCGTCGAGCGGACCGGTGGCGCCGGTCGGCGCGTCGAGTGGCCCCGGCGACAGGGGCGATGCGTGCTGCGCGACGGACGGATCTGTCGGCTTCTGCGGTTCTTCCGTCACCACATGCTCCTCACAGGACTCACCACTCGCACCTCACGATTCTCCGTCCGCGTGCTCACCGCACCACACCCGCGTGCTCACTCCGCCACGGCGGGCCGCCGGGACAGTGCCACCCCCACGGCCACGGTCGCCGCCGCCACCAGGCCGGCCGCAAGCACCGCCCACTCCCCGGCGAACGTACAGGCCAGGATCGCCAGCGCGGCCGTGGGGAGGGGAAGTTGCTCCGCGAGATCACGCTTGAAGTGGCGGGCGTGCAGCACCCACACCGTCAGCAGGAAGAGCGCCGAGGGCACGGTCACGGCGGCGGCGGCCACCGTGCCCGAGACATGGGCCTTGCCCACGGTCTCCTCCACCGCGACCTCAAGGCCCGAGCCGATCGCTGCCGCGGAGCCGAAGACCAGGAAGTGTCCGTACCCCCAGATGAACGCTTCCCTGCTGCCGCGCAGGTAGTCATGGATCGGCACGGCGAAATAGACCCACCAGGCGGAGAAGACGATCAGCAGCCCGCCCGCGGCGATCGGCAGCAACTCGCCGAACGCGTCGTGCTCGTCCACCGCCTCCTGGACCGCGACCGTGGCCGCCGCGATCGTCTCGCCCAGCACGATGATCGTGAACAGGCCGTACCGCTCACCGATGTGATGGGGATGCCAGTTCGTCGGGCGGTCGCGCTCGGCGATCGCCGGAACGGACAGCTCCGCGAGCACGAGTACAACGAAGACGGCGGCCCGCGCTCCGCCCGTGTTGTCGGTCAGCAACAGCATGCCGATCCAGCCGAGTTGCGCCACGACGATTCCGACGGCGTACCGCAGGGCCACGCGTCGCTCGGCCCCCCGGGTGCAGTACGCGGCGCGCAGCCACTGGCTCGTCAGTGCGAGCCGCATCACGACGTAGCCGGCGACGCCGACCGTCCAGTCACCCGCGTCGAAGGCGCGCGGCACCCCGGCGGCGAGGATGAGCACCCCGGTGATCTGGACGAACGTGACCACGCGGTACAGCGGGTCGTCGGTGTCGTAAGCCGATGCGAACCAGCTGAAGTTGACCCAGGCCCACCAGATCGCGAAGAAGACGGCCGCGTAGCTGGCGACGCCGGTGGCGACGTGGCCCTCGGCGACGGCGTGCAGCAGTCGTCGCCCCGCCTGTGCCACGGCGACGACGAAGCAGAGGTCGAAGAAGAGCTCCAGCGGGGTCGCCACACGATGTTTCTCGGCGCGGCTGCGGGCAGACATTCCGGGCATGGCATCAGCACACCAGACGGGGTCGGTGGCGCTCGGGGGCGCGCCCCGGACGCTGGTCGGGAAATTCCTGTGGATGCTTCCACAGGCGGACGACGGTGCGCAGACCACGGAGAGAGCAGGCCGGCACGGGGTGCCGGGCCGGGCCGCGCGAAGCCCTCCACGACCGGATCGCCGCCGACTCCCTCACCACCCGGCGCGACTACCTCCGGATCGTCACGACCGTCTCGGGCGGTCTCGCCGTCGGCGGTCTCGGCGTGGCCGGCGGAATCCTTCCGCGACACGGCGAACCCGGCGACGCCAAGGCCCCGGGCCGAAGAAGATCGCCACTCGGCTTCTTCCCGGCGAATCCCTCGCCTTCCACTACCCGGACGAAGAGGACCGGGCGCTCGCCGTCCGGCCCGACGACGGCACCCTCGTCGGCTACTCCGCGATCTGCACCCATCTCGCCCGTGCCGTGCTCTGGCGCAAGGACCGCGGCTCGGTGGGCGAGCTGTACTGCCCCTGCCGCGAGGGTGTCTTCGACGCCCGCACCGGCGAGGTCACCGCCGGGCCGCCGCCCCGCGCACTGCCCAAGGTGGTGCTCACCGAGCAGACCGACGGCAGTATCCGGGCGGTCGGCACGACCCGCTCGGGCGAGAGCATCGAACACGGACTGTGCCGTCGGCTCAGCGCCGACCGCCCGGACCTCGCGTCCCGCATCGGCTGCCCCGCGGTCAGAGGCGGAGGCGCCGAGGCACCCCTGTCCGGCGCATCGTGGATGGAGGGCAACACCGGCACGGCCTGGTGGGGTTCCGGCTTCCTCTGCCTGTCGTTCCTCGTCGTCCTCGGGCTGTGGCTGCTCGACCCGAGGGATCGCTGACCGCTGCCGTACCGTTGACCACCGCCGTACCCTGGGTGTATGAGCACCGCCCCCACTCCCGGCCCGCGCGATTCGAAGCCGTCCCAGCCGGCGCGGCCGAAGCCAAAACCGGCTCTGATCTTCGACGATCCGCTGGACCAGCAGTCCGCGGACGATACGGACCGAGGGTGGGGCGAGCGGGCCCCGGCCGGCGGCAGCGCCGCCGATCTGGCGCGCTTCCTCGACGAGAAGCCACCCCACCACATCTGAGCCCCCGCTCCGTGGCGGTCCGACGGTGCTGCTGCCGGTCCTCTCGCCGGATGTCCCGCCACCGGGCGTGACCGCGGCCGGGTTCCTGGCCGGAAGCCCCGCCCGCCGGGCCTCCGCGCCGCTGGACGAGGGCGTCGCGGGTCTCCTTCGGCACCTTCAGCCCGCTCGCCTCCAGCGTTTCCTTCGGCACCTTCAACCCGTTCGCCTCCAGCGTTTCCTTCGGCACCTCCAGCCCGCTCGCCTCCAGCGTCTCCTGGACTCCTTCCTTCGCGGCCCCGCACGGCCGCCCGCCTGGTGAGGTACGTGGCCACGGGCAGCACCATCAGGAACACGGGCGGCATCACCAGGAAGCAGACGACGGCCGCCGTGATCACCAAGCCGGGAGTGGCGCTGAGCACCGGACCCCACAGGACTCGGTTATCTGACCTTCCATCAGCATGAGTCAGCACAGGGTCACCGCCAGCCTGGCCCAGATACCCGCACCGGCCAGCGACGCGGCCGTGTTCCGGGGAACGGACAGCACGATCAGCGCGCCGTCCTCCGTGGAACCTTCGGGCGGGGCCTGCGGTACATCCGCCACCCGCGCGCCCTTCGCCAGCATCCGGGCATCGGCCCCGGTTCTCCCGGAGGCGATGACATCGACGCGGTCACCCGGCCGTAACAGCCGCACCGTCCCCGCATCCGCGATCCTGACCGGCGCGGAGACCAGCGGAGCAGGCCCCCGTGCCCGCTCCGGCGCCTCCCCGGCTCTACCCCCTGCCCCTGCCCCTGCCTCTGTCCCTGCCTCTGTCACCGACCCCGCCCCCTGCGCGGAATCGCCGCCCACGCCACTTCCGCCGCCCCCGCCCAGCCCCGTCGCGGCCAGCGCGGCAGCTGCCAGGGTCAGTGCGGCGGCCATCGAGCGGCGCTGCCGCCACAACGCGCTCCGCAACCGATGCCCACCGCCTCCTCGCACCCGCAACGGCTCGAACGCGGGCACACCGCAGGGCGGGGGAGCCGACGCCGGAGGTCCAGGAGCCATGGCCGGAGCGGAACCTTCAAAGGGCACGGAACCTTCAAGGGGCACGGAACCTTCAAGGGGCACGGAACCTTCAAAGGGCACGGAGCCTTCAAAGGGCACGGGAGGGAACGACTGGGACGACGGGAACATGGCCAACACCACCTGCCGTGAGGAGTTTCGGACGAACACCCCTCACGATCCACCGTCCACGGGCTTCCCGCCGAAGCCTGTGGACGGCCCCGGTGTTGTGGAAAACCCCGTCACCCGGTCACGGGAGCTCGATCCCCGTCTTCAGCCCGTCCAGCGCATGCGAGCACGGGCAGTCGCGGTCCGCCTCAGCCGGCAGGGCGGCCACCACGCCGAAGAGCACCGACCGCAGCCGGTCCACATTGGCCGCGAACACCTTCAGCACCTCCCCGTGCGAGACGCCCTCCCCGGCCTCGGCCCCCGCGTCCAGGTCCGTCACCAGTGTCATCGTCGTGTAGCAGAGGCCCAGTTCGCGGGCGAGGATCGCCTCCGGGTGCCCGGTCATCCCGACCACCGACCAGCCCATCGCCGCATGCCACCGGGACTCCGCCCGGGTCGAGAAGCGCGGCCCCTCGACGACCACCAGCGTCCCGCCGTCCACCGGCTCCCAGCGCTCGGCGCGGGCCGCCGCCAGTGCCGCCCTGCGCCCTTCGGGGCAGTACGGATCGGCGAAGCCCAGGTGCAGGACGTTCGGCTCCGCGCCATCGGGCCGGGTCTCCCCGTCGTAGTACGTCTGCGTACGGGTCTTGGTGCGGTCCACCATCTGGTCGGGTACGAGCAGCGTGCCCGGTCCGTACTCCGGACGCAGTCCGCCCACCGCGCACGGGCCGAGCACCTGGCGTACACCGACGGAGCGCAGCGCCCACAGGTTGGCCCGGTAGTTGATGCGGTGCGGCGGCAGATGGTGGCCGCGCCCGTGGCGGGGCAGGAAGGCGACCCGGCGCCCGCCGACCTCGCCGAGGAAGAGGGAGTCGCTCGGCTGTCCGTACGGGGTGTCCACACGCACCTCCGTGACGTCCTCCAGGAAGGAGTACAAGCCCGAGCCGCCGATGACACCGATCTCTGCGTTCGCCATGCGATCACACTAGCCGCGCGGAAAAACGCCGAGGACCCCACCGAACGGATCGGTGGGGTCCTCGGGAAGCGCGGTGTGGATCAGGCGGCCGACGTACCACTCGTGGAGGACGACGACGAAGAAGACGAAGACGCGGTGGCCGGAGCGGAAGCGGACGACTTCGTGTCCGACCCCGACGCCGATCCGGTCGACGACGAATCGGACGAAGCGGAACCGGATGCCTTCGCCGAGGACGACGCCGACGTGCTGCTCGACGAGGAGCCACGGCTGTCGTTCCGGTAGAAACCGGAACCCTTGAAGACAATGCCGACCGCTGAGAACACCTTCTTCAGGCGTCCGTCGCAGCTCGGGCACATGGTCAGGGCATCATCGGTGAACTTCTGCACCGCCTCAAGGCCCTCGCCACATTCGGTGCACTGGTACTGATAGGTCGGCACTTGCTCCTCCTGGCACTCTCACTCAATGAGTGCTAACGACGCTCCATACTGACGTATTCCGCTGGATCAGTCCACCGTGACCGGCTCCCGGTGACCGACACCACGTGCCACGGTCCGCCCCGAGGCCGCGGGCGCGAGCCTCGAACGCAGTGCCAGCAGGGTGGCCAGCGCCAGCACGGTCCCCACGAGCGGCACGACGAATCCGGTGCTCGCGCCGTGGGCGTCGGCGAGCCGCCCGGCGACCGTCACCGCGGCCGCCTGGCCGAGGGCGACCGAGCCCGTCAGCCAGGTGAACGCCTCGGTACGGGCGGACCCCGGAACCAGCGCCTCCACCAGCGTGTAGCCGCTGATCAGCGCGGGGGCGATGGACAGTCCGACCAACAGGCCGAGCCCGGCCAGCAGCGGCACGGAGTGCACCGCCCACAGCCCGGACGCGGTCAGGGTCAGCGCCGCGTACCCGGCGATCAGCCGCCGTCGTGGCCCGCTCTTCCAGGCGATGGCGCCGCAGGCGATTCCGGCCAGCATGTTGCCGGCCGCGAAGACCCCGTACATCAGACCGTTCGCCCCCGGCCGGCCGATCTCCTCGGCGAAGGCGGTCAGTGAGACCTGCATGCCGCCGAAGACCGCGCCGATCCCCAGGAAGGCCACCGCGAGCACCCGGACACCGGGTACGGACAGCGCGGACGCGTGCCGCTCGGAGGCGCCGGACGCGGTGGCGCGCACCGCGGGCTGGGTGCGGCGCTGCGCGGCGAAGAGCAGTCCGCCGATCAGGGTCAGCCCGGCCTCCGTGATCAGGCCCGCCGCCGGGTGCACCCCGGTGCACAGCGCGGTGGCGAGCACCGGGCCGATGACGAAGGTGAACTCGTCCGTCACCGATTCGAAGGCGGCCGCGGTGGACAGCAGCGGTGAGGCCTCGCGCCCCGGTGCCGCGCCCAGCAGGGCCGCCCAACGGGCCCGGACCATCGGCCCGACCTGCGGAACGGACGCACCGGTGGGGACGGCCGCCGCGAACAGGGCCCACAGGGGCGCGTCCGCCAGCGCGAGCGCCGTCAGTGCCGAGACGGACGCCGCGTGCACCAGGACGCCGGGCAGCAGCACGGCGCGCTGGCCGAACCGGTCGGCGAGCTTGCCGGTCTGCGGTGCGAACAGGGCCATGGAGACACCGGTCACGGCGGCGACGGAGCCCGCGCTGCCGTACGAACCGGTGGTGTGCTGGACCAGTAGCACGATGCCGATCGTCAGCATCGCGAAGGGCTGCCGTGCGGCGAAGCCCGGCAGGAGAAACGTCCACGCACCCGGGGTGCGCAGCAACTGCCCGTAACCCGGGCGGTCGGAGACCGTGGATGCCACGGTCCTTGCCTTTCTGCCGCCTGGTGGCCGAGCTCCCGGGGCCGGCCCGGCACGGTGGTGCGGGGGCGTGCGGGTGCTGCCGAGAGCTGTCCTCTTCGCGCGGGACTGCGGTAGATGCCGGGCGCTCAGCAGAGGCGGAGGACGCCACGACCGCCATACGGTCGCGCCAGCTCTGCGTCAGGCAGAGTTGGTCGTTCGGTTTGGTCGTTCGGGCCGACCGGCCCCGTGGCAGGGGCCGATCAGGTTTCCTCGATGATACAGGCGGGCGCTCCCGCACACCTCTGATGGCGCCCAGGGCCCCAGCCCCCCGCCCCAGCCCCCGCCCCAAGCCCTCGCGCCCGGCCCCAGCCCCCGCGCCCGCCCCGCCCCGCCTCGGCAGCGGGCGGCCCTTCACTCCTGGTGTCCCGGGAATCTCAGCTGGTGTCCCGGGAGTCTCAGCGGTGCGTTCTCGGCCCGTCGGTCTTGCCGCGCCTGGCCGCGGCCTTCAGCGCGTGCGCCACATCATGGGCCACATGGGGCCCGGCGAGGTTCTCGCCGCCGCTGCCGGTCGTTCCCAGCCAGCCCGCGAGCTTGCCGCCCTCGCCGACCGCGCGGAGCCGTTCCTCCGTGGCGTCGCGCACCGGATCGGTGGTGACCACCAGCAGTTCGTCGCCGCGCCGCAGCACGGTCGACGGCGCCGGGACGAAGCTCTTGCCGTCCCGTACGACCAAGGTGACCGCGGCACCGGCGGGCAGCCGGAGTTCCCCGACCTCCACGCCGTGCATCTTCGACATCCCGGGGATCGCCACCGACAGCAGATGGCCGCGGAGCCGTTCCAGCGGTGCCGATTCGATGCCCAGGTCGGAGGCCTCGGCCGGATCGTCGGCGATCTTCAGGACCTTCGCCATCCAGGGCAGGGTCGGTCCCTGGATGAGGGTGTAGACGATGACGAGAACGAAGACGATGTTGAAGATCCGGGTCGAGCCCTCGACCCCGGACACCATCGGAATCGTCGCCAGAATGATGGGTACGGCGCCCCGCAGCCCCGCCCAGGACATGAACGCCTTCTCCTGCCAGGGCAGCCGGAACGGTGCCAGCGAGATGAAGACCTCCAGCGGCCGTGCCACCACGGTCAGCACCAGTCCCACGACGACCGCGGGCCAGAAGTCGTCGTACAGATCGTGCGGTGTGACCAGGAGCCCGAGCAGCACGAACATGCCGATCTGGGCCAGCCAGCCGAGCCCGTCGGCGAAGCCGCGGGTGGCGGGCCAGTGCGGCAGCTTGGCGTTGCCGAGGATCATCGCGGACAGGTAGACGGCGAGGAAGCCACTGCCGTGGGCCATGGCGCCGGCCGCGTACGCGGACACCGCGATCGCCATCACGGCGATCGGGTACAGGCCGGACGCGGGCAGCGCCACATGACGCAGTCCGAACGAGCCGAGCCAGCCGACGGCGAGGCCGACGGCCGCGCCGATCGCGAGCTCCAGGGCTATCTCGCCGATCAGTATGTACCAGCTCTCCACCGGTCCCGCGGTCGAGAAGGCCACCACCAGGATCACCACGGGGGCGTCGTTGAAGCCCGATTCGGCCTCCAGCACACCGGTGATGCGAGCGGGCAGCGGCACCTTGCGCAGCACGGAGAAGACCGCGGCGGCGTCCGTCGACGAGACGACCGCGCCGATGATCAGCGACTGCCGCCAGTCCAGGCCGACCAGGTAATGGGCCCCGGCCGCGGTGACGCCGACGCTGACCGCGACGCCCACGAGCGAGAGCAGCGCGGCAGCGGGCAGCGCCGGTTTGATCTCTTTCCACTTCGTGCCCAGGCCGCCCTCGGCGAGGATCACGACCAGTGCGGCGTAGCCGATCACCTGGGTCAGTTCGGCGTTGTTGAACCTGACGTCGAAGATGCCGTCCTGCCCTATGGCGATCCCGATGCCGAGGTACAGGAGCAGGCTGGGGAGCCCGCTGCGGGACGAGATGCGCACCGCCGCCACGGCGACGAGCAGGACCAGTGAGCAGGCGAGCAGGAGTTCGTTGAGCGCGTGGACAGTCAGTGGCCGTTCCTTCCCTGCGGACGCCTGCCGAATCGACCCTCGGCATCGGCCGATCCCGGCCGGTACTTCGTTACCTTACCTAATCTTTAACGCTTTCTTGACGCGTTCGATCGTTCGTGCGAGCGCGGTGGAATTCGAACCCATCCCGATGCCGCGTCAGAGCCGCCCCGGTGCTGCGCCTATGGTTGCTCCTGCACTCCCAGGACCACCTGCCCCTCGAAGGACAGCGATGCCCGCCAACACAACCGCCTCTTCCGGCACCACCGGTTCCGCCGGTGGGAAGACCGGCAGGAAGAAGGGGCGACGTGCCCGCCTGATCGTGATCGTTCTGGTGCTGGCGCTTGTCGCGGGTATCGGTTACGGCGCGTTCTGGTCCGTATCGACCGTGCGGGCCTCGTACCCGCAGACGACCGGGTCGCTCAAGCTCGACGGCCTCGACGGCACCGTCGACGTCAAGCGCGACTCCTATGGAATCCCGCAGCTGTACGCGGACTCCGACGCCGACCTCTTCCGCGCCCAGGGCTTCGTGCAGGCGCAGGACCGCTTCTGGGAGATGGACGTCCGCCGTCACATGACGGCGGGCCGGCTCTCCGAGATGTTCGGGTCCGGGCAGGTCGAGACGGACTCCTTCCTGCGCACGCTCGGCTGGCGCAAGGTCGCCCAGGAGGAGTACGACAAGGTCCTGTCCGCGGACACCAAGAAGAACCTCCAGGCGTACGCGGACGGCGTCAACGCCTACCTCAAGGGGCGCGACGGCAAGGAGATCTCCGTCGAGTACGCCGCCCTCGGCTTCACCAACGACTACAAGCCGGCCGAATGGACCCCGGTCGACTCGGTCGCCTGGCTCAAGGCCATGGCCTGGGACCTGCGCGGCAACATGCAGGACGAGATCGACCGCTCGCTGATGACCAGCAGGCTGGACGCGAAGCAGATCGAGGATCTGTACCCGCCCTACCGGTACGACAAGCACAAGCCGATCGTCGACCAGGGCGCGATCTCTCCGGTCACCGGGAAGTTCGACCCGGACGCGACACCGTCCGACACCATCGGTTCGAGCACCGCGCAGGGCGCCACCGAGGGCCTGAACACCCAGCTCTCCTCGCTCTCCGACACCCTCGACCAGATCCCGGCGCTCCTCGGTCCGAACGGCAACGGCATCGGGTCCAACTCCTGGGTGGTCTCCGGCGACTACACGACGACCGGCAAGCCGCTGCTCGCCAACGACCCGCACCTGGCGCCGCAGCTGCCCTCGCTCTGGTACCAGATGGGGCTGCACTGCCGCGAGATCTCGGCGAAGTGCCAGTACGACACCGCCGGCTACACCTTCTCCGGCATGCCCGGCGTGATCATCGGTCACAACCAGGACATCGCCTGGGGCTTCACCAACCTGGGCGCGGACGTCACCGACCTCTTCCTGGAGAAGGTCTCCGGCGACGGCTACATGTACGACGGCAAGGTCAAGCCCTTCACCGTCCGCGAGGAGACCATCAAGGTCGCGGGCGGCAAGAGCCGGCACATCACCGTCCGCGAGACCAACAACGGTCCGCTGGTCTCCGACCGCAGCAGCGAACTGGAGAAGGTCGGACAGAAGGCCCCCGTCGGCAATTCGGCCCCGGACCGGGCCGACGGTTACGCGGTCGCCCTGAAGTGGACGGCGCTGGATCCCGGCCACTCCATGGACGCGGTCTTCGAGCTCAACCGGGCCAAGGACTTCCCGTCCTTCCGCAAGGCGGCGGCGCACTTCGAGGTTCCCTCGCAGAACCTCGTCTACGCCGACACCAAGGGCCACATCGGCTACCAGGCTCCCGGAAAGATCCCGGTCCGCCTCAAGGGCAACGGCACGATGCCCAGCCCCGGCTGGTCCTCGGAGTACGGCTGGAAGAAGGACCCGGTTCCGTTCGACGAGCTGCCCTACGAGTACAACCCGAAGCGCGGCTACATCGTCACCGCCAACCAGGCCGTCGTCGACGAGAAGAAGTACCCCCACCTGCTCACCGAGGACTGGGGCTACGGCAGCCGCAGCCAGCGGATCAACGACCTCATCGAGTCGAAGATCAAGGGCGGCGGGAAGATCTCGACCGAAGACATGCAGAAGATGCAGATGGACAACACCAGCGAGATCGCCGCGCTGCTGGTGCCCGAGCTGATGAAGATCAACATCTCGGACAAGAGCGTCCGCGAGGCACAGAAGCTCCTGGAGGGCTGGGACTACACCCAGGAACCCGACTCGGCCGCGGCCGCGTACTTCAACGCGGTCTGGCGCAACATCCTCAAGCTGGCCTTCGGTGACAAGCTGCCCAAGGAGCTGCGGGTCGAGGGCGAGTGCCTGTACGTGCCGCGGGTCGACAGTTCGGGCCCGGTCGACGAGCAGGGCAAGCTGGTGCGCGAGTGCGGCCGGCGTGCGGCGGACACGGCGCAGCCGGACGGCGGCGACCGCTGGTACCAGGTGGTCGCGAACCTGATGGACGACCCGAAGAGCGACTGGTGGAAGACGCCGGAGCGCGGCCGGGACGAGGCGACCGACAACCGCGACCAGCTCTTCGCCCGCGCCATGGCGGACGCCCGCTGGGAGCTGACCGCCGAGCTCGGCAAGGACATCACCACGTGGAGCTGGGGCCGGCTGCACCAGCTGACCCTGAAGAACCAGACCCTCGGAACCGAGGGCCCCGGTCTGCTCCAGCGGGTCCTCAACCGCGGCCCGTGGAACCTCGGCGGCGGTGAGGCCGCGGTGAACGCCACCGGCTGGAACGCGGCGGGCGGCTACGACGTCGTCTGGGTGCCGTCGATGCGGATGGTGGTCAACGTGGGGGACTGGGACAAGTCCCGCTGGATCAACCTCACCGGCGCCTCGGGACACGCGTTCAGCGCGCACTACACCGATCAGACCGACAAGTGGGTCAAGGGCGATCTGCTCGACTGGTCGTTCGGGACGAACGCCGTCACCGAGTCGACGACCGACACCCTGACCCTCAAACCGTAGGGCCCGTCCGGCGGGTCATGGCCGGAGTCACCACCGCGTCCACGGGGTGGTCGTGCGGTTCCTCGGGAACCTGCGCGACCACCTCGTTGTCGTACAGCAGGACGATCAGCGCCGGGTGCGCCCCCGCCGCGGCGAGCCGGGCCAGCACCCGGTCGTAGCTGCCGCCGCCGCGCCCCAGCCGCATCCCGCGCCCGTCCACCGCGAGACCCGGCAGCAGGACCACGTCGGCGTCCAGAACCGCGTCGGGACCGAGCCGCTCGCCGTCCGGCTCCAGCAGCCCGCGGCCGGCCCGGACCAGCCGGCCGGCTCCCTCGTACGGCGCCCAGTCCAGATCGTTGTCCGCGAGGAGCACCGGCAGCAGCACCCGTACGCCCCGCGCGCGCAGCGCGTCCAGCAGGGGGCGGGTGCCCGGTTCGCTCCCCACCGAGACATACGCGGCGACGGTGCGGGCTCCGGACAACTCCGGAAGACGCAATGCGCCCCGGGACAGAACCGCTGCGGCGTTTTCTACGTCTTCCCTGGTCAGAAGGGTTCGCGCGGCCAGCAGTTCGCGTCTGAGGAGCGTCTTTCGGGACATCTCGGTGTTCAAGGGGCACCCTGGATCTCTCGTATGCTCATATAGACGTACAAAGTTAACCGGAGTCTCGTCTTCGGCCCATGGGCACCGGTTATGGTTCTGCGCATGACTCAGTCGCACACCAGGATCAGCAAGGCCGTCATCCCGGCCGCAGGGCTCGGTACCCGCTTTCTGCCGGCGACCAAAGCCACTCCCAAGGAGATGCTGCCTGTCGTCGACAAGCCCGCGATCCAGTACGTCGTCGAAGAAGCGGTGGCCGCCGGCCTCTCCGACGTCCTGATGATCACCGGCCGCAACAAGCGCCCCCTTGAGGACCACTTCGACCGCAACTACGAGCTGGAGTCCGCGCTCACCCGCAAGGGAGACGCCGAACGGCTCCAGAAGGTCCAGGAGTCGAGCGACCTGGCCACCATGCACTACGTCCGGCAGGGCGACCCCCGCGGTCTCGGCCACGCCGTGCTGTGCGCGGCACCGCACGTCGGCGACCAGCCGTTCGCGGTCCTCCTCGGCGACGACCTCATCGACCCGCGCGACCCGCTGCTGGCCCGCATGGTCGAGGTCCAGGAGCGCGAGGGCGGCAGCGTCGTCGCGCTGATGGAGGTCGCGCCGGAGCAGATCCACATGTACGGCTGCGCGGCCGTCGAGCAGACCGCGCAGGACGGCGTGGTGCGCGTGACCGGCCTCGTCGAGAAGCCCGACGCGGCCGAGGCGCCCAGCAACCTCGCCATCATCGGCCGCTACGTCCTCGACCCCGCCGTCTTCGACATACTGCGCAAGACCGAGCCGGGGCGCGGCGGTGAGATCCAGCTCACCGACGCCCTGCAACTCCTCGCCGAGGACGAGAAGATCGGCGGACCCGTGCACGGCGTCGTCTTCAAGGGACGCCGCTATGACACCGGCGACCGGAGCGACTACCTCCGCGCCATCGTCCGACTCGCGTGCGAACGTGAAGACCTGGGCCCCGACTTCCGGGCCTGGCTCCGCAGTTACGTCACCGAGGAGATGTAGCACCTTGAGCAGCAGCCCGATCTGGTCGGTGGACGAGCACCTGGAAGACATTCTCGGCGCGGTGCGGCCGCTCGAACCCATCGAGCTGCAACTGCACGACGCCCAGGGCTGCGTCCTCGTCGAGGACGTCGTCGTGGGGATCGCCCTGCCGCCCTTCGACAACAGCTCGATGGACGGGTACGCCGTCCGCGTCGCCGATGTCGAGGGCGCCGACGAGGAGTTTCCCGCGGTGCTCACCGTCATCGGTGACGTCATGGCCGGCAGCGCCGGGCTGCCCGGGGACCGGAGCGTCGGTCCGGGCGAGGCCGCCCGCATCATGACCGGCGCCCCGCTGCCGCCCGGTGCCGAGGCCGTGGTCCCGGTCGAGTGGACCGACGGCGGTACGGGCGGCGGCCCCGCCGACACCATGCGTGCCCACCACGATGCCCCCGAGGGCGCGAGCGGTGAGGTCCGCGTCCACCGCCCCGTCGGGGCCCGCGCCCATGTGAGGGCCCGCGGCAGCGACGTCAGGCCGGGCGACCTGGCCCTGCGCGCCGGGTCGGTGATCGGCCCGCCGCAGATCGGTCTGCTCGCCGCGATCGGCCGCTCGACGGTGAAGGTGCGGCCCCGGCCGCGCGTCGTCGTCATCTCGACCGGCAGCGAACTGGTGCAGCCCGGCGAGGAGCTGACCGGCGGCCGGATCTACGACTCCAACAGCTTCGCGCTCACGGCCGCGGCCCGGGACGCCGGAGCGATCGCCTACCGGGTCGGCGCCGTCACCGACGACGCCGACACGCTCCGCGCCACGATCGAGGACCAGCTGATCCGCGCCGACATCGTCGTCACCACCGGTGGCGTCAGCGTCGGCGCGTACGACGTCGTCAAGGAAGCCCTGTCGTCGGTGGGCGACGAGGACGAGCCCGGCAGCGGCATCGACTTCCGCAGGCTCGCCATGCAGCCCGGCAAGCCGCAGGGCTTCGGCTCGATCGGCCCCGACCACACACCGCTGCTGGCGCTCCCGGGCAACCCCGTCTCGTCGTACGTCTCCTTCGAGCTGTTCGTACGGCCCGCGATCCGCGTCCTGATGGGCCTCCAGGACGTGATCCGCCCCACCGTGCGGGCCGCGCTCAACACCGACGAGGCGCTGTCCTCCCCGGCCGGCAGGCGCCAGTTCCTGCGCGGTACGTACGACGCGGAGGCCGGCACCGTCACCCCCGTCGGCGGCTCCGGGTCGCATCTGATCGCCGCGCTCGCCCAGGCGGACGCGCTGATCGTGCTGCCGGAGGACGTCACCTCCGCCGAGCCCGGCACGGACACCGAAGTGATCCTGCTCCGCTGACCCCCCGGCGGTGGCGGTACGGTATCTGCCGCTGTGCCGTCCCGGGGACACCCCCGGGGCCCCCGGCCCGCGCCCCGGCGCGCGCCGAGCGGGCAACCGGCGCCCTACCGCGAGGCGGAGTGAGTTGAGTACGCAGAACAGGCTGACGCACATCGACGAGGCGGGAGCGGCCCGCATGGTCGACGTCTCGGAGAAGGACGTCACCGCGCGGGTGGCCGGCGCCAGCGGCCGGGTCCTCGTCTCGCCGCGCGTCGTCGAACTGCTCCGCGGCGAAGGGGTCCCCAAGGGCGACGCCCTCGCCACCGCCCGGATCGCCGGGATCATGGGCGCCAAGCGCACCCCCGAGCTGATCCCGCTCTGCCACCCGCTCGCCCTCTCCGGCGTCGAGGTCGGACTGAGCGTCGCCGACGACGCGGTGGAGATCACCGCCACGGTGCGGACCACGGACCGCACCGGCGTCGAGATGGAGGCCCTGACCGCCGTCTCGGTCGCCGCGCTCACCGTGATCGACATGGTCAAGGCGGTCGACAAGGCGGCGGTCATCACCGATGTACGGGTCGAGTCGAAGTCGGGCGGCACGTCCGGCGAGTACCGGCGCACCGCACCGGACGGGGCGGACGCATGACCGCGCCCGAGGGGGCGGCGGGCGGCGGAGCGGCCGGAGCCCCCGGCGGCACCGCGCCGTCCGCCTACCGCGCCCTTGTGGTGACCGCGTCGAACCGTGCCTCCGCCGGGGTCTACGAGGACCGGGGCGGTCCCCTGATCTCCGAGGCGCTGACGCAGCTCGGCTTCGCCGTCGACGGGCCGCGGGTCGTCCCCGACGGCGACCCGGTCGAACAGGCGCTGCGCGCCGGGGTCGCCACCGGGTACGACGTCATCGTCACCACCGGCGGTACGGGTATCTCGCCCACCGACCGCACCCCCGACGCCACCCGCCGCGTCCTCGACCACGAGATCCCCGGCATCCCCGAGGCGATCCGCGCCGAGGGCCGTGCCGAGGTGCCCACGGCGGCGCTCTCCCGCGGCCTGGCGGGCGTCGCCGGCCGCACGCTCATCGTGAACCTGCCGGGCTCCACCGGCGGGGTGCGCGACGGCCTCGCCGTCCTCGCACGTCTCCTGGTGCACGCCGTCGACCAGCTTCGCGGCGGCGATCACCCCCGACCCGGGAGCCCGAGCTGAACGTCCCGACCTGGCCGGTGGTCCTCACGGACGGAGAGGTCACCCTCCGTCCGGTGAAACTGCGCGACCAGCGCATGTGGCGCGAGGTCAACCGGCGCAACCGCGACTGGCTGCGCCCCTGGGAGGCGACCGTGCCGCCGCCCGCACCGGGCGGCCCGGTGGCCCAGCGCCCCACCTACCGTCAGATGGTCCGGCATCTGCGCTCCGAGGCCAACGCGGGCCGGATGCTGCCCTTCGCCATCGAGTACGAGGGCCGCCTGGTCGGCCAGCTGACGGTCGCCGGGATCACCTGGGGCTCGATGTGCTCGGGCCACGTCGGCTACTGGGTCGACCAGGACGTGGCGGGCCGCGGTGTGATGCCGACCGCGGTCGCCCTCGCGGTCGACCACTGCTTCCAAAGGGTCGGACTGCACCGCATCGAGGTGTGCATCCGGCCGGAGAACGGGCCCAGCAGAAGGGTTGTCGAGAAACTGGGATTCCGCGAGGAGGGCCTGCGTCCGCGCTATCTCCACATCGACGGTGCCTGGCGGGACCATCTGATCTACGCGCTCACCGCGGAGGAAGTGCCCGACGGGCTGCTCCGGCGCTGGCACCGGGCACGACCCGGAACACCACGGGAAATAAAATAAGTGTTCGATATCGATCGGCATATGACCGCAAACGGACGCGCAAACACGCACTGCCGGTCTGAACAATCACAAAAAAAGTCCTTGAGATCAGCCGGATCGTGCGACACACCGGGCCAATTGGCGGATGCCCCCGTGCAAACCCCTCTACGGTGTGAGACGTGAGCAGCAGCGGCCTCATCTACGCAGTCATCGTCGGGGCCTGGGCCGCCTACTTGGTGCCGATGTGGCTCCGCAGGCAGGACGAGCTCAACGAAGCCCGTCCGACGGAACGCTTCAGCACCGCCATCCGGCTGCTGTCCGGACGGGCGGCGATGGAGCGCCGGTACGCCAAGGAGTTGCGGGAGCGCACCGCAGAGGAGGCCGGGCCCGACGCCGACCCGGACGTCGCCACGGACCGATTGGATTCCGTGGACGTCCGGGCCTTCGCCGCGCCTCCGGCGCATACCGAAGCCCGGATGCACGACCCGGTACGCACGCCCGAGCGCGCGGACCGCGAGCGTCCCGAACCCGCGGCCGGTTCCGCGCGGCGCGCGCGCCCGCGCTCCGGCGGGGCGGACGCCGAGCGCGTGCGGCGCGCCCAGCGCCTCCAGGTCCTGGCGCGCCGCCGGCGCACCACCGTCGTCCTCTTCCTCGCCTTCACCCTCGGCGCGGTCGTCGCGGCGGTCGGCGGCCTCGGCTTCCTGTGGGCGCCCGCGGTTCCGGCGGTGCTGCTGAGCGCGTACATCGTGCACCTGCGGTCCCAGGAGCGACGCCGGTTCGCCTTCACCATGGACCGGCGGCGGGCCGAGGTGGCGGCGCAGCGTCTGCGCGAGAACCGTCCCCGCAGGCACCAGCCGGCCGCGTCGGCGCCCGCCGAGGCCGACGAGGAGCCCGAAGCGCGCCACCCCGAGCCGGAGCCCGCCCCCGCGGTCTCCCCGCAGGAGGCCGGCCGCCGCGCCCTGGTCGAGCAGACGGACCACGCGGAGTGGGTCGACCAGCAGCGCGAACGCGGCCGGGTGCAGGGCGACAGCTGGGAGCCGGTCCCGGTCCCGCTGCCGACGTACGTCACCGCCCCGGTCGCCCCGCGCGCCACGGGCGGCGTCGAGGTCGGCAACCCGGAGACCTGGAGCGCGGCCCGCTCCAGCACCGCCGAGCCCACCCAGACGGGCACCTCGCACCCCGCGGCGCCTCCCGTCGACCCGGCGCCGCGCCAGCGCACCAACCAGTCCCGCCGCACCCGCGACCGCGGCCGGACGCCGCTCTTCGACCAGTACGAGGACGGGGAACGCCCCCGTGCCGCCAACGAGTGAGCCTTCGGCCCCTGCGGCGAGGCCGACTCGGCTGACCAGCAAGGACCGGATTTCCGAGCACCCCCGTGGGGGTGCTAGAGTTTCACTCGTTGCAAGGGCCTGTGGCGCAGTCTGGTAGCGCACCTCGTTCGCATCGAGGGGGTCTGGGGTTCAAATCCCCACAGGTCCACCGCAAGGCCGTTCACGAGTTAGCTCGTAAGCGGTTTACGAAATCCCGTCCGATCATTTTGATCGGGCGGGATTTCGTCGTTTCCGGGCTCGTCGGGAGGTCTGGGTGCGCAGGTCGGGGCGGATGTACGTGTGCCTTACTGCCTGTTGGGTGGGCGTGGGCATGGCTGTGCACGCCGAGCTGCGGGGAGTTCGGCGTGCGCGGGTGGGCTGGGGTTGTCGTACGGAGCCGGGTTCAGTGGGTACGCGGGGGCGGGTGGCGCCCGTTGCTTGCTTCGGGCAGGGCGGTGCTCGGGGTGCTGAGCGGTGGCAGGGGCCGGTGGTTTCGAAGTCGGTGTCGGTGAGTTCGTCCGGGCCGGCGCGTTCGGTGGGCCAGGTCTCCAAGACGGCCAGGTTGGCGACGGTGAGCATGACCGCGAGGAGGAAGGTCCGGGCAGCCTGACCCGGGCCGGGCCGGTGCTTGGGGTTGCCGATGTCAAGCGTCCCGCTCTTGAAGCGCCCGCCCGACCAGGCCCACGGCTGTCAGGGCACGGTGATGACGATCTTGCCGCGCGCATGGCCGGTGGCGCTGACGTCGTGAGCCGCGGCGGCCTCCTTCAGCGGGAACACGGCGTGCAGCGGGACGGTGAGGCGGTCTTGGTCGGCGAGATCGGCCGCCAGTGGCAGCCCTGCCCAGCCCGGCGACTTCCCTGCTTCGGAGCGGGAGAACCGCACTCCGAGTCGGTCGGCGTCGAAGTCCGCGATGGTCACCACGCGATGCGGATCGCCGGCGATGGCCACCAGTTCGGCCAGAGAGCCCTTACCGGCCGCGTCCAGAACCACGTCGACGCCGCGCGGAGCCAGTGGGGCAAGGCGATCGGCCAGCCCCGCCCCGTAGGTGACCGGTACGACGCCGAGCCGGTCGAGGAAGCCGTGGTTGCCTTCGCTCGCGGTGCCGATCACGGTGAGGCCGCGGGCCCGGGCGAGTTGTGCGGTGATGGTGCCGACGCCTCCGGCGGCACCCTCGATCAGCAAAGTCATGCCCTCGGCGGCTTCCAGGGCCTCCAGTACCCGCGTGGCCGTGTCGATGTTGCCTGCGGCGCCGCCCGCTTCCTCGAAGGACCACGACCGGGGCTTGGGTGCCCATGCCTCCAACACGGCGTACTGGGCTGCAGCGCCTCCCTGATCTGCGAAGGGGACGAGGCCGAAGACCTCGTCTCCCACGGCGGTGCCGGTCACCCCCTCTCCCACCTCGTCGACTATTCCGGCGGCATCCATGCCGGGGATGTGGGGGAAGTCCAGGGTGGCGATGTCCCGCAGCATCCCTGAACGCAGGTACCGGTCAACCGGGGTGACGCCGGTGGCACGCACCGCGATGCGGACCTGCCCGGGCCCGGCGTGCGGCTCTTCGACCTCCTCCATGCAGAGGACTTCGGAACCGCCGTAGCGGTGGTATTGCATAGCAAACACGGACAACCTCCGTACGCGTAGTAAGTCGTTCAGCAGGAGAGCTTGCAGTCGCTCACCTCTGCGGGACTGTCAGATTCCCGCTGGTTCCCGTTCGGTGAAGAACTTGATCACCTCCTGGGACGTGGGGTTGTGGGCGACTGCGGCGGCGGCCGCGGCGCTGCGGGGGAACAGCTCTCGTTCGTACTCGGTGAGGGCGGTTTCGATGTCATCGGGGTGTGCGGCGAGGGCCTTGCCGAGTTCGGCGCCGTCTTGCATGGCCAGGTTGGCGCCCTCGCCGTTGGGGGTCGAGAGGTGGGCGGCGTCGCCGAGGAGGGTCACTCCCGGCACCCGGTCCCAGCGGTGCCCGACCGGCAGGGCGTGCAGGGGGCGCAGGACCGGCGCGGTCTCGCCGGCGGTGATCAGGGCGGTGAGTTCCGGTGCCCAGCCGTCGTACTCCTCCGCGATCCGCGCGGCGGCTGCGGCGGCATCGGTGAAATCGATGGTCGCGAACCAGTCTTGCGGCTTGGTCAGCGTGATGTAGGTGTGGAGGGTCCCGTCCTTCTCCCGGTGCGCCACGAACCACTTCCCGTTTCCGTCCGGGTCGAGCGCGACAAGCGTTCCGTCGCCGACCGCTTTCGCGGTGGCCGGGTATCGGGTGTCGGCGTCGTGCAGGTGGGTCTCGACGAAGGACCGGCCGACGTATGCGGGCGTGGTGTCGCAGAGCAGCGGTCGCACTTGTGACCATGCACCGTCCGCGCCGACGAGCAGGCTCGTGGCGACGGCGGTGCCACCTGCGAAGGTCACCTCGTGGCGGCCCTCGTTGAGGGTGCGGACGCCGGTGGCCTTGTGGCCCCATCGGACGGTGCCGGCGGGGAGTGCGTCGAGCAGGATCTGTCGCAGTTCGCCGCGCTGTACCTCGGGGCTTTCGCCCGTGCCGTCGTCGGCCTTGTCGAACAGGACGGTCCCGTCTCGGCCGAGGAGCCGTATCGCTTGGCGGCCCTCCAGGACGATGCTGCGGAACTCGTCCGTCAGACCGGCAGCCTTGAGGGCGAGTTGGCCGTTGCGGTCGTGGATGTCGAGCATCCCGCCCTGCGAACGCGCCGTCGGGGAGGACTCCGCCTCGTAGACCGTGACGGGGATGCCGTGGAGGTGCAGGACGCGGGCCAGGACGAGGCCGCCGAGTCCGGCGCCGATGATCGTGACAGGAGTGTGCATGGGGCTCCTTGTGTGTCGCACACCGGGTGGGTCTGGGCAGGATCGCTGGAAGGAAGGCGGCTTGCCGGGCTGTGCAACCGGGCAGGAAACGGCTCAGACGACGATGACCCGGCGCCCGCGCGTGTGACCGGCCCGGCTGTCGATGTGCGCGGCCGCGGCCTCGGCGAGCGGGTACGACTTCTCGACCGGGATGTGGAGCTTTCCCCGCGCGATGAGGCCGGCGGCCTCGGCGAGGGCTTCCGGTACGTTCCCGGTCACGCCGGAGTACCGGACACCGTGTTCCGGCGCGCCGAGATCGGCGATGGAGATCACCTTCTGCGGGTTCCCGGTCAGCTCGACGAGCGCGCGGATCACGCCGGAGCCGGCCAGATCGAGCGCTGCGTCGACATGGCCGAGCTGCCGCACCCGCTCGGCCCAGCCCTCGCCGTATGTCGTGGCGAGGGCGCCCAGGCTGCGCAGGTAGTCCTGGTTCGCGGCCCCGGCCGTGCCGATCACTGTGATGCCGCGGTCGCGGGCAATCTGCAGCACCGCTGAGCCGACTCCGCCGGACGCTCCGCTGACCAGCAGCGTCTGGCCGGGCTGCACACCGGCCTGGCGGATGATGCGCAGCGCGGTCTCCACCACGGAGGGGTATCCGGCCGCTTCTTCGAAGGTCAGCCCCTCGGGCATTCGGGCCCAGGCCGACAGCACGGCGAACTCGGCATAGGTGCTCGAGCCTCGCCCGAACACGTGGTCGCCGACCTCGACTCCTTCGGCGCCCTCGCCGGCCTCGTCCACCACCCCGGAGGCGTCCTGCCCGACACCGGCGGGCAGGACGACCGGGCGGACCTTCTGGAACTGGCCTTCACGGATTCTCCAGTCGACGGGGTTCACGCCCGCCGCCCGCACGGCGATGCGTATCTGGCCGGGGCCCGCGTGGGGCTCCTCGGCGTCTTCGAGGTGGAGAACGTCGGGACCGCCGAACTCGGCGAAGCTCACTCTCTTCATGCAGCCGACCGTAACACTAACGGTTATTGTTTAGAAACAGTTACACCTTTGGATTTGCTAGTGTCAGCGACATGACCGAGCCGCCCGGACGCCGTGAGCGCAAGAAGGCCGCGACCCGACAGAAGATCGCCGACACCGCCCTGCGGCTCTTCCTGGATCGCGGGTACGACGCGGTGGGCATTCGCGATGTGGCCGCCGAGGCCGACGTGGCCGTCACCACGCTCTTCTCCCACTTCGCCTCGAAAGAGGCCCTGGTGTTCGAGCAGGACGACAACTTCGAGCAACGCCTCACGCAGGCGGTCACCAACCGCGCACCGCACGAACCGCTCATCCCCGCACTGCGCCGCGAGATCCAGGAGATGGTCCGGCACTGCACGGCGGACGGCACCGTCCCGGTCTACCGCATGATCGACGAGTCACGTGCCCTGCGGGAGTACGAGGAGTCGATGCGGCTGCGTCATGCGGAGTCGCTGGCAACGGCCATCGCTGCCGATCCCGGCCTGTCGCAGACCACAACGGCCTGCCGGACGATCGCGAGGTTCGTGATCGACGCCTATTCGCTGGCCCGTGAGGCGGACGATCCGCAGGCCGCGGTGGACGAGATCTTCCAGATGATCGAGGCGGCCTGGGAAGTCACCTGACCTACCACTCTGCGAGCATCGCCTGCGAGGCCGGGCCCACCCTGGCGGCAGGCTCAAGGACGTCAGGATCTCCTGCAGAGCAACTACTTCGGCGGGGCCGGCGCAGGGTGCCCGGCCGGCTGCCCGGGGAACGGCACGGCCAAGGACCTACTGGCCGAAGACCGGCAGCAGTCGTGCGCGGCTACCGCGGCTACCGCGGCTACCGCGGCGCCCGGGGCGCCCGGGGCCCGGCGGTGTCGGCGGGGCCAACTACGCTGGTGGCGCCCACCCGTTTCCATGGGTCCTGCCGGGGGTGTTCCCCTGTCGGGCGGAGTTCTTCTCAGCTGCTCGTGATTTCCCCGTACGGAGGAGGGGCCTGTGACGGCCGGAATGCCCAAGCCACAGATCGACACCAGCAAGCCCCACCCCGCGCGCGTCTACGACTGGCTCCTGGGTGGCAAGGACAACTACCCGGTCGACCAGCAGGTGGGGGAGAAGCTGCCCGAGGAGGCGCGGGGCAACGCGGCGCGGAACCGGGCGTTCATGCACCGGGCCTCCGCCTGGCTGGCACGGGGCGGGATCGACCAGTTCCTCGACATCGGCACCGGCATCCCCACGGCGCCCAATCTGCACCAGGTCGTCCAGGCGATCACGCCGACCGCCCGGGTCGTCTACGCGGACAACGACCCGATCGTCCTGCGCCACGCGGAAGCGCTGCTGATCAGCAGCCCGGAAGGGGTCACCGACTACCTCCACGCGGATGTGCGCGAGCCGTCGGCGATCCTCGAACGCGCCCGTGAGCTGCTGGACTTCAGCAGGCCGGTCGCGCTGTCCCTGATCGCCCTCATGCACTTCATGCCCGACGACCAGGATCCGTACGGCATCACCCGCACCCTGGTCGACGCCCTGCCCGCGGGCAGCTTCCTGGTGCTCTCGCACGGCACGGCCGACCAGCATCCGGAGCTGCGGCAGGAGACCGAGACCGCGTACAAGAAGGGGGCCATCCCGCTGCGGATGCGCACCCGGAGCGAGGTCGAGCCCTTCTTCGACGGCCTGGACCTCGTCGAGCCCGGGTTGGTGTACGCCCCGGAGTGGTACCAGGAGGAGCCCGCGCCGGCGCAGGAGCGCAGCGGTTTCTACGTGGGCGTCGGGCGGGTGCGCTGATACGTGGGTGCCGGGCGGGTGCGCTGAGCGCGGTCCGAGACCCGGGAGCGTCCGGGTCCGCTACCGCAGCGGCTTCGCGAAGCAGCGGCTGCTCTCGTACGTGCGGTAGTGGCCGAACTTCCGGCACAGGGTGTAGCCGCTGGAGGTGTACAGCGCGATGGCCTCGGGCTGCTGGTCCCCGGTCTCCAGCACCATCCGGCTGCGGCCCGCCGCCCGCGCGTCCGCTTCCAGGGCGGCCAGGATGCGGCGCGCCAGCCCGTTGCCACGGCCCTCGGGTATCACGAACATCCGCTTGAGCTCGGCGTCGCCGTCGGAGTAGCCCTGGTCGTTCCGCTCCTGGGAGCGCCACCCTCCGGTGGCGACGGGGCGGCCCTGCGCGTCGTAGGCGAGGAGGTACAGACCGTTCGGCGGCTCGAACATCGAGGCGTCGAGCGGTGTGACATCGCCCTCGTCGTCGCCGTACCGGGCCGCGTATTCGAGCTGGACCTGGGCGTTGAGTCTGACGGCATCGGGGTGGTCGAAGGGGCGAGGGTGGATATTCATGCAGAACATGGTACATGTATGCAGATACCGAGTGTCGGTATCGTGCCGGAATGCTCACTGTGACCACCGTCAATGTAAACGGGCTCCGCGCCGCGGCCAAGAAGGGCTTCGTCGAGTGGCTGGCCCGGACCGAAGCCGATGTGATCTGCCTGCAGGAGGTGCGGGCCGAGCCGCAGCAGCTGCCCGCCGGGGTGGGTGACCCCGAGGGCTGGCACACCGTGCACGCTCCGGCCGCCGCCAAGGGGCGGGCCGGGGTCTCCCTCTACACCCGGCGTGCGCCGGAGCGCGTGCAGATCGGGTTCGGCGGCTTCGGGGACGCCGGGGCCGAGGAGTTCGATGCGAGCGGCCGCTACGTCGAGGTCGACCTGCCCGGTGTCACGGTCGCGAGCCTGTACCTGCCCTCCGGTGAGGTCGGCACGGAGAAGCAGGAGGAGAAGGAGCGGTTCATGGCCGCGTTCCTCCCGTATCTGAAGGGCCTCAAGGCGCGGGCCGCGGCGGCCGGCCGGGAGGTCGTGGTCTGCGGCGACTGGAACATCGCCCACCAGGAGGCCGACCTGAAGAACTGGAGGGGCAACAAGAAGAACTCCGGCTTCCTCCCCGAGGAGCGGGAGTGGCTGACCCGGGTCTTCGGCGAGGCCGCGTACGTCGATGTCGTACGGGCGTTGCATCCGGAGGAGGAAGGGCCGTACTCGTGGTGGTCCTACCGCGGGCGGGCCTTCGACAACGACACGGGCTGGCGGATCGACTACCAGGTGGCGACGCCGGGGCTGGCCGCCCGTGCGGTGAAGGGCTGGGTCGAGCGGGCCGCGACGCACGGCGAGCGGTGGAGCGACCACGCGCCGGTGACGGTGGTCTTCGACCTGTAGGTCTCCGGGGGTGCGGAGCCCGGGGCCCGCTCCGTCAGGGGGCCGGCGGGCGGGTGGTGTCCTCGCGGCGCAGGCGGCGGTCCAGGGCCATGGAGAGTTCGGCGTCCACCACCGCGCGGGCCAGCGGGCGGAGTTGGGGCGGTTCGGGTTCGTCGCCGCGGGCATCTTCGTCGCTGTGGGCTTCGAGAACACTCACGAAGAGTTCGGCGAGCGCGTCCGCGTGCTCGCGGACGCGGCGGCCGGTCGAGAGCACCGTCGCGAGCGGCACCCCTTCCCGTACCAGCTCCGCCGAGACCTCCAGGAGGCGGCGGCTGATGTGGACGATCTCGTCGCCGTCGGTGGCCAGATAGCCCAGGTCGAGGGCGGCGGCCAGGTTCTCCGGGGTGACCTCGCCCTCGAAGTGGTCCGCGAGCTGTTCGGGGGTGAGGCGGACCGGGGTCTCCTCGGTCGGCCCGCCCAGGCCCAGCACCTCGGCGACGTCGCGCCCGCTCTCGAAGGTGCGGGCGAGATCGGCGATGCCGGTCAGGGTGTGGCCGCGCTCCAGCAGGCCCGCGATGGTGCGCAGCCGGGCCAGGTGGTGGTCGTCGTACCAGGCGATGCGCCCCTCGCGGCGGGGCGGCGAGATCAGGCCGCGCTCCCGGTAGAAGCGCACGGTCCGTACGGGGATGCCGGCCTCCTCGGCCAGCTCCTCCATCCGGTATTCGCGGTGCTCGCGTCCTTCAGCCACACCCGCACCCTATGTCGTACCGTCGGTAACTTTCCCTCGTCGCACCCCTACCCATCAGTACGGAGCTGCTCTACCCTCCCAACAATGCCAGTGATTGCTGGCGGAGTCGTGTGACGTACCGCGGGAGGCGGCAGCATGGCCCAGCACGAGCACGTACGAGTGGCGGTGATCGGATCCGGATTCGGGGGCCTCGGGGCCGCGGTCCGGCTGCGCCGCGAAGGCATCACGGACTTCGTCGTCCTGGAGCGGGCCGGCTCCGTCGGCGGCACCTGGCGCGACAACAGCTACCCGGGCTGCGCCTGCGACGTACCGTCCCACCTCTACTCGTTCTCGTTCGCCCCCAACCCCGAGTGGCCGCGCACCTTCTCCGGGCAGGAGCACATCCGCGCCTACCTGGAGCACGTCGCGGACACCTTCGGGCTGCGCCCGCACATCAGGCTCAACCATGAAGTCATGAGAATGAGCTGGGACCGCGACGCGCTCCACTGGGTCATCGAAACCGGCAACGGGGCCACGTTCACCGCCGACGTCGTCGTCTCCGCGACCGGCCCGCTCTCCGACCCGAGGACGCCGGACATCCCCGGTCTCGACAGCTTCCCCGGCAAGGTCTTCCACTCGGCCCGCTGGGACCACGACTACGACCTGACCGGCAAACGCGTCGCGATGATCGGCACCGGCGCCTCCGCCATCCAGATCGTCCCCGCGATCCAGCCGAAGACCGGCAGGCTGACGCTCTTCCAGCGCACCCCGCCCTGGGTCATGCCCCGCATGGACCGCAGGATCAGCGGCGCCGAGCGCTGGCTGCACCGCACACTCCCCATCACCGGCACGGCGCGCCGCGGACTGCTCTGGGGCATAAGGGAGTTGCAGGTAAGCGCCTTCACCAAGCGCCCCGACGAACTGGGCCTGGTCGAGAAGATAGCCAAGTCCAGCATGGCCCGGTCCATCAAGGACCCGGCGCTGCGCGCCAAGCTGACCCCCTCGTACCGCATCGGCTGCAAGCGCATCCTGCTCTCCAACGCCTACTACCCGGCGCTCGCCCAGCCCAATGTGGATGTGGTCGCCTCCGGTCTGGCCGAGGTGCGCGGCTCCACGGTCGTCGCCTCCGACGGCACGGAGGCCGAGGTCGACGCCATCATCTTCGGCACCGGCTTCCACGTGACCGACATGCCGATCGCCGACCGGGTGGTGGGCGCGGAAGGCATCACGCTCGCCGAGTCCTGGAAGGACGGCATGCAGTCGCTGCGCGGCGCCGGCGCGGCCGGATTCCCCAACTGGATGACGATCATCGGCCCCAACACGGGTCTCGGGAACTCCTCGATGATCCTGATGATCGAGTCCCAGCTGAACTACATGGCCGACTACCTGCGCCAGTTGAACGTGCTGGGCGGCCGCGTCGCACTCGACGCGCGCCCCTCGGCGGTCGGCGCCTGGAACCGCCGCGTCCAGGAACGGATGAAGCGCACCGTGTGGAACACCGGCGGCTGCACCAGCTGGTACCTGGACGCCAACGGCCGCAACACCACCGTCTGGCCGGGCACCACCGCCGAATTCCGCAAGGCGACGCGGTCGGTCGACCTCACGGAGTACGAGGTCGTGCGGATACCGAAGCGGGCCGCCGCCCCCGAGCGGCCCGTCGCCGAGGAGGTCGTGGGATGAGCCGGCTGCTGCGGCGGTACGACGCCCCGCCGGTCCCGGCGCGCGAACTGACCGCGCTCTCGGCGGACGGCGCCCGGATCCATGTCGAGGTGCACGGGCGGGACGGCGCCCCCGCGGTGGTCCTGTCGCACGGCTGGACGTGCAGCACCCACTTCTGGGCCGCGCAGGTCCGGGACCTGGCGGCGGACCACCGGGTCGTCGTCTACGACCAGCGGGGCCACGGCCGTTCGCCCGCGGTCGGCCGTGAGGGGTACAGCACGGACGCCCTCGCCGACGACCTCGAAGCGGTGCTGGCCGCCACCCTCGAACCGGGTGAGCGGGCCGTGCTCGCCGGTCACTCCATGGGGGGCATGACGATGATGGCCGCCTCGCGGCGGGCCGGGCTGCGCGCGCACGCGGCCGCCGTCCTGCTGTGCAGCACCGGAAGTTCGCGGCTGATCGACGAGTCGCTGGTGGTGCCGCTGCGGGCCGGGGCGGTCCGGACCCGGGCGACCCGCGCGCTCCTCGGGTCGCGCGCCCCGCTCGGGCCGGTCACACCGGTCTCCAGGCGGATACTCAAGTACGGCACGATGGGGGCGGGTTCGGCCCCGGAACGGGTCGAGACCTGCGCCCGGATCGTGCACGCGTGCCCGCGGGCGGCCAGGGTCGCCTGGGGCCACGTCCTCGCGGAGCTCGATCTCGATGCGGGGGTACGGGAGTTGCGGGTGCCCACCGCGGTGATCGCGGGTACGGAGGACCGGCTGACGCCGCCCGTGCACGCCCGTGCTCTCGCGGCGGCGCTCCCCGACTGCCTGGGCGTCACCGAACTGGCGGGCATGGGGCACATGACACCGGTGGAGGCGCCGGAGGCGGTCACCGCGAAGATCCGCGAGCTCGTCGCCGCGTACGTTCCGGCGGGCGGCGCGGGCCGTGCGGATGGCGTGGGCGGTACGGGCGGTACGGGCGGTACGGGCAGTGCGGGCGGTACGGACAGTACGGGCGGTACGGGCGGTACGGGCGGCGTGGGCCGTGCGGATGGTACGGACGGTACGGCGGAGAAGGAGGAGGTCGCATGAGTGACTGGCGGAGTCTCGAAGGACAGGTCGTCGTCGTCACGGGAGCGGCGCGCGGCGTGGGTGAACTGCTGGCGCGCAAGCTCTCGGCGCGCGGCGCGAAGCTCGCGCTGGTCGGCCTGGAGCCGGACGAGCTGAAGAAGGTCTCCGAGCGGCTGCACGCGGAGAGCGACCACTGGTACGCGGACGTCACGGACCACGCGGCGATGGCGCGCGTCGCCGAGGAGGTCAAGCAGCGGTTCGGCAAGGTCGACGTCGTCGTCGCCAACGCCGGAGTCGCGTCCGGCGGTCTGTTCATCGACTCCGACCCGGACGAGTGGCGGCGGGTCATCGAGGTCAATCTGATCGGCGGGGCGGTGACGGGGCGGGCGTTCCTGCCGGTGCTCATGGAGAGCCGCGGGTACTTCCTGCAGATCGCCTCGCTCGCGGCGCTGACGCCGGCGCCGATGATGACCGCGTACTGCGCGTCCAAGTCGGGCGTGGAGGCGTTCGCGCACAGCCTGCGGGCCGAGGTCGGCTACCGCGGGGTGAAGGTCGGGGTCGGCTATCTGTCCTGGACCGACACCGACATGGTGCGGGGTGCCGACCAGGACGACGTCATGCGGGAACTGCGGCAGCGGCTGCCCTGGCCGTCGAACCGCACCTATCCGCTGGGTCCGGCGGTCGACCGGATCGTGGCCGGTATCGAGCGGCGGTCCGCGCATGTGTACGCGCAGTGGTGGCTGCGCGGGATGCAGTCCGTACGGGGCTGCCTCCCCGCCGTGATCGGGGTCGTCGGCCAGCGGGAGATGCGGAGATTCGGGGCGCGGCTGGAGGGCGTGAGCAGGGGACTCGTGGGCGCCGGAGGCGCCGCGGACCAGGACGCGAGGGCGGTGGGTACGCAGCGTAAGTGATCGAAATGCGGTGAATGTCGGGGCGTGTAACTCTGGTCGAGGTCCTTACGGACCGTCCCCCACGCACCCACTAGGAGTGAACAGCATGGGTATCGCAGACCAGTTCAAGGACAAGGCGCAGGAGCTCGCCGACCAGGCGAAGAAGAAGGCGAACGAGGGCCACGAGGGCCGCGAGGGCCGCGGCGAGGCTCGGAGCCAGGGCCGCGAGGGCCACGAGGGCCGCGGCGGGGCTCGGAACCAGGGTCGGGAGCGGGCGCAGGGCGCGTCCGAGCGGATCTCGAAGACGTCGCAGCAGGGCCGCGGCCGGGTCCAGGACGCTGCGGACGACATGCGCGAGCGTCGCGACCGCTGACGCGACGCGTTGCACGGCACTGTGCGTTGTCTGTGAGGGGCGTGCCCGGGACTCCGGGCGCGCCCTTCGCGCGTGGCGCGGATCCAGGCTTCCGCGGCCGGGCCGACGACCGGGTATCAGCTCCCGGCCGGGTGCACCAGGTCGCTCGGGTCGGTGTTCGCCCCGCACAGCACGACGGCGATGCGCTCACCACTGCGCGGCCGGTAGCCGTGGCCCGGGGCCGACGACCCGTTCGGAAGGTCCGGAGCGGTGAGTGCGGCCAGCGCGGTGGCGGCGGCGTGCTCGACGGCGACGCGATGGTGGTCCCACAACTCCTGGCGTGCGCGGACGATTTCGCCGTCCGGTACGAGGACGGAGCGGACATCGTCCTGGCGTGCTGCGTGCAGGGCCAAGGGGGTGGCACGGCGGGCGCCGAGGGCGTCGATGGCGACCGAGTCGACGGGGACGTCGACCGGCTGACCGGCCTCGATGGCGGCGTTCAGCGCACGGCAGTTCTCCGGCTCGACGGCGACCGTGCGGATTCCGTGGTGCCGGGCGGCGGTGGCGACACCGGCGAACAGGCCGCCGCCGCCGACCGAGACCACCACGGTGTCCAGACCGGGGATCCGGGCGTGGATCTCCTCCAGCAGAGTGCCCGCCCCGGCGGCGATCAGCGGGTGATCGTAGGCGTGCGCGGCGAGTGCGCCGGACCGGAGGGCGAACTCCTCGCACGCTTCGAGCGCTTCGGCGTACTCCGCGCCGACCACCCGCACGTCCGCCCCGAACTCACGGAGCTTGGCCACCTTCACCGCCGGGGCGACGGTCGGCAGGAACACCGTGGCCCGCACGCCCTGCTGCCGGGCAGCCCACGCGCAGGCCAGCCCGGCGTTGCCGCCGGAGGCGATGGTCACCCCCGCGTCCGGCAGGGTTCCGGCCTCGCGGTGGGCCTGGATGAAGTTCTGCGCGCCGCGCGCCTTGAAGGACCCGGTGTGCTGCATGAACTCCAGGGCGAACCAGACCTCGCAGGGCTGCTCCTCGGAGCGCTCGTCGGGGGAGCCGCCGTGCGCCGTACGGATCGTTCCCGGGTCGGCGGGAGCGACGGCGACCGGGCGGACGTGCCCGGTGATCCGGTCGGTGGCGGCCTTGATGTCGTCGTACGTGAGCTGCTGCACTTCGTTGCTCCTGCCGGGAGAGGCGACGGCGGGCGATGAGCCGGGCCGGATCGGTACGGGTCAGGAAGAACGCGCAGACGATCACCGCCCGTCCGCGTTCTGCCCCTCGCGTGCTGGAAAACCTACCGATCCGGCGAAGCCGTGTCAGTCTCCCCGTGACCTGCACGGCGCCTCGGCCACTGCGACGCAGGGTCTCAGGACCGGGGCGCTGATGTGCGCCCGGTGCCCGCTCGGCTCAGGACGGGTCGGGAAGGTGGGACCAGCCGGTCCAGTTGCCCCCGTTGTCACGACAGTCTGCCCACAACCAGCCGTCGGATCCCTTGGCGACGAGGCAGAAGAGGTAGGGGTACACCTCCTGCGTGCGGATGGCGGCCGCGCTGTACCACTCTCCGCCCATGGACGTCCACGAGGTCCAACCCCCGGAGGAGTTTGTCCAGCGCGTCCACACGGCCCGGTCGGTACCGATCCCGAATTCCTGCTTCGTGCCGTCGGGGAGCGTCGTGGCGCTCATGGCGTACTCGCAAATGAAGGTGCCGCCACCCACGTTGCAGTAGCTGGTCGCCTGCGCCGGGGTGGCTGCCACGGTCATACCCGCAACGACAGCGGCCGTGAGGAGGGCGGCCTTGATTCTCTTCATCCTGAATCCCTTTGTTCGCTCGAACGCCACGTTGGTGAGCCGGGCCCGGCCCGGCCGTGAAACGGCCGGGCCTGTCGGCGCCCTTACTCTTCAGCTCACCGCTGACGTCCTGCTCACGTTCCGCTTACGCCCACGAACTGCGGCTGCCCGCCCAGAGGTTCGTCGGGGCGTTCGCGGCGGGTCAGGATGTTTTGACGGCCTCGACGAACGGCGTCCAGGCGGACGCGGGAACGACGAGCACCGGGCCCTCGGGGCGCTTGGAGTCGCGAACGGGGACGATGCCGGGGTGGCCGTCCGCGACTTCGAGGCAGTCGCCGCCGGAGGAATTGCTGTGGCTGCTCCTATGCCAGATCGCGGTGCTCAAGTCGATTGGGGTGCACGCCATTTCGGTAGTCCTCTGCCGCTTTCTCGATCATTGCGAGGGACACCTCCGGCGGCAAGGCGGTGGCCCTCAGCAGATCGTACGACCTCCGATACTGCTTCACGAGGCTCGGATCATCGGCGGTAACTCCGTGGTGCTGGCCCTCCGTGTAGGCGAATGGGGGAGCGTCCGCGAAGTCCAGAACCAAGGAGTTGCCCTGCATGAGGGGGTGCGCTCCCGCGTTCCACGGAATGATCTGCGTAAAGATCCGGCCGCGCCTGGTGAGCTCGGCGATGTGGTCGAGCTGCTCGGCCATCTGCTGCGGCGGCAGGATCGGCAGACGCAGTAGGGACTCACTCAGGATGTTCCAGTACTGCGGGGTCCGGTGGCTTCGCTCGAAGAGCTGCGCCCGCTCCAGCCGCGCACTGACCTTCACTTCGGTCTCTTCCTGAAGCTCCGGAAGCCGCTCGGCGCAGATTACGGCTTCCGCGTACGACTTCGTCTGGAGCAGGCCGGGGAAGACCGTCGGAGACCACTGCTCGATGGTCTCGGCACGCTTCTCCGCGTCCAGCACGCGTTCGAAGTACTCCGCGTGCCCCTTGCGTCGGGCCTTCCGTACGTCCTCGCACCGCCGACCGAAGAACCCGTCCGTCGCCAGCACCCGGTCCACGTGCTGGGCCAAATCCTTCGGCATCCGCCGGTGACCGTGCTCGATCTCGCTCAGGTACGTGATGCCGTAGAAGCTGCCGTCCACCAGCTTCTCCAGGGTCAGCCCCGCCTCCTCCCGTTTGAAGCGGAGTTCCTTGCCGTAGAACTGCGGGACACCCGCCGAGCCGTCGATCTCCTTGCGTGTGGCCACCCTTGACCGCCTTTCGCGCTGTGCGTTGTGGAGCGGGAAACGCTTTCAAGGTAGAGCCCCGTGCGGCACCGTGTGAGGCGTTCGTCACAGTAAGCAACGAAAGGTGGACGGCCCCTCATGGACGACACGCATCCCACGACCCGCACCCCTCACACGTATGACTCACCCCCCTACGACATCGGCGCGGACGTCGACGCACTCCGCGCCGCGCTCACCGCGCACGGCATCACCCTGCCGTCGCTCGGCGTCGATCCGCTGACCTTTGCCGCGTGGACGACCCGGCCGCCGCTCGTCGCGCTCGGCAACTGCAACGCGGCCACCGCGCGTCGGCTGGCCGAGGTGCTGCACGCGGCGGCCGGTGGATGACCCCGCTGCCGCTCACGGTGGACCTGCTCGCCGTGCCGAAGGCCGTACCGGAGATGCGGGACACCCTGCGCGAGCGGTGCGGGGGTGCGGACTCGCCCGATCTGCTGCTCTGCGTCAGTGAGTTGCTGACCAACGTCATCGTGCATCTCGGTGAGGGGACGCCGGTCACGCTCAGGGTCGCCGGTACGCGCTCTGGCCGCATCCGCGTCGAGGTGAGCGATCCCGGGCCCGGTCTCTGGCCGGTTCCCCGAACCGCGGGGGGCCGCGACGAGTCGGGGCGTGGGCTCGCGCTCGTGGAGGCGCTGGCGTCGCGATGGGGCGTGGAGCAAGGGGTGCACAGGAAGACGGTCTGGTGCGAGCTGCCGGTGCCCGCGGGGTGGGGCCGGGCGGTGGACGAGCCGGTCGCCGTCGGCCCCGGTGGACCGGGAACAGCAGCCGTCCCGGGTGCGCCGCCCCGGGACGGCGTGGACGGGTGAGGCGAGGAGCACTGCCGCACGGCCGGCCCGGACCGCACCGGTCGGCCCCGCGGCACCCCGGGCAAGCGCGAGGGCGGTGATCGGAACGCGTGGACGGCCCCGGCCGGGTGGGGCCGACGCGCACCACCGGTATTCATCGCAGGGTGAGCGGGGTCTCGGATTCCACGCGGGTCAGCTTCTCCGGGTTGCGGACGTAGTAGAGGCCGACGATGCGCGCGTCCTCGACACGGATCGCCAGGACGCCGTCGATCTCACCGTCCAGACGCAGGACGAGGGCCGGATTGCCGTTGACCACGGTGGGGCCGACGGTGAGCGCGCCTTCGGCCTTGCCGGAGCCGCCGACGATGAAACGGGCCACCTTGTCGGCGCCGATGACCGGCCGCCGCGCGGCCTGTTTGACGCCGCCGCCGTCGCTCATCAGGACGACCTCGGGGGCGAGCACGTCGAGAAGGCTCTGGAGGTCCCCGGTTTCGAGCGCGCGCCGGAACGACTCCAGGGCTGCCCGGGTCTCGCTCGGGGAGACCGCCGTGCGAGGGCGGCGGGCATCGACGTGCCGGCGGGCGCGGTGCGCGATCTGGCGGACGGCCGCGGGGCTCTTGTCGACGGCGGCCGCGATCTCGTCGTAACCGACGTCGAAGGCCTCGCGCAGCACGAAGACGGCGCGCTCCGTCGGCGACAGCGTTTCGAGGACGAGCATCAGCGCCATCGACACACTCTCGGCGAGTTCGACGTCCTCGGCCACGTCCGGTGCCGTGAGTACCGGCTCGGGCAGCCAGGGGCCGACGTACGCCTCCTTGCGGCGCGTCATCGTGCGCAGCCGGTTGAGCGACTGCCGGGTCGTGATCCGGACCAGGTAGGCGCGCCGGTCGCGCACCTGCTCCAGGTCGACCTCGACCCACCGCAGCCAGGTCTCCTGAAGGACGTCCTCCGCGTCGGCCGCCGATCCGAGCATCTCGTACGCGACGGTGAAGAGCAGATTGCGGTGGGCGACGAAAGCCTCGGTCGCCTGATCGGTGGCGTGGTCGCTCATGTCCCGGCCTCTCTCCTTCACGGTCGGCCCTGGCTGCCGAAGGTCTTCACGCGTGCGTCCACAGCAAGGTCCTCTTTCCTCCGTCGACGGCCGGCCGATGACCGGCGACCGGCCGCCGGTGACAGGCGGCCGGTCCACCGGTGCGTGGCCCACCGGACGGCCTCATGCTGCCCGTTCGGCGGTGGCCGGTGCCGTGCCGCGCTTGTCCCGCAGCAGCTGTCGGCGCTTGTCGTCCTTGGCCCACCAGGTGCGCGCACCCGGCTTGCGTGCCTCGTACGACAGCTGCCAGACGGTGCCCTTGCAAATGAATTCCTTGAGCTTCGCGCCCGCGTGCCCGCCGAGGTGGTACCGCTTGGCGGTGTCGTCCTTGCTGGTGAGCTGAAGGACGCCGCTGCGCCGCCCCAGGCTGATGCACTGGGCGACGAACCCCACGTCGACGGGCGCGGGCAGCTTGCCCGCGAGCCGGCTGAGTACGGTCTCGGCGGCCTGCGGGCCCAGCTGGACCGCGGCCTGACAGCTCATCCGGAACGGCAGGTCCGACGGTGCCGCCGAATCACCGGCCGCGACGATGCGCGCGTCGTCCACGCTCGTCAACGTCTCGTCCGTGAGGAGGCGGCCCAGGGCGTCGGTGCTCAGCCCGCTGCGGGCGGCCAGGTCCGGCACGCCGAATCCGGCGGTCCAGACGGTGACCCTGCTCGGGAGTTCGCGGCCGTCGTCGAGCCGCACGGCATCGCGGGTCACCGCCGCCACCCTCGCCCCGGGGCCTTCGAGCACGGTCACACCGAGCCCGGCGAGCCGTCTGGCGACCGAGCGGCGGCCCCGGGGGTGCAGGGACGGGCCGAGCACCTCGCCGCAGACCAGGGTCACGGCGCGGCCCCCCTCCGCCAGCTCGGCGGCGGTCTCGATGCCGGTCGCACCGGCGCCGACCACCGTCACCGCGGCCGTCGCGGGCGCGGCGTCGACGACCGGCCGCAGCCGCTCCGCCTCCTCCAGACCGGCGATCGGGTAGGCGAACTCCGCCGCTCCGGGCACGCCCGGGTGGGCGCTGCCGCTGCCCACCGCGTAGACCAGGTAGTCGTAGCCGACCGTGCCGCCGGTCGCCAACGCCACGCTGCGCCCGGCCGCGTCGATCCGGGTCACGGTGTCGACCACCAGCCGGACGCCCTTGCGCAGGACGTCTCCGTAGTCGACGACCGCGTTGTGGGACCCGCCCACCAGTTGGTGCAGACGGATCCGCTCGACGAAGGCCGGGCGCGGGTTGATCAGCGTCACTGTCACGTCGTCGCGCTGCGTCAGGCGGTTGGCGGCCATGACTCCGGCGTAACCTCCGCCGATCACGACCACATCGGTGTTCTGGCTCACGGTGTCTCCTTCGTTGCCGGGCTTCGGCATCAAGACACCGCGTGCGGGATTGTTGTGACAGCGCGTGAGGCAGATCACTCGGGCAGGGTCCGGGCCGGGAAGGGCGCCCCCGTCCCGTCGTCCCCGCCCCGTCGTCCCCGTCCCGTCGTCCCCGTCCCGTCGCCCCGCCCCGTCGTCCCCGTCCCTCGTCCCCCCGTCCCTGTCCCTCGTCCCCCCCGTCCGTTCGGTGCAGGGGCCCGCTCACCGTGGCGGCAGGGGCGGACGGCGCCGGTCCGGGACCGAGTCGTAGGTCGGAGGGGTCGCCGCCGGGTGCGCGGCCAGCAGGTCCAGGGCCACCCGCACCGCGTCGTCCAGCACCGCGTACCGGCCCTCGGCCCAGTCGAGCGGGGTGCGCAGCGCCTCCAGGTCCGGTTCGACGCCGTAGTTCTCGACCGACCACCCGTACGTGTCGAACCAGGCCGCGTTCATCGGCACCGTGATCACCGTGCCGTCGCCCAGCCGGTGCCGGCCGGTCATGCCGACCACGCCGCCCCACGTCCGCTGGCCCACCACCGGGCCCAGTTTCAGCAGGCGGAACGCGGCGGTGATCATGTCGCCGTCGGAGGAGGTCGCCTCGTCGGCCAGGGCGACCACCGGGCCGCGCGGGGCGTTCGAGGCGTACGAGACCGGCTGGGCGTTGCGGGTCAGGTCCCAGCCGAGGATCGTGCGGGTGAGCTTCTCGACCACCAACTCGCTGATGTGGCCGCCCGCGTTGCCGCGTACGTCGACGATCAGCGCCGGGCGGGAGACCTCCATGCGCAGGTCCCGGTTGAACTGGGCCCAGCCGGAGCCGCCCATGTCGGGGATGTGCAGATAGCCGCACTTGCCGCCGCTCAACTCCCGTACGACCTCGCGGCGTTTGGCGACCCAGTCCTGGTAGCGCAGGGGGCGTTCGTCGACCAGGGGGACGATCGCGACCCGGCGGGAGCGGCCTTCCCCCTCGGGCGGGCGGAAGGTGAGTTCGACCGTGGTGCCGCCCGCCGCGGAGAGGAGGGGGTACGGGCCCGTCACCGGGTCGACCGGGCGGCCGTCCACATGGGTGAGGACCGCGCCCTCCCGGATGCCCGTACCGGCCAGCGGGGAACGGGCCTTGGAGTCGGAGGAGTCACCGGGCAGGATGCGCCGGACGGTCCAGGCGCCGTCCCGGCAGGCCAGGTTCGCGCCGAGCAGTCCGATCGCCCGCTGGTAGTGCGGCGGGCCCTCGTTGCGGCGGGCCGGTGAGACGTACGCGTGCGAGGTGCCCAGTTCGCCCAGGACCTCGCGCAGCAGATCGGCGAACTCGTCGGGGGAGGCGACCCGTTCGACCAGCGGGCGGTACTGGTCGAGCACCCCCTCCCAGTCGATTCCGCACATGTCCGGTTCCCAGAAGTACGCGCGGATGATGCGGCCGGCCTCCCCGTACGCCTGCCGCCACTCCGCCGCCGGGTCGACGTCGTGCAGGATGCGGCGCAGGTCGAGGTAGACCGTCGTGTCGCTGTCGCCGATCTCCGTGGCGGGGACGGCGCGCAGTTCGCCCTCGTCCATGACGACCAGCCGCGTGGCGTCGCCGCTGACCGCGAACCAGTCCAGATGGCCGACGAGTTCGGTCTTCCTGGCCTTGGAGATGTTGAAGTGTTCGAGCGTGGGGCGGCCCGACATGTCGGCCGGGTTGGCGAACGTCTCGCCGAGCGCGCCGGAGATCGGCCAGCGCAGCCAGACGAGTCCGCCGCCGCTCACCGGACGCAGGGCCGAGTACTTCGACGCGGAGACCGGGAACGGCGTCACCCGGTTCTCCAGCCCCTCGAACTCGACCGTGACCGTCGACGGCCCCTCGCCCGTACCGGCGTCGGGAATGTCGTCGGCCGGGTCGAGGCCGCCCGCGGCCGGGCGCCCCTCCGGCGACAGGGCGAACGGGGAGGGCGTCGCCGAGGAGAGCGGCACCAGGTACGGGCGGCAGCCCAGCGGGAAGGAGAGGTCCCCGGTGTGGACGTCGTACACCGGGTCGAAACCGCGCCAGGAGAGGAAGGCGAGGTAGCGCCCGTCGCCGGTGAAGACGGGATTCTCGTCCTCGAAGCGGCCGTTGGTGACATCGACGATCACCGGGGCACCGGTCCCCAGGATGCGGGCCAGTTTGATCTGGCGCAGCGAACGGCCGATCCCGGGGTGCGACCAGGTCAGCCAGGCGCCGTCCGGCGAGAACGCCATGTCCCGGACCGGCCCGTTGATGGAGCGGATCAGTTCCACGGGCTCGCCCGTGGACGTCTCCTCGTCCGTCTCCAGGAGCAGCAGCCGTCCGTCGTTCGTCGCGATCGCCAGACGCTCGCCGTCCGGGTCGGAGATCAGTTCCTGGACCCGGCCGATCCGTCCGGAGGCCAGCCGGCGCGGCTCGCGGTCGCCGCTGGCGCGCGGCAGGTAGGCGATCTCGATCGCGTCGTCGCCGTCCGCGTCCGTGACGTAGGCGACCTGGCCGCCGCTGCCGAGCATCTCGGGCAGCCGGACCCGGACCCCCGGGGTGTCGGAGATCGTCCGGGCGGGGCCGTCGCGGTGGGTGAGCCAGTACAGGCTGCCGCGTACGGTGACGGCGCTGGCCCGGCCCGTCTCGTCCACGGACAGCGAGTCGACATTGCTGGCGGCCGGCACCTGGTGCGTACGCCGTCCGACGCGCGGCCCGCCGAGCCGTACCTCCAGCTTCCGCGGCACCGCGTCCGGCGACGCCAGGTCGTCGACCAGCCACACGTCGCCCGCGCACTGGTAGACGACCCGGCGCCCGTCGCTGGAGGCGTGCCGGGCGTAGAAGGCGTCGTGGTCCGTGTGGCGGCGCAGATCGCTGCCGTCGGGCCGGCAGGAGTACAGATTGCCGACGCCCTCGTGGTCGGAGAGGAACGCGATCCGGCCGGCGACGAACATGGGCGAGTCGAGGTGGCCGCCGATGTCCGGGAGCAGCCGCCTGCCGTGCAGCCACAGCCGCCCCGTCGCACCGCCCCGGTACCGCTTCCAGGAGGCCGGTTCGTGCGGTGGTTTGCCGGTCAGCAGCAGGGTGCGCCGTTCGCCGTCGATGTCGGCGACGGCGAGGTCGGAGACGGGCCCCCAGGGCAGCTTGCCGCCGGGGCCGCCGTCCGTGGGGACGGTGTAGGCCCAGGAGTCGTGCGAGAACGGCTGGTTGTGCGAGGAGACGGCGAGGATCTGCGAGGCGTCCCCCTCGTCGGGGGTCCAGCCGCAGACCCGGGCGTCCGTCGACCCCCAGTAGGTGAGCCGGTGTGCCGGGCCGCCCTCGACCGGCGCGAGGTGGATCTCGGGGTCGAGGCTGCGCCAGGTCGTGTACGCGATACGGGTTCCGTCGGGGGAGAAGCGCGGGTGGCCGACCCTGGTCCGGTCGACGGTCACCCGCCACGCGCGGCCGGGCCGCTGCCCCTCCGGGGCGAGCGGAGCGACCCAGAGGTCGTCCTCGGCCGCGAAGCAGAGCAGGTCGTCGTGGAGGTGCGGGAAACGGAGATACGCGACGTCGTCACTCACCCCTCAATGCTTTCCGCGCGAGAGGGCCCCGGCAACTTGTGGTGCGGAACACAAGCGAAACGTTTTCGTTTCGCTGGACGGGAGAGGTAGCGTCGATGTGTACGAAACAGTTTCGTTCGATTGACTGATGTGCGAGAACGAGAACGGGAACAGGAGGACGACCCATGGCACGCACCCGGCTCACGCCCGAGCGTGAGAGCGAGCTGTACGCCGCGGTGCTCGACCTGCTCCGCGAAGTCGGCTATGACGCCCTGACCATGGACGCCGTCGCCGCCCGTACCCATTCCAGCAAGGCCACCCTCTACCGCCAGTGGGGGAGCAAGCCGGAGCTGGTCGTCATGGCCCTGCGGCACAACAAGCCGGTGTCCCTCGCAGAGATCGACACCGGGTCGCTGCGCGGCGACTTCCACGCCGCGCTGAGCCGCAGCGACGACTGCCAGATGGAGAAGAACTCCGCGCTGATGCGGGGCCTGACCCATGCCGTCCACACCAATCCCGATCTGCTCCAGGCCCTGCGCGAACTGCTGATCGAGCCGGAAGTGACCGGCCTCGACACGCTGCTGCGCCGAGCCGTGGACCGGGGTGAGCTGCGTCCGGACCATCCGGCGCTGAAATATGTACCGCACATGCTGATCGGCGCCTTCGCCGCTCGGCAGCTGGTCGAGGACCGCGCCGTCGATCAGGCGTTCCTCACCGACTACGTCGACTCCGTGATGCTCCCCGCACTCGGAGTCTGACCCCCTCAGTCCCCTTCGCGCGATCCGTCCCCTTCGCGTGGCCTTCTCCCCAAGCCCTACCTGACACGCCGCTCTCGTCGTCGGGCCGGTTCCTCACGCCCTTTTCCACTCACACGACCTGACCGGGAGTACGCCTCCGTGGCCACATTCCTCTACAAGCTCGGACGGTTCGCCTTCCGGCGCCGCCGCTATGTCGCCCTGATCTGGGTGGCCCTGCTGGCGCTCGCCGGATTCGGCGCGGCCTCCGCGTCCACCGCCACCTCCAGCTCCTTCTCGATCCCGGGTACGGAGGCGCAAAGGGCCTTCGACCTGCTGGAACAGCGCTTCCCCGGCGCCAGCGCCGACGGCGCGACCGCACGGGTCGTGTTCAAGGCGCCCGACGGCCAGAAGATGACGGACCCGGCGAACAAGGCCGAGGTGAACAAGCTGGCCGGCGAGCTGAAGTCCGGCTCGGACCAGATCGCCTCGGTCACCGACCCGTACACCGGCAACGCCGTCAGCAAGGACGGCTCCACGGCGTACGTCTCCGTGTCCTACAAGGTCAACTCGATGGAGCTGACCAAGGCGACCCGGGACGCCCTCCAGGACGCGGGCCAGGCGGCGCAGAAGAGCGGGATGACCGTGGAGATCGGCGGTGACGCCCTCCAGGCGATGCCGGAACCCGGGGCCACCGAGATCATCGGCGTCGCGATCGCCGCGGTGGTGCTCGTCATCACCTTCGGCTCGCTGATCGCCGCCGGACTCCCGCTGCTCACCGCCCTGATCGGGGTCGGTATCGGTGTCTCGACGATCACGGCCCTGGCGAACGTGCTCGACCTGGGCTCCACCACCTCCACCCTCGCGATGATGATCGGCCTTGCGGTCGGCATCGACTACGCGCTGTTCATCGTCTCCCGCTACCGCGCCGAGCTGGCCGAGGGCCAGGAGCACGAGGAAGCGGCCGGACGGGCGGTCGGCACGGCCGGTTCCGCGGTCGTCTTCGCCGGTCTCACCGTCGTCATCGCGCTGGTCGGCCTCGCCGTCGTGAACATCCCGATGCTGTCGAAGATGGGCTTCGCCGCGGCCGGCACGGTCGCGATCGCCGTCCTCATCGCCCTCACCCTGGTCCCGGCGATGATGGGCTTCGCGGGCAAGCGGGTCATGGGGCGCAAGGCGCGCAAGGCCGCCGAGGCAGAGAACCGGCCCGACGCGAAGCCGAACATGGGCACCCGCTGGGCGCGGTTCGTGCTGCGCAAGCCGGTCTGGGTGCTGCTGGCCGGTGTCATCGGCCTCGGTGCCATCGCCGTACCGGCCGCTTCCCTGGAGATGGGGCTGCCCGACGACGGCTCCCAGCCCACCAGTACCACCCAGCGGCGCGCCTACGACCTGCTCTCCGACGGTTTCGGCCCCGGCTTCAACGGGCCGCTGATGGTCGTCGTCGACACCGCGAACAGCTCCGACGGCAAGACCGCGGCCAAGCGGGTCTCCGACGAGATCTCGGGCATCCCGGGTGTCGTCGCCGTCACCCCGGCCCAGTTCAACAAGGCCGGCGACACCGCGATGCTCACCGTCGTCCCGAAGGACCGGCCGAGCTCCACCGAGACCGAGAACGTCGTCCACGCGATCCGTGACACGGGCAAGGACATCACGTCCGACACCGGTGCCGAGGTTCTGGTCACCGGCTCGACGGCGATGAACATCGACTTCTCGCAGAAGATGAACGACGCGCTGCTGCCCTATCTGGCGCTCGTCGTCGGCCTGGCCTTCCTGCTGCTGATGCTGGTCTTCCGCTCCGTGCTGGTGCCGCTGAAGGCGGCCCTCGGCTTCCTGCTCTCGGTCGTCGCGGCCCTGGGCGCGGTCGTCGCGGTCTTCCAGTGGGGCTGGCTCGGCTCGCTCTTCGGTGTGGAGCAGACCGGTCCGATCATGTCCATGATGCCGATCTTCATGGTGGGCGTGGTCTTCGGTCTGGCCATGGACTACGAGGTGTTCCTCGTGACCCGGATGCGTGAGGCGTACGTCCACGGCGAGAAGCCCGGTCAGGCGATCGTCACCGGCTTCAGGCACGGCGCCCGGGTCGTCACGGCCGCGGCCGTGATCATGATGGCGGTCTTCGCCGGCTTCATCGGCTCCAGCGAGCAGATGGTCAAGATGATCGGTTTCTCGCTCGCCATCGCCGTCTTCTTCGACGCGTTCGTGGTCCGGATGGCGATCGTGCCCGCGGTCCTCGCCCTGCTCGGCAGGCGTGCCTGGTGGCTGCCGCGCTGGCTGGACCGGCTCCTGCCGAACGTGGACGTGGAGGGCGAGGGGCTGCGCGAGCAGCTCGGCGAGACGTCCGAGGGCCGCACCGGCCGGGACGGGCGCGGCGGCGGTGCCGAGGACGACCGCGAGCTGAGCCGCGTCTGAGCCGCGTCCGACCTGCGTCCGAGCCGGTTCAGACCTGTGTCCGACCTGCGTCCGAGCCGGTTCTGACCTGTGCCCGACCTGCGTCCGCGCCGGTTCTGAGCTGGTTCTGACCTGCGTCCGAGCCGGTTCTGAGCTGCTTCTGACCTGCGGCCGAGCTGGTTCTGCGCCGCAGAGAGCCTCCGGGGTCCGCGTCTGAGCGGAGCGCGGCCCCGGATGCGCCGGTTGCCTGTGGGGACGGGGGGCCGGGGCAATGGCGAAGGCCCCCGTGCGAGCGGCACGGGGGCCTCTGTCATGCGGTGCCCCGTGCGAGTGGCGCGGGGCTTGTGCCATGCGGTGCGTCACCGCGTGGGGGTCATGCGTCCATACGGGGCATGCGCGCGGGTCCGGCGGCGTTCTCGCCGTGGGTGCGGTGCAGAAAACGGATCAGCGGCGCGTTGTCGAACTGCACCACCTCCACGCCCTCCTTCGAGCGGAGCTCCACGACCAGTTGCGTGCGGCCGCACGGCCACACCCGGATGCCGCCGCGTTCGGCGGGGGAGCGCAGTCCGCGCTCCAGCAGGTCGCGGCTGAAGGCCCAGTCGATGCCGCCGGGAAAGGCGACATGGACCATGCGCGGGTCGTCGTCGGCGTCGTACAGCAGGTCGACCGGGACCGCCGGGAGGTCGGGGGTGTCATTGACGAGCCAGGCCTCGGCCTGTTCATGGATCACGGGGGGCATGGGCCGACTCCTCCTGTCTGTTCTCTTCGTCATCCAATGTCCCATATTTCCCGCCGGTGGCGCGGGGAGCGGTCAGTTGTGACGCATCCGCTCTTGCGAAGGGTTTGCAACAAGGCCCTATCATTGAGCGGTTCACGACATCGTCCGCGGCAACGCAGGATCGCAGGAAGCGGAGCCTCCCCATGCATGTACCCGACGGATTCATCGACGCCCCCGTCTCCGCCGCCGCCGGAGTCGTCGCCGCGGGCGCCGTCGCCGTCAGCCTGCGGGGCGCCCGCCGTGAGCTGGACGAGCGCACCGCGCCGCTCGCCGGTCTCGTCGCCGCGTTCATCTTCGCCGTGCAGATGCTGAACTTCCCGGTCGCCGCGGGCACCAGCGGGCACCTGCTGGGCGGTGCGCTCGCCGCGATCCTGGTCGGGCCGTACACCGGGGTGCTCTGCATCTCCGTCGTCCTGCTCATGCAGGGCATCCTCTTCGCCGACGGCGGGCTCACCGCGCTCGGTGTGAACGTGCTCGACATGGGCATCACGACCACCGTCGTCGCATACGCCCTCTTCCGCGGGCTGGTCCGCGTGCTCCCGCGGAGCCGCCGCTCCGTGACGGCCGCGTCCTTCGTCGCCGCCCTGGTCTCCGTACCGGCCGCGGCCTGCGTCTTCACACTGATCTACTGGATCGGCGGCACCACCGACATCCCGATCGGCAAGGTCTTCACAGCCATGGTCGGCGTCCACGTCCTCATCGGTATCGGCGAGGCCGTGATCACCGCACTGACCGTCGGCGCCGTCGTCGCCGTACGCCCCGATCTGGTCCACGGCGCCCGCGGACTCACCGCCCCGCTCCAGCTCCGGGTCGACGGCGAACTCGTCGACGCCCCGGCCCGGCAGCCCGTCGCCCCGGTCGCCGCCCGCTCCACCCGGGGGCTCTGGGCCACCGGCCTGGTCACCGCCCTCGTCCTGGCGGGCTTCGTCTCCTTCTACGCCTCGGCGAACCCCGACGGCCTGGAGAAGGTCGCCGCCGACCAGGGCATCGACAAGAAGGCCGAGGAGCACGCCGCCAAGGACTCCCCGCTCGCCGACTACGGCGTCAAGGACGTGTCCAACGCCCGTATCTCCGGCGGCCTCGCCGGGGTGATCGGCGTCGGTGCCACGATCGTGGCCGGCAGCGGGGTCTTCTACGTGGTCCGCCGCCGCCGCACCCCCGACGCGCCCGCCGCCACCTCGCACGACCGGGAAACCGTCTGACATGGGCGCGGGTCATGCGCACCGGCTCTACCGGCACGGGCACTCGCCCGTCCACGACCTGCCCCCGCACTGCAAGCTCGCGGCCGCCTTCTGCTTCGTCGTGGCCGTCGTCTCGACGCCGCGCGGGGCGGTGTGGGCGTTCGCGCTCTACGCGGTGCTGATCGGCGCCGTCACCGCCCTGGCCCGCATCCCCGCGGGCTTCCTGCTCAAGCGACTGCTCATCGAGGTGCCGTTCGTCGCGTTTGCCCTGCTCATGCCGTTCGTGGTGCCCGGCGAGCAGACCCATGTCCTCGGCCTCTCCGTCAGCGTCCCCGGCTTCTGGGGCGCCTGGAACGTCCTGGCCAAGGGCACCCTCGGCGTGGCCGCCTCCGTCCTCCTCGCCTCCACCACCGAACTGCGCTCCCTGCTGCTCGGCCTCCAGCGGCTCAGACTGCCGCCGCTGCTCGTGCAGATCGCCTCGTTCATGATCCGGTACGGCGATGTGATCACCGACGAGATGCGCCGGATGTCGATCGCCCGCCGCTCCCGGGGCTTCGAGGCGCGCGGGATACGGCAGTGGGGCGTCCTGGCCGCGTCGGCGGGCGCGCTCTTCATCAGGTCGTACGAGCGCGGCGAACGCGTCCACCTGGCGATGGTCAGCCGCGGCTACGCCGGTTCCATGCCGGTCATCGACGAGGTGACGGCCTCCCGGGCCCAGTGGGCGTACGCCTCGGCCCTCCCCGTCCTCGCCCTCGTCATCTGTCTGCTGGGATGGACCCTATGAGCCTGCCCACCGCACCCGCACCGTCCCTGGAGGTCAGCGGCCTCGCCTACGCCTATCCCGACGGCCACCAGGCGCTCTTCGGAGTGAACCTGACGGTCGCCCGAGGCGAACGCGTCGCCCTGCTCGGCCCCAACGGAGCCGGCAAGACCACCCTCGTCCTCCATCTCAACGGCATCCTCGACGCCGGCGCGGGCACCGTCCGGGTCGCCGGTCTCCCGGTCGAGAAGCGCAACCTCGCCGAGATCCGCCGCCGCGTCGGCATCGTCTTCCAGGACCCCGACGACCAGCTCTTCATGCCCACCGTCCGGGAGGACGTCGCCTTCGGCCCCGCCGCGTCCGGGCTGCGCGGCGCCGAACTGGAGGAACGCGTCACCGAGGCGCTGACACAGGTCGGCATGGCCGAGTACGCGGACCGGCCGCCGCACCACCTCTCCTTCGGCCAGCGCCGCCGCGTCGCCGTCGCCACCGTCCTCGCCATGCGGCCGGAGATCCTCGTCCTGGACGAGCCGTCCTCCAACCTGGACCCGGCCTCCCGGCGCGAACTCGCCGACATCCTGCGCTCCCTGGACGTCACCGTGCTCATGGTCACGCACGACCTGCCGTACGCCCTGGAACTCTGCCCGCGCGCGGTCGTGCTGAGCGAGGGTGTCATCGCCGCCGACGACCGTACCCAGGATCTGCTCTGCGACGAGGGGCTGATGCGCAGCCACCGTCTGGAGCTGCCCTTCGGATTCGATCCGCGTTCCGTGACGGTGAACATGAGGTGACCCGCCACACGTCCGACCTGCGCGGGCATGCACCATGGGGGGATGAGCGGGAGCGCAGGAGCAGGCGTGGACGTACGGGGCACGGTGGCGGCCGGATTCGAACCGGTCCGGGACGCCTTCGTCCGTAACTTCGAGCAGCGCGGCGAACGCGGCGCCGCGGTCACGGTCTACCGGGACGGGCGCAAGGTCGTCGATCTGTGGGCCGGTACGAGAGACGTCGACGGCACCGAGCCGTGGGCCGTCGACACCGTGCAGATCGTCCGCTCGGCGGGCAAGGGCATAGCCGCCGCCGTACCGCTGCTGCTGCACCAGCGCGGCCAGGTCGACCTCGACGCCCCCGTCGGCACGTACTGGCCGGAGTTCAAGGCGGCCGGCAAGGAGCGGGTGCTCGTCCGCGACCTCCTCGCCCACCGGGCCGGCATACCCGCCCTCGACTGCCCGCTGACCCCCTCCGAGGCGGCCGACGGGATCTCCGGTCCGCAGGCCGTCGCGGCCCAGCGCCCCCAGTGGGAACCCGGCACGGACCACGGCTACCACGCCCAGACCTACAGCTGGCTCATCGGCGAACTGGTACGCCGGGTCACCGGCCGCACCGTCGGCCGCTGGATCGCCGAGGAGATCGCCCGCCCGCTCGGCCTGGACTTCTGGTTCGGCCTCCCGGCGGACGAGGCGCACCGGGTGGGCCGCATCGGCCCCGTCGAACCACCGGCCGACGCGGGCGGCGGCGGCACGCTGCGGGTGCGCCCCAAGCGGTCCGTCGTCGAGGCCTACCGCGACCCGGAGTCCCTCACCCGCCGCGCCTTCGGAGCCATCGACCCGCTCCCCGACGAGAACGACCCCGCCTACCGGGTGGCCGAACTCCCCGCCTCCAACGGCATCGCCACCGCCCGCGCGCTGGCCCGCTGCTACGCCGCGATGATCGGCCCGGTCGACGGCCACCGGCTGTTCGCCCCGGCCACGCTCACCCTCGCCCGCACCGAGGAGTCGGCGGGACCGGACCGGGTCCTGGTCGTCAACACCCGCTTCGGCCTCGGCTACATGCTGCACGGACCGGCGGCCCCGCTGCTGGCCCCCGGCTCCTTCGGCCACCCCGGCCGGGGCGGCTCGCTCGGATTCGCCGACCCCGAATCCGGTATCGCCCTGGGCTATGTGACGAACGGTCTGCAGAAGGGAGTCACCGCCGATCCCCGTGCCCAGGCCCTGGTCAGGGCAGTACGGTCGGCGCTATGACTTCTCCCTCCGCGATTCCTTCCCCCGCCGGCCCACGGTTCGACGGATACGGCGTACTCATCACCGGGGCGGGCCAGGGCATCGGGGCCGCCACGGCCCGCCGGCTGGCCTCGGAGGGCGCGCGCGTCCTGGTCACCGACCTGGACGGCGACCGCGCCGCGCATACCGCCGCGGCGATACGGGAGACGGGCGGGGCCGCCGAGGCGCTGTCCTGCGACGTGGCCGACCGGGCGGCGGTCGAGGCCGCGGTCGCCCACGCCGTCGCCGCCTTCGGCTCCCTCGACGTGCTGGTGAACAACGCGTACGCCTGCACGCCCGACGCCCCGTTCTTCGAGGACGAGCCCGACGAGGTCTGGCAGCGCGACCTCGACATCACGCTCACCGGCCCGTACCGGTGCGCCCGCGCCGCCCTTCCGCACCTGGTCGCGTCCGGCCGGGGCGCGATCGTCAACATCGGTTCGGTCAACGGCGAACAGGACTTCGGCAATCACGCCTACAGCGCGGCCAAGGCCGGTCTGGGCAGTCTGACCCGCACCCTCGCCGGCCACGCGGGACCACGCGGCGTGCGCGTCAACCTGGTCGCACCCGGTACGGTCCGCACGGACGCCTGGGCGGGCCGTGACGCGGAACTGTCCCGGCTGAGCAGCATCTACCCGCTCGGCCGGATCGGCGAGCCGGACGACATCGCGTCCGCCGTCGCCTTCCTCGCCTCGCGCGACGCGGCCTGGATCACGGGGACCACCTTGCGGGTGGACGGCGGGCTGACGGCGACGGACTACGGCTTCCGGGACGCGGTTTCGGGGGCCTGACCGATATTCGGGGGCCTGACCGATACGGGCCCGGTCCGCCCCGCGCCCGGGTCAGGCGAGCGCGGGGTGGACGAGCCGCCCGTTGAGGATGAGGGAGGCGGCCTGCTTGAGACGGCGCACGCGCACACTGATCTCGTAGCCCCTGATGCCCTCGGTACGGGCGAACCGGCCGCTGAGGTAGCGGTAGAAGTCCGGGGTGTCCTTGCAGATGACCACGGCCATGATGTTGTGCTTGCCGCTGATGGCGGCGGCGAAGGCGCACTCGTCGTGCCCGCTGAGCTCCTCGCCGATCTCCTGGAGCCGGGGCAGGTCGACCTGGAGCCAGAGGGTGGCGTTGAGCTCGTAGCCGAGGCGTTCGGGCACGGCGTCGATGTCGTAGACCAGCGAGCCGGTCGCTTCGAGGGCCTCCAGCCGACGGGCCACGCGTGGCTTGGACCAGCCGGTGGCCTCCGCGAGCCGGGTGTGGGAGGCGCGGCCGTCCTCCGCCAGCGCTTCGAGGAGCGGGCGGTCCTCCTCGGTCGGGGTGAGCGGGGGCCCGGCGGGGATGGGGCGCTCCGCGGTCAGCAACCGCACCTGCTCGTCGGTGAGCGAGCCCTCCCGCCCGGTCCAGCCGGCCGTGTCCGGGGAACCGAAGGCGTGGACGAGAAGATCGACGTTCAGGTCGAGGACCGAGGCCGCCCGGGGAAGCCGCCTCAGCAGCACGTCGTCGCCGGCGGTCCCGGCGGGCGAACGGATGATGCAGATGATCTCCGAACCGCCCGACGCGATGCTCGTGTACGAGACCTCCGGCCTGCGGGCCAGGGAATCCGCGAGCGGCCCCACGGCGTCCGGGCGGCAGCGCAGCCGCGCGATCCACTCGGACCGGCCGTGGGCGGCGGGGCTGCTCAGCCCGACGACGCGGACGACGCCGCCGCGGCGCAGGGCGCTGTAGCGGCGCGCCACGGTCTGCTCGGACACCCCGACGACCTCGCTGAGGCGGCGGAAGGAGACCCGCGGCGAGCAGTTCAGCCCATGGATGATTTTGCGGTCCAGATCGTCAGGCATGGATGAATGGTCACATGAGCGGCGCTCAATCCGGAGGTTCTGTGACGTTTGCCGGGATCGCTTGGGGATTCATCGACGGTCGGGGCGAAGCTGGTCGGCGGCTTTGCGGGTGATTCGGCGTACTGCGCGGAATGCGGTGGTACGCCGGATCACCCGGGAGCGGGCGCACGCCGGACGGCGGTGCTCACATCGCAGCCGGTGCCCGCGCGGCACCCACCCCCGCAGCAGAAGGAACCTCTTCGTGAACTCCGCAACGACACAGGACAGATCAGGGCGGGGCGTCACGCTCGTCATGGCCTGCCTGGGCGTCTTCGTCGCCTACCTCCCCGTGACCACCGTGTCGGTGAGCCTGCCGGCCGTCCAGCGGGCCCTGGGCGCCTCCACGTCCCAGCTGTCCTGGGTCTCGGACGCCTTCGTGCTGCCGATGGCCGCGCTGATCCTGACCACCGGGGTGTGGGGCGACGTCCACGGCCGCAAGCGGGTCTTCCAGGCGGGCATGGCCTTCTGTGCGCTGGGCGCGGCGATCTCGCTGTCCTCGGACTCGGTGCAGGCCCTGTGGGCCGGGCAGGCCGTCTCCGGGCTGGGGGCGGCGGCGCTGCTGCCCACGACGCTGGCCCTGATCAGCCACGCGGTCCCCGACCACCGGGAACGGGGCAGGTTCATCGGCCTGTGGGCCATGTCCCTGATGGCCTCGCTCGCCGTGGGCCCGCTGATCGCGGGTGCGCTGCTGGAGCACGTCGCGTGGCGCTGGATCTTCCTCCTGCCCGTGCCGGTCTCCCTGATCGTGCTGGTCGTCGCGGCGTTCCTGCTGCCCGACTCGCGCGCCCCGCACGGCCGCCGACTCGACTGGCCCGGACAGATCAGTGCGGCCGTCGCGGTCACCGCGGTCGTCTACGGCGTCATCGAGGGCGGCGCGGACGGCTTCGGCGAGCCCGCCGTGGTGACGGCCCTGGTGCTCGGCGCGGTATCCGCGGCCGTGTTCGTCGCCGTGGAGCGCCGCAGCGCGAGCCCGATGCTCGACCTGGCGCTGTTCCGCAGCCCGGCCTTCACCGCCACCGCCCTGGTCGCCATGATCAGCTTCCTCGGGCTGATCGGCTTCTTCTTCGTGCTGAGTCTCTACTTCGGCATGGTCCAGCACCTGACCACGATCGAGGCGGCGCTGCGGATGGTGACGGTGTCCGGGGTGGCCCTCGTCGTCGGCGCACCCATCGGACGCCTGATGCACCGGGTCTCCGCCCGGGTCCTGATCACCACGGGCCTGGTCGTCGCGGCGGGCGCGATGCTCTCGCTGACCGGCGTCGACGCGCACACCTCCTACGGCTCGATCGTCTGGCGGCTGGCCCTGCTGGGCCTCGGCATGGGCGCCGTGCTCACCCCGATGACCGCCTCCGCGGTGTCCTCCGTCCCGTACCACCTGGCCGGGATGGCCGCCGCCGGGAACAACGCCTTCCGCCAGCTCGGTGGCGCCCTCGGCCCCGCCGTGCTCGGCACCCTGCTGACCACCCGGGCCCTCGACGCGCTGCCCGGCCGCCTCGCCGACGCGGGGGTGCCCGCCGAGGCGAGTGCCCGCGTCCTCGACACCGCCCGTGAGCAGGGACTCGGCGCCGTGGCCGGGCTCCACCTGGACGCCGCCACCGGACCGGCCCTGACCGCCCTGAGCGACTCCTTTCTCGACGGCATGCGGCTGTGCCTGACCGTCTCGGCCTCGCTCGCCCTGCTGGCCGCCCTCGCCTGCGCCGTGCTCCTGCGCCCGGCCGCCAAGCCGGTGGCCCCGGTGGCCCCGGCGGCGCCGGCGGCCCCGGCGGCCGAGGAACCTCCGGCCCGCCTGGCGTCGGTCCCGGCGAGCTGAGCGCGGCGGGACCTGAAGCGTCGGCTTCCGGACGCCCGACCGCCCCGCCGTGCGTGGCACGGCGGGGCGGTGTGGGGTCGGGGCGGTCCAGGTCAGATGGCGCCGACCTCCCCAGCCTTGACGCCCGCGACGAAGCTGGCGAAGGAGGCGGGGGAGGTGTGCAGCACGGGGCCGCCAGGATTCTTGGAGTCGCGTACGGGGACGATGCCGTGCGGGGCGGCGAGGTCGGCGGCTGAATCTGGGAGTCCATGACCTCGGGGCCGCCGATCGGGCGGCGGATGCAGCTTTCATCCAGGACCACGATCAGCATGGGGGGTCGCGCCCTCGCCAAGGCGCTCTGTCGCTGAGCCAGGAACGAGACGCGCTCTTCTGCTTGTTCAGGTGTGATGGAGCCGCGCCACACGTGGCCGTTTGCCAAAGCCTTCGCGTACTCCGGCGTCTGAAGCAGACCAGGGACGATCCCGATCTGGAACAGGCGGATCTCCGTTGCCCGGCCTTCGTATCCGACGTACTCCGGGAAGCCCTCCAGCAGATTGCCGTGCTTGATCTCGCGCCATTCGCGCTCGAACGAATCGGCGGTGTTGGTCGTATCCAATGCCACGTCGACGCGGCGCGAGAACGGCAGAGTCGGTGATTTACGACCGGTTTCGAGTGCCGAGATATGCCTGCCCGTGCAGCCGACCAGCGCACCGACGTGATCCTGGGTCCAGCCGCGCTCTTCGCGCAGCCTGCGTAAACGTGCGCCGAAAGCTGCCTGAGGGCTTGCTTCCGGGTTCAACTCCTTGCGGTTTACCAATGTGTCCTCTCCGTCGGCCATGTTGATGACACTTCGACTCTAGGCCACGCTGAAGCCCCTTGGTAGTGGGACGACTACGGAACGGAGTTGACGTGCCCGAAGACGACGACGGTGGCCTGACCCGTCACGAACCCCTTCAAGTCCCCTCGCCCGGAACGCTTTTCCGGGACACCGGCCATGGCGACCGGGTGGGCGAGTTCCGCGGGGTCGTCGGTCCGTACTGGTCGTTGCGGCCGGTCGGTGGCGGTGTGGAGTGGGAGGCGGAGCCCGAGTGGGTCCGGGCGCTGACTCCGGCCGAGCGGCTGAAGCGGCTGCCGGTCGGTTCCACGCCCGACCGCACCGCCGAACTCCGTGCCTGGTACGAGGACCGGCAGGGCCAGCGCGCAGCCCAGGCGCACATCAAGAGCGGCAACCCGTTCCTCGTCGTCGTCCCCGACACCGACTTCACGTACACCCTCTCCGTGCACCCCGATTGAAACGTGACGACCGACTCGCGATGTGTCACGTTCCTTCGTGGATGCCGCCCAGGAGGTCTGCCCGTCCGACAGACCTCCGAGGGTCAGACGGCGCCGAACTCTCCACCCTTGACGCCCGCCATGAAGGCGATGAACGCGGCGGGCGAGGCGTGCAGCACAGGCCCGCCGGGGTTCTTGGAGTCGCGAACGGGGACGATGCCGCGCGGTGCGGCGAGGTTGGCGGCGATCTCGATGCAGGAACCGCCGTTGTTGCTGTAGGAGGACTTGAACCAGCGAGGGGATTCGGCTGTCACGGCATGCCCTTTCGTAGGAGGCGGAGCTGCGAAAGCGACCTACCCACACGATGCAACGCCCATGACGGGGAGGGGCATGGGCGAGAACTTTCAGCGGGCGGACTCCGGATCCGTACCGCCCCTGAAGCCGCCCCGGAGCCCGCCCCTGCCCCCTCGCGCTCAGCTCGTGTGCAGCATCAGCCCGATGCCGACGACCATCAGCCCGGCCGCCGCGATGCGCGGGGCGCCGAACCGTTCCTTGAAGAACAGTGTCCCGATGGCCGCTCCGACAATGATCGACGACTCCCGCAGGGCCGCGATCGGGGCCAGTGCCGCCCGGGTCTGGGCCCACAGGACGAGGCCGTACGCCGTCACCGACAGGGCCGCGCCCAGCAGTCCGCGTACGGCGAACGGGCGCAGGGCGGGCAGGAGTTCGGCGCGGCGGCGGTACAGCGCGTAGGCCGGGATGGCCAGGCCCTCCAGGATCATCAGCCAGGCGATGTAGCCGAGCGGGGTGCCGGAGGCGCGTACGCCGACGCCGTCCACCGTGGTGTACCCGGCGATGGCCAGACCGGTCGCGAGGGCGGCCAGCAGGGCCGGCCAGTCGGGGCGCCTGCCGGAACCCCGGATGCCCCAGAGGGCCAGCCCGACCAGCCCCGCCGAGGCCACCGCGACCCCGGCGGCGGCCCAGCCGTCCGGGTGCTCACCGACGAACACCGCGGCGAGGACCGTCACCACCAGCGGTGCCGTACCCCGGGCGATCGGATACATCTGGCCGAAGTCGCCCAGGGTGAACGAGCGCATCAGCAGCATCATGTACGCCACGTGCAGGGCGGCCGAGACCAGCAGGTACGGCCAGGCCCCGGCGGCCGGGAACGGGACGAAACAGGCGGCTGCCGCGCCGATCAGCAGCCCGCCCCCGGAGATCAGGGTGAAGGAGAGCAGCTGGTCCTTGATCGCGTGCGCGATCGCGTTCCAACTGGCGTGCGTGACAGCGGCGATCAGGACGGCGAAGGCGACCAGCGGTGTCACGCGGACTGCTCGCGCACATCCACCACGGTTCCACCGGCGTGCCCGATCAGCGTCTTGGGGTCGAGCGGGAAGACGGTGTGCGGGGTGCCCGCCGCCGCCCACACCACGTCGTGGTCCAGGAGCCCGCGGTCGGCCAGCACCCGGGTCCGCGTGCGGTGCCCGAAGGGCGGTACACCCCCGATCGCGTACCCGGTCGTCTCCCGGACCAGATCAGCGCCCGCCCGCTTGACCTTCCCGGCCCCCAGCTCCTCGCGCACCAGGTCCACGTCGACGCGTGAGGAGCCGTCCATCAGGACCAGCACCGGGACGCCGTCGGCCTCGAAGATCAGGGACTTGACGATCTCGCTGAGTTCGCAGCCGATCGCAGCAGCGGCCTCGGCGGCGGTCCGGGTGGCCTCGGGGAACCGGCGGATCTCGACATCGAGACCCAGTTCCCGCAGGGCCTCGGCAAATCGGGGGTGGGCTTCGGCGGCGCTGGTGTCAGGAGTGTTCATGCCCCCGCACGCTAGCGAACGCGGTACGGGCACGCGATGAGGTTGCGCGTGTGCGGAACCAGGGGCAGGGACCGGACAGGTCCACGGCCCGCCGGCCCAGCACGGCCCGGCACGGGTGCGGGCGACCCCCGTCGGGTGGGACCGGCCGGTGGGACCGGCCGAGCGGGAAGTACCGTCCCCGCTCGGCCCCCGCTCGGCCCGGCCCACCTGGGGCCGGACGGGGCGTCACGACCCCGCGCGCAGCACCGCCGCCACCACGGGGCCCGCCGCGTCGCCGCCGTGGCCTCCGGACTGGACGACCGCCGCGGCGGCCAGGTCATTGCTGAAACCGGTGAACCAGCTGTTGGACGTGGCCTGGCCGTCCACCTCCGCCGAGCCCGTCTTGGCGCCCTTGTCGCCGCCGACCGAGGCCATCGCGGCCCTTCCGGTGCCCCAACTGGCGGTCTGGCGCATCATGTTGGTGATCTGCTGGGAGGCGGACGGGGACAGCGACCGGGACGCGGTGGCGATCGGCCGGCCGTCGAGGTCCCGTTCGACGAGGATCGGCTGGCGGAAGGTGCCGCTCTTCGCGGTGGCGGTGATGGACGCCATGTTGAGCGCGTTCATCTGGACCGTGCCCTGACCGATGTACTGGGCGGCCGCCTCACCCCCGGTGGCCTCGGGCACGCTGCCGTCGAAGGACACGACGCCGGTCTGCCAGTCCAGGCCGATGCCGAAGACGTCGCGGGCCTCCTTGGCGAGCGCCGCGTCGTCCTTCGTGTCGTCGATCAGCTTGATGAAGGCCGTGTTGCAGGACCGGGCGAAGCTGGTCGTCAGGGTGCCGTCGGGGATGGAGAAGCCGTCCAGGTTCTTGAAGGTGCGGCCCATGTACATGGCGTCGGGCGGGCACTCGATCTTCTGGTTGGCCGAAGCGAGGCCCTTCTCGATCAGCAGCGCCGCTGTCACGATCTTCATCGTCGAACCGGGTGCCTGCTTGCCCTGCATCGCCGCGTTGAAGCCGGTGGCCGGATTGTTGGCGATCGCGCGGATCGCACCCGTGGACGGCCTGACCGCGACCACCGACGCCTGGCTGAACTTCTTCACGGCCACCTCGGCCGCCGCCTGGGCGTTCGCGTCCAGTGTGGTCTGCAACGTGCCCGGCTTGCCCGTGGTGAGGGTCAGCAGGGTCTTGTTCGGGCCCTCCGCGTCCGCGCTCTCGATCCAGGTCTCGATGCCGGCCGTGCCGCCGGCCTTCTCCCCGTACTTCTCGCGCAGCGCGTCCAGGATCGACCCCAGGGAGGGGTACTTCTCCTTGGTGAGAACCTTGCCGTTGCGGTCGACGGCCTCGATCGACGGTGTCGACGCCTCCCCCGTCTTCAGTGACGCACCGGCCGTCAGCTGCGGGTGGATCACGGTGGGGGCCCAGTCGATCAGCGGCCTGCCGGTGGTGAGGCCGCGCACCACGGTCAGTTCGGAGGCGTACGACCAGGGCTTGGTCTTGCCCCCGAACGACACGGTCGCCTTCACCGTGTAGGGCACCTTCATGCCGACCGCCGCCCCCGGGGTGATCACCGCCTCGGTGACATGGGCGCTCTCGCGGTACCCGGTCAGGGCCGGTTCGGCCTCGGCCGCGTTGTTGGTGAGCTGGGACGCGACAGCCGCGTCACCGCTCGCCCAGGCCTTGAGGAACTTCTTCGACGTGTCGTCGATCTCCGCCTTGGTGACCGGCCCCGTCTTCACCTCGGCGGCGGCGGACCTGCTGTCCGTACCGTCGCCGCCCCCGCCGTTCAGCCCGCCCAGGACGTTGTAGGCCCCGTAGCCCACCCCGCCGACCACGACCGCGAACACTCCGCCGACTATCGCAACCTTCGCTCCACTGCGCATCCTTGCAGTCCCCCTCCCCAGGAGTTCCTCCTTGAACGTGTTCAAGGAGATGCCGCTGGGCACCTTACGGGACGGTGGTGACAGCCGAGATGGTTGTTACCGGAACGCGATACGTGTGGGGTGCATACCGTGAATACGGCGGTCGAATCGCGGTGTGCCGGTCTGTCTGGGGGAGCACCTCGGCGGCGGCGAGGCGTGCTCGCTTGTTGCTTGTCACCGTCCGCTACTGGCTACTGGCCAGTGGCAAGTAGCCACTGGCCAGTAGCTGCGGAGCGATCAGCGCTTGCCGATGCCGGTTTCGGTGAAGCTGCCCCCGACACCGTGCGGGCCGATCACGAGGACGCCTTCGAGGAAGGAGGCGCCGTCGGGGCCGAAGTCGACGTCGGTGGTGTGCAGGGCGCTGCCGTTGGGGCCGACGGAGAACGCTCCATGGTTGAAGTTGGCGGTGGGGACGTTGACGGGCGTCTCATCGGCGGAGGCGATGGTCGCCCCGCCGATGACGAGCGGGAGGCAGAGGGCGGAGACGGCCAGGATGCGGTGCGCAGTACGCATGGGGAAGAGCCCTTCCATGTACAGGGTGGTTGAGCGGGATGCTGCGATGCAGCAGTCCGTCACCATCCACACACATTCGTATGCGCAGCGCCATCAGGTGTGGCTGTCAAGGGCCACCAGTTCACCCCAGCGCCGTACCCGCTGCCCCGGTTCTCGTCGCCCCGTCGTCGCTGCGACGGCATTTCAGATGGAGGGCCGGCCGTCTGCCGTTCAGTCTCTTGCCGAGGGGAAGAGACCACGGCAGTAGCCGGCCGAAGCCCCGGGACCAGCAGCCTTGCGCCAACCTCACCCAGAAACGGATATCAGCTGACGAACCGTCCCCTGAGGGATCGTCATGCAGGCATCGCCCCCTCGCCGCCCCTTCGAAATCCCTACTCGCTGAGCATGCCGGCATTTCTACGAGACTTCGATGCTCTGCGGGACAGGTGCGCGAGCAGCTGACCCGCGCCGACGGCCACGTAGAGCACGACCAGAACCCCGAGTCCGAGGTCGAGCCAGTCATGGGCCGCGCCCCTGAAGAACGAGGCCCACGCCCTGGCCCCCGCGACGGATCCGGCAACCACCAGCAGCACCGACGCCACGGCGTACAGCGCCTTCGCGGCCCTGGGCCGCCGCTCTTTGAGCAGTTCACCACCCGCACCGAGCACGACCAGCGGGGCGAAGGCATCGTGCGGCTCCAGACGCCCCGTCCCGATCGCGTCCACGATGTTGATCAGAACACCGATCGACCCGACGACCAGAACACCTTGGGATATACGGCGGCTCATCAACCCTCGCCTTGCAGCCAAACTTCGTTGGCAATGAATCAATCTTCGCTGTCGCAGGATAGTGACACCCGCTCCCGACTAAGGGCTGTCCCGCAACCCCTGGCGGGCGTGCGACGACAGCTACGGCGCCTCGCCGCGTTGTCGGAACGCCCGAACACATCCAGTACTAGGGCGTCCCTCCGCCGTGCGATGCACCGCATCCGACGCCGCACGCCGATCCACCGGGGACTACGGGACAGCCCTTAGGGGTTTGGGTGTCACGGCCTCCGTGACGGTGTCAGGTGTCACGCGGGTGTCGGAGCCATTCCCCGGGCCGACCGCCGGGCCGTCTGTGGGCCGTCCGCGGGCCGCCAATGGGCACCGATGACGGCCAACAATCACCAAGAGGCCGCAGTCGATGACTGCGGCCTCTTGGTGCACCTGGATCTAGTGCCGGTCACGGCACTAGATCCAGGTGTCCAGCCACATCCGCTCCCGCCACGAACCGTCGGGGATCGGCGTGCCCGTGTAGATCGGCCAGAAGTAAATGAAGTTCCAGATGATCAGGAGCACCAGCACGCCCGCCGCGATCGCTCCGAGCGTTCGTCGCCGTTCGCCCGACGTATCGCCGGTCACCAGGCCGAGTTCCTGGCGGGGACCGCTCCCCGCCGCCGGACCCAGCATCGCGCCGATCATCATCGTCACCGCCAGGCACAGGAACGGCACGAACACGACCGCGTAGAACAGGAAGATCGTCCGCTCCTGGTAGAAGAACCAGGGCAGCCAGCCCGCTGCCACACCGCAGGCGATCGCCCCCGCCCGCCAGTCGCGCCGGAAGAACCAGCGCCACAGCACGTACACCAGGGCGAAGCACGCCGCCCACCACAGCAGCGGCGTCCCGATGGCCAGCACCTCGCGGGAACACTTCCCGGTCTCCGACGCCGCGCAGCCCGGCTCCTCCGCCCAGAAGTACGAGACGGGCCGGCCGAGCACGATCCAGCTCCAGGGATTGGACTGGTAGGTGTGGCCGGAGGTCAGATTCACATGGAACTCGTAGACCTGGTACTCGTAGTGCCACAGGCTGCGCAGCCAGTCCGGCAGCCACGTCCAGGCGCCGCCCCTGCCGTCGGTCTGCGCCCAGTTCCGGTAGTAGCCCCTGTCGGTGACGATCCAGCCGGTCCAGGAGGCGAGATACGTGAGGATCGTGACCGGGACCGTCGAGACGAACGCCGGCAGCAGATCCCGCTTCAGCACCGCCGCGTACGGCCGTACCGCACCCGCGGTCCGGCGCGCGCCCACATCCCACAGCACCGTCATCAGACCGAAGCCGACCAGGATGTACAGGCCGTTCCACTTGGTGGCGAAGGCCAGCCCCAGCATCAGGCCGGCGGTGAGCCGCCAGGGACGCCAGCCGAGCCGCAGGTTCTCCGCGACCCAGTCATCGGGGCGCAGCACACCCTCCTCGTCGACCGGCAGCGCGGCGGCGAGCCTGCGCCGCGCCCAGTCGCGGTCGATCAGCAGCGCGCCGAACGCCGCAAGCACGAAGAACATCAGCACCAGGTCGAGCAGCGCGGCGCGGCTCATCACGAAATGCAGACCGTCGACGGCGAGCAGGGTGCCCGCCAGGCACCCCAGGAACGTCGAGCGGAACAGCCGCCGCCCGATCCGGCACAGCATCAGCACCGACAGCGTGCCGAGCACCGCCACCATGAACCGCCAGCCGAACGGCGTGAAGCCGAAGAGCTGCTCACCGATGCCGATGATCCACTTGCCGACCGGCGGATGCACCACATAGCCCGGATCCACCGGGACGTGCACCTTCGACGGATCGGCGAGGATCAGCTTGTCGATGTCCTTGGGCCAGTCGCCCTCGTACCCCTGGTTGATCAGCGCCCAGGAATCCTTGGCGTAGTACGTCTCGTCGAATATCAGGGCGTGCGGGCTGCCCAGGTTCCAGAACCGCAGCACCCCCGCGACCAGCGCCACCAGCAGCGGACCGCCCCAGGCGGACCAGCGCACCAGGCGCGCGGCCAGGGGCGGGGAGATGCCGAGCACCGCCCACAGCTGGGCGCCGGGCCGTGTGTACGGCGGAACCAGCCGTTCACGCAGCCCGATTCCGGGCCGGGGCGAATGGCCGAAGCGGCGCATCCGCTGCGGCCAGGAGGCGGGCTCTTCGCCGTGCGGTTCCCCGGCGTCTTGGCCCTGCCGGGCCTCGGGCGCAGTACTCGTCACCGCGCCATCGTAGGGAACGCATCTGTGCGAGTGCTGTCGCCCGTGCTGGGAGGATGACTCATGTGACTGGAACGACTGGAACGCTGGTACTCGCAGGAACCCCCATCGGCGATGTGGCGGACGCCCCGCCACGCCTCGCCGCCGAACTGGCGACGGCCGATGTCGTGGCCGCCGAGGACACCCGGAGGCTGCGCCGCCTCACCCAGGCGCTCGGCATCCACACCACGGGCCGGGTCGTCTCCTACTTCGAGGGCAACGAGTCGGCCCGTACGCCCGAACTCGTCGAGGCACTGACCGGCGGCGCCCGCGTCCTGCTGGTCACGGACGCCGGGATGCCGTCCGTGTCCGACCCCGGCTACCGGCTCGTGGCCGCGGCCGTGGAGAAGGACATCAAGGTCACCGCGGTCCCCGGCCCGTCCGCGGTGCTCACGGCTCTCGCCCTGTCCGCGCTGCCCGTCGACCGGTTCTGCTTCGAGGGTTTCCTGCCGCGCAAGGCGGGCGAACGGCTCGGCAGACTGCGCGAGGTGGCCGACGAGCGCCGCACCATGGTCTTCTTCGAGGCCCCGCACCGGCTCGACGACACCCTCGCGGCGATGGCCGAGGTCTTCGGCGCCGACCGCCGGGCGGCCGTGTGCCGGGAGCTGACCAAGACGTACGAGGAAGTGAAGCGCGGCCCCCTGGGCGAGCTGGCGGCCTGGGCGGCCGAAGGGGTACGCGGCGAGATCACCGTCGTCGTCGAGGGAGCGGCCGACTCCGGACCCGAGGAACTGGACGCGGCCGAGCTGGTGCGCAGGGTGCGGGTGCGCGAGGAGGCGGGGGAGCGGCGCAAGGAAGCCATCGCCGCCGTCGCCGCGGACGCGGGGCTGCCCAAGCGTGAAGTCTTCGACGCGGTCGTCGCGGCAAAGAATGCGGAGCGAACCGGCCCTGCGTAGGTCAACGAACCGACGTGGTGAGCAAAGCCGGAATCACGAGGTGGGCCTTTCTGCCACGAGTAGGCCAAAACCGCTCCAACACTCGACACGTTCCGATGCGTTCCCGCCAGTAAAGGCGTCCACTGGATCAGGGACGCATTCTCCGGAGTGTTCGTCCGGCGGAGCAAAGGAGCAGGCATGAGCGAGATCACACCCACCACCGTCCATGAGGCGTATGCCTTCGCCTGCATGAGGTGTGGACACGGCTGGGAACAGGCCTACGAGATAGAGCACCACGTCGACGGCTCGAACAACGACTACGTCATATACAAGGCGGACGGGGAACGGGTTCCCTCGCCGCTTTCCAGGCCCACCTGCATGAATTGCGACGGACACCTGGTCCGCATCATGGGGTCCGGCCGGGTCTCGACCGTCCAGAAGCTGCTCCACAACCCCCAGCCGACACGGCCGCCGATCGAGGACACCGGCGCAGGGGAGACCGCGGCCGCCACCGCCGCACGCGCGGGCGCGCAGCATCACTGGCACCTGGCCGACCTGCTGCACCCGTTCCACCGCAAGTAGGGCACCCGGCTTCCACCGCAGGTGGGGCGCCCGGCTTCCACGACGGCGAGGCGTCCGGCTTCCACCACAGGTGGGGCGCCCGGCTCCCACGACGGCGAGGCGTCCGGCTTCCATCGGCGGCGAGGCGTCCGGCCTCCACCGTCGGCGAGGCACCCGGCTTCCATTGCCGGCGAGGCGTCCGGCGCGGTCCTCGTACGATCGTCGGCATGAGCCGTACCGAAGCCCCGCCGCTGCCCGAGCCCCTCCGGGTGCCGGTCGCCGATTCGCACACCCACCTGGACATGCAGGACGCGACCGTCGAGGAGGGCCTGGCCAGGGCCGCGGCGGTCAACGTGACCACCGTGATCCAGGTGGGCTGCGACGTGGCCGGTTCGCGCTGGGCCGCCGAGACCGCCGCCGCGCACGCGAACGTGCACGCGGCGGTCGCCCTCCACCCCAACGAGGCGCCGCGCATCGTGCACGGCGACCCCGACGGGTGGTCGCGGCAGGGGGCCCGTGAAGGGGGCGGGGCGGCGGCGCTGCACGAGGCCCTCGCGGAGATCGACGCGCTGGCCGCACTCGACCACGTGCGAGGGGTCGGCGAGACCGGGCTCGACCATTTCCGTACCGGCCCCGAGGGCATGGCCGCGCAGGAGGAGTCCTTCCGCGCCCACATCGAGATCGCCAAGCGGCACGGCAAGGCGCTGGTCATCCACGATCGCGAGGCGCACGCGGACGTGCTGCGCGTCCTCGCCGACGCGGGCGCCCCCGAGCGGACCGTCTTCCACTGCTACTCCGGCGACGCCGACATGGCCCGGATCTGCGCGGACGCCGGGTACTTCATGTCCTTCGCGGGCAACGTCACCTTCAAGAACGCCCAGCCGCTGCGGGACGCGCTGGCCGTCGCGCCGACGGAGCTGGTCCTGGTCGAGACGGACGCACCGTTCCTGACGCCCGCGCCGTACCGCGGACGACCCAACGCGCCGTATCTCATCCCGGTCACGCTGCGTGCCATGGCTGAGGTGAAGGGCGTGGACGAGGACACGCTGGCGTCGGCCGTCGCGGACAACACGGCTCGCGCATTCGACTACTGACCGTACGCACTCACCGGTCGGGGCCGGTGCGCGGTCGAGCGGTGGATCCCGTGCGCGCGCCGGGCGCGAGCCCCCGGTCGCGCCGCGGCCGTACGCTTACCGGGTGAGCACCACTGAGCCCGACGCCCTCCTGGGCCCCGCAGACATTCGCGAGCTGGCCGCCGAGCTGGGCGTACGCCCGACCAAGCAGCGCGGTCAGAACTTCGTCATCGACGCCAACACGGTCCGCAGGATCGTGCGGACGGCGGAGGTCCGCCCGGACGACGTCGTCGTCGAAGTCGGTCCGGGGCTCGGCTCGTTGACCCTGGCGCTGCTGGAGGCGGCGGACCGGGTCGTCGCCGTCGAGATCGACGACGTGCTGGCGGGCGCCCTGCCAGCCACGGTGGCCGCCCGGATGCCGGGACGCGCGGACCGGTTCGCGCTGGTGCACTCCGACGCGATGCTGGTCCGGGAGCTGCCGGGCCCGGCGCCGACCGCGCTGGTCGCGAACCTTCCGTACAACGTCGCCGTGCCGGTCCTGCTGACGATGCTGGAGCGGTTCCCGTCGATCGAGCGGACCCTCGTCATGGTGCAGGCCGAGGTCGCCGACCGGCTGGCCGCCAAGCCGGGCAACAAGGTCTACGGCGTGCCGTCGGTGAAGGCCAACTGGTACGCGGACGTGAAGCGGGCCGGGTCCATCGGCCGCAACGTCTTCTGGCCCGCCCCGAACGTCGACTCCGGTCTGGTCTCGCTGGTCCGGCGCACCGAGCCGATCCCGACGGGCGCGAGCAGGGCCGAGGTCTTCGCGGTCGTCGACGCGGCCTTCGCCCAGCGCCGCAAGACGCTGCGGGCGGCCCTGGCCGGCTGGGCGGGTTCCGCGCCCGCGGCCGAAGCGGCCCTGGTCGCGGCCGGGATCTCGCCGCAGGCCCGCGGCGAGGCGCTGACGGTCGAGGAGTTCGCCGCCATCGCCGAGAACAAACCGGCCGGGAACGAGCCCTCCGAAAACGGGCCCGCCGGGAACGAGCCCTCCGGCAACAAACCGGCTGGGAACGAGCCCGCCGGGAACGAACCCTCCGAAAACGGGCCCGCCGGGAACGAGCCCGCCGGGAGGGGCGAGTGAGCGTCACCGTCCGCGTACCCGCCAAGGTCAACGTCCAGCTCGCGGTCGGCGCCCCGCGCCCCGACGGCTTCCACGACCTGGCCAATGTCTTCCTCGCCGTCGGCCTGTACGACGAGGTCACCGTCAGCCCCGCCGACGAGCTGCGCGTCACCTGCTCGGGGCCGGACGCCGCGAAGGTCCCGCTGGACGCGACTAACCTCGCCGCCCGCGCCGCGATCGCCCTGGCCGAGCGGCACGGCATCACACCCGATGTGCACCTCCACATCGCCAAGGACATCCCCGTCGCGGGCGGTATGGCGGGCGGCAGCGCCGACGGTGCGGCCGCCCTGCTGGCCTGCGACGCCCTCTGGTCCACCGGCGCCACCCGGGAGGAGCTCCTCGCCATCTGCGCGGAGCTGGGCAGCGACGTTCCGTTCAGCCTGGTCGGCGGCGCGGCCCTCGGGGTCGGCCGCGGCGAGCGGCTGACCCCGATCGACGTCGGCGGAAGCTTCCACTGGGTCTTCGCGGTCGCCGACGGCGGGCTCTCCACCCCCGCCGTCTACGGCGAGTTCGACCGGCTCACGGCCGGTACGGACGTCCCGGCCCCCGCCGCGTCCGACGCGCTCCTGGACGCGCTGCGGGCCGGCGACACCGCCGCCCTCGCCGGCGCCCTGAGCAACGACCTCCAGCCCGCCGCGCTCTCCCTGCGCCCCTCCCTGGCCGACACCCTCGCCGCGGGCACCGCGGCCGGAGCCCTGGCCGCCCTGGTCTCGGGCTCCGGGCCGACCACCGCGTTCCTGGTGGCGGACGAGGAATCGGCGCGGAAGGTGGCCGAGGCCCTGATCACCTCGGGGACGTGCCGGAACGCCCGGACCGCGGTGTCCCCGGCGCCGGGGACGACGATTCAGCGGCCGTAGTGGTAGCGGCACGAGGCGACACGTACCTCGTCCTCGATCACGCGGTAGATGAGCCGGTGCTCCTCGCTGATCCTGCGGGACCAGTACACATGGAAATCCTGTCGCAGGGGCTCCGGTTTGCCGATCCCTTCGTTTCCGTTGCGGACGATGTCCTGGAGCAGGGCGTTGATCCGCTTGAGGGCCTTCCGGTCCTGGGTCTGCCACCACACGTAGTCCGTCCACGCGGATTCGTGCCGGACGAACTTCATTCGAGGAGCTCCCGTACCGTGCCGCCACCGTTCTCGAGATCGTCGATCGCCGCCAGGACGCGACGCGCGTTCTCGGGGCTGCGGTACAGGTAGGCCGTCTCCTTCAGGGACTCGTACTCATCGAGCGCCACGATCACCACGGGCTCGTGGCCGGCGCGCGTCACTATGACTTCTTCGCGGTCGTTGACAACAGCGCTCAGGGTCACGGCGTACTTGGCGCGCGATTCCGTGTAGGTCATGGTGCGCATACGCGCCTCCCGGTGTGCAGTGACGTACAGGAAGCTTGTACGTACGGAAAGCCGTACAGCCGGGGTCACCGGAAGGCAAGGCCGCCCGCGGAAACCCGCCCGCGGGCCCCGTACCCTGGGAAGTCGATCGATCCCCCGGGGCAGGAGTGAAATGGCCGTCAATCTGGTCAATGTCGAGCAGGTCAGCAAGGTGTACGGCACCCGTGCCCTGCTCGACGGCGTGTCGCTCGGCGTGTCCGAGGGGGACCGGATCGGTGTCGTCGGCCGCAACGGCGACGGCAAGACGACCCTCATCCGGATGCTGGCCAGGCTGGAGGAGGCGGACAGCGGCCGTGTCACCCACAGCGGCGGGCTGCGCCTCGGAGTCCTCACCCAGCACGACTCGCTCGACCCGGACGCGACCATCCGCCACGAGGTGATCGGTGATCTCGCCGACCACGAGTGGGCGGGCAGCGCCAAGATCCGCGACGTGCTCACCGGGCTCTTCGGCGGGCTCGCCCTGCCGGGCTTCGAGCACGGCCTGGACACCGTCATCGCGCCGCTCTCCGGCGGCGAGCGGCGCCGCATCGCGCTGGCCAAGCTGCTCATCGCCGAGCAGGACCTGATCGTCCTCGACGAGCCGACCAACCACCTCGACGTCGAGGGCATCTCCTGGCTGGCCGGACATCTGCGGGCCCGCCGCTCGGCGCTCGTCTGCGTCACCCACGACCGCTGGTTCCTCGACCAGGTCTGCACGCGCATGTGGGACGTCCAGCGCGGCACGGTCCACGAGTACGAGGGCGGCTACAGCGACTACGTCTTCGCCCGCGCCGAACGGGAGCGGATCGCCGCGACCGAGGAGTCCAAGCGGCAGAACCTCATGCGCAAGGAGCTGGCCTGGCTGCGCCGCGGCGCCCCCGCCCGTACCTCCAAGCCGCGCTACCGCATCGAGGCGGCCAACGAGCTGATCGCCGACGTGCCGCCGCCGCGCGACACCAGCGAGCTGATGAAGTTCGCCAACGCCCGCCTCGGCAAGACCGTCTTCGACCTGGAGGACGTGACCGTCCAGGCCGGCCCCAAGACGCTGCTCACCCACCTCACCTGGCAGCTCGGCCCCGGCGACCGGATCGGCCTGGTCGGGGTCAACGGCGCGGGCAAGACCTCGCTTCTGCGGGCGCTCGCCGAGGCGGCCCGGACGCAGGGCGACACCCAGCCCGCCGCCGGGCGGGTCGTCGTCGGCAAGACCGTCAGGCTGGCCTACCTCTCCCAGGAGGTCCACGAGCTCAACCCGAACCTGCGGGTGCTCGAAGCGGTCCAGCAGGTACGGGACCGGGTCGACCTGGGCAAGGGCCGGGAGATGACCGCGGGCCAGCTCTGCGAGCAGTTCGGCTTCTCCAAGGAGAAGCAGTGGACCCCGGTCGGCGACCTCTCCGGCGGTGAGCGGCGCCGGCTCCAGATCCTGCGTCTGCTGATGGACGAGCCGAACGTCCTCTTCCTCGACGAGCCCACCAACGACCTCGACATCGAGACCCTGACCCAGCTGGAGGACCTCCTCGACGGGTGGCCCGGGTCGATGATCGTGATCTCCCACGACCGGTTCTTCATCGAGCGGACCACGGACCGGGTGATGGCGCTGCTCGGCGACCGCACACTGCGGATGCTGCCGCGCGGGATCGACGAGTACCTGGAGCGCAGGCAGCGGATGGAGGAGGCGGCCACGCCCTCCGCCGCACCCGCGGCGGCCAAGGAGAAGGCGGCGCCGGTGGCGGCCGTCTCCCCGCAGGCCGCACGTGCGGCGAAGAAGGAACTGCAGAAGGTGGAGCGTCAGCTCGACAAGATCTCGACGCGGGAGACCTCGCTGCACGCACAGATCGCGGACAACGCCACGGACTTCGAGAAGGTGGCGAAGCTGGACGCGGAGCTGCGTGAACTGGTCGCGGAACGCGACGAGTTGGAGATGCGCTGGCTGGAACTGGCCGAGGACGCCTGATCGCTGGGGCGCCTTCGGTGTGAACGGGTCGCAGTGGTGTGAACCGTTCGCGGTGGTGTGAACCGGTCGCAGTGGTACGACCCGTGTGACCCGCATGTCTCGTGTGACCCGCGCGAATTGGTGCGAACAGGTGTGACCGGTGGGGTCTGTGGGGCGGGTGGTAGAAAGAAGGCTTGCCCGGCACAGGTGCAGATGCCGGCCCGGTCCGCACGAAGGGGGACGTGCTGATGACCCAGCCGCCCGGCCAGCAACCGCCGCAGGGAGGCTTCGGAGCCCCGTACGATCCGGCGCCGGGGCAGGCCCAGCCGCCGCCGCCCCCGCCGCCCGGACCCGGACCGGGGTACGGCTCCGCCCGGCCCGGCCCGTACAACGCGCCCGGCCGACCGGGACCGTACAACCCGCCCGCGCAGCCCGGTCCGTACAACCCGCCCGCGCAACCGGGCCCGTACGACGTGCCCGCACAGCCGGGTGCGTCCGGTCAGCCCGCGCAGCCCGGCCCGTACGGCGCGCCCGCACAACCGGGCCCCTACAACGCCCCCGCACAGCCGGGCCCGTACGGGATTCCGCAGCCCGGCCCGTACGGCGCGCCCGCACCGCCCGCCCACGGTTACCCGCAGCAACCGCAGACGCCCGGTCCAAGTGGCCCCTCCCGCGGACCGTTCCGGGGCAGGCCCGCAGTGATCATCGGGGCTGCTCTCGCCGCGCTCCTGGTCGTCGGCGGCGGTGTCTACCTCGGCACGGGCGGGGGCGGGAACGACAAACCCCTCGCCGAGGCGAGCGCGGAGAGCACCGATGGCGGGCAGCCGAGCACGCCGCCGCCGGCCAAGGCACCGAGCGGCGCGGACCGCATCAAGGAACGGGCCGCGGCCGACGCGCGGGAGACCAAGAATTTCAACGCCGGGCGCAAGCCGGGCGAAGCGCGGGTGGACTGGCTCCAGACCAACACCGTCGACCTGCCGCGCCTCGGCGCCGACGCGTACGGCCCCTGGGTGTTCGGCGACACGGTCGTCAGGGGCATGTACCGCACGCTCTCGGGCTATTCCGTGGCCGACGGTGAACAGCGGTGGTCCCTGAAGTTCGGCGCGAACATCTGCGCGGTGCCCAACGAGGCGTCGACCGACGGCAAGCTCGTGATCGGCCTCATGAACGGCACGTCCGACAAAGCCGACTGCGCGGAACTCCAGATGGTCGACCTGCGGACCGGCAAGGCGGGCTGGAAGAAGTCCGTCGACCGGAAGGGCGTGCAGGATCTGCTGTCGGACCTCGCCATGGGGATCAGCGGCGATGTCGTCACCTTCGGCCGCACCAGCGTGAGCAACGCCTACCGGGTCGCGGACGGCACGGAACTGAACATCGAGCAGCCCGGCAACTGCCGGCCCTTCGCCTTCGCGAGCGGCCCCCGGATGATCGCCGCCACGAGCTGCCTGACGGACGACGCCGATGTGCACAACGACCAGGTGCAGGAGTTCGATCCGGCCACCGGCAAGCCGAAGTGGACGTACAAGGTCAAGACCGGCTGGCAGGTGGACCACTTCTACTCGGTCAGCCCACTCGTGGTGTCGCTCAAGAAACGCGGTCAGTGGGGCATCGTCGCCCTGAACGAGAACGGCACCTACCGGTCCCAGATGACGGGCAAGGGGGACTACGCGGTGAGGTGCGCGGACGAGTACGCGGCGACCGTCAGGAACATCGACGGATGCATCGGCGCGGCGGCCGACGCGAACACGTTCTATCTGGCGACCAAGCAGGTGACGAGCGACACGGCACCCAACAACGCGGTCGTCGCCTTCGACCTGGACACCGGCAAGCAGAAATGGCGTGTGGAGTCCCCGGCCGGCCAGACCGTCCAGCCGCTGCGGATGGCGGGCTCCGACCTGCTGGTCCAGATCGAGGCGACCTATCGCAAGAGCGGAGGGCTCGCCACCGTCGCGCCCTCCGGCGGCGCCCTGCGGACGGTGCTGCGGTACCCGGCTTCGACGTCCCGGGTCGAGAGCAGCCTCTTCCTTCCCAGGGTCGTCTACACGGGCGGCCGTTCCTTCCTCATGAGCGCGGCGGTGAGGGAGCAGGGCGACAAGGAGGAGCTGAAGGCGAAGACCATGATCGTCTTCAGTGGGTGAGGGGCCGGAGGGGGCCGGACGGGCTCCGGAGCGCCGGTACGGGCGCTTCCGCGCGAACCTGCGTCCGTCCGTGACGAGTTGACCGACGGTCACCGCAGCTGCCGTCAGGAACCGGCCCCCAACTGCGTAACGGCGGCATCACGGGGCGGTTCTCCCTTGGGAACAGGGGGCGGACCGGCCCGGTGCCCGGGGTGTCGCGGGTGGTACAAAGAAGCCCCGCTCGACTGTCTTGACGCCGCGGAACTCATGCCCGATTCGCTCCTTTCCCAGGGGAATTCGGGGGTCTTGCCGGACCCCGTGAGCCCTGTGGAATCGCGGGGGAGACCGGAACGGGCACCGGACCGCACGAAGGGGGACGTGCTGATGACCCAGCCGCCCAGCCAGCAACCGCCGCAGGGAGGCTTCGGCGCACCGCAGGAGCCGCCGCAGGGAAGTCCTCAGCCGCCCCAGGGACCGCCGCAGACCCCGCCGCCCGCGCAGCCGCCCAAGGCGCCGGCCGCCCCGCAGACGCCCCCGCCGCCGCCCGCCCAGCCCGGTTACGGCTACCCGCAGGCTCCCGGCCAGGCTCCCGGCCAGGCCCCCGGCCAGGCCCCCGGTTACGGCCATCCCCAGCAGCCGGGCCCGTACAACCAGCAGCAGCCCGGCCCGTACAACCAGCAGCCGGGCCCCTATGCCCAGCAGCCCGGCCCGTACGGTCAGCAGCAGCCGGGCCCGTACAACCAGCAGCAGCCCGGCCCGTACAACCAGCCGACGCAGTCCGGCCCGTACGGCCAGCCGACGCAGCCCGGTTACGGCTACCCGCAGCAGCAGTACCCCGGCGCACCGGTCCCCGGCCCCGGCGGAGGCGACTCCTCCAAGCGCAAGCCCGCGCTGATCATCGGTGCCGCGGTCGTCGCGCTCCTCGTGATAGGCGGCGGCGTCTTCATAGCCACGAGCGGGGGCGGCGACGACAAGAAGCCCGTGGCGGAGAAGAGCGGCGACGCCAAGCCGAGCAACTCGCCCTCCGCCAACGAGGGCAACGGCAACGGCGACGGCCGCGAGGCCGACGACGACCTCAACGCCGGCCGCAAGGAGGGCGAGGCGAAGGTCCTCTGGCTGCAGAAGAACGACATCGACCTGCCGCGCAACGGCTCGGACGTGTACGGCCCCTGGGTCGTCGGTGACACCGTCGTCAAGGGCATGTACCGCACCGTCTCCGGCTACTCCGCGGCCGACGGCAAGCAGAAGTGGACACTGAAGCTGCCCGCCGACCTGTGCGCGGCGCCCTCGCAGCCCACCACCGACGGCAAGATCGTCATCGGGGTCGAGAACGGCACCACCGACAAGGCGAGCTGCGCGGACCTCCAGATGATCGACCTCAACACCGGCAAGGCCGGCTGGAAGAAGTCGGTCAAGCAGAACGGCGTCTGGGACCTGATGTCGGACATCTCGCTCGCCATCAGCGGAGACACCGTGACGGTGGGGCGTACCGGCAACTCCAACGCCTACCGGGTCAGCGACGGCAAGGAACTGTTCGGCAAGCAGCCGGGCAACTGCCAGCCGTTCGCCTTCGCGGGCGGGCCCAAGCTGATCGCCGCCTCCAGCTGCCGCACCGACGACGTCAACAATCCGCAGCACCAGATCCAGGAGCTCGACCCGGTCACCGGGAAGCCCCGGTGGACGTACCAGCCCAAGCGCGGCTGGGAGATCGACCGGGTCTACTCCGTGAGCCCGCTGGTGGTCTCCCTGAAGAAGGACAAGGAGTGGAGCATCCTCGCGCTCAGGGAGAACGGCTCGCTCCGCTCCGGACTCGCCAGTGACAAGAGCGACAAGTTCGCGCCGGACTGCGGCAGCACCTTCGCCATCTTCGGCAAGTCCCTGGACGGCTGCACCGGCGTCGCCGCCGACGCCAACACGTTCTACATGTCGACCTCGCCGGAATCCAGCGGCCTCACCCGTACGAACAAGGTCGTGGCGTTCGACCTGAACACCGGCAAGCCCAAGTGGAAGGCCGCTGCCCCGGCCGAGCGCACGGTGAAGCCGCTGCGCATGGAGGGCGGCAACGTGCTGCTCTACGTGGAGGCCGGTTACAACAAGGGCGGCGGGATCGCCACCCTCGCGCCGACCGGCGGCACGGTGAACATGGTGCTGAGGCACCCCGTGTCGATGTCCGAGATCGAGAGTTCCTTCTACAGCTCGAAGATCGTCTACGCGGGCGGCCGTTCCTTCATCGCGAGCGGACGGGTCAGTGCGCGCAACGACAAGGAAGAGCTGGAGACGAAGACCATGCTGGCCTTCGGCAACTGACGGCTCACCAAGGCTCTCGACGGCACCGGGCCGTCGGTGCCCGACGGCTCACGACCGGCAGCGGGCCGGACCACTCCCGACCGCTGCCGGTCCCGACCCACCGACTCCCTTTCCCCCCAGAGGTACGTACGCCATGACGCAGCCGCCCCAGCCGCCCCAGCCGCCCAACGAGCCGCCCCAGGGCGGGTTCGGTGCTCCGCAGGACCCCCCGCCTGGTGGGTTCGGTGCTCCGCAGGACCCCCCGCCGGGTGGGTTCGGTGCCCCGACCCCGCCGCCCGCCGACCCGTTCGGCAAGCAGCCGGACACTCCGCCCGCGGGTGGGTTCGGTGCCCCGCAGCCCCCGCCGCAGGCAGGCAGTCCACAGGCCCCCCCGCCGGCCGGCAACCCGCAGACCCCGCCGCCCGCGGGCGTCCCGCAGCAGCCGGTCCCCGGGTACGGCTACCCGCAGGCCGGGCCCCCGCAGCCGGGCTACGGCTACCCGCAGGCCGGGCCTCCGCAGCCCGGTTACGGGTATCCGCAGGCGCCCGTCCCCGGCCAGCCGCAGCAGGGCTACGGCTTCCCGCAGGGGCTGCCGCCCGGTCAGCCGCCCCAGCAGGGCTACGGCTTCCCGCAGGGGCTCCCGCCCGGTCAGCCGCCCCAGCAGGGGTACGGCTACCCGACCACCCCGACGCAGCAGCAGTACCCGCCGCAGCAGAACGGGGGCGGGAACGGGAACGGCGGCAAGAAGTTCTCCACCCAGATGCAGATCATCGTCGCCGCGTCGGTCGCCGTCGTGCTGATCGTCGCCGGGGGCGTCTGGTTCGCCTCCAGCGGCGGTGACGACGGCAAGAAGGACAAGGCGACCTCGTCCAGCGGCGGCACCGCCGAGGGCAAGGGCAGCGGCACGGGCGGCACGGTCGGTGGCGGCGGCACGGAGAAGGCACCGGCAGACCCCAAGTCCAAGCTCGCCTTCCAGCTGCCGGAGCCCAAGGTCACCGACGTCACCAAGGTCGACGGTTCCTGGGTGACCGACAAGGCGTACGTGAAGAGCGGCCTGAACGAGATAGTCGGCTACGACCTGGCCAAGGGCACCAAGCTGTGGTCCATCCCGCTGGCCGGCCGGCTCTGCGCTGCCTCGCGGCACATGTCCAAGGACTTCAAGACGGCCATCGCCTTCGAGGCGGGCAAGCCGACCAAGGCCAAGAAGTACCAGCCGTGCAACCGGGTCGGCGCGCTCGATCTGAACACCGGCAAGCTGATGTGGAGCAAGTCGGTGACCGCCGCCACCAGCGGTGACGAGCCGGTCAGGTACAGCGAGGTCACGCTCAGCGGCACCACGGTCGCCGCGGCCGGCACCGAGGGCGGCGCCGCGTTCGACCTCGACACCGGCGCCGAGCGCTGGAAGCCCAAGGTCTCCGCGGACGGCTGCTACGACGCCGGCTACGCCGGCGGCGAGGCCCTCGCCGTCGTCCGCAAGTGCGGCACGTACGACGACCCGCAGCTCGTCGTCCAGGCGCTGAACCCGACCAGCGGCGCCCCGCTCTCCTCGTACAAGATGCCGCCCGGCGTCGACTTCGCGAGCATCGTCTCCACCAAGCCGCTGGTCGTCGCGGCCGACGTCGGCGACACCGCCGGTGACGGCAGCGGCATCTCGGACTTCTTCTCGATCGACGCCTCCACCGGCAAGCTGCTCACCCGGATCGCGGCGGACGGCGAGAAGTACGCCGCGCGCTGCGCCTCCACCGAGGTCGAGAGCTGCCAGAAGCTGGCCGTCGGCAACAACCGCATCTACGTGCCGACCGAGGACCACGAGGGCACCGGCGAGTACGGCGACACCAACGAGATCGTCTCCTTCGACCTCACCACGGGCAAGCCGACCAGTGACCGGGCCGACGCGGGCGACCGCTACACGATGTACCCGCTCCGCATGGACGGCGGCAACATCATCGCGTACAAGAGGCCCCCCTACGACAAGGGCGGCCAGATCGTCTCCATCGACGGCTCCACCTTCAAGCAGACCTTGCTGATGGAGAACCCGGGCGAGGAGTCCGTCCGCGACGCCGAGAACAGCTTCTCCGGGGACTACTCCGAGATGATCTACTCCGCCGGCCATCTGTTCATCTCGCAGACGATGCTCAGCAAGCCGAGCGGGAGTTCGCTGGACGACAAGGAGTACCTCGCCGTCTCCTTCGCCACCGGCTGATCCCTCCGCGGTACCTGTGACCCGGCCCTGCCGGTCGATCATTCGACCGGCAGGGCCGATCGTTTTCCGCCCGCCGAGCAGCCCTGAATGGCACATAATCCGACACTCCGGGGCCCTTCTGCCGGGTAAGGGGTCCGCAACGTCGAACAAGCGTGTAGCTTGCCGGGTCAGGGCGGGCCGGGGGGCCTGGTGCCGGTGCTACGGGGGTGTGCTCGATGGGCGTGCGGCTCATGGTGGTCGATGATCACCGACTGCTCGCCGAGGCGCTCGCCTCGGCGCTGAGACTGCGCGGTCACCGAGTGCTCGCGGCGGCCGCGCCGACCACGGGGGCGGCGGAACTCGTGGTCAGCAGGGCGCCGGAGGTCTGTCTCTTCGGCACCGCGGCCCCCGCCGAACCGGGGGCCTTCGACCCGATCGTACGGATCCGGCGGGAGCGCCCGCAGGTGGCCGTGGTGGTGCTCGGTCCGGTGCCCAGTCCGCGCGGGATCGCCGCGGCCTTCGCCGCCGGCGCCGCGGGATACGTCCGCCACGACGAGCGCATGGAGGGCGTCGAACGGGCGATGGCCAAGGCGCGCGCGGGAGAGGCCGCGGTGGCGCCGCAGTTGCTCCAGGGCGCCTTCGCCGAGCTGCTCAATCCGGCCGCGGCGCCGGACGACGAGGGTCAGCGGCTGCTGGAGCTGCTGACCCCGCGCGAGATCGAGGTCCTGGTGCGGGTCGCCGAGGGTGAGGACACCCGGCTGATCGCGGCCGGGATGCGGATCGCGTCGAGCACCGCGCGCACCCATGTGCAGCGGGTGCTGATGAAGCTGGGTGTCGGCTCCCGGCTGGAGGCCGCGGCGCTCGCGGCCCGCACGGGGCTGCTGGACCGGGCGGCACCGCTGGGCCGGCCGCTCGACGACCCCGTCGGCGAGAAGGGGCCCGGCGGCATCGGGTGATGCCTGCCGGACCCTGCCGAAGGCCGTCCGCCGTCCGCCGTCCGCCGTCCGCCGTCCGCCGTCCACCGTCCGCCGTCGGTCGGGTCCGGGGCCCTGAAGAGCGTGACGGCGACCCTGACCACCGCACCGGCGACGAAGCCGACGATCGCGGTGACGAGGCCCACGGCCACGGGGACGGAATCGGCGTCCCGGCCCGTGGGGATTCGATGACCCCCTGTTCATAGATCACGAAGAGATCTGCCATCGCGGCGATGACACCCGCGCCCGGCCCCGGCCTCCGTGGTCCGGTCGCCGGCCCCAGCCCCCGGCCCCTGGCCCTCACCGGACGCCGCCCTGCCCCGCCCCCCCCAGCCCCCGGACACACGCGCGCGGAGGCCCTGATCGCAGGTGCTCCGTGCCCACCGCTCATGCCGTCGGCAGTCTCATTGACGTGCCTGTTGACTTGTGGTTCATTGTGTTTGTTTATGTTTGGAGGAACTTGGTGAAGAAGACGGTTACGACGCTCGCCGACGGCCGGGAGCTGCTCTACTACGACAGCCGTGACGATGCCGTGCGCGATGCCGTCGACCGGCGGCCCCTCGGCCCCGTCTCGACCTCGTCCGAGATCCGTCGTGACCCGTTCCTCGGTGACAGCGTCGCCATCGCCTCGCACCGCCAGGGCCGCATCTACCATCCGCCGGCCGACGAGTGCCCGCTCTGCCCCTCGCGGGACGGCCGGCTGAGCGAGATCCCCGAGGCGGACTACGACGTCGCCGTCTTCGAGAACCGCTTCCCCTCGCTCGCGGGCGATTCCGGCCGCTGCGAGGTCGTCTGCTTCACCTCCGACCACGACGCGTCGTTCGCCGACCTGACCGAGGACCGGGCCGCCCTGGTCCTGGAGGCATGGACCGACCGCACCGCCGAACTCGCCGGGCTCGCACAGGTCGAGCAGGTCTTCTGCTTCGAGAACCGCGGTGCCGAGATCGGCGTCACGCTCGGCCATCCGCACGGGCAGATCTACGCGTACCCCTTCGTCACCCCGCGCACCGAGCTGATGCTCCGCTCGATGGAGGCCCACCGCGCCGGGACCGGCCGCAACCTCTTCGACGACGTCGTGGCCCGCGAGGAGGAGGACGGCTCGCGGATCGTCATCGCCGGCGAGCACTGGGTCGCCTTCGTGCCGTACGCGGCGCACTGGCCGTACGAGGTGCACCTCCACCCCCGCCGCCGCGTTCCCGACCTGCGGGGGCTGGACGAGGCCGCGCGCACGGAGTTTCCACAGGTGTATCTGGAACTCTTGAGGCGATTCGACCGGATCTTCGGCCCCGGGGAGCCGCCGACGCCGTACATCTCGGCCTGGCACCAGGCCCCGTTCCGGGCCCCCGGCCGGGAGGACTTCGGGCTCCATCTGGAGCTTTTCACCATCCGACGTACCTCCGGCAAGCTGAAGTTCCTCGCGGGTTCCGAATCCGGCATGAACGTGTTCATCAACGATGTGCCGCCGGAAGCCGCGGCCCAGCGACTGCGAGAGGTAGCGAGCGAGTGAGCAAGCCCCAGAAGAAGTACCTGGTCACGGGCGGCGCGGGATATGTCGGCAGCGTGGTCGCCCAGCATCTGCTGGAGGCCGGTCACGCGGTCACCGTCCTCGACGACCTGTCGACCGGGTTCCGGGAGGGCGTCCCGGCCGGGGCCGAGTTCGTCGAGGGCCGCGTCCAGGACGCGGCGAAGTGGCTGGACGCCTCCTACGACGGAGTGCTGCACTTCGCCGCCTGCTCACAGGTCGGCGAGTCCGTCGCGGACCCGGAGAAGTACTGGCTGAACAACGTCGGGGGCTCCGTCGCACTGCTCGCCGCGATGCGGGACGCCGGGGTCCGGACCCTGGTCTTCTCCTCCACCGCCGCGACCTACGGCGAACCGGTCAAGTCCCCCATCACCGAGTCCGACGCGACCGCGCCCACCAACCCCTACGGCGCCACCAAGCTCGCCGTCGACCACATGATCACCGGCGAGGCGGCCGCCCACGGACTGGCCGCGGTCTCGCTGCGCTACTTCAACGTGGCCGGCGCGTACGGCGGTTGCGGGGAACGGCACAGCCCCGAGTCGCACCTCATCCCGCTGGTCCTCCAGGTCGCCCTCGGCCGGCGCGAGTCGATCTCCGTGTACGGCGACGACTACCCGACCCCCGACGGCACCTGCGTCCGCGACTACATCCACGTTGCCGATCTCGCCGAGGCCCACCTGCTGGCCCTGGACGCGGCCGCCGCGGGCGAGCACCTGATCTGCAACCTCGGCAACGGCAACGGCTTCTCCGTGCGCGAGGTCATCGAGACCGTCCGTGCCGTCACCGGCCACCCGGTCCCCGAGACCACGGCGCCGCGCCGCGCCGGCGACCCCGCCGTGCTGGTCGCCTCCGCCGCCACCGCCCGGGAGCGGCTCGGCTGGACGCCGTCCCGCGCCGACCTGACCGGAATCGTCTCCGACGCCTGGACGTTCGCCCGCCGAGAGGAACCCACCGCCCCATGACCGGGAACAGCGAGCTGATCGCCGGCTTCACCGAGCTCTACGGGAACGCCCCCGAAGGAGTCTGGGCGGCGCCCGGCCGGGTCAACCTGATCGGCGAGTACACCGACTTCAACGACGGCTTCGTGATGCCGCTCGCGCTGCCGCACGCCGCGCGCGCCGCCGTCGCCCGCCGCACCGACGGCGAGCTGCGGCTCCACTCGACCGACGTACCGGGCGGCGTCGTCCGGCTCCGGGTCGACGAGCTGGCCCCGCACCAGGGGCACGGCTGGGCGGCGTACCCGGCGGGTGTCGTCTGGGCGCTGCGCGAGGCCGGCCACCCGGTCACCGGGGCGGACATCCAGCTGACCTCCACCGTCCCCACCGGCGCCGGGCTCTCCTCCTCCGCGGCCCTCGAAGTCGTCACCGCGTTCGCTCTCAACGACCTCTTCGGGCTCGGGCTCTCCGCCTCGGAGCTGGCGGTGGCCGGCCAGCGCGCCGAGAACGCGTTCGTCGGTGTGCCGTGCGGGGTCATGGACCAGATGGCCTCCGCCTGCTGCACCGAGGGCCACGCCCTGTACCTCGACACCCGCGACCTCACCCAGCGCCAGGTCCCCTTCGACCTGGCCGCCCACGGACTGCGGCTGCTGGTCGTCGACACCCAGGTCAAGCACGCGCTCGGCGACGGCGCGTACGCCGAGCGGCGGGCCGGCTGCGAGGCAGGTGCGGCGGCGCTCGGGATACGTACCCTGCGCGAGCTGCCGTACGACGGACTCGGCGCGGCCCTGGACACCCTGGCCGAGGCCGGCGTGGACGAGTCCGTGGTGCGCTGCGTACGCCATGTGGTCAGCGACAACGAGCGGGTGAAGCAGGTCATCGCCCTGCTCGACGCGGGCGAGGTGCGGGCCGCGGGCCCGGTCCTCGACGCGGGGCACGCCTCGCTCCGCGACGATCTGCGCGTCTCCTGCCAGGAGTTGGACCTGGTGGTGTCGGCGGCGGGCGAGGCCGGCGCGCTCGGCGCGCGGATGACCGGCGGCGGCTTCGGCGGCTCGGCGATCGTCCTGGTGGAGGAGGAGCGGGCGGAGCCCGTCGCCGCGTCCGTGCTGGCGGCGTTCGCTTCGGCGGGGTACGCGGCGCCGCGGATCTTCCCCGCGGTTCCTTCGGCGGGTGCCCGGCGCCTCCACTGAGGTTCTCCGCCTCGGGCGGAACCCGGGCCACGCCCCGAGAATCGACCGGCACCGGCCAACTGCGGGCCGGAGTAGGCCAGTTCTGCCAATCGCCTTCCGCATCGGCCGTACGGCCGTACGCTGATGGGTGGTACCGGTGGGGGCCGGTGCCGATTCAGGGGTACGGGACAGTCGGGTACGGCGCCCGGGGCGGGTGGCGGTCGGCACACGGCGGCGGTCGTGGGGCTGCGGTCCATCTCCCCGATCCGGGCGGCCGTACCCGCGCCGTTGCGTCCCTTCGTCGGGCCGGGGGTGGCCCAGGAACAGAGGCGACATGGGGGTGCCTGTGGTTCGTATCCGGGTTCTCGTGGTGGACGACCATCGCATTTTCGCCGAGTCGCTCGCGGCGGCGCTCGCGGCCGAGCCGGACGTCGAAGTGGCGGCGGCGGGCAGTGGCCCCGCCGCGCTGCGCTGCCTGGACCGGGCCGCCGCCGAAGGGCGCGGTTACGACGTGATGCTGGTCGACGCCGAACTGGGCATCCTGTCCGGGGCGAGGGGCCGCCGGGCACCCGTTCCGGTGCCCCGAGGCGGTGAGGACGCCCCGGTGGACGGCATCTCGCTGGTCGCCGGGGTCCGTTCGGGCCGCCCCTCCGTGCACACGGTGGTGCTCGCCGAGAAGGACGACCCGGTCCGCGCCGCGCTGGCGCTGCAGGCCGGGGCCTCGGGGTGGGTGGCCAAGGACTGCTCGCTGCAACGGCTGCTCACGGTCGTCCGGGGGGTGCTGCGCGGCGAGACACATCTGCCCCCCGCCCTGCTCACGGGCGTGCTGCGGGAACTGACGGCGGCGCGCAAGCACCGCACCGAGAGCGAGCGGCTGGTCGAGTCGCTGACCCCGCGCGAGCGCGAGGTGCTGCGCTGCATGGTGGCGGGGCTGGGGCGCAAGGCGGTGGCGGAACGGCTCTACCTCTCCCCGCACACGGTGCGTACGCACATGCAGAACGTGCTGGGGAAGCTGGGTGTGCACTCGACGCTGGCGGCGGTCGCACTGGCCCGACGGGCGGGTGTCGGGCCGGCCGACCTGGAACCGGCCCGGGTGTCAGCCGGGGACGTTGTCGAACGGGGCGGTCAACTGGCGTAGCAGTCCGGCCAGTTCGCCTCGCTGTTGAGTGGAGAGCTCGCTCAGGATGGCGCGTTCCTGGGCGAGCAGCCCGGCCAGTGACTGGTCGGCCTTGTCGCGCCCTTCGGCGGTGAGCCGGACCAGTACGCCGCGGCGGTCGCTAGGGTCGGGGAGCCGCTCGACGAGGTTCTTCTTGGTCAGTCGGTCGATGCGGTTGGTCATCGTGCCGGAGGTGACCAGGGTCTGGGTGAGCAGTTGGCCGGGGGAGAGCTGGTAGGGGGCGCCGGCGCGGCGCAGTGACGTCAGCACGTCGAACTCCCACGGCTCCAGATGGTGCTCGGAGAAGGCGATCCGGCGGGCCCGGTCCAGATGGCGGGCCAGGCGGGAGACGCGGCTGAGCACCTCGAGTGGTTCCACGTCGAGGTCGGGGCGCTCGCGGCGCCATGCAGCGACCAGTCGGTCGACCTCGTCCTCCATGTGGATCAGTGTAGAGGGTCTGTCGACATGAAGTCTCTTGAATTCAAGTGTCTTGACATCAAGATACCCTCCGGTGATCCTGTCCCCATGACCGCACCCACCTGGGATCCGCAGCAGTACCTGCGTCACGCGGACCATCGCACCCGCCCCTTCCGCGACCTCCTGGCCCGCATCGCCGAGCCTCCGGCCGCCCCCGCGCCCCGCATCGCCGACCTCGGCTGCGGCGCGGGAAACGTCACCGTCCTCCTCGCCGACCGCTGGCCGAGGGCCCGGATCACCGGCTACGACAACTCCCCGCAGATGCTGGAGCGGGCGCGGGCCCACGCCGGCCCCCTCCTGGACTTCGCCGAGGCCGACGCCGCGACCTGGACCCCCGGGGAGCCGTACGACCTGATCGTCTCCAACGCCCTGCTCCAGTGGGTCCCGGACCACATCGCCCGCTTCCCGGTCTGGCTGGACGCGATCACCCCCGGCGGGACGTTCGCCCTCCAGGTCCCCGGCAACTTCGATCAGCCCAGCCATGTCCTGATGCGGGAACTCGCCGGCTCCCCGCGCTGGCGCGACCGCCTGGGCGGCGTACTGCGCCACGGCGACGCGGTGCCCGGCCCCGCCGCCTATCTCGACGCGCTGACGGCCCCCGGCATCACGGCCGACGTCTGGGAGACCACGTATCTGCATCTGCTGCCCGGAAAGGATCCGGTGCTCGACTGGGTGAAGGGCACCGGGCTGCGCCCCGTCCTGACGGCACTGGCCGACGACCCCGGGGCCTGCGAGGCGTTCCTCGCCGACTACCGCGACCTGCTGCGCACCGCCTACCCCGAGGGCCCGCACGGCACGGTCTTCCCGTTCCGCCGCATCTTCGCCGTGGCCCGCAAGGAGACGTGACGACCGCCGCCGCCGACCACGTCCGACCGGCCGCCCCGGCAGGCTCGGAGCACGCGCCGCGCACGGACCGCGCACGGACCGTGCGGACACCCCGGGCAGGACGGAAACCTTCTGCTGGTGGCCGGGCGCCACGGCCCGTGGTTCTGCCGGGCGGCTGAGCGCGAGCCCCACGGCCCGTGCTCCTGCCGGCGGCTGAGCCCCGTGCCGTGCTCCTGCCCGGAGGCCGGGCTCCGTGGCCGTGTTCCTGCCGGCGGCTGAGCTCCGTGGCTCGTGCTCCTGCCGGTGAGCGGCTGTCCCGCTCAGCTCTTGCGGTGCCCGATCAGCCGCGGCTTCGACTCCAGGTTCTCCAGGCCGTGCCAGGCCAGGTTCACCAGATGTGCCGCGACCTCCGCCTTCTTCGGCTTGCGGGCGTTGACCCACCACTGGCCGGTCAGGGCGACCATGCCGACCAGGGCCTGGGCGTACAGCGGGGCCAGCTTCGGGTCGAAGCCGCGGGCCTTGAACTCCAGGCCCAGGATGTCCTCCACCTGGGTGGCGATGTCGCTGATGAGGGAGGCGAAGGTGCCGGTCGACTGGGCGACGGGGGAGTCGCGGACCAGGATGCGGAAGCCGTCCGTGTACGTCTCGATGTAGTCGAGCAGGGCGAACGCGGCCTGCTCCAGGAGTTCGCGGGGATGGCCCGCGGTCAGGGCGCCGGTGACCATGTCGAGGAGCTGGCGCATCTCGCGGTCGACCACGACGGCGTACAGGCCCTCCTTGCCGCCGAAGTGCTCGTAGACGACCGGCTTGGAGACGCCCGCGCGGGACGCGATCTCCTCCACCGAGGTGCCCTCGAAGCCCTTGTCGGCGAAGAGGGTGCGGCCGATGTCCAGCAGCTGCTCGCGGCGTTCCTTGCCGGTCATCCGCACCCGGCGGGTGCGCCGGGTGGAGGGGGGACGGTTGTTCTGGCTGCTGGTACTGGAGTCGGTCGCCACGTCGTCAATCATGCCGCGTCGACGCGGGGGCGGTCGCGGCGGGCGTCGATACGGCGGGACGCGATGCGGGCGGAGTCCGGCCAGCGCACGTCGGACGCCCAGCCCAGCTTCTCGAACCAGCGGATCAGCCGCGCGCTCGAATCGATCTGCCCCTTCAGCACCCCGTGCCGCGCGCTCGTCGGGTCCGCGTGGTGCAGGTTGTGCCAGGACTCGCCGCAGGACAGCACCGCGAGCCACCACACGTTCCCGGACCGGTCACGGGACTTGAAGGGGCGCTTGCCGACCGCGTGGCAGATGGAGTTGATCGACCAGGTGACGTGGTGCAGCAGCGCCACCCGGACGAGAGAGCCCCAGAAGAACGCGGTCGCCGCGCCCCACCACGACATCGTCACCAGACCGCCCACCAGCGGCGGAAGCAGCAGCGAGGCGGTCGTGAAGGTGAGGAAGTGGCGGGAGATCCCGCGGATCGCCGGGTCCTTGACCAGGTCGGGGGCGTACGTCTGCTGCGGAGTCTGCTCCTCGTCGAACATCCAGCCGATGTGCGCCCACCACAGGCCCTTCAGCAGGGCGGGGAGGCTCTCGCCGAACCGCCACGGCGAGTGCGGGTCGCCCGCCGCGTCGGAGAAGCGGTGGTGCTTGCGGTGGTCGGCCACCCAGCGCACCAGCGGACCCTCCACGGCCAGGGAACCCGCGACGGCCAGGGCGATGCGGAGCGGGCGCTTCGCCTTGAAGGAGCCGTGGGTGAAGTAGCGGTGGAAGCCGATCGTGATGCCGTGGCAGCCGATGAAGTACATCGCCACCAGCAGGCCCACATCGAGCCAGCTCACGCCCCGGCCCCAGGCCAGCGGGACCGCGGCGGCCAGTGCCGCGAACGGCACCACGATGAACAGCAGGAGGGCGAGCTGCTCGACCGACCGTTTCCTGTCCCCGCCGAGCGTGGCGGAGGGGAGGGCCTGGCCGTGGGCCGGGGGTGGCTGGTCGTCGTCGATCGCGGCGGGGCTGGTGTTCATGGGGGGTCCCCTGGGGATGAGGAGTACGACGGATAGCTCTGGCTACGCATCCGTAACCTACGGCTACGTAAGTATGGCAGCGCGGAAGCCTGCGGCACGAGAGCGCGGCGGACCGCCTGTGAAGGGAAACCCGAACGGGGCGCGAGCGTCGCCGAAGGCGTGGACACCTATCCTGGTGGGGTCGGACAGCGCGGTCCGCACTCTGCTTTCCCGGGGTGGCGTCAGCAGCGCTGCCGACCGCGGCCCCGGAAACCTCGTGCACCACCACTGCAAGGAGCCGCACACTGTGAGCAGTGCCGACCAGACCCCTGCCGCCAGCCCCGAGCTGCGCGCCGACATCCGCCGCCTCGGCGACCTGCTGGGCGAGACCCTCGTACGCCAGGAGGGCCAGGAACTCCTCGACCTCGTCGAGCGGGTCCGCGCCCTGACCCGCACCGACGGCGAGGCCGCGGCCGAACTCCTCGGCGACACGGACCTGGAGACCGCCGCGCAGCTCGTGCGGGCCTTCTCCACCTACTTCCACCTCGCCAACGTCACCGAACAGGTCCACCGCGCCCACGAGATGCGCGACCGCCGCGCCGCCGAGGGCGGGCTCCTCGCCCGTACCGCCGACCGGCTGAAGGACGCGGACCCGGACCACCTGCGCGAGACCGTCCGGAACCTCAACGTACGGCCCGTCTTCACCGCGCACCCGACCGAGGCCGCCCGGCGCTCCGTGCTGAACAAGCTCCGCCGCATCGCCGAGCTGCTGGAGACGCCCGTCATCGACGCCGACCGGCGCCGCCAGGACCTGCGGCTCGCCGAGAACATCGACCTCATCTGGCAGACCGACGAACTGCGCGTGGTCCGGCCCGAGCCGGCCGACGAGGCCCGCAACGCCATCTACTACCTCGACGAACTGCACACCGGCGCCGTCGGGGACGTACTGGAGGACCTGGCGGCCGAGCTGGAGCGGGTCGGCGTCGAACTGCCCGCGGGCACCCGCCCCCTCACCTTCGGCACGTGGATCGGCGGTGACCGCGACGGCAACCCCAACGTGACGCCCGCCGTCACCCGGGAAGTGCTGATCCTCCAGCACGAGCACGGCATCACCGACGCGCTGGAGCTCGTCGACCACCTGCGCGGACAGCTCTCCAACTCCATCCGCTACACCGGCGCCACCGACGAGCTGCTGACCTCGCTCCAGGCCGACCTGGAGCGGCTCCCCGAGATCAGCCCGCGCTACAAGCGGCTGAACGCCGAGGAGCCGTACCGCCTCAAGGCCACCTGCATCCGGCAGAAGCTCGTCAACACCCGCGAGCGCCTCGCCGGCGGCACCCCGCACCGCCCCGGCTGCGACTACCTCGGCACCGCCGAACTCGTCGCCGACCTGGAACTCATCCAGACCTCCCTGCGGGAGCACCGCGGCGGCCTGTTCGCCGACGGCCGGATGGACCGCACCATCCGGACGCTCGCCGCGTTCGGCCTCCAGCTCGCCACCATGGACGTGCGCGAGCACGCGGACGCCCACCACCACGCCCTCGGCCAGCTCTTCGACCGGCTCGGCGAGGAGTCCTGGCGCTACGCCGACATGCCGCGCGACTACCGGCAGAAGCTGCTCGCCAAGGAGCTGCGCTCGCGCCGCCCGCTCGCCCCGACCCCGGCCCCCCTCGACGCCGCCGGCGAGAAGACCCTCGGCGTCTTCCACACCGTCAAGGAAGCCTTCGAGCGGTTCGGCCCCGAGGTCATCGAGTCCTACATCATCTCCATGTGCCAGGGCGCCGACGACGTCTTCGCGGCCGCCGTCCTGGCCCGCGAGGCGGGCCTGGTCGACCTGCACGCCGGCTGGGCCAAGATCGGGATCGTCCCGCTCCTGGAGACCACCGACGAACTGCGCGCCGCCGACGTCATCCTCGACGAGATGCTCGCCGACCCCTCGTACCGCCGGCTCGTCTCGCTCCGCGGCGACGTGCAGGAGGTCATGCTCGGATACTCCGACTCCTCCAAGTTCGGCGGCATCACCACCTCGCAGTGGGAGATCCACCGGGCCCAGCGCCGGCTGCGTGACGTCGCGCACCGCTACGGCGTGCGGCTGCGGCTCTTCCACGGCCGCGGCGGCACCGTCGGCCGCGGCGGCGGCCCCTCGCACGACGCGATCCTCGCGCAGCCGTGGGGCACCCTCGAAGGCGAGATCAAGGTGACCGAGCAGGGCGAGGTCATCTCCGACAAGTACCTCATCCCCGCGCTCGCCCGGGAGAACCTGGAGCTGACCGTCGCGGCCACCCTCCAGGCCTCCGCGCTGCACACCGCGCCCCGCCAGTCCGACGAGGCCCTCGCCCGCTGGGACGCGGCGATGGACACCGTCTCCGACGCCGCGCACGCCGCGTACCGCAGGCTGGTCGAGGACCCGGACCTGCCCGCGTACTTCTTCGCCTCCACCCCGGTCGACCAGCTCGCCGAGCTGCACCTCGGCTCGCGCCCGTCGCGGCGTCCGGACTCCGGCGCGGGCCTGGACGGGCTGCGTGCCATCCCGTGGGTCTTCGGCTGGACCCAGTCCCGGCAGATCGTGCCCGGCTGGTACGGCGTCGGCTCCGGCCTCAGGGCACTGCGCGAGGCCGGTCTGGACACCGTTCTGGACGAGATGCACGAGCACTGGCACTTCTTCCGGAACTTCATCTCGAACGTGGAGATGACGCTCGCCAAGACCGATCTGCGGATCGCCCGCCACTACGTCGACACGCTCGTCCCCGACGAGCTGAAGCACGTCTTCGCCGACATCGAGGCCGAGCACGCGCTCACGGTCCAGGAGGTCCTCAAGGTCACCGGCGAGTCCGAACTGCTCGGCACCAGCCCGGTGCTCCAGCAGACCTTCGCCATCCGGGACGCCTACCTGGACCCGATCTCCTACCTCCAGGTCTCGCTGCTGGCCCGCCAGCGCGAGGCGGCGGAACGCGGCGAGGCGGCGGACCCGCTGCTCGCCCGGGCCCTGCTGCTCACCGTGAACGGTGTCGCCGCGGGTCTGCGCAACACCGGCTGAGCCGCCGGAGCGCGGGCGCGGTCCCGCTCACAGGGCGATGAACGTCGCCCCCAGCAGGACCGCGCCCGCGATCCCGGTGCCCCAGGCGATCCGGGGCAGCCGCAGACCGCCGCCGATCACCAGGGCGGCCAGCACCAGCGCCCCGCCCAGCGGCACCCAGGCATGCAGGAAGCCGGCGGCCCCGGTGCGTACGACGTCGTCCGTACCGGGCTTCACGACGACGGGGAAGCGGTCGCCGCGCCGCGCCGCCACGGACTTCTCGACCGTCACCCGGGAGCGCGCGGCGGCCTGCCCGGACGGCGCGAACGGACCGGTGCAGACATCGGCACCGCAGCCCGTGACGGTCATCGTGCCGTGCTCGCGGCCCTTGGCCAGAACGATGTGGTGCGCCGCACTCCAGGAGGAGAGCACACCCGCGACGAGCAGCAGCAGGACGACACCGCCCATGGCTGCGTTGCGGGCGTATATCAGGGCGCGGTGGGAGGATCTCCGCTTCATGGGGAGCGATCCTTGGGCAGAGCGATGCGCCCGGTCAACTCATGGCCGAAAAACGCCGGGGTACCGGCGGGAATGTCAGAGTTGTGCGGCGCTGCGGAGGTCAGGAGTTGTACGCGCTCTGCGCGCGCTCCAGGCCCTCCGCGAGCAGGCACTCCACCGAGTCGGCGGCCCGGTCGACCAGGTACCCGAGCTCCTTGCGCTCGGTGGCGGAGAAGTCCTTCAGGACGAAGTCCGCGACCTGCATCCGGCCCGGCGGGCGCCCGATCCCGAACCGGATCCGGTGGTAGTCGGCGCCCATCGACCTGGTCATCGACTTGAGCCCGTTGTGCCCGTTGTCGCCGCCGCCGAGCTTCAGCCGGAGCGTCCCGTAGTCGATGTCCAGCTCGTCGTGGATCGCCACGATGTGGTCGGTCGGCACCTTGTAGAAGTCGCGCAGCGCGGTGACGGGGCCGCCGGAGAGGTTCATGTACGACATCGGCTTGGCCAGGATCACCCGGCGGTTCTCCGGTCCGGGCGGGCCCATGCGGCCCTCGACGACCTGCGCCTGGGCCTTCTGCGCCCGCTTGAACTTCCCGCCGATCCGCTCGGCGAGGAGATCGACGACCATGAAGCCGACATTGTGCCGGTTCGCCGCGTACTCGGGACCGGGGTTGCCGAGGCCCACGATGAGCCAGGGTTCGGTGGCGTCGGACATCTGCGCTCGGTCTCCTTCGCGTACGGGTGGTTCCGGATGGCCCTGTCACAGGGGAACGGGGCGGCGGGCCCTCGAACAAGGAACCGCCGCCCCGTCAGTGAAGCAGTGAAGGCGAGGCTCAGGCCTCGGCGCCCTCTCCCTCGGCCTCGGCGGACGGCTCCTCGGCCTGCGCGGCGACGACCTGCAGGACGACGGCGTCCTCGTCACCGGCCAGCACGGAGCCCTTGGGCAGCGGGATGTCCTTGGCGAGGATCGAGTCGCCGGCGTCCAGGCCCGCGACGGAGACCGTGACGGACTCGGGGATGTGGGTGGCCTCGGCCTCGACGAGCAGGGTGTTCTGCACGTACTCCAGGAGGTTGCCGCCCGGGGCCAGGTCGCCCTCGACGTGCACGGCGATCTCGACGTTGACCTTCTCGCCGCGCTTGACGGTCAGCAGGTCGACGTGCTCGATGTTGCCCTTGAGCGGGTTGCGCTGCACGGCCTTCGGGATGACCAGGGCGTCCTTGCCGTCGATCTCCAGACCGATCAGGACGTTGGCGGTCTTGAGCGCCATCATCAGGTCGTGGCCCGGCAGGGTGATGTGAACGGGCTCGGCACCGTGGCCGTAGACGACCGCGGGAACCAGGTTGGCGCGGCGGGTGCGACGGGCGGCGCCCTTGCCGAACTCGGTACGGACCTGGGCGGCGAGCTTGACCTCAGCCATGACTGCACTCCTCGTAGGGTGACGGAACTTGGACGGTCACCCGGCCCACGACAGGCCTGCTACGAAGAGCGCGTCGATAACGGACCGCCGTACACATGAGTACGGCCTCCCTCGCCGAGCAACTCGCTGAGTCTACCCGGCGGGGAGGCCGCACCCCAAGTGGATCTTCCGACCCGTACTGCCTGCCGCTCTGCCTACTGCTCCTCGAAGAGGCTGGTGACCGAGCCGTCCTCGAAGACCTCGCGCACCGCGCGGGCGATCGTCGGGGCGATCGAGAGCACCGTGATCTTGTCGAGCTCCTGCTCGCCCGGGGTCGGCAGGGTGTCGGTGAAGACGAACTCGCTGACCTTGGAGTTCTTCAGACGGTCCGCGGCCGGGCCGGAGAGCACACCGTGGGTCGCCGTCACGATGACGTCCTCGGCGCCGTGCGCGAACAGGGCGTCGGCGGCGGCGCAGATGGTGCCGCCGGTGTCGATCATGTCGTCGACCAGGACGCAGACCCGGCCCTTGACGTTGCCGACGACCTCGTGGACGGTCACCTGGTTGGCGACGTCCTTGTCGCGGCGCTTGTGGACGATCGCCAGCGGGGCGTCCAGGCGGTCGCACCAGCGGTCGGCGACGCGCACCCGGCCGGCGTCCGGGGAGACGATCGTCAGCTTCGAGCGGTCGACCTTGGCACCGACGTAGTCGGCCAGTATCGGCAGCGCGAAGAGGTGGTCGACCGGGCCGTCGAAGAAGCCCTGGATCTGGTCGGTGTGCAGGTCGACGGTGAGGATGCGGTCGGCACCCGCCGTCTTCATCAGGTCGGCGACCAGACGGGCCGAGATCGGCTCGCGGCCGCGGTGCTTCTTGTCCTGGCGGGCGTAGCCGTAGAACGGCACGATCACCGTGATGGAGCGGGCCGAGGCGCGCTTCAGCGCGTCCAGCATGATGAGCTGCTCCATGATCCACTTGTTGATCGGAGCGGTGTGGCTCTGGATCAGGAAGCAGTCGGCGCCGCGGGCGGACTCCTGGAAGCGGACGTAGATCTCACCGTTGGCGAAATCGAAGGCCTTCGTCGGCACGAGGCCGACACCCAGTTGGTGTGCAACCTCCTCGGCCAGCTCGGGGTGGGCGCGGCCGGAGAAGAGCATCAGTTTCTTCTCGCCGGTCGTCTTGATCCCGGTCACAGCACAGTCTCCTCAGACGTGTTCCTGGCGCTGCACGCATGTGTCCCGATGTGCAACGAGCCAGCCGAAATGGGGTGAGCATCTATCACGGTACGCCGTGGGCGACGCACCTGTTTCCGGTCAGCTTTCGTCTTCGGGCCCCGACGCGGCGGCCTGGGCCGCCTGCGCGGCGGCGCTTCCCGGGCGCTTGCGGGCCACCCAACCCTCGATATTCCTTTGCTGGCCGCGGGCGACGGCCAGTGAACCGGGCGGTACGTCCTTGGTGATGACCGAGCCGGCGGCGGTGTAGACGCCGTCCCCGACCGTGACGGGCGCCACAAACATATTGTCCGCCCCGGTACGGCAGTGGGAGCCGATCGTGGTGTGGTGCTTGGCTTCGCCGTCGTAGTTCACGATGACGCTGGCGGCACCGATGTTGGTGTGATCGCCGATCGTCGCGTCGCCGACGTAGCTCAGGTGCGGGACCTTGGTGCCCTCGCCGATCGTGGCGTTCTTCGTCTCGACGTACGTGCCGACCTTGGCCTTCGTGCCGAGCTTCGTGCCGGGCCGCAGATAGGCGTACGGGCCGACCGTCGCGCCCTCGCCGACCTCGGCCCGGTCCGCGACCGTGTTGTCTACGCGCGCGCCCGCGCCCACGACGGTGTCCGTGAGGCGGGAGTTGGGGCCGACCTCGGCGTCCTCGGCGAGATGCGTGGTGCCGAGCAGCTGGGTGCCCGGGTGCACGATCGCGTCGCGCTCGTAGGTGACGCCGGCGTCGATCAGCGTGGACGCCGGGTCGACGACGGTCACACCGGCCAGCATGGCCTGCTCCAGCAGCCGCTGGTTCAGCAGGCGCCGGGCCTCGGCCAGCTGGACCCGGTTGTTGATGCCGAGGATCTCGCGGTGGTCGCCGGCGACGCAGGCGCCGACGCGGTGGCCGGCCTCGCGCAGGATGGAGAGCACATCGGTGAGGTACTCCTCGCCCTGGCTGTTGTCCGTACGGATCTTGCCGAGGGCGTCCGCGAGCAGTCGGCCGTCGAAGGCGAAGACCCCGGAGTTGATCTCCCGGATCGCGCGCTGGGCCTCGGTGGCGTCCTTGTGCTCGACGATCTCGGTGACCGCGCCGCTGCCCGGGTCGCGGACGATCCGGCCGTAGCCGGTGGAGTCCGGGACCTCGGCGGTCAGCACGGTGACGGCGTTGGAGTCGGCCGTGTGGGTGGCGGCGAGCGCGGTGAGGGTCTCGCCGGAGAGCAGCGGGGTGTCGCCGCAGACGACGATCACCGTGCCCTCGACGGTCCCGCCGAGCTCGTCGAGGCCGACGCGCACGGCGCTGCCGGTGCCCCGCTGCTGGGCCTGGTAGGCGGTCCGCAGCCGGTCGTCGACGGCGGTGAGATGCGCGGTGACCCGCTCGCTCTCGTGGCCGACGACCACGACGAGGTGCTCTGGATCCAGCTCGCGGGAGGCGGCGACGACATGTCCGACGAGCGAACGCCCGGAGATTTCGTGCAGGACCTTGGGGGTCTTCGACTTCATGCGGGTGCCCTCACCCGCTGCGAGGACGACGACGGCTGCCGGGCGTTCGGAGCTCACGGAAATGCCCTTCGGCTTCGGGTGGTGGACACCCGCAGGATACCGGGGCACCTGTGGACCGACGCGGGCGCGGGCCCTGACCGCAGTGGTCGGGGCCCGCGCGCAGAAGCTCCCCTGCCAGGATTCGAACCCGGACAAATGGCACCAAAAGCCACTGTGCTGCCGTTACACCACAGGGGACAGCAAAGCCGATCGACTGGACATACCGTCAGGTCGTCGATCGGGCAGACAACACTATGCCGTACCACCGGCCCCCGACGCGACGGGTCACGGCGCCCCGATCCGCGCTTGCTGTCCAGGTCGCCCGAAAATGGGATGCGCCCGCCCGTAGGCTGGACGGCATGACCACAACGGGGGCATACCGGGAAGCCGCGGGTGCGACCACCCGCGGCTATGGGTGGTGGGAACGGCGGCGCGGTGTCGTTCTGGACGTGGGGCTCGCGCTCCTGTCGGCGCTGGAATGCGCACTGGAAGGGGTGGAATTCGCCGGGAACACCGCGCTGCCGGTGCCGGTCGGCGTGGTGTTCGGGCTGCTCGCGGGGTCCGTGCTGGTGGTGCGGCGGCGCTGGCCGATCGCCGTGGTGCTGGTGTCGATCGCGACGACACCCGCCGAGATGGGCTTCCTGATGGGCCTGGTCGGCCTGTACACGCTGGCCGCCTCCGAGGTGCCGCGGAGGATCACCGCGGTGCTGATGGGGATGTCCTTCGCGGGCACGTTCATCGTCACGTACGTACGGCTGCGGCAGAGCGTCGCCGAGCAGGCCGATTTCGGGCGCGACGACTGGTACGTACCGCTGATCTCGCTGTTCATGTCGCTCGGGCTGACCGCGCCGCCCGTGCTGTTCGGCCTCTACATAGGAGCCCGGCGCCGGCTGATGGAGAGCCTGCGGGAGCGGGCGGACTCGCTGGAGCGGGAGCTGTCGCTGCTCGCCGACCGGGCCGAGGAACGGGCCGAGTGGGCGCGTACCGAGGAGCGCACCAGGATCGCCCGTGAGATGCACGACGTGGTCGCCCACCGGGTCAGCCTGATGGTCGTGCACGCCGCCGCTCTCCAGGCCGTCGCGCCGAAGGACCCGGCGAAGGCGGTGCGGAACGCCGCGCTGGTCGGCGACATGGGCCGGCAGGCGCTGACCGAGCTCCGCGAGATGCTCGGGGTGCTGCGCAGCGGGGATCCCGTGGCGGCCCGGTCCGCGCAGGTGCCGCTCGCCTCGGTCGGCCGGGCGGCCGCGGCCGTGGCCGCCGCCGCGGCGGAGGACGGGCCCCGGCTGCACGAGGTGGAGACCCTGGTCGGGGAGTCCAGGGCGGCCGGTATGACCGTCGAGCTCTCGGTGGACGGCGAGGCCCGCCCGTACGCCCCCGAGGTCGAGCAGACCGCGTACCGGGTGGTGCAGGAGGCCCTGACGAACGTGCACAAGCACGCGGCCGGCGCGAAGACGTGGGTACGGCTCGCGCACCGGGACGCGGAGGTCGCGATGCAGGTGGAGAACGGCCCGTCGGACGCCGCCACGGCGGACGCGGGGCTGCCGAGCGGGGGCAACGGGCTCGTCGGCATGCGGGAGCGGGTGCTGGGGCTCGGCGGCGTCTTCGTCTCCGGCCCCACGGACGCGGGAGGCTTCCGGGTTTCGGCCGTCCTGCCGGACCGCGGAGCGGCCTGACGCTACGGGGGCGGCCGGTCCGGCCCGTCCGGTCCGGTCCGTCCGGCCCGTCCGGCGGGAACGAGGCGGTCGCCGGGCGGACCGGTGCTCAGCCGCTCGGCTGCTCAGCCGGGGATCAGGCGGTCCGGCTGGATGCCGCCGACCAGGGTCGCCAGCGCCTGGTCGATGTCCGGGCCGAGGTACCAGTCCCCGGTGTGGTCGATGCTGTACACGCGGCCCTCCGTGTCGATCGCGAGGACCGCCTGCCCGTCCCCCTCCTCGCCCAGCGGGCTGACCTCGGTCTCCAGCGCCCGGCCGAGGTCGCCGAGCGTACGGGCGAGATGCAGGCCGCTCATCGGGTCGATCCGCACCGGGGCCGGTGCGATCTGCCGGCCCGGCGCGGAGGCCGTGATGTGCAGCCCGCCGAACTCCGCCCACGCCTCCACGGCCGCCGGGAAGACCGCGTGCTGATGGCCGGCGGGTGACGCGTGCGAGCGCAGCGCGTCGGCCCACTCCTCGGCCTGCCGGATGTCCCAGCGGCCGGGCTGCCAGCCCGCGGCCCGCAGGGCGGCGTCGACGGCGACGGGGAAGCGGGTCGAGGCATGGCGGTCCCGGCCTGCGGGGCCCGCCTGTTCGGGTAGGTCGGTTCGGTCGTGCATCGGCGCCCGGTCAGCCCTTCTCGGCGGCGGTCGCCGCCCCGGTGGTCGTGAGGTCGACGGGACGGACGCCGAAATGGGCGAGCATCGCCGTACAGGAGCGGCACGGCGGTGCGTAGCTGTCGTGCATCGGGTCGCCGTCCTCACGGATGCGCCGTGCGGTGAGCCGTGAGTGCTTCAGGGCGCGGCGGGCCTCGCCGTTGGTCAGCGGCTTGCGCTGGGCCCGCTTGGAACGGCCGGCTTCCGCCGCCGTCAGTTGCCGGGAGAGCAGTATCGCCTCGGGGCAGCGGCCGGTGAAGCGTTCGCGCTGGCCGCTGGTGAGGGTGTCGAGGAAGTCCTGGATCAGGGGGTGCAGGACGGGCGGCTGGTCGCCCTTGCCCGCCGTGCAGGTGAGCGTCTCGCCGCGTACGGACAGCGCAGCCGCCACCGCGGGCAGGATGCCGTCGCGGCGGTGCTGCAGACGGGGCGTGTGGCTGGTCCCGGTGCTGCTCCAGCTGAGGCGCGGGTCCCCGGATGTGACTGATTGTGCAGTGTGCATGGTGCTTTCCCTCCCGTGCCCGCAGCGGCAGCTGCGCGATGTGCACGCCCCCGAGTTGCGGTGACAGCCTGCCAAATGTCCCGGCTGGTCGGGAAGCTGGGGCGGGGAAACGCGCCTCCGTGTCGCCGCGCGGTGGCAGGAGCGTCGCTCGTCCGTCACGCCGCTGTGACGGTTCGTGACGGTAGGGGGAGAGGGTGGCGCAGGGGCGAGACCCGCTCTTGCGCCACCGCATAGGCTGTGCCCGGACCGCCCCCTTGGGCAGGTCGGTCCTCACCAGTCAGACGCAGCAGGGGGCAACCGCCATGACGACAGGTCGGCTCGGTCAGCAAGCCGCGCCACCGAACGCGGCCTACGCCGGGCAGCTCGTCCATTTCCCGGACCCGGTCCGGGCGTCCCGCCACCCCAGAGGTGTGCGCATGGACGAGAACGGCAGCCCGGACTTCGCGCCGTACGCGCGCGCCGCCGCCGAGATCGCCGAGCCCCCGCAGGGCTTCGGTGTCGACGAGCTGCGGCTCACCGACTACGTCTCGGCCAACGCGGCGCTGGCGGCGAGCGGCCACGAACTGTGGGACACGATCCCCGCGGTCGCGACCCCGCACGGCTGGACCTGGCACCACGTTTCCGGCGGCCGGCGCATGGAGCTGATCCCGGTCGAGGTCAAGGCGCTGCTCAGGCACCACGGCGGCCTCGCCGCCACCGCGGTCGACCAGAACAAGCGCGGCACCCGCCCGTTGCAGGAGACCCGGCCCGCGCACTTCCGGCTGCCCAAGGGGGCCGTCGCGGTGAGCGAGCAGCAGATCCTGGGCGTCGAGGAGGACCTCGGTTACCGCCTGCCCGGCGCGTACCGCTCCTTCCTGAAGGCGGCGGGCGGTTCGGCCCCGGTCGGCGCGGCGCTCGACGCGGAGCTCGGTCTCCTGGTCGACCAGCCGTTCTTCACGGTGCGTGAAGAGGCCGCCGTGAACGACCTCGTGTACGTCAACAAGTGCCTGCGGGACCACCTCACCAAGGACTACCTGGGCGTCGGCTTCGTCCAGGGCGGCATCCTCGCGGTGAAGGTGAAGGGCAACGGGGTCGGCTCGGTCTGGTTCTGCGCGTACGACGACGCCCGGGACCAGGACGGCTGGAGCGTGCAGGAGCGGGTGGACCGGCTGCTGCTGCCGTGCGGCGGCGACTTCGACGCCTTCCTGCAGCGGCTGGCGGGCAATCCGCCGGAGCTGGAGACCGTGGCGAACCTGATGGTGGACGGCGGCTTCGCGCGGGCCGTCCCGGTGGAGGGGTGAGCGCGATGGTGACCTTCGCACAGGCGCAGGAACGCGCGGACGAGTGGATCAACGGCGACATGCCCGCGTACCAGCACCGCGAGGTGCGGGTACGGGAGTTCGAGCTGGGCTTCGTGGCGTGGGGCGAGGACCGCGCCGAGGGCCCGGTCTCGGACGGCGGCCGGCAGCGGCTGGTGATCGCCCGGGACAGCGGGGAGGCCACCCTGTGGCCGGGACTGCCGGTGGGCGAGGTGATCCGGCGGTACGAGGAGGAGTACGGCGCGCGCGACGCGGCGCCGGCCGCTCCGGAGCCGCCGCAGCGCATCGATCTGAATCAGACGTCGTTCCTGCTGAGCCCCCCGGAGTGGCTCCAGGAAGCGGCCGACAAACTGGGCATCCCGGACCATCGGGCGGGCCGGGACGGGGGCGCGCCGCCTCCGGTCCCCTCCGCTCCTTCGGCCTCTGCGGACACTCCGCCTCCCGCCGCCCCTGTCGTGCCCGCGCCCGCGCAGGGTTCGCGGGGCGGGCCGGTCGGGTACGAGCCGACCGCCAACGACGGCGTACCGGCGTCCTCCGTTCCGGTCTCCCCGCCGAACGTCCCTGCCGGGTCCACCCCCTGGGCCGGGACCGACACCAACGGGGGTTCCGACGACGGTGCGGTGCCCCTGCCGGCCACGGTGTTCGCACCGCCGCTCTCGGGCGCCGACGACGAAGGCACTCCGCCGCCGGTCGTACCGGCCGACGCGCCGACCGCCCTGATGTCCGGCGGCAGCCAACTGCCCACGACGGCGGTCGTCCCCGGCCTGGAGCCGCGGCGAAGCGGTGCGCCCGCGTCCGGTGAGCCCGCGTCCGGTGCGCCCGCTCCGGGCACTCCGGGTGCTCCGGGTGCTCCCGGCGCTTCCGGCCCCGGTGACATCGCGGACGCGGCCACCAGCAAGGCCGTCGTGCCCCCGCGCGGTACGCGCGGGGCTGGTTCGGCTCCCCCGCCGCCGCCCGGTGTCCCCGGCACTCCGGGAGCCCGGCCGGGTGCGCCCCTGCCGCCGCCCTCGGGCCCGGGTGCGCCCGGCGCTCCGGCGGGCGGGTATCTGCCGACGCAGCTCGTCTCCCAGCAGGGCCCGCCGCCCGGTCCGCCCGGCCCGCCCGGAGTCCCGGGTGCGCCGCAGCAGCAGCCTGCGCCTCCTGGTCCGCCCGGTCCTCCCGGTCCTCCCGGTTCGCCTGGTTCGCCTGGTTCGACGCCTCCGCCGCTCGGTGGTGGGGTGCATCATGCGGCGACGATGCTTGCCGACCCGAGCATGGGCGGTCCGGGCACGCCGCAGCCGCCCGGTCCTCCCGGCCCTCCCGGAAGGCCGCAGAGCGGCGCCCCCACGCCGCCCCCGGCGTACGGGTATCCGCAGGCGCCGAGCGGTCAGCCGACCGTCGGCCCCGGCTACCAGGCCGTGCTGCGCTACCGCGCGCCCGACGGCAGTGAGCAGCAGCTGATCCGCCGCTCGGCGCCCGGCACCCCGCACCCCGAGTGGCAGATGCTGCATGAGCTGCGGGCCATGAACGTGCCGCCGCAGCAGGTCATCGAGCTGCACACCGAACTGGAGTCGTGCGAGCTGCCCGGTGGGTACTGCGCGCGGATGATCCGGGAGACCTGGCCGCAGGTGCGGATCACCAGCGTCGCCCCGTACGGCACCGATCACGCCAGCCGCCAGCAGGGCATGCAGCATCTGCTCACCCATCAGGGCGAGCTGCACCAGGTGGCGGACGGGCCGGCGCGTCCGGCGCCGGTGCGGGCACCGCTGCCGCAGATGCCGCCCGCGGCCCCGGTGCCGCCGGAGGCCGTCGCCCAGGAGCTGCTGCAGGCCTTCGGACCGCAGGGCATCCTCCGCTTCGACCAGCGCGCGGTGTCCCGTCAGGGCGTGCCCGACACCGTGGCGCAGACGCTGGTGTGGGCCGGGCTGCCCGCCGACTTCGGGCCGTTCTTCTGGGCGCAGCCGGGCCACCCGGTGGTGCCGACGCTGGCTGAGCTGGCCGTGCAGCGGCAGGTGCAGGCCGCTCCCGACGCGGGGTCGTACCTCGTCATGGGTTCCGACTTCGGGCGGGCGATCTGTGTCCAGTACGGCACCGCGAACATCGTGGCCGTGCCGGTCGAGGCGGCTTCCCCTGCGGGCGGGCACAGCCAGTCGGTGGCGCCGCAGTTCGTGAACACCGGGCTGCCGGAGTTCCAGCGCTCGATGGCGTTGCTCGGCCGGATGTGGCGGCTGCGCTTCGGACTCAACCCGGAGCAGGCGGGCCGCTGGACGGTCGACTTCCAGGCTCAGCTGGTGGCGCTGGACGCGGCGGCGCTGGCGTCGCCGGAGAGCTGGTGGTCCGTACTCCTTGAGCAGATGTGGGACGGGCTGATCTGACCCGGCAGGCTCTGCGGACGGTGCCCGGCTCCCCGAGAGGGGGCCGGGCACCGTGCTGTGTGCGGCCTGTGATGCCTGTCGCTTCCGTCCGGAAAGCTGCTGATCGATTCCGACTTCTGTGTCAATTGCCGCATCCTTGACTTACCGCAGGTGGTCGAAGAATCGAAAGAGGCTTCAGGGATGAGTTCTGCACCGGTGTCCGCTCATGGCTTTGTCGGCGTACGGGGACGTGGCTACCGTCCGGAGCAGGTCGACCGCACGGTGGCCGCGCTTTCGGCGGAGCGGGACGAGGCGTGGGAGCAGGTGGCCCGGCTGACCACGCTGGCCGAGGAGCTCTCGGCCGAGTCGGTCCGGCTGAACGAGGCCGTTGCCCGGCTCGCCCCGCAGGACTACGCATCGCTCGGTGAGCGCGCCCAGCGGATCCTGGCGCTCGCCGAGGGTGAGTCCGAGGCCGTCCGGGGCGCTGCCCAGGAGGAGGCGCAGGCGCTGCGGGACGCGGCGGACGCGGCGGGCCGGGGGCTCCGTGAGTCGGCGCGCGCGGATGCCGGAGCGATGCGGGCGGCGGCCGAGAAGCACGCCGACGAGACGCTGTCCGCGGCCGGGGGCAGCGCCGAGACGACCGTCGCCGAGGCCCGCGAGGAGGCCGCGGAGGTGCGGGAACAGGCGGAGTCCGCGATGGCCGAGACGCGTCGTCGCACCGCGAGCGTCCTCGCGCACCAGGAGCAGGAGCACGCCGAGCGGTGGAAGACGGCCGAGCGTGAGGTGGCGGAGGCCGAGGCCGCGCAGGCGGGGCACCACGACGAGCTGACCGAGCAGGCGGAGGCCCGGCTGGCCGAGGCGCGGCGGGCGCTGGCGGAGACCGAGGAGGCCGCACGGCACGGCCAGGAGGACGCCGAGGCGCAGGGGGCGGAGCTGATCGCGGCGGCCCGGGTCCGTGAGGAGCGGGTGGCCAGGGAGACGGAGCGGATTCTGCGGGAGCACGAGGAGAGCCGCGAAGAGGTGCAGGCGCACATGGCGCACGTACGGAACTCACTCGCGGCGCTCACCGGCCGGGTGGCCCCGGCGGAGGACTGAGACCCGCCCGCCCGGTCCACCTGCCCGCCGCCCGCCGAGAGCCGAAAAGCCGCCCGCCGCCCGCCGCTCGCCGAAAACCGTCAGCCGCCAGCCTCTGGCGGCTGCTGCGCGACCGGGCGGAGGCCGGCGCCGCGCGGGCGCGGCGGCCCGTACGGGGTCGGGCCCTGCCCGCCGGGCAGCCGAACGGCCTTGTCGCGCAGCCGTGTTCAGTGCCGCGTTGCCGGGGGTGCGCCCGCCAGGAGGCATGGCTCCTCGGCCTGGTACAGCCGCCGTGCCTCGGGTGCCGTGTGGCGGGGGAGGACCGTTCCCAGCCAGCCCGCCAGGAATCCGGCCGGGATGGAGACGAGTCCGGTCGTGGTGAACGGGAACCAGTTGAAGTTGTACCCGGGGAAGACCGACGTGGGTGACCCCGAGACCAGATTGGTGCCGGTGATCAGCACCAGGACGGTGAGGGTGCCGACTATCAGGGTGCAGAGCAGTCCCGTACGGGTGAAGCGCCGCCAGAACATGCTGTAGACGAGCGCCGGGGCCAGCGCCGACGCGCCGACGCAGAACGCGAGCGTCGCCAGTGCCTGCACGTTCCAGTGCCTGGCGACGACGGCGAGCGTGGTGGCGAGGAGCCCGACGGCGACCGCCGAGGCCTGTGCCGTACGCATTTCGGACAGACCCGGCAGCGGCTTCCTGTCGGGGTCGCGCACCCCGTGCAGACCGTGGGCGAAGAGATCGTGCGCGAGGGAGTTGGCGCAGGCCAGAATCATTCCGGCGACCGAGGCGAGCAGGGTCAGGAAGATCGCCGTCGTCATCGTCGTGACCACCAGCGCGCCCAGTTGGCCGCCGCCCGCGACCTCGCCGCTGACCTGCAGGATCGAGCTGTTCCCGGACGCCCCGGCGGCGGTGATGCGGTCATGGCCGACGAGCGCCCCCGCGCCGAAGCCGATCACGACGACGAGGAGACAGATCGTGGCGACCACCGCGACCGCCCAGGACATCGAGCGGCGGACGGCCTGGGTGGAGCGGCTGCTCGTCATGCGCATGGCCACGTGCGGCAGGCAGGCGGCACCGAGTACCACGGTCAGTTCGGAGCTGACCATGTCGAGCCCGCTGCCCTCGAACTGGAGCCCCGAGCGCAGGTACGCGGCCCCCGCGCCGCTGCTGTACCGGGCGGCCGAGAGCAGGGCGCCGGTGTTCCAGTCGAAACGGTTCATGATCAGTACGGAGATGGTGAACGCGGCGATCAGGAGGACCAGGATCTTCACGATCTGGATCAGCGAAGTGCCCTTCATGCCGCCGATCGCCGCGTAGCCGATCATCAGGATGCCGAGCCCGATGATGGCGCCGGTACGGAATCCCGAACTGTCGAACCCCAGGATGAAGGCGAGCAGGTCGCCGCTGCTGGCGAGCTGGACGACCATCATCGGAACGAGTGCGGCGAGGGTCGTCGCGCAGGCGGTGATGCGGACCGCGCGGCCGGGGGCGCGGCGCACGAGCAGGTCGCCCACGGTGAACCCGCCCGCGTTGCGCAGGGGTTCGGCCAGCAGGAACATCAGCAGCACGAGCGAGAGGGTGATGCTCAGGGCGAGGATCATCCCGTCGTAGCCGGTGAGGGCGATGATGCCGGTGGTGCCGAGAACCGTGGCGGCGGAGAGGTAGTCGCCCGCGAGGGCGAGGCCGTTCTGCAGGGGCGAGAGCGTGCGGGAGCCGGTGTAGAACTCGTCGAGGTCGTCGCGGTCCGGACCGGTCATCACGCAGAGGAGCAGGGCGACGGTGGCCACGGCGAGAAAGGCCACCAGGGACATCGACTGCGCGGAGTTGTCGAATCCGTTCACCGGGCCGCTCCCGCTCTTCGGATCCGGGCGGCCAGCGGGTCGACCGTGTGCCGGGCGGTCCGTTCGTACAGGACGACGGCGAGCAGCGTCACCGGGAACTGGCAGAGCCCCAGTGTCAGGCCGACGGTGAGACCGCCGAACAGGGCGCGGTCCATCAGGTCCTTGGCGAATCCGGAGAGCAGCAGGAAGACGACGAAGTAGCCGAGTGCGGTGAGGGTCGTGATGCGCCGCAGGAGCCGGTACGCGGTGCGCAGCCGGCGCAGATCGCCGTGGCGGGCGGGGGCGGCGACGGGTGTGGCGGGCGGGTCCTGCCGCTCCGGGAGCGGCGAGAGGGCCGAACTCTGCCAGGGCAGCAGGTAGTCGGGCTGGTGCGGAGGCGGGGGCTGATGCCGCCGGGACGGCTTCGGCAGCCGTTCGGGCCAGGAGGAGTACGGGGAAGGGGGTGGGCTTCCGTACGACATCTGGGTGCTGCTCCTTGCATGGCTCGGGTCCTGGGTTGGACGGCAAGGCAGGAGTGCGGTGGTGCTGTAGGAAGCGCGAACATTACTCGCGGGTATGGGGAGTTGGGGAGACATTGGCCGGAACTCCTCATGGTAATGGCTCAGTTGCATGAGGTGTCGACCGGCGGAAGCCCGGCAGGAGTCCGGCGGAAAGGCATTCGACGGCACCTGTTCACCCGTGGGGCCGGTGGAGCCCCGTCGTCCGTCGTCCGCCCCCACCCGGTGCCGGAGCGCGATGCGGGCCGGGCGTACGTCCGCGGTCTACCGTGCCGGGGCGTCGTCGCCGGGCTCCTCGGGGAGGACCGGGAAGCGGCGCGGGGCCACGAAGACCAGTACCAGCAGGGCGAGCGCGGCTGCCCCGGCGGCGCCCAGGTAGACATGGTCGACGGCGGCGTCGACGGCCCGCCGCAGATAGTCCGTCGCCGCGCCCGAGAGTCTGCCCGGGTCGTCCAGGGCGTGCGATATCGCGTCCAGGTCGTCCGGCAGTCCGGGCACCGGGGCGGCGGCCAGCCGGGAGGCGAGGATCCCGTTGGCGACGGCACCGAAGAGCGCGGCTCCGACGCTCTGGCCGACCTGGCGGCAGAAGAGCACGGAGGCGGTCGTCGTACCGCGCTCGGCCCAGCCGACCGTCGACTGGACCCCGACGATCAGCGGCAGTTGGAACAGCCCGAGCGCCGCGCCGAGCAGCAGCATGATCAGGGCGGGCTGCCAGGGCTCGCCCGGATACGGCAGCAGCGGGAAGGCGAGCAGTATCAGCAGGGCGCAGCTCATGCCGATGATCGCGGTGCGGCGGAAGCCGATGCGGTTGTAGACGCGGTTGGAGAACGCCGCCGACACCGGCCAGCTCAGGGTCATCACGGACAGGACGAATCCGGCGGCGATCGGGCCGAGGCCCAGCACCGACTGGGCGTACGTCGGCAGGAAGACCGTGGGGGCGACCATCAGCAGACCCATCGCCCCCAGCGCCAGATTGACCGAGGCGATGGTCCGCCGCCGCCAGACCCAGCCGGGAATGATCGGCTCCGCGGCCCGCCGCTCGACGACGACGGTCAGCGCGCCGAGCACGACGCTGCCGGCCAGCAGCCCGAGGGACGGGGCGGAGAACCAGGGCCAGGCGACCCCGCCCTGGACGAGCGCGGTCAGCAGCAGGGTGCCGGTGGCGAAGACGGCGAGGGCGCCCGCCCAGTCGATGCGGGGGCGGGGCGCGCCGGCCGCCCGGCGGTTGCGGGACGGCTCGTGGAGGTGGCGTACGACGAGCCAGAGCGCGAGCGCCCCGATCGGCAGATTGATCAGGAAGATCCAGCGCCAGTCCGCGTACACCGCGAAGAGCCCGCCGATCACCGGACCGGCGACCGCCGACGTGGCCCATACGGTCGACAGCTTGGCCTGGATCTTCGGGCGCTCCTTGAGCGGGTAGAGGTCGGCGGCGATCGTCTGCACGGTTCCTTGGAGGGCGCCGCCGCCCAGACCCTGGACGACCCGGAAGGCGATCAGCGCGGCCATGTTCCAGGCGGCGGCGCAGAGCACCGAGCCGAACAGGAAGAGGGCTATGCCGGCGATCAGGACCGGCTTGCGGCCGAAGGTGTCGGAGAGCTTTCCGTACACCGGCAGGGAGACCGTCACGGCCAGCAGATAGCCGGAGAACAGCCACGAGAAGACGGAGAAGCCGCCGAGATCGCCGACGATCTGCGGAACGGCGGTGGAGACGATGGTGCCGTCGATGGCCGCCAGGGCCATCCCGAGCATCAGGGCGGCGACCACCGGGCCGCGCCCGCGCGGTGTCGCGGGGGAGGGGGAGACCGGGCCCGCCCCGGAGCCGGACACCGCTTCGGTACTGCCGCCCGTACTGCCGCCCGCGCCGCTCACGAGATTCCTTCCCCCTGCACGTATTTTCTCGGGACACTGTCTCACCCGGGGGCCGCGGCGGGGAGGGGCCACTGCCGGCCGACGGCTGCGGCGAGCGCTGCGGACCCCGGCACGTGCACCCCTGGACGCAGCCCCTGACACGGCCCTCCACCTGGGGGCCGAGACCCCTAGGGGGCGCTCCCTACTTCCGCCCGGGGGCGGTTCCTCCCGGCGGAGGACGTGACGGCGGGGAGCCGTTCCTTAACCTGTTCCTACACCGCGAAAAGCGGCCGATTCCCACCGCGCATGCGGACGGCCGCAGAGGGCGGGGTGGGGAAAACCTCACCCCAAGACTGCGCTGGGCACCAGTGCGCCGGACCTCCCCGCGACACCAGACTTCTCGCGTACTCCACGACATCCCGAACACTGACCGACATAGGAGAAAAACCGTGACAACGGCTGTAACCATTCCCAGGCACGAGGGCACTGGAGGGCGTACGGCCGTCGCTGCGCGAGCACGACAGGTCGTCAAGGCCTACGGGGCGGGGGAGACCCGGGTCGTCGCGCTCGACCATGTCGATGTGGACATCGCGCGCGGGCAGTTCACCGCGATCATGGGCCCGTCCGGCTCCGGCAAGTCGACCCTGATGCACTGCCTGGCCGGCCTCGACACCGTGACCTCCGGTCAGATCTTCCTCGACGAGACCGAGATCACCGGGCTCAAGGACAAGAAGCTCACCCAGCTCCGCCGCGACCGGATCGGCTTCATCTTCCAGGCGTTCAACCTGCTCCCCACGCTCAACGCGCTGGAGAACATCACGCTGCCGATGGACATCGCGGGCCGCAGGCCCGACGCCGCCTGGCTGCGGCAGGTCGTGGAGACGGTCGGTCTCGCCGAGCGGCTGAAGCACCGGCCCACGGAGCTCTCCGGCGGCCAGCAGCAGCGCGTCGCGGTGGCCAGGGCGCTCGCCGCCCGGCCGGAGATCATCTTCGGTGACGAGCCCACCGGAAACCTGGACTCGCGGGCCGGCGCCGAGGTGCTGAGCTTCCTGCGCAGGTCCGTCGACGAGCTGGGCCAGACCATCGTCATGGTCACCCACGACCCGGTCGCCGCCTCCTACGCGGACCGGGTGCTGTACCTCGCCGACGGACGCATCGTCGACGAGATGTACAACCCGACGGCCGATCAGGTCCTCGACCGCATGAAGGACTTCGACTCGCGCGGGCGGACGTCATGACCGTCTGGAAGACATCGAGGCGCAACTTCTTCGCGCACAAGGGACGCATGGCGCTCTCCGCCGTCGCGGTCCTGCTGTCGGTGGCGTTCGTGTGCGGCACGCTCGTCTTCACCGACACCATGAACACCACGTTCGACAAGCTCTTCGCCGCCACGTCGGCCGATGTCACCGTGACCCCGAAGAGCCCCAAGGACAACGACCGGCTTCCGGAGAACGGCAAGCCCGTCACGCTCCCCGCCTCCGCCGTCCAGCAGATCGCCGGGGCCACCGGCGTGAAGGACGCCGAGGGCGCGGTCTCCAGCATGTCCGTCACCGTCGTCGACAGCCACGACAAGAACATGGGCTCGACATCGGGCGGCCCGACGATCGCGGGCAACTGGACGAAGAACTCCCTGCGTTCGATGGAGATCACCTCCGGCCACGCACCGCGCGGCCCGACCGAGGTGATGGTCGACGCCGACACCGCCGACAAGCACCACCTGAAACTCGGTGACGAGCTGCGCACCATCGCCGCGACCGGCGACATCAGGGCGAAGATCAGCGGCATCGCCACCTTCAAGGTCACCAACCCCGGTGCGGCGATCGTCTACTTCGACACCGTCACCGCGCAGACGAAGCTGCTCGGCAAGCGGGACGTCTTCAGCATCATCTCCGTCACCGCCGAAGAGGGCGTCACCGACCCGCAGCTGAAGCGGAACGTCGCCGCGGCGCTCGGCGACACCTCCGCGTACGAGCTCCGGACCCAGAAGGAGGCCGCGGACAACAGCAAGGACTCGATGGGTTCCTTCCTCGACGTCATGAAGTACGCGATGCTCGGCTTCGCCGGGATCGCCTTCCTCGTCGGCATCTTCCTGATCGTCAACACCTTCTCGATGCTGGTCGCCCAGCGCACCCGCGAGATCGGCCTGATGCGGGCCATCGGCGCCGGCCGCAAGCAGGTCAACCGGTCCGTGCTGATCGAGGCGCTGTTCCTCGGCATCGTCGGCTCCGTACTCGGCGTCGGCGCCGGGGTCGGCCTCGCCGTCGGCCTGATGAAACTCATGGGCGCCGCGGGCATGGACCTGTCCACCAAGGACCTCACGGTCGCCTGGACGACCCCGGTGACCGGCCTCGCGCTCGGCATCGTCGTCACCGTCGTCGCCGCGTACATCCCGGCCCGCCGCGCCGGGAAGATCTCCCCGATGGCCGCCCTGCGCGACTCCGGAACCCCGGCGGACGGCCGCGCGGGCCGGGTCCGGGCCGCGATCGGCCTGGTCCTCACCCTCGCCGGCGGCGCCGCGCTCTACGCCGCGACGCGGGCCGACAAGTCGAGCGAGGGCTCGCTCTACCTGGGTGCGGGCGTGGTGCTCAGCCTGATCGGCTTCATCGTGATCGGCCCGCTGCTGGCGGGCTTCGTGGTCCGGGTGCTGAGCGCGGTCATGCTGCGGATGTTCGGCCCCGTCGGACGGCTCGCGGAGCGCAACGCCCTGCGCAACCCGCGCCGCACCGGAGCGACCGGCGCCGCCCTGATGATCGGCCTCGCCCTGGTGGCCTGCCTCTCCGTCGTCGGCTCCTCCATGGTCGCCTCGGCCACCGAGGAACTCGACAAGTCGGTCGGCGCCGACTTCATCGTCCAGCCGACCGGAGGCGGCGGCGGGCTGATCGTGGATCAGGCGGCGAAGTCCCTCAAGGCCGTGCCGGGCATCGAGCACTTCACCGACTACAAGTACGTCAGTGCCTCCCTCACCGCCCCCGACGGCACCACCGGGAACGAGGGCCTGACCGCCGTCGACCCCACGTACAAGGACGACGTCCGACGCGAGACGGTCTCCGGGAAGCTGACCGACGCGTACGGCAAGGACGCCATGTCCGTCGGCGAGACGTACGCCACCAAGCACCACGTCTCGGTCGGTGACCGGATCACCGTCGCGTTCAAGGGCGGTGAGACGGCGAAGCTGAAGGTCGCCGCCATCACCTCGGACGACGTCAACATCGACAAGGGCGCGATGTACATCAACATCTCGACCGCCGAGCGCTACGTCCCCGCCGACGTCCTGCCGGACGACATGATCATGTTCGCGAAGGCCGCGGACGGCAAGGAGAAGGAGGCGTACGCCGCCCTCAAGGACGCGCTCGACGGCTACCCGCAGTACGAGGTGCAGAACCAGGCCGACTTCAAGCAGCAGCTGAAGGACCAGATCGGCCAGCTGCTGAACATCGTCTACGGCCTGCTGGCGCTCGCGATCATCGTCGCGGTGCTGGGTGTGGTGAACACCCTGGCCCTGTCGGTGGTCGAGCGGACCCGTGAGATCGGCCTGATGCGCGCCATCGGCCTCTCCCGCCGCCAGCTGCGCCGGATGATCCGCCTGGAGTCGGTGGTCATCGCGGTCTTCGGCGCCCTGCTCGGCCTCGGCCTCGGCATGGGCTGGGGCACGGCGGCCCAGAAGCTGCTGGCCCTGGAGGGCCTCGGCGTCCTGGAGATCCCGTGGCCGACGATCCTCACGGTCTTCGTCGCCTCGGCCTTCGTCGGCCTGTTCGCGGCCCTGGTCCCGGCGTTCCGGGCGGGCAGGATGAACGTCCTGAACGCGATCGCCGCGGACTAGGGTCTTTCGTTTGGATCAGGCCGGATCAGGGAGCGGGGTCCGGTGCGTGCGATCGCAAGGCGGAGCCGAGAGCTCGGGGAAGGAGCGTCGGCGACCGACGACAACGCGGCGAGCGTGCGTGCCGGACCCCGCGAGCCCGGCGTGATCCAGACGAGAGGCCCTAGCAGGCATCGGTGCGGCCCGACGGCCGACATAGGATGACCTGATCCGGCCCCGGGGTGTTCCTCCAAACACCCCGGGGCCGGATTCGTGTCCGTACACCCCGGGCCGGATTCGGGTCCGTGGGGTGTCCCTCCCCACACCCCACAGCCGGATTCGGGTCCGTGCGACCGGGGACGGGTCGCGGGCGCGCGGTGGACGGATCCGCGTCCGTGCGGTCCGGGGTGCCGTTCCGGACACCGTGGCCTGGACCCTTGCACGAAGCTGCCGTGGCCCGTGCAGCAAGCTGACACGGCCGGGCACGCCCCCGCGCCCTCCCCGCTGGCATCGTCGTCCTGCCGGGAACCCCCGGCAGGACGCAACAGCCGAAGGGGAAAACGTGCTCAGGTCTTCGCTTTCGCGGCAGTACGCCGGCGCTACACGCACCGCCGCCGTCACCGGTCTCGCCCTCGTCTCGCTCGCGCTCTCCGCCGGTGCCGCCACCGCCTCGGGAGCGGCCCCCTCGGCGCAGCGGCACGGTCCCGCGCCCGCCGTCCAGACCCTCTGTACATACCTGGAGGCGGTGGTGGACCGGCTCCCCCTGCCCGCCGTACCCGCAGAGGTGTGCACGCTGGTCAACGGCTGGGACTAGACCGCCGTGATGCGGTTTCAGCTGCTAGGGCCGCTGACCCTCACGGACGGTCCCGAGGCCGTCGTGCTCCAGCCGTCGAAGCCGACGATCCTGCTGGCCGCGCTTCTCCTGCACGCCAACGCCGTGGTGTCCGCCGACTACCTCCAGCGGGCCGTGTGGGGAGAGGAGCAGCCGGCCACCGCCAAGGCCGCGCTCCAGACCTGTGTTCTGCGGCTGCGCCGGCTCTTCACCAAGCACGGGGTGACGGAGACCTCGATCGAGGCGGTGCCGGGCGGCTACCGGATCACCGCCGAGCCGCACTCCCTGGACCTGCTCGGCTTCCGGGACCAGGTGCGCCGGGCGCTGGTCCTGTCGGACGATCCGGAGGCGGAGCTCTGCGCGCTCAAGGACGCGCTGTCCCTGTGGCAGGGCTCGCTGCTGGCCAATGTGCGCTCCGACGTGCTGCACCGGGACGAGGTGCCGCGCCTCGCCGAGGAACGGCTGCGCAGTGTGGAGCGGGTCTGCGATCTGCTGCTGGGACTGGGCCGCTACGGAGAGGCCCTCGTCGAACTGTGGACCGCTACGCGCGTATACCCGGGCCATGAGCGGCTCCACGAGCAGCTGATCGAGGCGCTCTACCGGACGGGACGGCAGACCCAGGCCCTCGCGGAGTACCGGAGGATCAAGGAGTTCCTGCTGGACGAGCTGGGCGTCGACCCCTCTCCGGCCCTCCAGCAGCTGGAGCTCGCGATCCTGCGCGGCGAGGACCTGGAGGCGGCGCCCGGCCGGGCCCCTCGACGGCCGGGCACCGCTCAACTGCCCGGCGCCGCCGCGCGGGTGGTCGAAGGGGAAGTGGTCGCGGTCCGGGGCCCCGGGCCCGCGGAGCCGGCCGCGGCCACGCGCCCGCCGGGGACGTCCGGCGCCGCGGCCGCGCCGGACGTGACCGCGCCCCCCGTCCCGCCGCCGGTTCCCGCGGTACCGAACTTCACCGGGCGGGACGCCGAGACCGCCGCCATGGTGGCCCGCCTCACCGCCCCCGCCGCGCCCGGCGAGGGCGACCGGCACCCGCTCGCCGTCCTGGTGTCGGGGGCGCCCGGCATCGGCAAATCGGCCCTCGCCCACCACGTCGCGCACCTGGTGCGGGACAGCTTCCCGGCCGGCCGGCGGCTCGTCCGGATGACCCGGCCGGACGGCGGACCCCGGGGCGCCGCCGACGTCGCGGCGGAGGTCTCGGCGGCCCTGTGCCCCGGGCAGGCGGGCGGAAGCACCCTGCTCGTACTCGACGACGTGGTCGACGCCGACCAGGTGCGCCCGCTGCTGCCCGTCGTCGCGCGGGCGCAGGGGGCCGTGATCGTCACCAGCCGGATGGGGCTCGCCGGGCTCATCGCCACGCACGGCGGGTGGGTGCACCGGCTCTCCGCGTTCACCGGGGCGGAGTCGTACGCGCTGCTGCTGTCCGTGCTCGGCACCGAACGCGTCGAGGCGGAACCGGACGCCGCACGCCGGCTCGCGGCGCTGTGCGGTCACTTCCCGCTCGCCCTGCGCATCCTGACGGCCCGGTTGCTGACCCGGCCCGGACTGCGGCTCGGGGACGCCGTCGGCTGGCTGGGCGAGGACCCGCTCGCCCGGCTCACCCTCACCGACTCCCCGGGCCTCTCCGTGACGGCCCGTTTCGACGGCGCGCTGAACCGGCTCGGCCCACGGCTCTCCGAGGCGTTCCTGCGCGTCGCGGCGGCACCCGGGGACACCTTCACGGCCGAGGACGTCCCGGCCGCCACCGAAGCGGTACTGGAACAGCTGGCCGACGCCGGACTGCTGGAGGACGGCCCGCCCGGCCCGTACCGCATCCACCGACTGCTCCGCGCCTACGTACGAAGAACCGACCAGGAACGCATCCACCGCACAGAGAAGGTGTGACCCCATGGCCGAGAGTGCCCAGACTGCCGCAACCGCTGCGACCGGGACGTTCGACGCGCTCGCCGCGACCCGGCCCCGCATCCGCCGGGACGTGCTGTTCACCGAGACGCCCGGCGGCGTGCTCTTCCACAACGCCGACGGCGGGTTCCATCTGGCCGGCCGCACCGCCTACCGCTTCGCCTCCCTCGTCGTCCCGCACCTCGCCGGTCACCACCGGCTCGCCGATGTCTGCGCGGGCTTCGGACCGGGGCAGCGGGCGATGGCGGCAGAGCTGGTCAAGACGCTGTACGAGCGGGGCTTCGCCCGCGACGTGCCCGCGGCCGGCACCGGGGACCGGCCGGTGCCGGACGAGGTGGCGGAACGGTTCGCGGCACAGATCGCCTACGTCGACCACTACGCCGACGGAGCGCCGGAACGCTTCGCCCGCTTCCGCGCCACCCGCGTCGCCGTGCTCGGGGACGACGAGGTCGCCCGGTGGTGCGCGCTGAGCCTGCTGCGCAACGGATGCGTGCGGATCGGCACGGCCGCGGAGTCCGGCGAGGTCACGGCCGAGGCGGGCCGGACAGCCGCCCGGGTGGACCCCATCGGCGCCGGTACGGAGGCCGGCTGGGAGGCCCTGGACGGCTACGACGTCGTCGTGGTGACCGGGGCCGGTGCCGGCGCGCGTACCCACCGGCTGCTGGCCGCCGGGGTGCCCGAGGGCCGGACCCTGATCCCCGCCTGGCTGTTCGGCGAGCGTCTGGTCGTCGGCCCGCTCTCCACCGCGTCCTCCACCGGCTGCTGGTCCTGTGCCGTGCTGCGGCTGGGCGGCAACGTGGCCGCCGGGCAGGCCGCCGAGCTCTGGGGCGAGGCGGCGGGCGCCGTCCCGGTGTCCCGGGACGAACTGTCCGGCCCGGTCGCCGCGATGGTGGGCAACCTCCTCGGCTACGAGATCTTCCGCCTCACCACGGGGGCGCTGCCCGCCGAGACGGACGGCCAGGTCCTGGTCCAGGACCTGGCCTCACTGGACGTCATGTCCGAACCGGTCCAGCCGCACCCCCGCTGCGTCCGCTGTGCCGCCCTGGACGCGCGGGAGCCGGGGGCCGCACCGCCGGACGGACTGGCCCTTCCGGTCACCCCGACCGTGGAGACCGCCCGCGACGCGGAGGCCGTGGTCGAGGACCTGAACCGGATCAGCACGGCACTGGTGCGCCCGTACACCGGGATCTTCAGCCGCTACGACGACGAGGGGCTGACCCAGACCCCGCTGAAGATCAGCCGGGTGGAGGTGGCGCTCGGCGCCGGGACGCGGCGCCGGATCGCCGCCTTCGACGTGCACCACCTGGCGGGCGCGCGGATGCGGGCGCTGTACGCGGCGGCGACCGCGTACGTGGAGCACCTGGTGCCCCTCGACACGGCCGCCGAGCCGGCGGCGGACCGGATCCTGGGCCCGGACGCCCTGACGACCGGCGGCGGGAGCGGCGCCCTGCCGGGCGCCTGGACCGTGGCGACCTCGCTGATCGGCAAGGAACGGGTCCGGGTGCCGGCCGCGGCCGTACGGAGCTTCGGGGCGCACAACCGGGACCGGACCCACCTCGCGACGGCCGCGGGTTCGGGCGCGGGCGCGGACGCGCGGGAGGCGGCGGGCGTCGGTCTGATGTCGGCGCTGGCGCACGACGCGCTGCTGCGGGCGGTCCGGGGCACGACCGGGGTGAGCCCGGTCGCCGCCGACGGCGACGACCCGGAGCTGGTGTTCCTGCTGAAGTCCGCGGCCAACCTGGATCTCGCCGTGGAACTGCTGGACCTGGGGGAGGGGGAGCGCACCTCGGCCCAGGTGGTGCTGGCCCGGGAGTCCGGCGGCGGGAGGGGCGAGGGCCGCTGGGCGGCCTGCGCGGGGCTGTCGCGCCGGGAGGCGGCCTGCGCCGCGCTGCGGGACCTGCTCGGCCGGGCGCAGCTGGCCGCCGAGGACCCGGGCGCGGACGTCGACCCGGGCGACCCGCTGGTCCGCGACCTCGCCGCCGGGAGCATCGCCGTGACCGGCGCCCCGGTCACGGCGGACGGGCCCGCGACGACGTTCGCGGCGGTCCTCGACCGGCTCCGGCTCGCCGGACGCGACGTGCTGTACGTGCCCACGACTCCGGCCGATCTCGCCGCCGGCGGCATCAGCACCGCCCGGGTGCTGCTCACGGCGGACGGCGAGGGCGGGCCCGATGCCCGTTGAGACCCCGGCCCGTGAACACCGCGCACGGACGGACCCCGCCCCGCTGGCGGATTCCGCGCGCACCCTCGCGGCGCTCCTCCAGGACGCGCTGACCCACCACGGCACCCCGTCCCCGCTGGACGTGGCGCCGCTCGGCGTACGCGACGCCTTCGCGGCCGACGCGGCCGGTCCGGGCGCCGCATCAGGTTTGGGAGCCGCGGCCGGTCCGGGCGCCGCATCCGGGGCAGCCGCTGCGCCCGGCGTGCCCGCCGTGCCGGTCCGGTTCTACGGGCGGCACGTCGTCGTCGGCCCCTTCGCGCCCCCCGGACCCGCCGGCCGGCGGGTCTGCGCGCACTGTCTCGAACGGCGCTGGCAGGCGGTCCGCTCCGTCGCGCTGCGCGAGGCGCTGGAGCTCGGTTCGGGCACCCGGACCGCCGGGGAGTCCCCCTACCTCACCCCGTTCGCCGCCCAGGCGCTCGCGGGAGTCGTCGCCGCGCGGCTCGGCGGCGGCGGACCGGACACCGGTGCCCTGCCCGCCGTGCACCTGGTGGACCTGGAAACCCTGCTGGTCCGCCACTACCCGCTCGTCCCCGACCCCGAGTGCCCGCGCTGCGGGGTGACGGAGCCGGACACCGCCGAGGCTGCCGCGCTCACCCTGCGCCCCGCGCCCAAACGCCGGCCGGGCGGCTTCCGGGTCCGGGACATCGAGGAGTACGAGCTGCCCGTCGAGCCGTATGCCAACCCGGTGTGCGGCTCGCTCGGCCCGTCCGTCGTCCAGGACGTCTCCTCCACCTCCACCTCCGCCACCATCGGCTGCTTCTCCATGCGTTCGGGGGAGTACCTGCGCGAGACCTTCTGGGGCGGCCACGCCGACACCTTCGCCGAGAGCATGCGCATCGGGGTGCTCGAAGGCCTGGAGCGGTACGCGGGCATGCGGTCGCGGTCCAGGAAGGCGCGGACGCGGGACTCCCTGAACGCCCTGCGCGCCCGGGGCGAGCACGCGCTCGACCCGCGGGTGTGCGGGCTGTACTCGGACGCCTTCTACCGCGCCAACCCCCGCGTCACCCCGTTCTCCCCGGACCGTGCGATCCCCTGGGTCCAGGGCTGGTCCCTGCGCGAGGGGCGCACGGTCCTGGTGCCCGAGGTCCTCACGTACTACCACGCGCCCGGCCTGGAGAACCGCTTCGTCCAGGAGAGCTCCAACGGCTGCGCCTCCGGGGGCTGCCTGGAGGAGGCCGCCTACTTCGGGCTGATGGAGGTCGTCGAGCGCGACGCGTTCCTGCTCGCCTGGTACGGCCGGGCCGCCCTGCCGGAGATCGACCCGCGCACCAGCCGCCGCCCGGCCACCCGCCAGATGGCCGACCGGCTGGAGATGTACGGCTACGAGGCCCGTTTCTTCGACACCCGCATCTCCTTCCCGATCCCGGTCGTCACGGGCGTCGCCGTGCGGACGGACGGCGGCCCCGGCCTGATGTGCTTCGGCGCGGGTGCCGGACTGGACCCGGAGGCGGCCCTGGCCGGCGCGCTGTGCGAGATCGCCACCGACGCGGTGAACCTCCGCCGCCGCACGGAGCGCGACCACGAGCGGCTGCGCGCCATGGCGGACGACTTCCACCGGGTCGAGGCGCTGCACGACCACCCCCTGGCCTACGGCATCCCGGAGATGGGCCGCCACGCGCACTTCCTGCTCGGCGAACCGGGAGCGCCGCGCCCGCCCCTGCGCTCCTTCGACCAGCTGTACGGGGACGGCTCGGTGCTGCCCGTCTCCGACGACCTGCGAGACGACCTGACCCGCTGCGTGGACGCCGTCACCGCGGCCGGATTCGACGTGATCGTCGTCGACCAGACCATGCCCGAACAGCGCGAGCTGGGCCTCACCACGGTCGGCGTCATCGTGCCCGGACTGCTGCCGATCGACTTCGGCTGGACCCGGCAGCGCGCGCTCGGCATGAACCGGCTGCGCACCGCCCTGCGCGAAGCCGGGCTGCGCGAGAGCGACCTCACCGACGCCGACCTCAACCCCGCCCCGCACCCCTTCCCGTGACCGAGGAGCCCGCCATGGGGTACGCCCATGAATACGCCGCCGCGATCCTTCAGCGCGGCCGGGTCCCGATGGACCCCGCCGACTACGTACCGAACTGGTCGGACGGCCCCCGCAAGGCCAAGTTCTACCCCGGCGTCGACAGCCTCCCGCTGCCCGGCTGCGACTACCCGGCCGACGCGGCACTCGACCGGGGCCTGGCCCAGGAGACCGACGGGGAGGCGGAGTTCGACCTCGCGCTGCTCTCCGGGATGCTCCGTGACTCCTACGGGCTGACCGGCCGCCGCCTGGGCGTCCAGACCAACACCGACCTCAGCGCCCTGCCGCACTACCCGCTCGCCAACTGGTCCCGGGGCTCCGCGTCCGGCGGCGGGCTCTACCCGGTCAGCCTCTACTGGGTGTCCGGGCCGAGCGGCCCCGTGCCGCCGGGGGTGCACTACTACTCCACCCGGCACCACGCGATGCAGCGGCTGCTGACCGGCGATGTGTCGGGCGAGGTGCGGGCGGCGCTCGGAGACGGGGCGCCCGGCCCGCAGACCGATCAGTACCTGGTGCTCGGCATCAAGTACTGGCAGAACGCCTTCAAGTACAACAACTTCTCCTTCCACGCCGTGTCCATGGACCTCGGGGCCTGTGTACAGACCTGGCGCATGTGGGCCGGCGCCCGGGGACTGGAGGTGGAGCCCGCGCTCTGGTTCGACGAGGAGCGGCTCCAGCGGCTGCTCGGTGTGGACGCGGAGGCGGAGGGCGTCTTCGCCGTCGTTCCGCTGAAGTGGGCCGGGGCCGCCTCCCGCACGGCGCCCGCCGCCCCGGTCTCCGTGCGCCACCGGGACCGCGAACGCTCGCGCACGGTCCTCGCCTTCGACGCGCTCCGGCGGATGCAGGCCGTCACCGCCGCCGGTGCCACCGACCGCCCCGACCCGGCGGCGCTCGCCCCGGCCGCCGCGCACCCCGCCGACCGGACCCGCCCCGAGGTGGCGCTGCCGCCCGCTCCGCCGCTGGACACGGACGTACGCACCGCGCTGCGCACCCGCCGCAGCAGTTTCGGCCGCTTCGACGCCCAGCGCCCGGTCGGCGCCGCGCAGTTGGCGGCCTGCCTGGCGGCCTCCGTGGCCGGATCGCGGATCGGCGGGGACACCGGAGGGCAGCGGCTGGCGAAGCTCTACGCGTTCGTCGGCCATGTCGAGGGGATCGCGCCCGGTGCGTACGAGTACGACCCCGACGCGCACGGTCTGCGGCTGGTGAAACCGGGCCGGCCGGGCGAGTTCCTGCAGAAGAACTACTTCCTGTCGAACTACAACCTGGAGCAGGCGGGCGCGGTCCTGGTGCCCACCGTGCGCACCGAAGCCGTCCTCGACGCCGTCGGGGACCGCGGATACCGCCTGGTCAACGCCACCGTCGGGGCGATCGCCCAGACCGCCTACACCGCCGCGTCCGCCGTGGGCGTCGGCTGCGGAGTGGCGCTCGGCTTCGACAACATCTCGTACATCGAGGAACTCTCGCTCGCCGGGACGGGCGAAGCGCCGCTGCTGATCATGATGATCGGCAACGAGCGGCCCGCCCCGGCCGACTTCCGGTACGAGATCGCCTGAGCGCCGCCACCTTGGACGACCACCGGAACGAGAAGGGGAGACCCGCCATGACCCCGGACCACCCACCCACCGCCACCGCCACCCGCTCCCGCTTCATGCTGCGGGTCGCCGGGCTGCCGGTCGAGAGCGTCCGGGCACTGCGCTGCCCGGAGAGCCGCCGCTGGGCCGACGAAGTCCTGTACGCCACCGAGCGGTTGCGCGCCGACGGCGAGCGGCTCGGCGACCTGATCCACGACCTCATCGGCGGCAGCGAGGACGAGGCGCTGCGCCGCACGCTCCTGGGACTGCGCCGCGACGTCTTCAACAACCGGCTGCCGGGCCCCGGGACCGCCGACCGCGCGCCGGCCCTCGTGCGGGACCTCGACGCGGCGGCCGGCGCGGCGCTGGCGGACTGGCTGACCGGCCGGCGCCGGCTGGACGAGCACCGGGCGGAGGGCGCCGGCCTGCTCGCCGACGAGACCCGGCGCGCCCGCGGTGTGCTGCGCGGGCTGGCGGGGGAGGAGCGGCTGCGCAAGGCGCTGCTGCTGGCGTCCCCGGCGCTGGACGCGCAGCTCGACGCGTACGCGCGCAGCGGTGGCGACGCGCGCCCGGACAAGAAGCAGCGCAAGATCGAGCGCTCGCTGCTCTCGTACCTCTACCGCACGGCGTGCAAGACCAGCCCCTTCTCCACGTTCACCGGGGTCGCCCTCGGCACCTTCGGCGAACCCGCCGACGGCCCGGGGCTCCGGGTCCGGGTGGACGACGCGTGGTCCGGGCGGCTGCGGCTCAACGTCGTCGCCGTCGGCAGGCTCGCGGAGGCGGTGATCGCGGACCCGGTCCGCCGCGCCGATCTGCCGGTCGCCCCGGCCTCCGGCTGGAACCGCGACGACGACCGGGTCCGCTATGTGCGCCGCTGGGTCACCCAGGGCGACGAGGACACCGCCGTCACCTTCGACGCGGTGAAGGACCGGCTGTTCTTCCTCCGCCGCAGCGGCACCCTGGAACGCCTCCTCGGCCTGTTCGAGGAGCGCGAAACCCTGCGCTACGGGGAGCTGGCCGGCTGGCTCGCCGAGGACCGGGGCGCGGACGAGGAGGAGTGCGCCCACTACCTTCAGGCGCTCCTCGACCTCGGCATGGTGCAGGTCCCCTGTCTGCGGACCGAGGTTCACGACACCGATCCGCTGCGTGCCTTCCAGACCTCGCTGCGCGGCCTGGACCGCCCCTGGGCGGACCGGCTCGCGGACCGGCTCGACGCACCGGCGTCCTGCGTCGAACGGTTCGCGGACGCCGGCCCGGCCGAACGGCGGGCCCTGATGGAGGAGTTGCGCACCGCGCTGCGCACCGTCCAGGAGGAGGAGCTCGGCGCGGACCGGGCGAGGATCCCGCAGACCCTGCTGTACGAGGACGTGGCGGCCGGGCAGCGCACCGCGCTCTCCGCCCCGGACTGGGAGGCGCTGGCTGCCGGGCCGCTCGGCGCGGTGGAACGCGTGCTGCCCGCCTTCGACCTGACCCTGCCGCAGCGCGTCACGTTCAAGGGGTTCTTCCTCGCCCGGTACGGGCAGGGCGGCCGCTGCGACGACCTGCTGAAGCTGGTCCACGACTTCCACGAGGACTTCTTCGACCAGTACATGTCGTTCACCGCGAAGCACACCACGTTCGACGCGGACGGGAACTACGTACCGGAGGAGAACTGGCTCGCCCTGCCGCAGCTCAAGGCCCTCGACACGGCCCGGCAGACCTTCGTGGAGCGCATGCGCGCCCTGTGGTCCGCCTGGGAGAAGGGCGGCTGCACCAGCGCCGAGATCCAGGTCGACGAGGAATTCCTCGACGAGGTGGCGTCCCAACTGGACCCGCTGGCCGCCGAGTTCACCCCGCTCGCGCACCATGTGCAGATCGTGGACCGGCCCGTCGACCCGCTGGTCGTCCTCAACCGCTCCTACGGCGGTGTCTCCTTCCCGTTCAGCAGGTTCACGCACCTCTTCGACGGCCTCGACGAGGAACTGCTCGCCGCCACCGCCGGACTCCTCCCCGAGGGCGCCGTCCTCGCCGAGGTCACCGGCGGGCCCGTCACCAGCAACCTCAACCTGCACGGCCGGCTCACCGAGTACGAGATCGTCTGCCCCGGCGAGCGCGGCACCCTGCCCGCCGCCCACCGCATCCCGCTGGACGACCTCCACCTCGCCCACGACCGGGCCTCCGACCGGCTCGTGCTGCGCTCCACCCGGCTGGGCAAGGAGGTGGTGCCCGTCTACCTCGGCTACCTCGTCCCGCTCGCCCTGCCCGAACTGCCCCGCACCCTGCTGCTGCTCTCGCCGACCTCCATGTCCCCGCTCAATGTGTGGGGCGGGGTGCCCGAGGGCGCCTCGGCGGGCGGCGTCACCCTCAGGCCGCGGGTCCGGCACGGCAGTGTGGTGCTCAGCAGGCGCAGCTGGAGCGCGCCCGCCGCCGTGCTGCCGCTGCGCGGGCCGGGGACCGGCGACGACGCCTGGTTCCTGGGCTGGCACGCGTTCCGCCGCGCCCACGGGCTGCCCGACCGGGTCTTCGCCACCGTCGCCGACAGCGGGGCGCGGGGGGCGACCGGCGCCAAGCCGGGCTACGTCGACTTCGACAGCCCGCTCTCCCTGTCCGCGTTCGAGGCGCTGATCAGGAGCGCCGGGGCCCGGGTCGTGTTCCGGGAAATGCTGCCCGACGAGGACGGGCTGCACACCGTCTCCGGCCGGGGCCGCCATGTCGCCGAACTCGCGGTGGAGACCGCCGCCCCCGTCCGAAGGAGAGACCAGTCATGAGCACAGCACCACCCACCGGGGCCGCCGAACGGACCCGCCGGGCCGGGGCCTGGCAGGCCACCCACATCTTCTACGCCGCCAACCCCCGGCCGATGCTCACCCATTGCATCCGCCCCCTGGTGGCGGAGCTGGAGGCCGACGGCCTGCTCGCGGGCTACTTCTTCATCAACTACTGGCTCGAAGGCCCCCATGTGCGGCTGCGGATCAGGCCCGCCGCCCCGGAGGCCGAGGCCGAGGTACGGCGCCGCACCGAGGCGGCCGTCGACGCGTTCCTGGCCGAACGGCCCGCGCTGTACGAGGTCGACTCCGGGTTCCTCAACGACTTCTACAACACCCTGTTCGACATCGAGTTCCCCGGCGCCGAACGCGGCCACTACCTGGACGACCAGGGCCGGATGAACCTGCGCCCCAACAACTCCCGCAGCGACGAGCGCTACGAACCGGAGTACGGCAAGTACGGCGGCCCGGCCGGGATCGAGCTCGCCGAATGGCACTTCAGGCACTCCAGCGACCTCGTCATCGATGCCTTCCGGACGAAGAACCTCCATCTGCGGACCGTGCTGCTCGGCACCTCCGCCCAGCTGATGATGGTGATGGCCGCGGCCTTCCTGCCGGACCGGCAGGAGCTCGCGGACTACCTCGACAGCTACTACGAGTTCTGGCACCGGGCCTTCCCCGGGACCGGCTTCATCGGCAGCGACGAGTACGACCGCAACTACGCCTCGATGGCACCCGGCCTGGCCGCCCGCTTCGCCCGGATCCGGGCCGCCGTGGCGGGCGAGGAGGGCGCGGCACGGCTGCCCGGATACCTCGCCGGCTGGGCCGAGCACTGCGCCGAGCTGCGCAGCAGAGCCGTCGCGCTGACCCTCAAGGGCGATCTGACCTTCCGCTCCTGGGACGGCGAGCGCGACGAGCTGGTCACCGATCCGGCGGCCTCCCTGCCGCTGCTCCTCTCCCCGTACATGCATATGACCAACAACCGGCTGCACGTGACGATCAGGGACGAGGCGTACCTCTCGCACGTGCTCGGCCGGGCCCTGCGGGAGCCGGGGTGAGCGCCGCCGACGCCCTCGCCGAGTACCGGCCCGCACTGCGGCCCGGGGTCCTGCTCAGCGACGCGCTGCTGCACGGTGCCGCGACGGTTCATCTGATCAAGGACACCGGCGACGGCAGCTCCTTCAAGGTCGGCTCCAAGGAGCACTTCCTCATCGTCAGGATGGACGGGGAGCGCAGCCTGCGGGAGATCGGGGAGGAGTACGCGCGGGAGTACGGGCGCAGACTGGACGGCGCCCGCTGGCAGCAGATCCTGCGGATGCTCGGTTCCCGCGGCCTGCTGGCCGGGGCCCCGGCCGGCGCACCCGCTCCCGCGGTGCCTTCCGCGCCATCTCCCGCGGTGCCTTCCGCGGCGCCCTCCGCGGTGTCTTCCGCGTCGTCTCCCGCGCCACCCGGACGCGGGGTGCTGCGCGGCAGCGTCCGGCTGGTCGCCGACGCGGACGCCACCACCGCCCGGCTGCACCGGGCGGTCGGCTTCCTGCTGGCTCCGGGGTGGCTGGTGCCCCTGCTGTGCCTGGTGGCGGCGATGGAGGCGGCCGTCGTGCTGAACATCGGTCAACTTCTCGTGAACGCACGGGAGTTGTTCACCAATCCGGTGCTTCTGGTCGGCGCCGCCACACTGCTCTGGTTCAGTACCGCCCTGCACGAGCTCGCCCACGGACTCGTCGCCCGGCACTACGGCGGTACCGTGGCCGAAATCGGCCTGCGCTGGCGGCTGCCCGTGGTCATCATGTACTGCACGGTCGACAACTACCTCTACCTGGGCTCTCGTTGGCAACGTATCCACACGGCGCTGGCGGGCGCGGTGATGAACCTGCTGTTCCTGCTCCCGTTCTGCGCGCTGTGGCTGTTCGCCCCGCTCGACGCGGCCACGCACGACGCGCTCGGCGCCCTGCTGCTCCTCGGCAGCGTGCAGGCGTTCGCCATGCTCGTCCCCTTCCCGCCGCTGGACGGCTACCGGATCGCGAGCCAGCTGTGCGGGGCCACCGAACTGGCCGCGTCGACCGGCACGTACCTGCGCCTGGCCGCCCGCCGCGACCCGGCGGCGGCCGGATACCCGCGCCGCGCCCGGACCGCCTACCTCGCCTACGGACTGGGCTCGGTGCTGGTGCTCGTACTGATCGCCGGCGCCGTCCTGGCGAGCGCCCACCACCTGCTGACCGTGTGACCACCCACCGCAAGGAGAAGTCCATGACCCCCACCGCCCCGTCCGCCTCCCCGGGGAACCAGACCGGCCCGGACGGCGGCCCTCCGCCGGCGGCCGTCGTACTCGACGACGTCCACAAGCGGTACGGCGACACGCATGCCGTCGACGGGGTGTCCCTCACCGTGCCGCGCGGCGAGTTCTTCGGGCTGCTCGGCCCCAACGGGGCGGGCAAGACCACCCTGGTGGAGATCATGGAGGGGCAGCGCAGGGCCGACTCCGGGACCGTGACCGTCCTCGGCACCAGCCCCTGGCCGCGCAACGCGGCCCTGCTGCCCAGACTCGGCGTGCAGACCCAGACCTCGGCGTTCTTCGTCCGTCTCACCGCCCGCGAGCACCTGCGCACCATGGCCGCCCTCTACCGGACGGACCGTGCCGCGGCCGAACGCGCGCTGGACTCCGTCGGCCTCACGGAGCAGGGCGACACCCGGGTGGACGACCTCTCCGGCGGTCAGCGCCAGCGGCTCGCCATCGCCTCCGCACTCGTCCACGAACCCGAACTGATCTTCCTGGACGAGCCGACCGCGGCCCTCGACCCGCAGGCCCGCCGGACCCTGTGGCAGGTGCTGCGCGACCTCAAGGGCGCGGGCCGCACCATCATCTACACCACCCACCACCTCGACGAGGCGGAGGCGCTCTGCGACCGCGTCGCCATCATGGTCGGCGGCTCCGTCGCCGCCCTCGACAGCCCCGCCCGCCTGATCGCCGCGGCCGGCCCCACCACCAGGCTGCTGGTCCCCGCCGGCCGCCTGACCGTCGACCAGGCACGGGCCATCGAGGGCGTCGACAACGTCACCGAGGAGCCGGACGCGCTCGTGCTGGAAACCCTCGAATCGGGCAGGGTGCTGGCCGCCGTCGACGCCCTGGCCGGACTCCAGGGCGTGCAGACGCGCACCGCGAGCCTCGAAGACGTGTACCTGACGCTCACCGGAGCCCCCCAGCCGTAAGGGGCCGGACCCCCCCCCACACGCAGCCCCATCACCCTCGCACCCAGCAGCGATACGGAGACACCCCCCGATGAGCGCATACGCGGCGCTGAGCCAGGCCGGATACCGGGCCTACACGCGCGACAAGACCACCCTCTTCTTCACCTTCGCCTTCCCGCTCATCTTCCTGGTGGTCTTCGGACTGATCTTCCACGGGCAGACGGTCGAGGAGAGCGGCAAGCCGTACATCAACTACATCGCCCCCGGCGTCCTGTCGTGGGGCGTCGGCAACGCGGCCGTGTTCGGAGTCGGATTCGTCCTCATGCAATGGCGGCGCGACGACATCCTGCGCCTCATCCGGATGACCCCGACGCCGGTCTCCGCCGTCCTCGCCTCCCGCTACGTCCTGGCGCTGGGCATCGGCGCGGTGCAGGCCGCGCTCTTCGTCGCCGTGGCCCTGCTGCCCTCGTTCGGCCTCCGGCTGGACAGCCGCTGGCCGCTCGCCCTGCCGGTGCTGGTCATCGGCATCACCGCGTTCCTCGCGCTGGGCGTGATCGTCGGCAGCTACGCGAAGACGCCCGAAGCCGTCGCCGCCGTGGCCAACTGCCTGATGATCCCCATGGCCTTCCTGTCCGGTTCGTTCTTCCCGCTGGACGCCATGCCGGCCTGGATGCAGAACCTCTCCCGGGTACTGCCGCTGCGCTACCTCAACGACGGGATCTCCGGAGCCCTGACCGGCGACGGCACCACCGCGGACATCGGCCTGTCCTGCGCGGTGCTCGCCGGCTTCGCCCTCGTCCTCTGCGCGATCGCGCTCAAGACCTTCCGCTGGAGCGACAAATCATGACGACCGCCACCGCCGACCCGCCCGTACGCGGCGAGAGCCCGCTGGAAGCCGCCCGCGCCGACCTCCAGCACGAACTGACCCTCCGGTACAGCAGGCTGTCCGCACCGGCGGGACTCCCGGCCCCGCTCGTCGTCCCCCTGGGCGCGGCCGACACCCTCGGCTTCGGCCGCCCCGACCCGTACGCCGGAATCCGGCCCGCCGCCAACGTCCAGCTCACGTCCCGCGCCGTGCTCATCGGCCCCTGGGGCGGCGGGCCCGGCGCCGCGGCCTGCGGTCAGTGCCTGGCCATGCGCTGGCAGCGGCTGCGCAGCCGCTCGGAGCGCGAGGCCCTGGAGCTCGGCGGCGCGCCGCACGGCGCCGTCGACTGGCCGGTCCTCACCGACTACGCGGTCGACGCCGTCTGGGCCGTCCACCGCGCCGCACTGGGCGGCGGCCACGACACCCCGGACGCGACGCCCGCCGACCGCGCCCTGCCCCGGGTCACCCGGATCGACCTGGTGACCCTCGCCACCGCGACCTTCCCGCTCCTGCCGGAACCCCTGTGCCCCTCCTGCGTCCAGGAGGTCCCCGACACCGCCGTATCGGCCCGCATGGTCCTGCGCCCCACACCCAAACCGGACCCGGACGGCTACCGGCTGCGCCCCCTCGCCTCCTACCCCCTGCCGACCGCGGCCCTCGCCAACCCGGTGTGCGGCACCCTGGGCTCCGACATCTGGATCAATCCGACGTCCACCACCACGGCACCGGTCGCCGGCACCCATTTCGTACGCGGCTACGCCGGCCTCAACGACGTCACCTGGAGCGGCCAGGCCAACAGCTACGACACCAGCCGCGTCCTCGCCCACCTGGAGGGCCTGGAGCGGTACGCGGGCACCACGCGCAGACGCGGCACCTCGCCCGTCGTCGGCTCCTACACCCAGCTGGCCGACCGGGCGCTCGATCCCGCCGACTGCGGTCTCTACGCCCCCGAGACCTACGCGAGCGACCCCATGGTGTCCCCGTTCGACCCGGACCGGCCCATCCCCTGGGTGTGGGGCCACTCCCTGCGCGACGGCCGGCCCGTCCTGGTGCCCGCCAGGCTCGCCCACTACAGCGCCGGGGTCGAGGCCGACAACTTCGTCTTCGAGTGTTCCAACGGCTGTGCCACCGGCGGCAGTCTGGAGGAGGCGATCCTCTTCGGACTCCTCGAAATCATCGAGCGGGACGCCTTTCTCCTGGCCTGGTACGGCCGTGCGCCCCTCGCCGCGATCGATCTCGGGACCTGCCGCTCCCCGGCCGTCCGCACGATGACCGACCGGGCCGAGCTGCACGGCTACGACGTCCATGCCTTCGACACCCGGATGGATCTGGCCGTCCCCGTCGTCACGGCCCTCGCGGTGCGCAGGGACGGCGGGTACGGGACGCTGTCGTTCGCCGCCGCCGCGGGATTCGACCCGGAGAGCACCGTCGAGTCCGCCCTGTCCGAAGTCCTCACGTACATTCCCCACCTGCCCTACCAGGTTGCCGAACGCCACGGCGAACTCACCGCCATGTCCCAGGACTTCACCCTCGTACGGCAGCTGAAGGACCATGCCCAGCTCTACGGGCTGCCCGCGATGACCGAGCACGCCAAGGAGTACCTGGAGCCCGTCGCCGTTCACCCGCTGGCCGGCACCTTCGGCGACTGGGAGCCGCGGCGCCCTCGCACCGGAGACCTGCTGGACGACCTGAACCTGCTGTGCGGCCAGCTCGCCGCCGCCGGGCACGACGTCATCGCGGTCGACCAGACCACTCCCGAGCAGCGCCGGATGGGCCTGCACACCGTCGCCACCGTCGTCCCCGGCTTCCTGCCGCTGGACTTCGGCTGGACCCGGCAGCGCGCCCTGCTGATGCCCCGGCTGCGGACCGCGCTGCGGGCGGCGGGGCGGCGGGACGGCGATCTCCCGGAGTCCGCGATCAAGCACGTCCCGCACCCGTTCCCGTGACCGGCGCCGAGGTGACGGACGTGGGAGCGGCGGACGCGGGCGGGACGGACGCGGGCGGGACGGATGTGAGTGCGACGGACGTGGACGGGGCGGACGCGGGCGCGATGGATGCGGGCGCGACGGGCGCGGGCGGGGCTGATGCGGGTGCGACGCCCGCGAGCCCCCTTCGCGTGCGTTCCGCGAAGAGGGCTTGTGGACCTGCGCGAGGTGCGACCGGGTCAGGCGCAGCAGGAGGTGGTGCTGGTGGTGCTGGAGCAGGTCGACGTCGAGGAGCAGGACGTCGAACCGGCGAGCACGACCTCCGCCGCGTCCGAGTAGTCCGAGATCTCGAAGGTCTCCGACTCCAGCTCCAGGATCTCGTCGGCGAGGGTGGCGAGCTCGGTCTTGGGGGCCATGGTGTTCTCCCTTGGGTCGTGGGGACCGGCCGGCCGATCCGGCGCTGTTCCCCTGCGTCATTGCCATTGCAGCGGGGGCCGCTGTCAGATCGGCCGCGCTTCCGCTGTCAGATCGCTGGCACCCCATGACAGCGGAACGCCGAATTCCTGAAGCCGGTGCGGCGCAGGCTCATGGACCGGACCCCACCCGCCCCAGCGGAACGAGGTGAGATGACATGAAGGAGAACCCCACCCCACCCGAACCCCCGCCGCCGGTACCGCCCCCGGCCGTCCCGCGAGCGGTGCTGCGTCCCGCGGTCGAGCTGTACCTCGATGTGCATGCCCACCCGGAGCTCTCCGGGACGGAGCGGCGCACCGCCGACCGGTTCGCCGCCCGGCTGGAGGCGAGCGGCTGCACGGTCACCCGCAAGGTCGGCGGCGGCCACGGACTCGTGGGCGTCCTGCGCAACGGAGCCGGTCCGACCGTCATGCTCCGCACCGAACTCGACGCGCTCCCGGTCACCGAGCGCACCGGCCTCGCCTACGCGAGCACCGTGCCCGGCGTGATGCACGCCTGCGGCCACGACCTCCATCTCGCCGCGGTCGCCGGAGCGGTGGCCGAACTCTCCCGGACGCGCTCCGGATGGAGCGGCACCGTCCTGGTGGCGGGCCAGCCCGCCGAGGAGACGCTGACCGGGGCACGGGACATGCTGGCGGACGGGCTGTACGAGCGGTTCGGCACTCCGGACGCGGTCCTCGCCCAGCACAGCTCGCCCGCGCCCGCCGGCACCCTCGCGCACGCCGCGGACTTCCGCACCCCGCTGATGGCGGCCAGCGCGGCGGTGGACGTCACCCTCTACGGCCGCGGCGGTCACGCCGGTACCCCGCACCTCGCCGTCGACCCGGTCCTGGCGGCGGCGGCCACCGTCCTGCGGCTCCAGTCCGTCGTCTCGCGGGAGACCGCGCCGGCCGAGCAGGCGGTGCTGAGCATCGGAATGCTGCGGGCCGGAGAACGCGGCAACGTGATCCCGGAGAAGGCCGAACTGGCCCTGTGCATGAGGGCGCTGTCCGAGCCGGTGCTCGACCGGATGACGGCCGCCGCGCTGCGGATCGTAAGGGCCGAGAGCGCGGCGTCCGGCTGCCCGCGGGAACCGGACTTCGCCGTCACCGCGCGTTCGCCCGCCCTGCTGACCGACGCCGCCGCCACCGCGTCCGTACGCGGGGCCCACGAGGCGCTGTTCGGCCCGGAGCGGGTGGCGGACTGCGGTCCCCTCACGGCGACCGAGGACTTCTCGGCGTTCGGCTCCGGGGGCGTGGCGACGGTGTACTGGATGCTCGGCGTGACCGGGGTGCGGCAGTGGCGCGCCGCCCGGGGCGGCGGGCCGCGCGTACCGCCCAACCACGCGCCGGAGTTCGCCCCGGACGTGCGTACCGCCCTGCCGGCCGGGATCGCGGCGATGGCCTCGGCCGCCCGACAGGTGCTGGCCCCGGAAGGGGGCACGCCGTGACCCGCCCCGACAGGGAGGCCGCCCCCGGGCCGGAGGCCGTGCACGCCCCGGGCCATGTCGATGTGGTCGCCGTCCGCCGGGACGGCGCCGCCCCGACCGGCGAGACCACCGTCGTACGCCTGTTGAGTCTGCTCCCCGCCCACTGGGCCTGCACGCCGCGAGCGGTGGGCCCCGACCGGATCGCCCTGCGCATCGCCCTGACCCCTGCCGTCGACGGGCGGGCGGTCCGCCGTGCCGTCTCCAGTGCCCTCGCCGACCGGGCACTGGAGGGCTGGGCGGAGGAGCGGTGAGGGTGCGGGAGCGATGCGGAAGCCGGTCCGGGCGGGCCCGCGCCAGGAGCCCGGGACCGCGACCCGCGCTCAGATCCAGCCGCGCTCCCGGGCCAGCAGCGCCGCCTGGGCGCGGCTCGCCGCGCAGAGCTTCTGCATCAGATCGGCGACGTACCGCCGGTAGGTGCGCACCGAGACGCCCAGCTCCCGGGCGCCCGCCTCGTCCTTGCCCACGGTGCACATCGACACCAGCACCCGCCGCTCGGTCTCCGACAGGCCGTCGTCCGCCGTCCCGGTGTCCTCGCCGCTCGCCTGCGAGAGATCGTCCGCCTGGTCCCAGATCTTCTCGAAGAGGGCGATGATGTTGGAGACCAGACCGCTGCGGTGGGCGAGCAGCGCGCCGCGCGAGGTGTCGCGCGGGTCCAGGGGGACCAGCGCGGCTCTGCGGTCGTACACCAGCAGCCGTTCGGCGGTGTGCGCCGTCACCCGGATCGAGGCCCCGTGCGCGGCCAGCTCCCGCAGATAGGCGGCGGTCGCCGGATCCCGCAGCGCGGCCTGTGCGACGACGTTCCGGATGCGCACACCGCGCCGCAGACAGCGCAGATCCAGCGGGCGCGAGCGGGCGATGTTCTCGGGCGACAGCTTCGTGTACGGCTCCACGGAGAGGATCTCGTCCCGGGCGAAGAAGGCGAGGTCGTCGATCCGGTTGCGGATCTGGGCGAGCCCCTCCAGCTGCTCGATGCCCGGCGGAGGGGGTCTTCGCGCTCCCTGCTCCGCGCGTAGACCGTCGATGACATGGCGGGACCGGGTGACGCGTTGCAGCTCCTGGTGGAGGGCGTGCAGGCGTAAATCGATCAGCCGGGCCAGCGCGACCTCGGGGTCCGTCGGGAAAATGCGCTGGTCGGGGCCTTCCGGATGCAGCAGCCCGAGCTCCTGGAGGCGGTCGACGCACGAGCGGGCGACCTGCGGGTCGATGTGCAGCAGGAGGTGCAGGTCGTCGGTGGCGGTGCCGGGGTTGCGCAGGAAGTGCCGGTAGATCTCTTCCTCGGCCTCCGAGACCCCGAATACGGACATCTCGTTGTCGCCCACGTGTGCCCCCGCCTGGTCCATGCGCGGCCGCGCACCTCCGGGGGTCGCCCTTGAGTGCTGGTCGACGGCTGCCGTACTCGCTGCCCGTGCAACTGTCTGTGGAATCTTCGGCCAAAGCGTAGACGCTGGGACCGTTTCTGTGACGATCCCGGACACAACTGTGTGGGATACGGAGATGAACGGTGCGTGGTCCGCGACGAGCGGTGCCGGACGCGCGACGGGCGGCGCCGACCGAACCGGACCGGTCCCGGCAGTGCGCCGGCCCCGGGGCGGACCGGCGGCCGCGCGCCGTCCGCCGTCGTAATCGGGCCGCGCGCCGTGCGCCGCGGGGCGATTGCGCACGCGGCTGCCACGGGGGAGTCGTAGGCTTGAACCCCCGGCCCGTGAGACGTGTCGGGTCCTTCGCGTTGCCCCCTGGCAGCAGCCGGCTGCCAGACCTCGCCCTCGTTACCCGGACGGAAGCCCTTCATGAGCCTGCACGGTCTGCTGGATGTCGTCGTACGTGACCCGGCACTCTCCGAAGCGGTGAAGGCCGCCACCGACGGCCACCGGATGCATGTCGACCTCGTCGGTCCGCCCGCCGCCCGCCCCTTCGCCGTGGCCGCGCTGGCCCGTGAGGCCGGGCGGACCGTGCTCGCCGTCACCGCGACCGGCCGGGAGGCCGAAGACCTGGCGGCCGCGCTGCGCACCCTGCTGCCGCCGGACACGATCGCGGAGTTCCCGTCCTGGGAGACCCTGCCGCACGAGCGGCTCTCGCCCCGCTCCGACACCGTGGGCCGCCGCCTCGCCGTGCTGCGGCGCCTGGCGCACCCGCGGACGGACGACCCGGAGACCGGCCCGGTCAAGGTCGTCGTCGCACCGGTCCGCTCCGTGCTCCAGCCGCAGGTCAAGGGGCTCGGCGACCTGGAGCCCGTGGCGCTGCGCATCGGACAGAGCGCCGACCTCGGCAAGACGGTCGAGGCGCTCGCGGCAGCCGCGTACTCCCGGGTCGAACTGGTCGAGAAGCGTGGCGAATTCGCGGTGCGCGGCGGCATCCTGGACGTCTTCCCGCCGACCGAGGAGCACCCCCTTCGGGTGGAATTCTGGGGCGACGACGTCGAGGAGATCCGCTACTTCAAGATCGCCGACCAGCGGTCGCTGGAGATCGCCGAGCACGGGCTGTGGGCGCCGCCCTGCCGTGAGCTGCTGCTGACCGACGAGGTGCGCGAGCGAGCCGCCGCCCTCGCCGAGCTCCACCCGGAGCTGGGCGAACTGCTCGGCAAGATCGCCGAGGGGATCGCGGTGGAGGGCATGGAGTCCCTCGCCCCGGTCCTCGTCGACGACATGGAGCTGCTGCTCGACGTCCTGCCCAAGGGCTCGATGGCGCTGGTCTGCGACCCGGAGCGGGTCCGTACCAGGGCGGCCGACCTGGTCGCCACCAGCCAGGAGTTCCTCCAGGCGTCCTGGGCGGCGACGGCCGGTGGCGGCGAGGCCCCGATCGATGTCGGCGCGGCCTCCCTGCGGGGCATCGCGGACGTCCGCGACCGGGCCCGCGAGCTGGAGATGATGTGGTGGTCGGTCTCCCCGTTCGCCGCGGACGACGAGCTCGACGAGGACACCCTCAAGCTCGCGATGCACGCCCCGGAGTCGTACCGGGGCGACACCGCCCGCGCGCTCGCCGACACCAAGGGCTGGATCGCCGACGGCTGGCGCACGGTGTACGTCACCGAGGGCCAGGGGCTCGCCTCCCGTACCGTCGAGGTGCTGAGCGGCGAGGGCATCGCCGCCCGCCTGGACCCCGACCTGGCGGAGATCTCCCCGTCGCTGGTCCACGTCTCCTGCGGCGCGATCGACCAGGGCTTCATCGATCCGGCGCTCGGGCTCGCCGTCCTCACCGAGACGGACCTGACCGGCCAGCGCACCGCCACCAAGGACCTGGGCCGGATGCCGGCCCGCCGCCGCAAGACGATCGACCCGCTGACACTGGAGACCGGCGACTACATCGTCCACGAACAGCACGGTGTGGGCCGCTACATCGAGATGGTGCAGCGCACCGTGCAGGGCGCCACCCGCGAGTACCTCCTGGTCGAATACGCCCCCGCCAAGCGGGGCCAGCCCGGCGACCGCCTCTACATCCCGACCGACCAGCTGGAACAGGTCACCAAGTACGTCGGCGGCGAGGCGCCCACCCTGCACCGGCTCGGCGGCGCCGACTGGACGAAGACCAAGGCGCGCGCCAAGAAGGCGGTCAAGGAGATCGCCGCCGACCTGATCAAGCTCTACTCGGCGCGGATGGCGGCGCCCGGCCACGTCTTCGGCCCCGACACCCCCTGGCAGCGCGAGCTGGAGGACGCCTTCCCGTACGCGGAGACGCCCGACCAGCTCTCCACCATCGCCGAGGTCAAGGAGGACATGGAGAAGTCCGTCCCGATGGACCGGCTGATCTGCGGCGACGTCGGCTACGGCAAGACGGAGATCGCCGTGCGGGCGGCGTTCAAGGCGGTCCAGGACGGCAAGCAGGTGGCCGTTCTCGTCCCGACCACCCTCCTGGTCCAGCAGCACTACGGCACGTTCACCGAGCGCTATGCGCAATTCCCGGTCAATGTGCGGGCGCTCAGCCGCTTCCAGTCGGAGTCCGAGTCCAAGTCGACTCTCGAAGGGCTCCGCGAAGGCTCCGTCGACCTGGTCATCGGCACCCACCGCCTCTTCTCCTCCGAGACGAGGTTCAAGGACCTGGGCCTGGTCATCGTCGACGAGGAACAGCGCTTCGGCGTCGAGCACAAGGAGCAGCTGAAGAAGCTCCGCGCCAACGTGGACGTCCTCACCATGTCCGCGACGCCCATCCCCCGTACGCTCGAAATGGCCGTGACCGGCATCCGCGAGATGTCGACGATCACCACGCCGCCCGAGGAGCGCCACCCGGTCCTCACCTTCGTCGGCCCCTACGAGGAGAAGCAGATCGGCGCGGCCATCCGCCGTGAACTGCTCCGCGAGGGCCAGGCGTTCTACATCCACAACCGCGTCGAGTCGATCGACCGGGCCGCCGCGCGACTGCGCGAGATCGTCCCCGAGGCGAGGATCGCCACCGCCCACGGCCAGATGTCCGAACAGGCCCTGGAACAAGTGGTGGTGGACTTCTGGGAGAAGAAGTTCGACGTCCTGGTCTCCACGACGATCGTCGAGTCCGGCATCGACATCTCCAACGCCAACACCCTGATCGTGGAGCGCGGCGACAACTTCGGCCTCTCCCAGCTCCACCAGCTGCGCGGCCGCGTGGGCCGTGGCCGCGAGCGCGGTTACGCGTACTTCCTCTACCCCCCGGAGAAGCCCCTCACCGAGACGGCCCACGAGCGCCTGGCCACGATCGCCCAGCACACCGAGATGGGCGCGGGCATGTACGTGGCGATGAAGGACCTCGAAATCCGCGGCGCCGGAAACCTCCTGGGCGGCGAACAGTCCGGCCACATCGCGGGCGTCGGCTTCGACCTCTATGTACGCATGGTCGGTGAGGCGGTCGCCGACTACCGGGCCTCCCTCGAAGGCGGCGTGGAGGAGGAACCGCCCCTGGAGGTCAAGATCGAGCTCCCGGTCGACGCCCACGTCCCCCACGACTACGCGCCCGGCGAGCGGCTGCGCCTCCAGGCGTACCGCGCCATCGCCTCCGCCAACACCGAGGACGACATCAGGGCGGTCCGCGAGGAACTCACCGACCGCTACGGCAAGCTCCCCGAACCGGTCGAGAACCTGCTCCTGGTCGCGGGCCTGCGCATGCTGGCCCGCGCCTGCGGCGTCGGCGAGATCGTGCTCCAGGGCTCGAACATCCGGTTCGCCCCGGTCGAGCTGCGCGAATCGCAGGAGCTCCGCCTGAAGCGCCTCTACCCGAAGACGGTCATCAAGCCGGCCGTCCACCAGATCCTGGTCCCCCGCCCCACCACCGGCAGAATCGGCGGCAAGCCGGTGGTCGGCCGTGAACTGCTGGCGTGGACGGGGGAGTTCCTCACGACGATCCTGGGGTCGTGAGGGGCGCGGGCGCGGTTTTGAACACCAGCCACACGGTCTTGCCGACGACGTGATCATCGACCCCGGAGCCGTCGGCGAGTTCGCTCGCCAGGTGTAACCCGCGCCCGGAACAGACGTCGTCCTCGGGGCACTGGACCACCGGCCGACCGGGTCCGCTGTCACGGACCTCCAGGCGCACCAGCTCCTCGCCCCGGTGGAGTCCGACGCAGAACTCGCGCCCGGGTGGCGCGCCATGCAGCAACGCGTTGGTGGTGAGTTCCGAGACGCACAGCTTTATGTCCTCGATCAGAGGATGGAGATCCCACTCGATGAGGACATCGACGACGAAGTCGCGTGAGGCACCAACGGAGGTGCGCCTGCGGGGAAAGCGTCGTTGCTGCGACAGGGACACGGTGGTTCACCGCCTTGCTCGCGGGCCGTAAGGTGATGATGACTGTGCTGCTATTCACGAAAAGCAGCAAGGTTTACTCTGTGGGGGGTGCGACCCGATCGCCTACCGAGTGATGCGGCAGGCTGGTACGGGCGTTGGCTACGGAGGAGAAGGACATGGGCGGCAGTGAATGGATCAGCACTTCGGTGCCGTACCTCGCCGCGTCTCCCGGAGTCCGAGGTGACGTCTGGGCTGCGGAGGCTGCCGCAGAGGGCCGTCGGGGCAGTCAGCGCATTGTGCAGGCGGGCGAGGCGGAGGCTCCGGGGGCGGTCGCGGAGTTGCTGGGTATGCCCGAGAGGCAGAGCGTCATTGCCCGGCGCAGGATCATGTATCTCGACGGTGAGCCGTGCGAGTTGACGGATACGTACTATCCCGTGGGCATCGCGGGCGGTACCGGCCTGGCAGGGACCGCCAAGATTCCGGGCGGGGCGATCAGGCTTCTGGCGGAGCTGGGTCATGTCGGCGTACGTGTACGCGAGGACGTGACCGCGCGGCAGGCGACCGAGTACGAGCGGGAGCAACTGCGTTTGACGGCCGGTGAACCCGTACTGCAACTGACCCGGCTCACGCTGGACGACGCGGACCGTCCCATTCAGGTCGACGTGATGGCCATGCCGCCACGGCGCCAGAAGTTGCGGTACGAGATCAGGATCGGATGACTGTGCCCAGACCCGAAGCGGATGTCGTCGACCGCCGCTCGCTGCACGAGCGCATCGCGGCCGACCTCAGGGATCAGATCATGGGCGGGGACCTTGCTCCCGGTGCCAGTCTGCCGTCCACCGTGCACCTCAAGGCGCGGTTCAACGCCTCGAACGCGACGGTGCAGAAGGCACTGCAGCTGCTCAAGGACGAACAGTTGGTGGTCGGCAGGGCGGGTGCCGCGGTGACGGTCCGCGAACACCGACAGCGAACCGTGCGGCCGGCCTCGTACATGGCTCCGGCAGGTTCGGGCGAGCCGTACCGCTGGCTGACCGAAGCGGCCAAGAGCGGCTCCCGCGCGCACAGCACACTCCTTGAGGTCGTCGAGGTCGAACCGCCGGCAGACGTTGTCGAAGCGCTCCGGCTCTCGAAGTCCGGCACCGCACTCCTGCGGCGACAACTTCTCATGGTCGACGACGAACCTGCCGAGCTCGTTGCGTCGTACTACCCGCTGGAGATCGCCCGGGGCACGGCGATGGCGGAGCACCGAAAGATCCCCGGTGGCACGCCGACCCTGCTCGCGGAAATGGGCTACCCACTCCGGCTCAGTGTGGACCGCGTGTCCGCGCGGGTGCCCACGCAGGATCAGTATCAGGCACTCCGGCTGCCCGGTGGGCTGCCGGTTCTGCGGACGCTGCGCGTCGTCTACAGCGACGACGAACGGCCCATCGAAGCGACCGTCATGGTCAAAGCGGGCCATCTGTACGAGGTGCAGTACGAGTTCGTTCCCGAGTGAGCAGTGCCCCGGATTTCGATCGAGCCGGGAGACGGGCCGGCCGGGCACGTCGTGGGCGGCCCAGACACGGGCGCCCTTGTTGTCACCCCAGGGACAGGCATCGAGCACACCTGTCCCGCACGACTGCTCCGATCGAGTGACACGGCAACCTGGGGCTTGTGGCATATGCCGGGACCTGGGTTACTGAAGTTATCCAACCAATGGGCAGCCCGTACCGCTCGGGGAGCGTGGTGCCGGGGTGGGTTGTCACTCTTCACACGTGGGGAGGGTGCAGGTCTGCCGGGATCGCGATGGGCACTCCGAGGGGTTGGATCGCCAGTCGGTGCCGCTTGCGCGGTGCCGGCTGGCTTGTTTTGTGCGCCAGGCGGAGGCCGATGGAGTACGCCGGTGGTACGCAGGCGCTCGCCGTGGCGCGTTTTGCCATCCAAGTCCCGTGATTGGCGCCTTGTCAGGGATGGCTCCCTGTGGAGTACTTGAAGCAGCGAACCGGTGGGCCGCCCATCCCAAGACCGGGGAACACGACAAAGGGCGGTGTCTGCCGGTTCTTCCTTTGTGCACCTATGAGGGAACTCCGTCGACCCGACGGCACGGTTCAGCCGCCCGTCCTCCCGCAAGGGTCTCCGCGAAGGCCGACCCGGCAGCCCCCGGTTCCGCCGTGTCCTCTGTCCCATCCTGTCAGCGAGGAGTCTCTCCATGCCCATCTCTCCGAACCAGGGATCCACCGGCGGTGGCACTCTGGTGACCATCACCGGTACGAACCTGTCCGGCACCACCGCCGTCACCTTCGGCACCAAGCCGGCCACCAACGTCACCAACGTCTCACCGACCCAGGTCACGGCCGTATCGCCCTCGGGCACCGGCCCCGTCGGGGTGACCGTGACCACCGCGGGCGGCACGAGCAACCCGATTCAGTTCTTCTACGTCGGAGCCCCGTTCAAGTCCTCGCTCGCGCCGACCTCCGGCCCCCTGGCGGGCGGCAACACGGCCACGATCAACGGTGTTGGGCTGGCGACGGCCACCAGTGTGTCTTTCGGCGCCAACACCGCCACGCCGACGGTCGTCTCCGACACCCAGCTCACCGTCACCGTGCCGGCGGGCGCAGTGGCGGGCCCCGTCGGAGTGAGCGTGACCACTGCGGGCGGGACGAACAACGGTCTGTCCTACACCTACGTGGACGTCCCCACTGTGACCACTGTCGCACCGGCCTCCGGGCCGACGTCCGGCGGTACGGGGGTGACCATCACCGGCACCAACCTCGCCACCACCCAGTCGGTCACCTTCGACGGCAACCCGGCACCGTTCTCCGTGGTGAGCTCCACCACGGTCTCGGCGGTGACGCCGCCCGGCACCGCCGGCGCGGTCGACGTGGTGGTGACCAACCTGGCCGGCTCCGACACGGCCGCCGACGCCTTCACCTACGTCGCGGCTCCCGGCATCTGACCCCCACCCACGCTGCCGCCCGGTCTTCACCGGGCGGCAGCGTGCCTTGACCACCGCTTCCCGGGCGGTAGTTCTCACCCTCTCCGCCACCCGACCACGTGATCCTCGATGGACGGACGTCCCTCATCCGCCGACGCCCCAGATGCGGCGGTTTCTCCCAGCCCGGACCGGTATCCGCGTCACCCCGGGCTTCGCCCAGGCCGACATAGGAGCATCCTCATGCCGCCCACGATCAGTACCATCAATCCCTCGCAAGGGCCCACCACCGGGGGTACCACCGTCACCCTCACCGGCACCGGGATGACGGGGTCCACCGCCGTACGGTTCGGCAGCACCAACGCCACCTCCTTCACCGTCAACTCGGCCACCCAGATCACGGCTGTGAGCCCGCCCCACGCCGCGGGTGCGGCGGCGGTGACCGTCCTCCAGCCGACCGGCAACAGCAACTCGGTGACGTTCACCTATGTCGTGGCGCAGGTGCCGGTGGTCACGGGTGTGGCGCCCAGCAGCGGTCCGACGTCGGGCGGCACCAGTGTCACCCTGACGGGAACCGGGTTCACCGGGGCCACGGCGGTCACCTTCGCCGGGTTCCCGGCGGCGTCGTTCACGGTGAACTCGGACACCCAGATCACCGCCGTGACACCCGCCGGAAGTGCCGGGGCCGCAGTGGTGACCGTCACGACACCGGGGGGCACCAGCGCCCCGGACGCATTCTTCTTCTATGCCGCTCCTCCCGTCCTCAACAGTGTCGCCCCCGCCCAGGGCCCGACGGCCGGTGGCGTGGTGGTCACACTGACCGGGAGCAATCTGCTCAACGCCGCTGCCGTTCGCTTCGGCGCCACCAACGCCGCCTCCTTCACCGTGGTGTCGGCGACACAGATCACGGCCACCGCCCCACCGGGAACGGGCAGTTCACCGATCACGGTGATCACCTCGGGCGGCACGAGCAACCCCGTCGCCTTCACCTATGTCGCCACGCCCACCCTGACGGCACTGGTACCCAGTACCGGTCCGACGTCCGCGGGCACCGTGGTCACCCTCACCGGCACGAACCTGGCCACCACCTCGGCCGTCACCTTCGGGGGTACGGCCGTCTCATTCACCGTTGTGTCGGGCACACAGATCACAGCGGTCGTACCCGCGGGACCCGCAGGCCCGGCCACGGTGACCGTCACCACGGCGGGCGGCACCAGCCCCGGGCTGACCTACACCCGGGTCGCCCCGCCCGGCATCTGACACCCGGACATCGGGAAAAGAAGCACCGCACACACCGGTCCAGGCTGCTGATCCAACCAGGTCACTTGTGGGCGCCGCCTCCCTGGAAAGCAAAAGAGATCGCCATAGCGTGAAGCTCCACGGCGCCCGCGCCCTGCGGGCCTGGCGACAGAACAAGGAGCCGAACCGGTGAGAATCGCACAACGCAGAGGGAAACTGGTCGTCGCCACAGCCCTGGCCACCGTACTGGGGCTGGCCTCGCCCGCCTGGGCCGTATCGTCGAGCACCACGGTGACGGCCACTCCGCAGTCCGCGGAGGTGGGCACTGCGGTGCAACTGCAGGCCACGGTCGACTGTCCTGCCGACCCCACCGGCGGGCTCGGCGTGACGTTCTTCGACGGCAGCGACGAGCTCGGCACCGTGCTCGTCAACGCCAACGGCCAGGCCGGCTACACCGCCACGTTCACCACCGCCGGCGCGCACACCATCACCGCCGCCTACAACGGCAACGCGGAGTGCGACGCCTCCAACAACACCACGACCGTCCAGGTCACGTCCGCCCCCAATCCGCCCGGTCCGACCCCCGGCTTCTGTCTCCTCGCCTGCGGCGGACTGATCAACTTCTCCGTCGGTGACATCACCAACAACGTCAACATCTCCGGGCACAAGTACAGGCCCCAGAACCAGCGGCACCTGCGCTAAGAGCTGTCCCGTAGTCCCTGGCGGGCGTGCGACGGCAGCTACGGCGCCTCGCCGCGTTGTCGGAACGCCCGAATACCTCCAGTATTCGGGAGTCCGTCCGCCTTGCGACGCACCGCATCCGACGCCGCACGCCGATCCACCAGGGATTACAGGACAGCCCTTAGAAGACTCATGAAGATCTTGGGTTCTGGCCCTGGCGGGCGGGCGTCGGGGCCAGACGGTTTCTTGTGGTGACGGGGGAATGGGCCGGGGAGACGGTCGGGCCGGATGCGTGGGAGACCTGCCGGGAGTTGGTCACGGCCGGGAGCGGGGCGACGCGTGGGGAGCGGGCTCTCCCGGCATCGTCGAGCAGCTCAACGCCCAGACCCCGCTGGGCCGCGCGGCCGCTCGTCGGGGCAGGGCAGGGCGGGGCGGTGTGGTGCGGGGCAGGGCGGGGCGTCGCGGGCAGGACGGAGTCGGACGGTGTGATTCCGGCCGCATCCGGTCGGGCGCGCGCTCATGAATGCCCGTCAGGGGGAAGACATCCGTACGATTCCCTGGTTCGGCTTTCTCCCCGTCAGGACGGCTTCGAGTGATATCTCCCCGTACGTACCGAGTAATGCTGCCCGCCCTCAGCGTGGCGGCTGTGCTGGCCCTGGCCGGCTGCGACCCCGAGCAGACGTCCTCCGGGACCGGGCAGAAGGGCGGCGGGTCGCAGGGCGGCGGACGGGCCGTCACCGGATTCGGGGCGAGCCCGCTCGACAACGCCGACGGTACGAAGCCGGGGCTCGCGCCGCTCACCTCCGAGGCGGACCGGGCGGCCGGCCGGAAGATCATCGAGAAGGTGGCGACGAAGGGGCGGGGCCCGAAGACCGGGTACGCGCGTGACAAGTTCGGCTACGCCTGGAAGGACTCGATCGACGGGATACCGCTCGCGCGGAACGGCTGCGACACCCGCAACGACCTCCTCGCCAGGGACGGCAAGGACGTGAAGTTCCGCTCCGGTTCGGACTGCGTGGTCGTGTCGATGACCCTCAAGGACCCGTACACCGGCTCGACCATCGACTGGCGCAAGCAGCAGGCCACCAAGGTACAGATCGACCACGTCATGCCGCTGTCGTACGACTGGCAGATGGGCGCCGCCCACTGGAACGAGACCAAGCGGCAGCAGATCGCCAACGACCCGCTCAATCTCCTCCCGGTCGACGGCCCGGCCAACAACGCCAAGCGGGACTCGGGGCCGGCCACCTGGCTGCCGCCGTACAAGCCGGTCCGCTGCTCGTACGCGGTGCGGTTCGCGCAGGTCTCGCTGAAGTACGCGCTTCCGGTCACCAGCGCGGACAAGCAGGCGATGCTGGCGCAGTGCGGCGGCTGAACACATCAACGCAGACCACGTCCGACGGGAGCTTCCGATGCGGCGGCGATCCGTTGCCGCAGGTCCGCGATGTACCGTACGGCGTCCCGTTCGTCCGGGTATTTAACTGAGTGCCCATCCCGCAGGCCCGGATTCCTCCGGGTCTCGGGCGCCTATGGGTCACTGAGTCCGTATGTGCGTAACCCCGCAAGGAGAAGACTGTGCAGCCTGCCGTGCCTGCCGTGCCTGCCGATACCGCCCCGCCCCCTCGTTCACCTCTGGCGGCGACCCTGGCGGTTGCCCCCCGTGTCCTGCTGGCCCTGGTACCCGTGGTCACGCTGGGAGTGTTCGCGTTCGTCCCCGCCCTCGTCATCGCCGCACGGCGACGTCGCCCCGCCGACTGGCTGGCGTGTGCGGTGTTCGCCGTCGCCTGTGCGGCCTGGTGCCTGCGGATAGCACTCACCCCGGCCGAGACCGAAGGGCCCGGGTTCGCGGTGGACCTGCTGCTCCTGCTGGGCACCACGCTCGGAGCCGCCGTACACAGTCTGTGCGCGTGGCCGGCGCGGAATCGGCCCGACGGCGATGTGGTGGAAGCGGAATGAAGACCCGTCGTACCTGGCGGAAGAAGGCACCGGCCGTGGCAGGTCGTCGGCGCCCCGCGCACGAGCTGTTCGCCGAGGCGGCGGCGCTCCTGCGCGGCCGACGCGGCGCCTGGACGGCGGGCGGGGTGCTGGCAGTGGCCTGTGCGCTCGTGGCCGTCTGGCTGTTGAGCGGCGAGGACACGGCGCGCCCGCCGGACTCGCGGGCGCGCCAGTACCGGGACTTCAATGCCTGTCTGCTCACCGGGGACCGGGGCATCACGGCGGGCACGCCCGCCGCACCCGTCTGGCAGGGCATGCAGCGCGCCTCGGCCGATACCCGGGCCCGGGTCACCCATGTGCCGGTGATGGGCGAGCAGTCGACGGCGAACGCACTGCCTCACATGAACGGACTGATCCAGCGGCAGTGCGACATCGTGCTGGCCACCGGACAGGGCCAGACCGAGGCCGTTCGGAAGGTGGCAAAGGGCAATCCGAAGACGCGGTTCGTGGTGGTCGGGCCCGCGGGAGAATCGTCGCCGGGCGCCGAGTCGGGTGGCGCGCGGACCGGCAGGAAGGGCGGCGAGGGAGACGCCAACGTTACGGTGCTGGCGCCGGGCGACGGGCTGCCGGACAGCGTCGCGGAGACGATCAGACAGGCAGTCATGGCCGCTGCGTCGTGACCTGGTTTGACATGTATGCAATGAGATAAATGTCGCATAAGGCTGCTCGCGGTGTGAGATGAGTGGATCTTGTGTGGAGGCATAGGGCAATCTCGCGAGGTTATTTGTGAATCTTGTGAGAAGGAACAGCCCTGATGCGTGCCAGACGGCGCCGATCACCCCGACTATTTCCGCCCGGGCCCGCCGGGCGTCGCAGGGCGCGAGGCACGGCACTTGCCGTGCTCGTCTCGTTCTCCTGCATGCTGACGACCGAGACGGCCGTGGCAGCGGGAGAAACTCTGCCGGCGCTCTCCATGCCGAGCATGTCCCTGTCGGGCCTGCGGAAGTGGCTGGACACCTCCCCTCTGAGGACTCCTGACCAGGAGGGAGGTACCGCCCGCGGGAAGAGCCACACCGCGTCGGCGGCGCAGACCCGCGGCAAGCGTGCCGTCGGCCACCGCCCCGGCAAGGGCAAGGGCGAACTCGACTCCTACCAGCGGTACAAGGGCAAGTCCGATACCGCGGTCACTGATCCGGCCACCGGCACCACCAAGAGCTTCAACCAGAAGACCAGCAAGCGGAACGCGAAGAAGTCCACCGCTACCTCGGACTTCTACGTCAACGCGGACGGTTCGACCACGGTCCGGCACTATGCGAGCCGGTCCAACTTCAAGGCCGCCGACGGCACCTGGAAGCCGATCGACACCGCGCTGGCCGTGGGCGACGGCGGGCGGCTCCAACAGCGCGCCAACTCGCTCGATGTCGAGTTCGCCCCCGCCGCCGACGACCAGCAGCTCGCCTCCGTCGACTTCGGCGCGGGCCGTAGCCTGGCGTACTCCCTCCGCGGTGCGCGGCAAGTCGTCCCCACCGTCGATGCCGACTCCACGGCGAAGTACGCGGAGGTCCTGCCGGACACCGACCTGCTGTTCTCTCCGCTCACCGAGGGTTTCAAGGAACGCCTCGTGCTGAGCTCGGCCGACGCGCCGAACTCCTGGCTGTTCCCGCTGGACCTCAAGGGGCTCACTCCGCGCATCGCGGACGACGGAAGTGTTCAGTTCACCGACGCGGACGGGGAGGTGACCGCCACCATTCCGCACGCCTTCATGGAGGACTCGAAGGTCGACCCGCGCTCCGGTGACGCCGCGCTGTCCCGGGCCGTGACATACGAGCTGACCACCATCGACGACGACAAGCCCGCGCTGCGGCTGACCGCCGACCGCGACTGGCTGGACGACCCCGCCCGGGTCTACCCCGTCACCGTGGACCCGACCATCGCCGCGAGCAACTCGACGTACGCACAGAACACCATCGGTGGTGACCACTCCACCGAGAATCAGATCAAGGTCGGCTCCTACGACTCCGGCACCAACAAGGCGAACTCGTTCCTCCAGTTCTCTTCGCTGGGCACCACGCTGAAGGGCCAGCGGGTCAGCGCCGCCACCCTCAATGTGTACGCGGTCTGGTCCGCGACCTGCACCGCCGAACCGTTCTCGGTGCACCCGGTGACCAAGTCCTGGACCCCGTCCGGCGTCACCGCCTACCCGGGCCCGGCGTACGGCGCCGCCATCGGCACCGCCACGGTCGCCCCCGGCGCCTCCTGCACCAATAACGCAGGCGGCACCAACGACCTGAAGGTCGGGGTGAAGATGCCGGTGAAGCTCTCCACCGACTGGTTCGACTCCGTCGCCACCGGCAGCGCCAACTACGGCCTGGCACTGACCGCACCGACCACCGACGGGCTGCACTGGAAGAAGTTCCACTCCGACAACAGCACCACGTCCGGCTTCCGGCCCGCCCTGGACCTGACCTACACGGCCAACAAGCCCCCGCAGATCAACGCCCAGTACCCGCCGGAGAACTACCAGGCGAACACCCTCCAGCCGGAACTGCTGGTCTACGCGAGCGATGCCGACAAGTGGCCGATGGCCACGCTGACCTACGCCTTCGAGGTGTACGACGCCGACAGCGACAGCGAAACCCCCGTGGCCACCTCCGGCATGATCTCCAAGAGCAGCTGGAAGATACCCGCCGGCAAGCTCAAGTGGAGCAAGAACTACGCCTGGTACGTCAGCGTCACCGACGGATACGACTCGGTGATGTACTCGGCCAGCCGGTTCGCCACGGCCGTACCTCAGCCACCCGTGACCTCGGGACTGTCGCAGAACACCGACGGCCACGAATTCGACCCCAGTGACGCCAACTACACCACCGAGGACACCGACGCGGAGGTTGAGGTCGTCGGCCCGTCGCTGTCCGTGGAGCGCTCGTACAACAGCCGCGATCCGCGTACCGACGGTGCGTTCGGCGCGGGCTGGGCGACCGTCGCGGACATGAAGGCCGCCGAGGTCAAGGACGGCTCCGGGACGCTCACCAGCGTGATCGTCACCTATCCCGGTGGCGAGCAGGTCGCGTTCGGGCGGAACGCCGACGGCACCTTCGTCCCGCCGATGGGACGGTACGCCCGGCTGGCACCGGCCGCTTCGGGCGGCGGATACGTGCTGACCGACAAGGACTTCACGGCTTACAGCTTCCAGCAGTCAGTGACGGGCCGGGCCGGCACCTTCGCGATATCCGCGATCAAGGACTACGCGAACCGCGCGGAGACCTTCACGTACACGTCGGGCAAGCTGACCAAGGTCAGCAACACGACCTCCAACCGTTCGCTGACCCTCACCTGGCAGACGCCGTCCGGCGCCACCGCCGCCCATGTCGACACCGTGACCACCGACCCCGCGAAGGCGGGCGACGCGAGTACCGTCCAGAAGTGGCAGTACGGCTACACCGGCGACCAGCTCACCAAGGTCTGCCCGCCGCAGGACTCGGCCAAGTGCACGGTCTACGGGTACGCCACCGGCAACCACTACCGCACCACCGTCCTCGACGCGGACCCGTACGCATACTGGCGTCTCGGTGAGACCAGCGGCACCGTCGCCGCCGACACGGTCGACCTGAACCAGGGCAAGTACAACGGTCTCTACCGCAACGTGACCCTCGGCGGCACCGGCCCCCTGGCCGGGTCCACGCAGAAGGCCGCCACGTTCAACGGCACCACGTCGTACGTCGAGATACCCAGTGCCCCCGGTGCCACGCCCTCGTACACCACGGTCTCCCTCTGGTTCAAGACCACCCAGGCCGGCGGCGTCCTCTTCTACTACGGCGACAAGCCGCTCAGCGACGCCGACCCGGTTGCGAACACGAAGAAGAACACCCCGGCGGTGTACGTCGGTACGGACGGCAAGCTGCGCGGTTGCCTCGCCATGTCGCCGGGCTGCATGACCACGACCACCTCCACCTCCACCGTCAACGACGGCCAGTGGCACAACGTCGCCCTGACCGGTGTGGGCAACAGCCAGACGCTCTACCTCGACGGTGCCAAGCAGGGCAGCCTGGCCGGCACCATCAACGACTGGGAGCAGCCCTACATCTCCTTCGGCGCGGGCGTGAACACCGACGGCTGGCCCGCCATGAACGCCAACGACAAGCTGGGCCACTACGCCGGCCAGCTCGCCGAGGTCGCAATCTACACGGAGGCGCTCGACCCGTCGGTGATCACCGCGCAGTACCAGGCGGCCAAGCGGTCGGCCGGCCTGCTGAACAAGATCACCACGCCGAACGGCAAGACGCAGGCAGCCGTCGTCTACGGCACCACCGACGACCTGGTCACCCAGGCCACCGACGGTGACGGCGGTACCTGGAAGCTCAACCCGGCCACCGTCACCGGCTCGTCCCAGGTCTACCGCTCCGCGGTGATGGGGACCGCCCCGGCGGGATACTGGCGCCTCGACGACACCCAGGGCGCGCCGCAGGCCGCCAACGAGGTCCACACCGGATTCGGCACGTACAGCAATGTGACCCAGGGGGGCGCCGGACCGTTCGGCACCGGTGATGTCACGGCCGCGCAGTTCAACGGCACCAGCTCCTACGCGGAGATCCCCTACGGCCCCTGGCACGGCAAGGGAGACCGCAGCGTCGAACTGTGGTTCAAGACAGCCAAACCCGGTGTGCTGGTGGCCGACCAGTCCCGGTCCCTGACCGACCCGGCCGGTCCGGGCGGGAACTACAGCCCGGTCCTGTACGTGGCGGCCGACGGCAAGCTGCGCGGCCACTGGTACAACGGTGCGGGAACGGCCGGCACGGACTTCGGCTCCAAGAGCAAGGTCGACAACAACGCCTGGCACCACGCGGTCCTCTCCGCCATCGGCACCACGCAGACGCTGTACGTCGACGGTGTCAAGCAGGCCGACGTCACGGGGGCGCCCAACGACCAGGCCAACACCCACACCTACGTCGGTGCGGGCTTCGCCAAGGGCTGGATCAGCGCACCCGCCGACACCAGCTACTTCACCGGCTCCATCGCCGAGGTCGCCGTGCACGCGAGCGGTCTCACCGAGGACCAGGTCGAGCAGCACTGGTCCGCGTACAAGGCGTCCGCGGGTGTAGCCCCGGTGCGGACGGTGAAGCTCACCGACCCCGGGAACCGGACGCTGACCTATGTGTACGACGCGGAGATGGGCAACCGTCTGCTGGCCGCGATCGACACCAACGGCAAGCGGACCACGTACGGCTACGACACCGCGGGCTTCCTGCACACGGTGACGGACGCCAACGGCAACCGGTCCATCACCGGGCACGACATCCGCGGCAACACCGTCTCCCAGACCATGTGCCAGGACACGGCGGCGGACAAGTGCGCCACCGACTACTACACCTACTACCCGGACGCGACCACGGCGTTCCCGCCCATGGACCCGCGCAACGACCTTCTGCTCACCGAGCGCGACGGCCGTTCCTCCGGACCGACCGACAACACCTATCTCACCAGCTACGCCTATGACACCGCAGGCAACGTCACGTCCGTGACGACGCCTCCGGTACCGGGCCACCCGAAGGGCAGGACCGCTTCCACCGCGTACACCACTGCCACCACCCCGGCGGAGGGCGGCACCGCGACGGCGCCGGCGGGCCTGGTGTCCGAAGTGGTCACGCCGGGCGGCCGACGGACCACCTACGCCTACTTCGCCAACGGCGACCTCGCTTCGGTGACGGATGCCAACGGGGCCAAGAAGTCCAGCACGTACGACAACCTCGGCCGCACGCTGACCAGGACCGAGGTCTCGGACGCCCAGCCGGGCGGCATGACCACGACCCTCACGTACGACAAGGACGACCAGGTCCTCACCGAGACCGACCCGCCCGTCACCAACCGGGTCACCGGGGCCGTGCACACGGCGCGGACCACCACGGAGTACGACCCGGACGGCAACGTCCTCACCCAGAGCGTCTCCGACCTGACCGGCGGCGACGCCTCGCGCACCACGTCGATCACGTACGACGCGTACAACCGGATGGCTTCGCGCACCGACCCGGGCGGCGACACCACCTCGTTCGAGTACGACGGCTACGGCAACAAGGTCAAGGAGACCGACCCCGCCGGCAACGTCAACACCTACACCTTCGACGGCGAGGGCCGGCCACTCACCACCAACCTGCTGGGGTACACCGGCGACCCGAACAACCCCTCGGCCCCGACCACCCTGGTGCAGGAGTCCCGCGCCTACGACCCGGCCGGCCGCCTTGCGTCGATCACCGACGCGATGGGCTGGGTCACCGCGTACACCTACACCGATGACGGCCTCGCGGCCACGGTGGTGCGCAAGGACCCGCAGACCGGCGCCTCCTTCACCGAGGAGGCCAACACCTACGACGCGGCCGGGAACCTGATCAAGCAGGTCACCAACGACGGCCAGACCACCAGCACTCTCGCAGTGGACGCCGCCGACCGCACCACGTCGGCGGTGATGGACCCGGGCGGGCTCGCCCGCACCACCAAGGTTGATTACGACCCGGACGACAACGTCGTGTCCGAGACGGACCTCGACCCGGCCAACGGCCGTACCAGTACCGCTGACACCCTCTACGACGACCTGGGCAATGTCACCGGCTCCACGCTCCACGACGGCACCACCGCCCCGGTCGGCCGCTGGAAGCTCTCGGAGACGAGTGGGGCGACGGCTGCCGACTCCTCCGGCGGCAACGCCACAGTCAGCCTGGGCAGCGCGGTCACCCGCTCCACGGAGCACGGCGGCGCGGCGGTCTTCAACGGCACGTCCAGCGCCTACGGCCAGACGAAGCAAGCCGCGGTCAACACCGGCGGCTCCTTCACCGTCTCGGCCTGGGTCAAGCTGAACTCCACGGCGGCCAACAGCACGTTCGTCGCACAGGACGGTGAGATCGGCAGCGCCTTCCAGCTGTACTACTCCACGGCATACGGCTGGACGTTCAACCGGCTCAGTGCCGACTCCGCGACGCCTGTCCTCGCACGGGCCACTTCCGGCACCGCCGCCGTCACCACCGGTACCTGGACACATCTGACCGGGGTGTACGACAAGGACGCCGGCCAGATCAGGCTGTACGTCAACGGCACGCAGGCCGGTACCTCCACCGCGTTCGGGACTCCGTGGGACGCGACGGGCCCGCTGCAGATCGGACGCCGACTGGCCGGTGGCAAGTACGGCGAGTACACCAACGGCTCGCTCAGCGACATCCAGGTCTACAGCGAGGCGCTGACCGCGGCGCAGGTCTCCGCGGTCAAGGGCGGCACGCTGCCGGCCGCGGGCAGTTCGGTCCGCACCTCCACCTGGAAGCTCGACCAGCGCGGTCTGCCGCTGTCGATGACCGATGAGAACGGGGACACCACCGACTACGGCTACGACGAGGCCGGCCAGCAGACGAGTGTCACCGAGCCCACCGTCGACAGCGAGTCCGCGGGCGGCAAGCCGGTCGCGATCCGGCCGGTGTCGATGACCGGGTACAACACCTTCGGCGAGGACACGGAAACCTCCGACCCGCTCGGCAACGTGACCGTGACGGCATACGACGCCGAGGGCCAGGAGTCCTCGACGACGATGCCGGACTACACCCCGCCGGGAGCCACCGCTCCCATCACCGCCACGGCCTGGAACGAGTACAACAAGCTCGGCCAGGTCACCGCGGAGGTCGACCCGCTGGGCAAGCGCACCGAGTACACCTACACCCAGCTCGGCGACCTGGCCTCGGTCCGGGAGCCGGGAGGGGCGACGACGAAGTACGCGTACACCCCCAACGGTGACCAGCTTTCGGCCGTGCGGCCGGGCGGCGCCCGTCAGGAGACCACCTGGGACTACCTCGGGCGGCCGCTGACGGACACGGACATCGTGCGCCAGCCCACCGAGCGGGCGTACACGTCCATCAACGAGTACAAGGCTCCCGGCGGCGAACTGTCCCGGACGGTCAGTCCGACCGGCGTCAGCGAGTCCTACAAGTACAACGCACTCGGTGAGACCACCGAGGTGACCGACGGCGCGGGTTCGACCAGCCGGTTCACGTACGACATGGACGGGCAGCCGCTCACCTCGGTCGACCCGGACGGCAGCAGTACGAAGAACACCTACGACGGCTTCGGGCAGCTGGTCTCCACCAGCGACCTGGACCCGACGGGCAAGGTGCTGCGCACCAGCAGTTCCACCTACGACCGCGTCGGCAACCCGACCTCGGTGACCGACTACCGGGGACACACGGTCACGCTCACCACCGATGCGACGGGGGTGATCACCAAGGCGGCGCAGCCGGTATCGGCGACCGAGTCGATCACGACCACCTTCGGATACGACGCGGCGGGCAACCGGACGCGCTTCACGGACGGCCGGGGCAACGCCTTCCTCACGACGTACAACGCGTGGGGGATGCCGGAGTCCGAGATCGAGCCGTCCACACCGGCGCACCCCGATCTCGCCGACCGCACCTTCACCATGGTCTACGACTCCCTCGGGCGTCCGAAGGAGCAGCGTTCGCCCGGCGGTGTGGTCACGAGCAACGAGTACGACGACCGGGGCCGGCTGATCCGTCAGCACGGCAAGGGCGCGGAGGCCGAGACGGTCGACCACACCTACGCCTACGACGAAGACGACCAGGTCACCGCGGTGGCGGGGGCGGGTGAGGAGAAGGACACCTTCTCCTACGACGACCGCGGCCTGCTGTTGTCGGCCAACGGCCCGTCCGGGAGCTCGTCCTTCGCCTACAACGGCGACGGGGCGATGACCTCGCGCAAGGACGCGTCGGGCACGTCGACGTACGGCTACGACACCGCCGGCCGGCTGAAGACGGTCGCTGATGGTGCCACCGGTGCGGCGATGACGTACGGCTACGACATCGAGTCCAATGTCACGTCGATCGACTACGGGGCTTCCAAGTCGCAGCGGACGTTCTCGTACGACGCGTTGGGGCAGCTGTCGACCGACAGGCTGACGTCTCCGAGCGGCAAGTCTCTGTCGTCGATCTCCTACGGCTACGACCTCAACGGCAACGAGACGTCGAAGACGACGACGGGTCTGGCCGGTGCGGGCACCAACACCTACACCTATGACTGGGCGAACCGTCTGACGTCCTGGAACAACGGGACGGCGACTGAGCAGTACGGCTACGACGCGTCGGGCAACCGGACGCGTGTGGGTGGTGACACCTATACGTACGACGCCCGTAACCGGCTCACGTCGGACGGGCAGAGTACGTACCGGTACACGGCTCGCGGCACGATGAGTTCGGTCACGGACGAGGCGGGTGTGCAGACGTCGTTGAAGGCGGATGCCTTCAACCGGGTGATCAACGAGGGTGAGAGGACGTACACGTACGACGGTCTGGACCGGACGCTGAAGGCGACGGACGCCCAGGGCGGTGCGGTGTACGACTTCGCGTACAGCGGGGCGGGCAATGACGTCGCATCCGACGGCACCGCGATGTACAGCCGGAATGTCGACGGTTCGTTGGTGGGGGTCAAGTCCGCTGTCTCGTCGGTGCTGGCGCTGACCGACATCCATGACGACGTGGTGGGTCAGTTCACCGCGGGCGGGGAGACGCTGAGCGGTTCGTCGGCGTACACACCGTTCGGCAAGGTGTCGGAGTCGACGGGGATGCTGGGGCATCTCGGTTACCAGTCGGGGTGGACGGACCCGGAGACCGCCAAGGTGAACATGGCGGCGCGCTGGTACTCGCCGGAGACCGGCCAGTTCAACAGCCGGGACACGGTGGGCCTCAACCCGCTGCCGGCGTCGGTGTCCGCGAACCGATACGCGTACGCGAACCAGAACCCGATGACGGCCACCGACCCGACCGGTCACTGGCCGAGCTTCATCGACAAGGCCATCAAGAAGGTCAAGAAGAAGGTCAAGAAGGTCGCCAAGTCGGCCTGGAAGAAGACCAAGAAGGCCGTAAAGACGGTCGCGAAGAAGGTCAAGGCCGCCGCGAAGAAGGTGAAGAAGGCGGCCAAGCAGGTCGTCAAGAAGGCGACGCGGACCATTCGCAAGGCCGTGCATTACGTGGCCGACAGCGTCAAGAAGGTCAAGAGATACGTCAAACGCACGTATAAGCGCGTCAAGAAATACGCGCACAAGGTCGTCAAGCAGGTCAAGAAGACCGTGAGGAAGGTGGCCAAGGCCGCCGCCCATGTGGCGAAGAAGGTGGTGAAGGCCGCCAAGAAGGTCGGCAGAGCTGTCAAGAAGGCAGCGAAGGCGACCGCGAACTTCGTGAAGCAGCATGCCTCGACGATCGCGTCGGTGGCCACGGGGATCGTGGTCTTCGCGGGTTGCACAGCTGCGACCGGTGGCGTCGGCGTGATCGGTTGCGGTGCCCTGGCGGGCGCGGCGGCGAACGCGGTCGGCTACGCGATGAGTGACGGCCCCAAGACGCTGGGCGGCTTCGCCCTGGCGGTCGGTGTGGGCGCGGCCACCGGCGCGCTCGGCGGCGCGGCGGGCGGTGCGGCCTCCGGTGCGGTGGGCCGGCTGCTCGGCGGTGTCGGCGGAAAGGCACTGAACGGCGCGGCGATGGGCGCGGCGGGCGGCGCGGCGGAAGGCGCGGTCGGCTACGGCGTCTCGTGCGTGACCAGCGAGGAAGGCTGCAGCGCCAGCGGCGCGGCGAAGGCCACCGCGGTGGGTGCGGTCACGGGCGGCGTGTTCGGTGCGGCGGCCAGCAGGTTCGGCCGGAAGGGCTGCACGCCGCACAGCTTCACCGGCACGACACCGGTGCTGCTGGCGAACGCCACGACGAAGCCGATCTCCGAGGTCAAGGTCGGGGACTACGTCCTGACTGCCGAGCCCGGCAAGAAGAAGAAGGAGAAGCACAAGGTCAAGGCGGTCATCGTCACCAAGACCGACCGCGACTACGTCGACGTCGTCGTCGCCACCAAGTCGGGCCCGAAGACGATCCAGACCACCCAGCACCACCAGTTCTACGAGTCCACGAAGGACGCCTGGACCCAGGCCGCCGACCTCAAGGCCGGACAGAAACTCCAGAACGCCTCCGGCGGACCCACCGTGGTGCTCGACGCCAAGGCCTACACCGCACATCGCACGACATACGACCTCAGCATCGACGGCCTCCACACGTACTATGTTGCGGCAGGCGGCGTCCCGGTGCTCGTCCACAATGACAACGAAGTATGCCCGACCAGCATCACGGTGAGCTGGGAGCCGGGAATGCCTAAGTCTCAATTCAAGCTCAAGGCGGACGCACTCAAGCAACTCGGCGACGAAGGAAAGCTTGTCAAGGCGCCCAATCCGCTTCCGGCGAGAGCCGGCATTGAGAAGGGTTACAAGCAAGACTTCTTCAAGAGGGTTTACGCTCAGTTCAACGGCAAGAACCCGGAATTCGTTGCGGCGGCCCGTAGGAGAATTTTCGGAGACATGAACCCGGATCATGTCTGGGAACTCCAGCTGGGCGGCCCCGACATCCGGAGCAATCTCCATATGCTTGATGCCACCACCAACCAAGTCATAGGTAGGCAGATTAGACAGCAGATCATGCGTCTGCCGGACTATTCGCCCATATCTGTCAACATTCAGGGGCCCCAATGATTACAGATGAGTTCAGGCAGACCCTCGCGAGGGTTCGTGAAGCCATCGACTCCAGCGAGGAGTGGAGTATCTTCAATTCTGTCCCGGCGGGCGTCTCCCGGCGGCCGGAATTGGATGCTCCGGAGGAGTACCTGGACTTCTTGCTGGCTGCCGACGGAGCCATCATGGGGTCAGTGGTGATCCTCGACAGGAAGTTTGCCAAGAAGTCACAGGCGTTGATTTCGCCGGGCATGGTCGAAGTTCCCGAAGATCCAGGCAACTGGTTCGTCGTCGGGAAGGTCAACGAGAATCCTGTGCTGGCCAATCGCCGAGATGGCTCGATCTGGACCTACCCCGACATGCTGACTTCCTGGTGGGCGAGCCGTCGATTCGAGCGAGTGGCGGACAGTCTTGCCGAGTTTGTGTCGGAGTACGGACTCGGCCCGGGGTACCTGCGCATCACGGGTTCCACGGAATCTGATCAGTGGTGGCAGCTGTTGCGTCAGTTGGGAGACGCGTAAAAGGGGTGCCCCGTGACATCGCTCGCTCTCCGCAACTGGGAACTCTAGTGGCGCGCTGAACTGAAGCAGCCCCGTCCGGCAAGGGGTTGTTTTCAGAGATCGTCGCGGCGGGCGATCGGTTGTGCTGGGCGGCGAGTAGTTTATGCAAACGCTCGGCTGGGGTCCCCAGCCGAGCGATTTGCGTGCTCGGCCGTTGAATTCGGCGGCGACGGCGGCTGAATGCAGTTCAGTAGATAAGGACTCCGCTGACGGATGGACCTTCGGGAACTTCGGCAGTTGTAGGTGACGACAACCTCAGAGGACAGGTGCTGCATGGCGCGGCACCCGTCCTGCTGTCGGAACTGTGTACGGGCGCTGAGTCTTCCAGTATCGACTGATGAGCACGGCAACCCCGTGGTGTGGTCCTGGCGCTATCGCCGACTACGGGACAGAGATGTTCTGAGGTTTGCCCCAACCAAGGCATACACCGCAAGTCGCACCACGTACGACCTCAGCATCGACGGCCTCCACACGTACTATGTGCTGGCGGGGGAAACTCCAGTACTGGTTCACAACTGTGGCACTGGTTACAACTCGGCCGGAAAGCCGTGCGGATGTGGCGCTCCACGGATATTCACGGTCGACTCCGCAGGTGAAGCCACTGCCATGCCGGTCCATACGATTGACAGGGCAAGATTTCCGGATGTTGCCAGTAATTTCGACGACGCGATCGCCAATGGGAATAGTCCGATTGTGAACCGCCTTACCGGTCGGGCCAACATCAGGTCGAACCGTAACGCTGCGCAAGCGGGATTGCCACGCCCTGATAGTTTGGGGACCGACGTGAATGGAGGGCTGTTGTCTTGGGAAGAATATCCTTTCGCCTCAACGGCCCAGGGTGGCGCTGGCGCGACTACGAGGTTGATCAACCGCACTCAGAACACTACGCATGGACGAGATTCCTTGTGGCCATTCCTTCGTGATAACGGGGTGAACAACGGTGATCCTTACTACGTGCGTTAGGAGGCTTGGTGAGAATGCTGGAGAATGAGCTGGAGCGTCTCGGTGGCCATCTTGAGGCTCTGAACAGGCCAGTATTGGCGTGGATGGTGCCGGGAACGGAAGCAGATCACGTTTCATCGGTTCTTGGTGAGCCCATTCCGAACGCGGTTGCCCGGTGGTTTCACTGGTGTAATGGAGTTGCCAGCGCTCGAGGTCAGATCCAGGACAATGTCAACGTAATCCCCGGATATAGTCCGCTCTCTATCGAAGAGGGTGTTCGTATGATGGGCTCCTATAGAGGGGATTCGGTGCTAGGGGATCACTGGGTGCCACTCCTGGGAAGTGGTAGCGGTGACATCTACGCGGCTGTCTGGTCTCCTGGTGAGGAAGCCGTGGTTGCGGGGGTCCTGCTCGGTGAACCAACTGAGATCGAGTTCTCGACGATCGAACAGATGGTGACTTTCTTCAATCGCTGTTTCGAGAGTGGGGCCTACTTCGTGAATTCCCAGGGCATGTTTTCCATGTCTCCGGATCTGTACGATGAGGTGTATGCGCAAGTAGTGGGCTAGTTACCCTGCCTCGGCCCTGCCATAGGTCGAGAAGTGCGTTGTCGAAATTTGGCAGGAGCGCGATCGAGCCCTCATCGACAGTGAGCCGATTCCAACCTGCCGGGTGGTTGGACGGGTGACCCCGACGGCGGGCATGAAGAAAGCTCCTGGTAGACGGGTTCACGACCAAGATCACCAGTCCGCCAGGAGCATTCGCGTGCTTGTCTACCCGTCCGGTATCGATCTGTCCAGCCGCGTCCTGCAACACCTCTCCGGTCTCCTCGCAGGTCACCGCCGTCGGACTGGCTCCCGGTGGCGTCGCCTCACCTGTGGCCGGCAGGCCCTGCTCGTCCTGGCCCACCTGCGCTGCGGCGACACCTACGCCCGCCTCGCAGCAG
>NZ_JBIUVC010000011.1:0-132598 GCF_044742755.1 Streptomyces sp. NPDC087845
ACCGGCGCGTTCGTCGCCTTCCTGGCGCTGACCGGCCGACTCCAGCCATCCTTCTACGCGGCCCGGACCGTCCCTCACCCCGCATCGACCCGCAGACTGTAAGTGCGTGTTCTGCGGGCCCGACCACGGGCCGAGCCACCAAGGCCCGGACCGGGGGCGCCGATCGGGGTCCGGCGGTGCGCCTGCGCCTGTCACCGGCCGGCCGCACCGGACCCGTGGTCTCCCGCGGCCGCCAGTGCGCCGGCCTTCGGGCCCGCATCCGCGTCAACCGCCGCGTCCGGCTGCGGCGTCGCCGTCGCACCGGCCCGGCGCGCCCCGGCGAGCGAGGTGAGGGCCACCCCGCCCACCAGCAGCGCCGCCGCGCACCACCGCAGCGGGCTCACCGACTCGCCGAGCAGGAGCGCGGCCGAGGACATCCCGAAGACCGGGACGAGCAGGGTGAACGGGGCCACCGAGGAGGCCGGGTGGTGGCGCAGCAGGAAGCCCCAGGCGCCGAAGCCGAAGACGGTGGTGATCCAGGCGACGTAGACGATGATGCCGACGCCGCTCCAGTCGAGGGCGGCAAGGGCGTCGGCGTCGCGGTCCCAGCCCTCGAAGAGGAGGGACAGGCCGAGCAGTGGCAGCACCGGCACGGTCGACACCCAGACCATGAAGTTGAGGGAGTCGGGCGGGGATGCCTTGCGGGTCAGCACGTTGGACACGCCCCAGCAGGCCGCGGCCACCAGCACCAGGACGAAGGCGAGCACCGGCCCGCCCGCGCCCTCGTCGATCGCGGCCACCCCGATCCCCGCGAGCGCCACGCCCATCCCCCACACCCGTGTCCTTCCCGGACGTTCGCCGAGCGCCAGGGCCGCGAAGAGGGCGGTGAAGACCGCCTGGACCTGGAGCACGAGGGAGGAGAGGCCGGCGGGCATGCCGCGGTCCATGCCGATGAAGAGCAGCCCGAACTTCGCCACTCCGAGGACCAGCCCGACGCCCGCGATCCACTTCCAGGCGACCTTGGGCCGGCCGACGAAGAAGACCGCGGGCAACGCGGCGACCAGGAAGCGCAGGGCGGAGAAGAGGAGCGGCGGGAAGTGCCCGAGACCGACCTCGATGACGACGAAATTGACACCCCAGACGGCGGCGACCAGCGCGGCCAGGGCGATGTGGAGGGGACGCATGCACCGAGGATCACCCGCCCCGACCATGTAGCACCAGCACGGTTTTCTTCATGGTGGAATTGAGCATCGCTAACGAATCACCAAGGGGTCCACGCGGGATCGGCCCCTCGCCCTCCGGGAGGTTCCGGTGCTCGATCTGTCCCGGCTGCGCGCCCTGCACGCGGTCTTCGTCCACGGTTCCGTGGCGGGCGCCGCCGCGGCGCTCGGCTACACCCCGTCGGCGGTCTCGCAGCAGATCACCAAGCTGGAGCGGGAGACGCGCACGACCCTGCTGGAGCGGCAGGGGCGCGGTGTCGCACTGACCGAGGAGGCGCTCCATCTCGCCGCCACGGCCCAGCAGTTGCTGGCGATCGTGGAGCGTGCGGAGACCACACTGGAGGAGCGCCGGGGGCTGCCGACGGGACGGCTCTCGATCGGCGCGTTCGCGTCGGCGGCGCGCGGGCTGCTGCCCGGTGTGCTGGCCGGGCTGGATCGGGAGCACCCGGCTCTGGACGTGCGGATGACCGAGGTCGACCCCCACCTCTCGGTCGACCTGGTGGCCAAGGGCGTGATCGATGTGGCGGTCGCGCACGACTGGGACATCGCCCCGCTGCCCGCCCCCCAGGGCGTGGCGCAGGCGGTGATCGGTGACGACCGGTGCGATCTGCTGGTGCCCGAGGGCCACCGGCTCGCGGGGCGGGACGCGGTGCGGCGGGAGGAGCTGGCCGAGGAGCGGTGGATCTGCCAGCCGCCGGGCACGGTCTGCCACGACTGGCTCGTACGGACGCTGCGCGCGGCGGGTTACGAGCCCGACATCCGGCACCAGGCGGAGGAGAACCACACCCAACTGGCCCTGCTCGCCGCCGGACTCGGGGTCGCGATGATCCCCCGGCTGGGGCGGGGGCCGCTGCCCGTGGGGGTGGTGGCGGTGCCGCTCGATCCGGTACCGGTGCGCCGGCTGTACGCGCTGTGGCGCACCGGGGCGGCGCGGCGGCCCGCGATCACGGCGGCGGTGTCGGCGCTCCAGGCGCGCGGGGCCGCGGTGGGACTGGGGTAAGGGCTGTCCCGGATTCGCCCGCTCGCCCGGACTGGGCCGCGTGGCGCATGCGGGCCGCACGGCCCCGAAACGGTCCGGACCCTTGACCGGAAGTTATTTTCTGTATATCCGTGCTCCTTGGAAGTTTCTTTCACCACCCCCCTCTCGTCCCCCGAGTACGGCCGAAGGAGCTCACGTGCACCACCGCACCTCCAGACGCACCCTCCTCACCGCCACCGCCGCGACCGCCGCAGCCGCCGTCACGGGCGGGGTCCTCGCCCCCGGCGCCGTCGCCGCCCAGAGGTCCGCCGGCAGCGGGCCCGGTGCCGGGCACCACACCTCAGCCGCCACCACCAGGCGCCTCAAGCGGCTCATCTCCCGGATGAGCCTGGAGGAGAAGGTCGGGCAGCTCTTCGTGATGCGGGTGTACGGACACTCCGCCACCGAGCCCGACCAGGCCGACATCGACGCCAACATGGCCGAGATCGGGGTCCGCACCGCCGCCGAGATGATCGCCAAGTACCACGTCGGCGGAATCATCTACTTCGCCTGGGCGCACAACACCCGCGACCCGCACCAGATCGCCGACCTCTCCAACGGCATCCAGCGGGCCGGTCTCGCCGGCCCCACTCCCCTGCCGCTCCTCGTCTCCACCGACCAGGAGCACGGCATCGTCTGCCGCGTCGGCGAGCCCGCCACCCTGATGCCGGGCGCGATGGCGCTGGGCGCGGGCGGTTCGCGCTCCGACGCCCGCCGGGCCGGGCAGATCGCGGGCGCCGAACTGGCCGCGATCGGCATCAACCAGAACTACGCCCCGGACGCCGACGTCAACGTCAACCCGGCCAACCCGGTGATCGGCGTGCGCTCCTTCGGCTCCGACCCGCAGTCCGTGGCGGGGATGGTCGCCGCCCAGGTGAAGGGGTATCAGAGCAGCGGCATCGCCTCGACGGCCAAGCACTTCCCGGGCCACGGCGACACCAGCACCGACAGCCACACCGGCCTGCCCGTCATCCGCCACACCCGGGAGCAGTGGGCGGAGCTGGACGAGCCGCCGTTCCGGGCCGCGATCGCCGCGGGCATCGACTCGATCATGACCGCGCACATCGTCGTCCCGGCCCTGGACCCGGCGGAGGACCCGGCGACGCTGTCCCACCCGATCCTCACCGGCATCCTGCGCGAGGAGCTCGGCTACGACGGCGTCGTGGTGACCGACTCGCTCGGCATGGAGGGCGTGCGGACGAAATACGGCGACGAGCGCGTCCCCGTGCTCGCGCTGAAGGCCGGGGTCGACCAGCTGCTCAACCCGCCGGACCTGAGCGTCTCCTGGAACGCCGTCCTGGAGGCCGTGAAGAGCGGTGAGATCAGCGAGACCAGGATCGAGGAATCGATCCTGCGCATCCTGCGGCTGAAGACGAAGCTCGGGCTGTTCGACGACCCGTTCGTCAGCCACAGGGGTGTGGACCGCACCGTCGGGACGCGGGCCCATCTCGCCGAGGCCGACCGGATCGCCGAGCGGACCACCACGCTTCTCGCCAACGACGGCGCGGTGCTGCCGCTCTCCCGCCGCTCCCACAAGAACCTGCTGGTGGTCGGCGCCGACCCGGCCTCCCCGTCCGGCACCACCGGACCGCCGACCACCACCCTGGCCGCCGCCTTCGGCGAACTGGGCCACGTGGCCACCGCGTTGTCCACCGGCACCGCCCCCACCAAGGCGGTGATCGGCGAGGCGGTGGCCGCCGCACAGGGCAAGGACGCGGTGATCGTGGGGACGTACAACGTCTCGGCGGCCAGCTCGCAGCGCACCCTGGTGAGCGCGCTGGCCGCGACCGGCATCCCGGTGATCACGGTCGCGATCCGCAATCCGTACGACATCGCCCAGCTGTCCGGGACCGGGTTCGCGGCGAGCCTGGCCGCGTACTCCTGGACCGATGTCGAACTGCGGGCCGCCGCCCGGGTGATCGCGGGCCGCGCCGAACCGGAGGGCACCCTGCCGGTGCCGGTGCAGCGCGCGGACGATCCGGCGCGGGTGCTGTACCCGGTCGGCTACGGGCTGAGGTACTAGGGCGACGCCCGGCACGCACGCTCGCGGCGTTGCAGAAATGCCCTGGAAGAGCCGCGGAAGAGCCGCGGAACCGGGAAAGGGGCCGTGCACGAGCACAGCCCCTTTCCCGGGCACGACACGGCGCGGGGAGCGGTTACGGCCGCAGCCCGCGCTCGTTCATCACGTCGCGCTTGTCGAGCCTCGCGTCGAACGCGGCGAGCGGCTTCGCCTTCGCCGGGTCGTCCCGCACGGCGGCCGGGGCGACGCCCGCCCAGCGCAGGATGGCCGCGGTGGCCTTCGCCTTGTCGTCGTCGGCGAGCCCGGCCACGTTGGAGCCGTGGTTGCCGCCCGCCACGGTCATGACGTAGCTGTCACGGGCGCCCTTCCCGAGCCGGAAGCGCTCCGCGCCCCACGGGTCGTTCTGCCCGTACACGTACAGCATGTGGTGGGCGTGGTGCTTCACCCAGCTGTCGACGTCGCGCATCACCGACGGCTGGAACTTCATCGGGATGGAGCGGGGTACGAAGTTGCGCGGCGGCTGATACCCGTACCGGCTCAGCTTGCCGAGCCACGGCTGCGTGATGCTGGGCGAACCGAGCTGGGTGCCGGCCTGGTAGTAGTACGGGGTGTACGTCTCCAGGCCCTGGTCGGTGTAGGCGGAGAAGCCGGAGATCGAGTCGATCGAATCCCAGATCGCCTGGTCGGGGGCGTTCCGGGCGTCGGCCGGGATGGTGTCGCAGTCGGACAGCAGGCTGTACTGCCAGTACGCCCAGACGTAGTCCATGACGACGGCCTCGTACGCCCGGTCGAGCGAGCCGGTGGTCTTGAAGGTGTAGCCGTTCGCCGCGGCGTACTCCTGGTACTTCTTCTCCAGCGGTTCGCGGCGGACCAGTGCCTCGCGCTGCACACCGTTCAGCTTGTCGCGGCACTCCTTGGTGCCGACGTTGTCGAAGAACCGGTCGTACGCCGAGTCCTCCTTGTTGACCACGTCGTTGGGCGCGACGTACGCGACGACGCCGTCCATGTCCTTGGGGTAGAAGCGCTCGAAGTAGGTGGCGGTCATGCCGCCCTTGGAGCCGCCGGTGGTCAGCCAGTTCTTGCTGTAGATCCGCTTCAGCGAGGTGAAGACGCGGTGCTGGTCGCTGGCGGCCTGCCAGATGTCGAGCTTGGACCAGTCGGCGGGCGCCGGGCGGGACGGGGTGAAGAATCGATACTCCAGAGAGACCTGGTTGCCGTCGACGATCCGGGTCGGCTCCGAACGGCTGGGGTTCGTGGAGACGTTGTAGCCGCTGGTGTAGAAGACCGTCGGGCGGGACGTGTCCTTGTGCAGCAGGGTGATGCGCTGCTGGAAGGTGCCCTTGGACGGGTGCCGGTGATCGATCGGCTGGGTGTAGCCGAGGACGAAGTAGCGGTAGCCCGCGTAAGGCTTCTCCTCGATGAGACTCATTCCCGGGATGGCCAGGATGCGGTCCTTGATGTCCGTGCTCGTGCCGCTGTCACTGCCGGCCGTGTTCCCGAACGCGGTCGGTTCCGCGGCGGTGGCCGCCCCGGCCGAGGCGCCCGTCGCACTCACCGTGCCGATGAGCACCGCCAGCGACAGGAACCCTCTGAGCGCCTTGCGCATGCACCCTCCCCATGATTCACAACAGTCGTCGTGAACCTAGCGGCGCAACACCTGCACCGCCAGACCCTGTTGGCACGGGGAAATCACCGGGCAGGCCGTCAGCAGAGAATCCAGCCCGTGGAACCGGACTTTCCGGAGATCGTGGCCGAGGCCCGGACGCACCGGTTCAGCGCGTGCACCGTCACCGGGCCGGCCTGTGCCGTGTACCGGCCGCTGTCGGTGACGGGGCTGCCGCCGCGCGGCTGGAGCGTCACGGACATCGGGCGGCGCGAGCCCGGCTTCTTGGCGACCGCGACGGCGCAGGCATAGGCGCGGCTCTTGAAGATGCGCAGCTCACCGGTCTTGAACGAGACCGTCCTCGCGGGGCGTCCGGCGCAGGCCGTCGCGGCGTCGGCGCTGTTCGCCGCGGTGCCGGTCAGCACCAGGCCGACGGCGGCCAGCAGCGGCAGGACGAACAGCCGCACAAGCGTCCGGCGCGGTCCGCCGCGTTCGTTCCCGCCGGCCCTTCCGGTCCTTCTGGTCACCAGCCGCCCCATCGTCCGATCGAACACTTACACCCTTGCTCGGCGCACGCGCATACACGTGTACGACGCAGGAGGCCATCCGGAGGTTGCACCCGGCGCGCTCCACCTCCCGGGCAACCGAATCGCCACAGCATGGCTCCCACAGGGCAGAGCCACACGAAAGGCAGGATCCGTCATGCTCCAACTCCGCGACGCCCAGGCTCCGCGCGGCCGGCGCGCCATCGGCCGGACGCTGTTCGCCACCGCTCTCCTCACCGCTGCCACCGCCGTCGCCGTGGTCCCGGCCGGCGCGGCGGCCCCGCAGGCCCCGGCGGCCGCCGCGCCGGCCCACAGCGCCGGCGCCCCGGCGTACCAGCAGGTCGCCCACTTCTACGGTGCCTACATCGACGCCGTCACGGCGGAGGGCGGCGGCAAGCTCGCCACCGCGCTGAGATCCTTCTACCTGACTCCCCGTCTGCGCACCCAGCTGGACGCCTGGGAGCGGCACAACCACGCGGACGGCGTGCTCCGCGCCCAGAACACCCCGCTCGCCTTCCGGGTCACCCCGGGCGAGAGCGGCGCCGGCCACACCTGGTCGACGGTGCGGCTCACCTGGAGCACCGGCAAGCATCCCACCTACACGTATCTGACCGTGCGGTCGGACCTGCAGACCGGCAAGATCTCCGGCATCGGCGAGTGAACCGGTGGACGGGCCCGCCGCTCACACCCCCGCGGGCTCGTCCTCCCCGATGAACGTGCGCCACAGCACGGCGTAGTGCCCGTCACGGGCCAGGAGTTCGTCGTGCGTGCCGTCCTCGACGACCCGGCCGTGGTCCATCACCACGACCCGGTCGGCGCGGGCGGCGGTGGTCAGCCGGTGGGCGACGACCAGGGTGGTGCGGCGGCCGGTGAGCTGGTCGGTCGCCCGGTTGACCAGGGCCTCGCTGGCCAGGTCCAGGGAGGCCGTCGCCTCGTCGAGCAGCAGGACGTCCGGGTCGACGAGTTCGGCGCGGGCGAGGGCGATCAGCTGACGCTGTCCGGCCGAGAGGTTGCGGCCCCGTTCGGCGACCCCGTGCAGGTACCCGCCGTCCAGGGTGGCGATCATGTCGTGGGCGCCGACCGCCCGCGCCGCCGCCTCCACCTCGGCGTCGGTGGCCTCGGGCCGCCCGTAGGCGATGGCGTCGCGGACCGTACCGGCGAAGAGGTACGCCTCCTGCGGTACGACTCCGAGCCGGTGCCGGTACGCGGTGAGGTCGAGGCGGCGCAGATCGGTGCCGTCCGCCGTGACCCGGCCGCCCGTCGGATCGTAGAACCGGGCGACGAGCTTGACGAGGGTGGACTTCCCCGCGCCCGTCTCGCCCACGAAGGCGACCGTCTGACCGGCCGGTATGCGCAGGTCGACGCCGGTGAGCGCCTCCTCCGCGTCCTCGCCGGAACCGTACGCGAAGGACACGTCCTCGAAGGCGATCTCGCCGCGCAGCGACAGCACGTCCAGCGGTTCGTCCGGGGCGTCGGTGGAGGTCGGCTCCCGCAGGAGTTCCTGGATGCGGCCGAGGGAGACGGTGGCCTGCTGGTAGCCGTCGAAGACCTGGGAGAGCTGCTGCACCGGGGCGAAGAACAGGTCGATGTAGAGGAGGTAGGCGACCAGCGCACCGGTGGTGAGCGTGCCGTTGTCGACCCGGCCCGCGCCGACGATCAGGACGGCGGCGGCGGCCACCGACGACAGCAGCTGCACGAACGGGAAGTAGACGGAGATCAGCCACTGACCGCGGACCCGGGCCTCGCGGTAGTGGTCGCTGCGCTGCGCGAACCGGTCCGCGCCGTCGCGCTCGCGGCGGAACGCCTGCACGATCCGCAGCCCGGAGACGGATTCCTGGAGGTCGGCGTTGACGGCGCTGATCCGTTCCCGGGCCAGTTCGTACGCCTGGACGCTCTTGCGGCGGAAGAAGAACGTACCGATGGCCAGCACCGGCAGCGTCGCGAAGACGACGAGGGCCAGCTGCACGTCGAGGACGAGCAGCGCGACCATGATGCCGAAGAAGGTGACGACGGAGACGAAGGCCGTGACCAGACCGGTCTGCAGGAACGTCGACAGCGCGTCCACGTCCGTCGTCATCCGGGTCATGATGCGGCCGGTCAGCTCGCGCTCGTAGTAGTCCAGGCCGAGCCGCTGGAGCTGCGCGAAGATCTTCAGCCGCAGCGAGTACAGCACCCGCTCGCCGGTGCGGCCCGTCATCCGGGTCTCGCCGATCTGAGCCGCCCACTGCACGAACACGACCACCAGGGCCAGCGCGGACGCCGCCCAGACGGCACCGAGGGCGAGCTGCGAGACCCCCTGGTCTATGCCGTGCCGGATCAGTACGGGCAGCAGGAGCCCGCCGCCCGCGTCGACCGCCACCAGTGCCAGGCTCACCAGGAGCGGCAGCCCGAAGCCGCGCAGCAGCCTGCGCAGCCCGTAGGACTCCTCGGCCCGGACGGCCCGTGCCTCGTCGATGTCGGGTGTGTCGGTGGCCGGCGGCAGTGCCTCGACCTGGGCGAGCAGCTCCGGGGACGCGGGCATGCCGGCCGCCCCGGTGTCACGCGGCTCGTCCTCACGGACCCACAGGTGCGGGCTGATGCCGCGCTCGGCGTCGAACTCTGCATCCAGTTCTTCCTGGAGGGCGCGGTCGTCCTCGGCGGTCGAGTCGGTGGCGACGGCCGGCGGCCGGTGTCCGGGCGAGGTGCCGCCCAGCTCGTCCGGGTCGGTGAGCAGCCGCCGGTAGAGCGGGGAGCGGCGCTCCAGCTCCTCGTGCGTGCCGATGTCGGCGAGCCTGCCGTGCTCCAGGACGGCGATCCGGTCGGCGAGGCCGAGGGTGGAGCGGCGGTGGGCGATCAGCAGGGTCGTCCGCCCGGCCATCACCTGGCGCAGCGCCTCGTGGATCTCGTGCTCGACGCGGGCGTCGACGGCGGAGGTGGCGTCGTCGAGGAGGAGCAGCCGGGGGTCGGTGAGGATGGCGCGGGCGAGCGCGACGCGCTGGCGCTGGCCGCCGGAGAGGGTGAGTCCGTGTTCGCCGACCTTGGTGTCGTAGCCCTCGGGCAGGGCGGCGATGAACCGGTCGGCCTGGGCGGAGCGGGCCGCCTGCTCGATCTGTTCCTGCGTGGCGTCCGGGCATCCGTAGGCGATGTTGGCGCGGACGGTGTCGGAGAACAGGAAGCTGTCCTCCGGTACGAGGCCGATGGCGGCGCGCAGGGATCGCTGGGTCAGCTCGCGGACGTCGTGGCCGCCGACCAGGACGGCGCCGTGCGTCACGTCGTAGAAGCGGGGCAGCAGCAGCGAGACGGTGGACTTGCCGCTGCCGGAGGCTCCGACGACGGCGACGGTCTCACCGGGCTCGATGGTCAGCGAGAACCCGTCGAGGACGGGGCGGTCCTGGGCTCCGCCTCCGAGCTCCTCGTCCGGAGCGGAGCCGGGGCGCAGCGGAGCGTAGCCGAACCGCACGTCGTCGAATTCGACGCTCGCGGGGGCGTCGGCCGGGAGTTCCTTGGTGCCGTCCTTCATGGTCGGCTCGGTGTCGATCAGCTCCAGTACGCGTTCGACGCCGGCCCGCGCCTGCTGTCCGACGGTGAGGACCATGGCGAGCATCCGGACCGGGCCGACGAGCTGGGCGAGGTAGCTGGAGAAGGCGACGAACGTGCCGAGGGTGATCTCGCCGCGGGTGGCGAGCCAGCCGCCGAGGGCCAGCATCGCGACCTGGCCGAGCGCGGGGACGGCCTGGAGGGCGGGGGTGTAGCGGGAGTTCAGCCGGATCGTCCGCAGCCGCCCGGCGAACAGCTTCCGCCCGACCTCGCGCAGCTTGCCGGTCTCCTGCTCCTCCTGTCCGAACCCCTTGACGACCCGGACCCCGGAGACGGCCCCGTCGACGACCCCGGCGACGGCGGCGGCCTGCCCCTGGGCGTACCAGGTGGCGGGGAAGAGCCGGGCGCGGGAGCGGCGGGCGATGTACCAGAGGGCGGGGGCGACGGCGATGGCGACCAGGGTGAGCAGGGGCGAGAGCCACGCCATGATCACCAGGGAGAGGAGGAAGAGCAGCACGTTCCCGATGGTCATCGGGAGCATGAACAGGAGCCCCTGGATCAGCTGGAGGTCGCTCGTGGCCCGTCCGACGACCTGTCCGGTGGACAGTTCGTCCTGGCGCCTCCCGTCGAGGCGGGTGATCGTGCCGTACATCTCGGTACGGAGGTCGTGCTGTACGTCGAGGGCGAGCCGGCCGCCGTAGTAGCGGCGGATGTACGTGGCTATGTACACCAGCGCGGCGGCGGCTATGAGGAGCCCGGTCCAGACGGCGAGTGACCGTGTGTGGTCGCCGACGACGTCGTCGATGATCACCTTGGTGATCAGCGGGACGAGGGCCAGCACCGCCATGCCGGCGAGCGACGAGCCGAGCGCCAGCAGCACATTGCGCCGGTAGCGCCACGCGTAACCGCTCAGCCGCCGGGCCCAGCCGGGCGCGCGCCCCGCGCGCCCCGCGCGCTCCGCGTCCTCTGCTTCCGTCACCGGTGCCTCCCCGTTCGACCTGGTCTACCGGATGGCACCAACGCGGTGGGCAGCGGATTTCATCCCGCCGTTACAAAGACGGGTCCTTCGGCGTAGGGCGGTCCGCCGACCGGCCTACGCCCGGCTGCGTCGAACCGGTGGGACGTGCCCACCCGTCCGGACCGGGGCTGCCTCCCTCGACCGCCGGGCGCGGCGCCGCGTCCGGCGGTCGAGGGAGGCTCCGGACGCGTCCGCTACGACCGCGGCGCCGCGGTGAGCATCCGTACAGCCGGTGCCTCCGGCACCGCGGGCACCGCTTCCTGCGGGGCGGCGGGCGGAGCGACGGTCGCCTTCGCGGTGGCGGCCGGGCTGAGGTCCTTGTGCACGGCGCGGGCGACGGCCTGAACGGTGTTGATGCCGTCGTTCATCGTCTTGTTGTCCTGGGTGAGCACGGTGATCGCGTAGTCGTGCCCCTTGCCCGTGAACGCGCCGACGCTGTGCACCCGCCAGCCGTGGGTGGCGCGCGGCAGCCAGCCGTTCTTGACCTGGACGGTCACCCCGGACGGCGCACCGGTGGGCGTGCCCCAGCGCTGGGAGGAGACGACCTTGCGCATCAGGCCCAGCTCGTACGTCCGCGCGCTGTCGCTCAGCACGGAGTTCTCGGCGGTCAGCAGGGTCAGCAGCCGCTGCTCGTCCTGGGCGGTGATCTGGGTCAGCCCCCAGTAGCCACCGGAGCCGGGCACGGTGTGCGTCATCCCGGCGGCCTTCAGGAACGCCTTGACCTTGGTCGCTCCGAGCTGCTTCCACAGGCTGGTGGTCGCGTTGTTGTCGGACTTGGTGATCATGGCGGTGGTGAGGTTGATCTCGCGCTGGGTGAGATAGCGGTTGTGCTTCTTGTTGTCCCAGAGGAGCGTCGCCAGCACGGTCGCCTTCACGACGCTGGCGGAGTCGTACTTCGTCGTCGCCCGCAGGGAGCAGTTCGTCCGGGTGGTCCGGTCGTAGAGCGCGACGGCCGTCGTGGACTTCCGCCCCTTGAGCGCGGCGGTGATGTCCTTCGACAGCTTGGCGGCCAGCCCCGCCTTGCCGGACGTACAGCTCACCGTCGGCGTCGCGGCGGCGGCGGGCACGGCGCCGAGCGCCACGGGTGCCAGTACGCCTGCGGCGAGCGCGAGGGACACCGCACCCCGCGCACGGCCGGGCATACGGGATATACAAGGCTTTTTCACAGGACATTTCCCCCTTGGTGCATGTACGCGGTGTGCCCCCGGCACACCCGACACTGATGACTTCTGGCGGACGGAAAGGTTGTACGGACGGAAGGGGTCGTACGGCGCGAGCCGGTGTTCCCCTGCCGCGCGGGCCGGGTAGGGATGGCCCCCGTCATCGCAACGGCGCGGAACAGGGAGGAATCATGCCGGACGACCGGCCGACCGACGCCCATCTCTGCGGGCAGCTGTACGCCGCCCTGGAGGTGCTGCAGCGGCTGGGCGACATCGGTTTTCGCGCGCTGGGGCGCGAGGAGTCGAGGCAGCGGGCCGCGAGGAGGCCGCGTACGGAGATGACCGTGCCTCTGCACACGGTCGGCAAGTCCCTGTACTGGGCGCGGCTGCGCGGCCACGGCGCCGAGGCAAGCGCCGTCTTCAGGTCGGTCCCGGACCTGATGCCCGCCGCCAGGGACCTGCCGGCCGCGCTGAGCCCCGATCAGCAGAAGGAGTTCTTCCGGGGCCGGCAGGAGCAGCTGGACGCCATCGCGAAGGCCGCGGCGGAGACCGCCGGCCGCTGAACCGTCCCGTGCCCCCGGCGGCCGGGGGCACGGGACGGGCGGGACGGGCGGGACGGGCAGGTGCCCCGCGGACGCTCCGGCGCGTGCGTCACAGATGCGTCGGCTCGAACATCCTCAGCAGGGCCGGGAGCACGACCACCGAAGGGCCGGGCTCCGCGAGGGACTTCGCCAGGTCGTCGGCGAGCGTCTCGGGGGTCGTACGGACCGCCGGGACGCCGAAGGACTCGGCGAGGGCGACGAAGTCGGGGCGGGCGAGTTCCGTCGCCGTGGCCTCGCCGAAGGCGCCCGTCATGTACTCGCGCAGGATGCCGTAGCCGCCGTCGTCGACGATCAGCCAGGTGACCGGGAGGTCGTACTGGCGGGCCGTCGCCAGTTCCGCGATCGAGTACATCGCGCCGCCGTCGCCGGAGACCGCCAGGACCGGCTTCGTGCGGTCGGCCGCCGCCGCGCCGAGGGCGGCCGGGAAGCCGTAGCCGAGGCCGCCCGCGCCCTGGGCCGAGTGCATCGTGTTCGGGCGGCGGGCGTCGAAGGCGGACCAGGCCCAGTAGGCGAGGATCGTCATGTCCCAGAAGCTGGGGGACGTGTCGGGCAGCGCCTGGCGGACCGAGGCGACGAGCCGCTGCTCCAGGCCGAGTTCCTGGCCGGCGAGCCGGTCGCGTACCGCTTCCAGGACCGCACGGACCCGGTCCGGCGCCGACGGGTCCTCGCGGCGGTCGACCGCGTCGAGGAGGTCGGACAGCGCCTCGCGGGCGTCGGCGTGGATGCCGAGCGCGGGGTGGTTGGACTCCAGTTTCCCGGCGTCGGCCTCGATCTGGATCACCCGGCCGCGCGGACTGAAGGTGTGGTAGTTCGAGGAGAGTTCACCGAGCCCGGAGCCGACGACCAGCAGCACGTCGGCGGACTCCAGGAAGTCCGTCGTGTGGCGGTCCTCCAGCCAGGACTGGAGCGAGAGCGGGTGCTCCCACGGGAAGGCGCCCTTGCCGCCGAAGGTGGTGACGACGGGGGCGTCGGTCTTCTCCGCGAGCGCGAGCAGCTTGCCGGCGGCGTCGGACCGTACGACTCCGCCGCCCGCGATGATCGCCGGGCGCTCGGCCCTCGACAGCAGATCGGCTGCCACGGCGGTCAGTTCGGGGCGGGCGTGCAGGGCGCGCGGGGTGGCGTCCATCGCCGTGACGACGGGCAGGGTGGTCTCGGCGAGGAGTACGTCCTGCGGGATCTCGATCCAGACCGGTCCGTGCGGGGCGGTCAGCGCCGACTCCCAGGCGGCGGCGATCGCCGACGGGATCTGGGAGGCCGTACGGACCGTGTGGACCGACTTCACGACATCGCGGAACGACGCCTTCTGGTCCCTCAGTTCGTGCAGGTAGCCGTGGCGGCCGCCGCCCAGGCCCGCGGTCGGGATCTGGCTGGAGATGGCGAGGACGGGGGCGGAGGCGGCCGCCGCCTCCTGGAGCGCGGCGAGGGAGGTGAGGGCCCCCGGCCCGGTGGAGAGCAGCAGCGGCGCGACCTCACCGGTGATCCGGCCGTACGCGTCGGCGGCGAAGCCCGCGTTGTTCTCGACGCGCAGGCCGAGGTAGGTCAGGGACGAGCGGCGCAGCGCGTCGAACATGCCCAGCGCGTGCTGGCCGGGCAGTCCGAAGACGGTGGTCGCGCCGAGGCCCTGGAGGGTCTCGACGACGAGGTCGCCGCCGTTGCGTCCGGGCGGGGGGTTCAGGGCGGCCGCGACCTGCTCGGGGGTGAGCTGCGGCCGCTCGTCGTGGTGGTCGTGGCTCACTTCGAACGGGCCTCTGCGATCTGGCGGGACATGACCGTCGTCAGCTCGTACGCCGTGTGGGAGGCGGCGACGGAGGTGATCTCGGCGTGGTCGTAGGCGGGGGCGACCTCGACCAGGTCGGCGGAGACCAGGTTGCAGGAGGACAGCCCGCGGACGATTTCGAGCAGCTCGCGGGAGGTCAGGCCGCCGGCCTCCGGGGTGCCGGTGCCGGGCGCGTGCGCCGGGTCCAGGACGTCGATGTCGATGGAGATGTAGAGCGGCCGGTCGCCGATGCGCTGGCGCAGCTGGTCGGCGACCTCGTCGACACCGCGCCGCATGACGTCGGCGGAGGTGACGATGCCGAAGCCCATCTTGGCGTCGTCGTCCAGGTCCTGCTTGCCGTAGAGCGGGCCGCGGGTGCCGACGTGGGAGAGCGCGGAGGTGTCGAGGATGCCCTCCTCGACGGCGCGGCGGAACGGGGTGCCGTGGGTGTACTCGGCGCCGAAGTAGGTGTCCCAGGTGTCGAGGTGGGCGTCGAAGTGGAGCAGGGCGACCGGGCCGTGCTTCTTCGCGACGGACCGCAGCAGCGGCAGCGCGATGGTGTGGTCGCCGCCGAGCGTCATCAGGCGGGCGCCGGTGGCGAGGAGGTCGTCCGCGGCGGCCTCGATCGTCTCGACGGCCTCGTTGATGTTGAACGGGTTCGCGGCGATGTCACCGGCGTCGGCGACCTGCGCGAGGGCGAACGGCGAGGCGTCCTGCGCCGGGTTGTACGGGCGCAGGAGGCGCGACGCCTCACGGATCGCGTTGCCGCCGAAGCGGGCGCCGGGGCGGTAGGAGACACCCGTGTCGAAGGGCACGCCGACGACGGCGACATCGGCGGTGCCGACCTCGTCGAGGCGGGGCAGCCGGGCGAACGTCGCGGGTCCGGCGTACCGCGGGACGCGGGAGGAGTCGACGGGACCGCGCGGCGTTTCGTTGCTGCTCATGGTGGGTGCCTTTCCTTCGGGTGTCATACGTTGTTCAGTGTGCGGGGTGCGACGGCGCGCGGAACACGGGGGCCTTGCTCATGTGGCGACCGGCTCCTCGGCGGGCGCCGGGTCGTCCGCACCGCGCCCCGCCAGCCGCTCGCGCCAGGCGGCGAGTACGGCCGCGTCGGTCGGCTTCGTCGCCAGGGAGACGATCACGTACACCGCGAGCGAGGCCAGAAGCCCGTAGTAGACCGGTTCGTTGGCGAGGATTCCGTACGTCGCCATCAGGCCGATCACGGCGACGCCACCGACCGACACCGCGGCCAGCGCGCCCGCCGCGGTGCCGCGGCGCCACAGCAGACCGCCGAGGATCGGCACCAGCAGCCCGCCGACGAGCAGGTTGTACGCGACGGTCAGGGCCTCGACCACGTTGTTGAGCGCGATGGCGATGGCGATGACACCGACGCCCATGATGAGGATGAAGACCCGGTTGCCCTTCACCTCGTCGTGCGCCTCGTCGGGTGCTGCCCCGCCCCGGGACACCACGCCCCGCAGCCGGGACCAGATGTCGTTGTTGGCGACGGTGGCGCAGGCGATCAGCGCTCCGGAGGACGTGGACATCACGGCGGCCAGTGCGGCGGCCAGGACCAGCCCGCGGACGCCCACCGGCAGTTCGTCCTTGACGATGGTCGCGAACGCGGCGTCGGCGCTGGGCAGCTTGGGGTACATGACCTTGGCCGCGGTGCCGATGACGGCGCCCGCGATCGCGTACACCAGGCAGTACGTACCGGCGACCGTGCCGCCCCAGCGCGCCGTCCGGTCGCTCCTCGCGGTGAACACCCGCTGCCAGATGTCCTGGCCGATCAGCATGCCGAAGGTGTAGATCAGCACGTACGTGAAGATCGTCTCGCCGCCGATGCCCAGCGGGTCGAAGTACTCGGTGGGCAGCTTGGCCTTCATCTCGCTGAAGCCGCCCGCCTTGATCACCGCGATGGGGAGCAGGAGCAGCAGCACGCCGATGGTCTTGACGACGAACTGCACCATGTCGGTGAGGGTGATCGACCACATGCCGCCGAGCGTCGAGTACGCGACGACGATGGTGCCGCCGAGGATGATCGCGACGGTCCGGTTCAGGTCGAAGAGGACGTCGAAGATGGTGGCGTACGCGATGGTCGAGGTGACCGCCAGCATCAGCGTGTACGCCCACATGACGACGCCGGAGATGATCCCGGCCCGGCCGCCGTAGCGCAGGTCGAGCATCTCGGAGACGGTGTAGACCTTCAGCCGGGCGATGCGCGCCGAGAAGAAGACGGAGAGGGCGAGCAGTCCGAGGCCGATGGTGAAGACCATCCAGGCACCGGAGAGCCCGTACTGGTAGCCGAGGCCGACACCGCCGATGGTGGAGGCGCCGCCCAGGACGATGGCGGCCATCGTGCCGGAGTACATCCAGGGACCGAGCCTGCGGCCCGCCACCAGGAATTCGCTCTTGGACTTGGCGCGGCGCATGCCCCACCAGCCCATGGCGAGCATGCCGGCCAGATAGACGATGATCACCGCGTAGTCGACAGCCATGGGCTTCCTCCGTTCCCGTCAGGTGTGCACGTCGTACACGGTGAAGACGGTAGGTGGCCCGCAGGCGGCGCTGAAGTGTACGTTTCATCCATCATCGCAGCCACTGATGGATGGACCATCCATGCCGGAAGCCTCGTCCGGGTTCACCCCGCCCACTCCCCCGTCCGCCGTCTCCCCCTCCGCTCCCCCCACACCCCCGATCCGGCTGACCGAGCTGCTCGCCCGTGAGGAGCTCCGGCTGCGCCGGATCGCGGGTCCGGCCGAGGCGGATCTGCTGTGGGTGCACACCTCGGAGATGGCCGACCCGTACCCGTATCTGCTCGGCGGTGAGCTGCTGCTGAGCGCCGGGGTGCTGCTCAAGGACCCGGACGCCTATGTGGCCCGGCTGATGGAGGCGGGGGCCGCGGCGCTCGGTTTCGGGGTGACGCCGGTGTTCGACACGGTGCCGCAGGCGTTGATCGAGGCGTGCGACCGGCAGGGTCTGCCGCTGGTGGAGGTGCCGCCCGAGACGCCGTTCACGGCGATCGCGCGGGCGGTGTGGCGGCTGATGGCCGAGGCCCGGCACCGCGAGCTGCGCCGGGTGACCCGGGCGCAGCAGGCCCTGGCCACGGCGGCGGCCCGGCCCGACCCGGTCCCCGCGGTGCTGCACCAGCTGGCGGCCCAGCTGGGCGGCCGGGCGGTGCTGCTCGCCGCGGACGGGGAGGAGCTGCACACGGCGGGCCGCCGCCCGGCCCCCGACGTCGGCGCGGCGCTGGCCCGGCTCACCCGGGTGGTCTCCGCCGTGACGCGCCCCGCGCCGACGTCCGCCACCGACACGGTGCGCGACGCGCACCTGTCCGCGTACGCGCTGGGCGGCGGCCAGGGCCTCGTCCTGGCACTGGCGACGGACCGGCGCGAGGCGAGCGACCACACCATCGCCGGGGTGGCGGTCGTGCTGCTCTCCCTGCTGGCCGCCCCGCACCAGGGCGCGGACGCGGCGGGCCGGTCCGCGGCCCTCGTACGGCTGCTGCTGGGCGCGGACCCGCAGGACGTCGCCCCGCTGCTCGGTGGCGCCGAGCGGTGGACGGTGGTACACGCCCGCCGCAGCGGCGACGGCCCGGTGGACCCGCTGACCGCCGGAGCGCTGGGCGCCGCCCTCGGATCGGCCCTGGTCGACGCGGGCCGGGGCGGCGACGCCGTCCGGGTGCTGGTCCCGGGCGACGAACGGATCACTCCGCAGCCCGGCTGGACGCTCGGCGCCTCCGCCCCCGCCCCCATCACCGCACTCGACCTCGCCGACGGCCAGGCGTCCCGCGCCCTGGGCCGTGCGGCGGCCACCCGCACCCCGCTGGCCCACCACCACGCCGGCCCCGGCCTCGGCCTGACCGCTCTGATCCCGCCCGACCAGGCGGAGGCCCACGCCCGCGCCCTCCTCGCCCCGCTCACCGACCCCCTGGCCGAGACCCTGCGCTGCTGGCTGAGCCTGCACGGCAGCTGGGACCGCACGGCCACGGCCCTCCAGGTCCACCGCAACACGGTCCGCCAGCGCATCGCCCGGTGCGCGGCGCTGCTGGACATGGACCTGGACGACATGGACGTACGGACGGAGCTGTGGTTCGCGCTGCGGCAACGGTGACGGGCGGAGTGGGATGGATCGGGATAAGGCGCGGCGGGGCGGGGTGCGGATGTGCCGCTATCGCAGGCCGAGGCAGGGCAGCCAGTCGCGTGAGGTGCCGTGGGTGACGGTGAGGAGGACGCTCAGGGCGCCCGGGGCTCCGTCGAGCAGTGAGGTCCGCGCGCCCGGGGCTCTCCCGGGCGGGGTGGTCCGGGGTCCGCCGGAGGCGAGGGCCGCCGGCAGCCGGTGGTTCAGGTGCTCGACCAGACGGGCGCTGAGCGTCGCCGCGGCCGGCAGGCGGGCCCACCGGTGGAAGGCGTCCGCCACCGCCAGCACGCCCGCGGCTCCGTGGCACAGCCCGAGCCGGTCCGTCAGGGGATCGCCGAAGAGGTGGAAGTCCTCGTCGTACCGCTCCGCGAGGGTGGTGAACGCGGCTGCCGCCCAGTCGGCCGTCACCCGGTCCCCCAGCGCGTCGGACGCGTCCCACAGCGCCCAGGTGATGCCGGGGGCGCCGTAGCACCACGCCTGGCGGGCCCGTGCCCCGGCGGGCGGCGGGCCGTCGAGCCCGGCGCCCTCCCAGCTCCGGACGGACCGGGCGTCGTCGAAGGACTGCCGCACCAGCCAGTGGGTGGCGTGACGCAGGGGGGTCAGCAGCCGCGGGCGCGGCCCGACGCGGCGGACCGCGGCGGTGAGCCCGGCGGTGAGCCCGGCCACGCCGTGGCCCATCCCGGTGTTCACCCGGCCCTGCAACCAGCCCAGAAGCGGGTGGCCGAGGTACTGGCCGGTGCGCAGCCGGCGCAGGTCCCCGCGGTCGCAGAGCACGGCCAAGTGCTCCGCGAACGGCCGGAGTTGACCGCGTGTGGGCTGCGGTGTACCGGCACAGAGCGCGAGGAGCGTGCCGGACGGTCCGCTGATGAGGTCGTAGTCGGGCAGGCCCACGTCCGCCGTCCGCCAGGGGCGCGTCGAGGCCCTGTCCAGCAGGTGGTCGCGGAGCCGGTCGGCGGCGCGGTGCAGCACGGGGTGGATGCGGGCGCCCAGTCGCAGGCCGACGAGGGTTCCGGCCAGCCCGCCGTCGTACAGGCCGTTGTGGCAGGGTCCGCGGCCGACGGTCCGCGCCCACGCGGCCACCGCACGTCCGGCGGTCACCACCGCGGCCGGGTCGTTCGTCTCCGCGAGCAGCGAGGCCAGTACGGGGATGCCGGGGTCGGACGTCGCGCCCCGGGCCTCCAGGAAGTCGTCGAGGATTCGGATGGAGATGTCGAGAGCCGCACGGTGCGGGGCGTGGCCGCGTGGGGGCATCGGGCCTCCTCGTCGGGGAGCCACCCGGAACCGGTCCGGATGGCTCCGTTCAACTCAGCGGTGGACGCGTGACGTCCGGACGGGCGCGGTCATCCGGTGGCATCAGCCACAGATGACCGAGCCGCACACGATGATGGTGCACAGGACGCTGTAGCTGCCCGTCGCCGCGGGCAGCTCGGTGCCGGTGATCCTCTCGTCCAGTTCGTCGATCAGGGTGTCGAGGTCGGTGAGTTCCATGGTGGACATGGTGCTTCCTCCTGTTTCCTTGGTGTTCCTTGTTGGGTGTTGGCCGCCCCGGCAGCCGCCGCACCGGGTGCGGGCGGGCCGGGGACGTCGTGGATGAGCGCGGCGGCGGACGCCGCCAGCTCCTCGGCGGTCCGGTCGAAGGGGAGCCTGAGCAGCAACCCGGCGGCCACCGGTTCGCCCCGGTGCAGCGCGTCGCGCAGCACCGGCCCCTGCGGACCGGGCAGCATCTCCTCGAAGACCAGCTCGTCACCGGGCAGCGCGGCACAGGCCCGCTCGATGACGTTCAGCGCGGTCAGCGCGTCGAGGTCGACCGGTACCGGCTTGGCGTCGAACGCGGGCCGTACGAAGCAGAATCGCGGCAGGCCGGCGGACCGCCTGAGCGAGGCGAGCACCCGCACCCGGTCGAGGTCCCCGTCGTCCCGCCGCCACAGGCGGGCGCGGGGTACCCGCCACGCGGCCGGGGAGACGACCAGGTCCGTGCCGACCGTGAGCCGCGGCGTGCGGGTGACGGCGGGCTGCGCGGGAAAGGCCGCGGCGAGACCGCCCAGGCAGAGAACGGTCCCCGCCCAGGGGTGCCCGGCGGACAGCAGCAGCCGCACCAGCCGGTCGTACGGCGGCATCGGGTTGCGGGTGGCGTGGTGGACGGGCACCACACGCTCGCCGTCCGCCTCGGCGATGATCCGGTGGCCCGAACGCCGCAGGGTGATGCGGTCCAGCGGCAGGTAGCGCTGTTCGGGTCCACCGGGCCCGAAGTACGCGGACGGGTTGGGATCGCCCGTCCACCAGCGGGTGATGACGGGCCGTCGGACGGTGTTCGCGGCGTGGTCCGTGACCGGCGGCACCAGCAGTTCGACGAACCGCACACCGGATCGCCGCTCCACGGCGGCCAGGAAGTCCCGGTAGGCGTCGACGGTGTCGTAGCCGCCGTGCAGGGCCTGGAGCGCTTCGGCGAACCGGGCGTCGATGATTCCGGCGGGCGAGGCCGTCTCCAGCACCGCGACCGGTCCCGGGCCGGACAGCGGGCGCAGCAGGCAGTCCAGCGGCCAGGGCGGCACCGCGTCCTCGGCCGGCGGCGCTCCGAGGGCGTCCAGGAGGTCGTCGTCCACGTCCACCCGCGCCTCGTCGCGGCGGGAGGCGAGATGGGCGAGGAGCCGGGCGTATCCGGATCCCGGGCTGCGGGCCGGGTGCCATCGCGGGTAGCTGCGCGGTCCCGGTGCCGGGGACGGCGCCTGCTCCGACGACAGCAGAGCGGTGAGGATCTCGCCGACCGGTCGCGGACGCCCGTCCAGCTGCTCGGTACCCGGCGCGGGCGCCCGCGTACCCGCCGGCGCCGCGCCGCCGTCCGCCCCGCGCAGCCCGGCCAGGCGATGGGCGGTCCGCAGCGCGCGCTGGACGCGGGCCGCGGCCTCGGCGGGTACGCGGGCGTCCAGGCGGCGGTAGGAGTCGAGGAACCAGCCGTCCGGCTCGCGGCCGCCGGGGCCGGTCCCCGTACATCCGGGCAGTCCACCGACTCCGGCCCCCTGGGCGGCCGGGGACCAGCCGCTGTGCCGACGGCGCGGGGCCACGCAGGACTGGAGCACGCCCAGGCCCACCAGGTGGGCGAGGAAGCCGCGCAGCACGACGGGATCGGCGGCCGGCAGTGCGCCCTCCAACTCCCCCAGCGCGCACGGCCCTTCGGCGAACAGCGTGAGCAGCAGATCCAGCAGCGCGGTGCGCCGGACCGCGATCTGCCGCAGCCGTCCCGGCACGCCCGGATCGATCACGTAGCAGCGCAGCGTTCCGGGCGTTCCTGCCTCGCCACCGCCGTCGGTGAGGTACAGCGGAGCGGGCGCGAGCAGGGTCGCAGGGTCGGCGGTCCGCAGGTCCGGCGCACCGGACCGGGCACGTACCTCGTGGACGTTCTCCATGGCGGTGGCGGCCAGCGCGTCCAGCGCGGCGCCACGGACGAGGAGCCGGGCACCGGTCCCGTCCGCCCCGCTCCCCTCCGCGCCATTCCTTTCCGCGCCGCTCCCCTCCGTACCGTTCCTTTCCGCTCTGCTCCCCTCCGCATCGTTCCTCTCCGCACCGGCCCGGTCCGCCGCTGCGCCGGTGGCCGGGCCTGCGGGGCCGGACCGTGGTCCCGGACGGCCGACCGGGACCATGGCGACCTGACCGACCCAGCCCCTGGGCGTGGTCTTCGCCGCCGCCCGGCCCACGATCCGCCACAGATGGGCGGAGCGCTTGCGCAGCCGCTTCCCGCTCCACGGCTCGCCGGCGGCCAGGCGCGTGGTCACCTCCTCCGCCAGCCCGGGAGTCGCGGTCTCCAGGAAGGCCCGCAGTACCGGGTCGGACGTCACCAGCTCCCAGGCCAGCGCCGCCACCCGCGCACGCTCGTCACCGAGCGCCCGCTCCAGCTCCGCCCGGGCCGCCGGTCCCGACTCGGCCGCACGGCACAGCTCCCCCGCCTCCCGCACGAGCGGCCCGGGTACGGCGGACAGCCCCGCCAGGAACCCGCAGTCCGCCGGACCGGGCGCCGCACCGGAGTGCAGTCGCCGCCGGAGCGCCAGCACGGCACGGCGCTCGGCGCCCGTCAGCCGCGGGTCGGGGACGACGGGCCCCAGCCGTTCGGCCAGGCGCCGGGCGTGCGCGGACTGCCGCCCGACGGTGTCGGCGTGCTCGACGACCCGGTCGAACAACCCCGAACCGCCCGCACCGGTCCACGCCGACCAGGGGACTCCGGAGGCGCGCACCAGGGCGGTGCCGCCCAGGACCCGGCCGCCGATCGCGTCACGCGGGGCACGGGCGTTGGTGCCGGGTTCGGCGGGGCCGGTGTCGTTCCGGGCCGTCCCGGTCATTCAGTCCACCGCCCCGTCGCAGGCCAGGGCTTCGGTGACCAGGCTCTGCCGGGCGTACGAGAGCCGTCCCCGGTTCCAGTGGAAGATCACGGCGTGGGCGGCAGCGCGGCGCGGGCCGCGCGCGGCGTCTCCGGATTCGAAGTAGCCGGTCCGCCAGCGGTCCGCGGCCCGGCGCACCGCCTCGCCATGAAGCTCCTGCGCCGTACGCCAGGCCTCCGGCACACCGTCGAGCAGCCGGGCGCGAGGCTGGTCCCAGTAGGTACGGATGCCTTGGGCGGCCCGGCGGAGCGCGTCGTCCCGCAGGCCGCCGGGAAGGGTGCGTCCGGTGTCGGTGCGCACCGCCTCCCAGACGCCCCGGTGTTCCCAGCCGACGATGTGCAGGCCGTCGAACATCTCGCGGAGCAGGGTGAGGGAGAGCCGCCAGTCGGGCGGTGCCTGCCCGTCGCCGTTCCCGCGCCGTACGTGGTGGTCGAGCCAGGCCAGCGAGTCCGCCGTGAACAGCTCGTGCACCCACGGCATGGAAGCGGGACCGCCGAAGAGATAGGACTCCGGCTCGTACACCACGCACACCGGCGGCCCGGCCAGCCCGTCGAACCTCCCGATCCGGTCCAGGAGTTCGGCCCGCAGCGCCATGGTGCCGTCCGCTCCGGACGCCTGGAAGCGCACCCGCAGCCCCGGCGGCTTGTGCATGAAGAAGAAGGCGCGCGCGGTGTGCGCGTCGAGGAGGTCGTGTGCGGTACCGACGAGCCATGCGTACACGCCCGGCCAGGATCGCGACCGCGGGGCCAGGTTCACCTGTACCCAGCTCGCCTCCGGGTGCTCCACCCCCAGCATGAGACCTCCGTGTGTCGTGGGTCCGGCACGGCAGGGCGTCTCACGGACCGCGGCATGCCGCCGCGGACTCGCTCAGATGTCGTGAGCAGCCCCTGGTTCGTTCTGCCTGATGTCGTCCTGATGCCGCCCGCGGATTCACGCGCTGTGCGCGGAACGCCCGTGGCGCCTGCCGGTCGAGCCGGGTGCGCCGGACGGAGATCGGAATTCTCTTGCCCTGGTGAGGGCCCGATCGGGCCCTCACCAGCTCATTTCCCGCGTCGTCACCAACTGAAAGAGAAATTTCAATTAGTCATATGATGAATGGGTGTGCGCGTGGCGTAGTTCGCACGTCATACGCGCATTCGACCGCGCCGTCGCACAGCCCGAGCACAACGGCGGACCGGAAACAGCGGGCCGGGAAAGGCGAGTGCTTCCCCGCGGCGGAGTATTCCTGCGGCCGCACCGGCCGCCGGCCCCTTGCGCACCGCCTGCGTGCCGCCTACGCGCCGTCGATGCCGATGATCGTGCCGAACGGGTCGCGGAGCTGCGCGATGCGACGGCCGGGCTCGATCGTCAAGGGACCGCGATGGTGCTCGCAGCCGGCGGCCAGCAGCCGCTCCCGGACTCCGTCGACGTCGTCCACCTGCCAGTACACGACCGGGCTGCCGCCCCTCGGGTTGCGCGCGTCGTCGGCGGGGTGGAAGCCGAGTTCGGTCCCGCCGATCTCCACCCAGGCGTAGACCGCACCCGTGTCGCCGACATCGAGCCGCACCGGGACGTCGAGCAGTTCGCCGTACCACCGGGCCGAAGCCTCGGGGCTGTCCGCGAAAACCATCACGGTGCGTACGCCACTGAACATGATCCACCTCCCGGAAGGATCTTCACCCTACGGGCACGGCGGCCAGGCTCCTCAGCCATGCCCCCGATCGCACCGATCACACCGGGCATGCCTCCGATCGCGCCCGCCGCGCGTTCGCGCCGGTGCGAGGAGGAGTGCCGCGACTCCCGGCGCGGGCTTCGAGCGCCCTCCCTTTCCGCCTGTCTGCGCAGGTCGCAGCCGTGCCACGCTGCTGGTGATCGGGGAGCAGAGCCCTGATCACCGTCGGGAGAAGGGGTTTCCGCCATGAACCGCATCACCGCGCTCGCCGTCACCTCGATCGCCTTGGCCCTGGGGCTCGGCACCGGGCCCGCCGCGGCCGGAGCCGCCAAGAACGCCGCCACCGGGAAGGCCGCCGTCGAGCGCGCGCGGGCCTCCTACAACTGCAGCCCCGGACATTTCTGTATCTACAGCGACTGGAAGGGAGGCGGTACCCGCTGCCAGTGGTCGGACAAGCAGCGGGCGAATACCGCCGACGACTGCTCCTTCATCCGGAAGGGCCACAACGTCCGCTCCGTGTGGAACGCGACCGGACACCGCGTTCAGTACTACAAGCAGACCAACTACAACGGCCGGGTCGGATCCACTCCCGCCGGAAACGGCGGCAACCTCATGGGGAATTACCAGATCCGCTCGTTCAAGCCCCAGTAGGCAGGAGCGGAGAAGGCGCGATGAGCCCTTTCCGGCCGGTGGCCGGCGAGGGCTCATCGGCGTCCGCGACCGGACCGCCCACCCGACCGCCGACCGGACCGTCGACCGAACCGCCCACCGGACCGCCGGAGCGGGCGTGCTCAGCATCACCCTGGACAGCCCCGATGACCGCCGGGTAACTTTTGACCGGAACTGAGCAAGCGCTTAGCCAGCCTGGCCGAAGCTCGCCCGAAGCCGATCGAAGCTGACCAAGGAGGCACCCCCGTGCGCCGTACGGTATTCAACGAGGACCACGAGGCGTTCCGGGAGACCATCCGCGCCTTCATCGAGGCCGAGGTCGCCCCCGTCTACGACGAGTGGTTCGCGGCGGGCCAGGTGCCCCGCGACTTCTACTACAAGCTCGCCGAGCTGGGCATATTCGGCATCGAGGTGCCGGAGGAGTACGGCGGCGCCGGGGTCGAGTCGTTCAAGTTCGAGGCGGTCATCTCCGAGGAGTGCGCCCGCGCGGCCGTGAACTTCGGCGGCTCCGGTGTGCACGTGCTGCTCTGCCTGCCGTACATCAAGGCGTACGCCACCGAGGAGCAGAAGAAGCGCTGGCTGCCGGACTTCGTCAGCGGCCGGACGATGTACGCCATCGCCATGACCGAGCCGGGCACCGGTTCCGACCTGGCCGGCATGAAGACCACCGCCAAGCTCTCCGAGGACGGCACGCACTACGTCCTCAACGGCGCCAAGACGTTCATCACCGGTGGCGTCCACGCCGACCGGGTCATCGTCTGCGCCCGTACGGACGCGCCCAAGGCGGACGACCGCCGGCACGGCATCTCCCTCCTCGTCGTCGACACCAAGGCCGAGGGCTACTCGGTCGGCCGCAAGCTCGACAAGCTGGGGCTGCGCACCTCCGACACCGCCGAGCTGGCGTTCGTCGATGTGAAGGTGCCGGTCGAGGACCTCCTCGGCGAGGAGAACAAGGGCTTCTCCTACCTCGGCCAGAACCTGCCGCAGGAGCGCCTCGGCATCGCCGTCGGCGCGTACGCGCAGGCCAAGGCCGCCGTCCGGTTCGCCCAGGCTTACGTGCAGGAGCGCACCGTCTTCGGCAAGACCGTCGCGTCGTTCCAGAACACCAAGTTCGAGCTGGCCGCCTGCCAGGCCGAGGTGGACGCCGCCGAGGCCGTCTGCGACCGCGCCATCGAGGCCCACGACGCCGGTGAGCTGACCGCCGCCGAGGCCGCCTCCGCGAAGCTGTTCTGCACCGAGGTCGCGCACCGCGTCATCGACCGCTGCCTCCAACTGCACGGCGGCTACGGCTACATGAACGAGTACCCGATCGCCCGCCTGTACGCGGACAACCGGGTCAACCGCATCTACGGCGGCACCAGCGAGGTCATGAAGTCGATCATCGCCAAGTCCATGGGCCTGTGAGAGCGGTTACGTTCTCTCCATGAGCTCAGCACTCGACTCCCTGCTCGATCTGCTCGACCTGGAGCAGATCGAGCAGGACATCTTCCGGGGCACGAGCCGTTCGGCGGTCGTTCCCCGTGTCTTCGGCGGCCAGGTCGCGGCCCAGGCCCTGGTCGCCGCGGGCCGTACGGTCCCCGCCGACCGCCCCCGAGTTCCCGGCTCCGCCCAGGCGGGGGAGATCCCGTCCGCCCACTCCCTGCACGCGTACTTCCTGCGGATGGGCGACCCGGGCGCGCCGATCGTCTACAGCGTCGACCGCATCCGGGACGGCCGGTCCTTCACCACCCGCCGGGTCGTCGCCGTCCAGCACGGCCAGCCGATCTTCCATCTGTCGGCGTCGTTCCAGCGGCACGAGGAGGGTCTGGAGCACCAGGCGGCCATGCCGCCCGCCCCGGACCCGGAGACGCTGCCCACGGCCGCGCAGATGCTGCCCCGGTACGCGGACCGCTTCAGCGATCCGCAGGTCGTGGACCGGCTGATCGAGGCGCGGGCCGCGGTCGACCTGCGGTACGTGGACGCGCCGCCCTTCGGCACGGTCGGCGAACCGCGCGAGCCCCGCTCACAGGTGTGGTTCCGCACCAACGGCAAGCTCGCGGACGACCCGCTGCTGCACGTCTGCATGGCGACGTACGTCTCCGACATGACGCTGCTCGACTCGGTGCTCCTCGCCCATGGGCGCGGGGGCTGGGCGGTCGGCGACGTGGTCGGGGCGAGCCTGGACCACGCGATGTGGTTCCACCGGCCGTTCCGGGCCGACGAATGGCTGCTGTACGACCAGGAGTCGCCGTCCGCGTCCGGCGGGCGCGGGCTCGGCCAGGCCCGTATCTACACGCAGGACGGCCGGCTGGCGATCACCGTCATCCAGGAGGGCGTGGTCCGCGTCCCCCGGGACTGACCCCGCCCCGTACCGAACAGGCCGCGGTCCGCCGATCCGGACAGGCTCCCCACCATGAGCGACGAGAAGGCCGCCGGTGGGGAGTCCATGTTCACGGTCGTCGTCGAGCAGATCGAGTGGGCCTGCGAGGAGGCCGAGGAGCAGCTGCGGGAACGGTGTCCGTCCATCCGCCGGGTCCATCTGGACCCGACGCCGGGACGGGACCAGCGGCGCCGGGCGGCGGTTTCCCGGCCGCCCGGCGGATGAGCCGCCGGAGCCGCACCGGCGCCGCACCGCCCGGGTGGCGTCAGAGCAGCCCCGCCGCGTCCAGCAGATAGTCCGTCAGCGGGTCGTAGAACCGCGGGTCCAGCACATGGTCGTCCAGCGGCACGGCCACCTGGAGCGTTCCCTCCGCCTCGCCGAGGAAGAGCGCCGGGTCGTTGCAGTCCGCGTACCCCACCGCGTCCAGCCCGCGCTGCGCCGCGCACCCCGCCCATCCGTGGTCGGCGACCACCAGGTCCGGCAGCGGCCGGCCCTCCCGCTCCAGACCGTCCAGGATCGCGGCCATCGGGGCGGGCGAGTGCGTGTGCCAGAGCGTCGCGCCGCGCTCCTGCACCGCGACGTCCGCGAACTGGAACACCATGCCCTCGTCGGCCACCAGCCCCGAGGGGATCCGGACGATCTCGCACCCGGCCGCCCGCAGCGCCTGCGCGGTCTGCCGGTGCACATCGAGGAGCCCTCCCGGGTGCCCGGTCGCGAACAGCACGCGCTGCCCGCCCTCCGCCGCCTTCCGCAGCCGCGCCGCCATCCGGTCCAGGGCGTCGATTGTCAGCTCCGGGTCGATGGTGTCCTGGCCGAACCGGTGCTCCGGGTCGTCGCTGACCCCGCAGCGCTCGGCCATCACGGCCAGCACGTCCTGCTCGTCGCGCCACCGGTCCCCGAGCTCCAGGCCCAGCCAGTAGTGACGGTCGCCGTTGGCGAGCTTGCGGTAGTGGGAGAGATTGTTGTCGCGGGGTGTGGCGACGTCTCCGGCGATGCGCGTACGGACGAGGTGTTCGACGAGGGCGGCACGGCTGGGTATCGGCATGAACCCATTGTGCCGTCAGGTGTGCGCAGTGTGCCGGGTGTCCTGCAGGGCGGCCGGTCCGATCCGGACCGGCCGCCCGCTCAGGGAAGCCGGGTCGAGTACGTGATCTTGTCCAGGTGGTAGTACGTGGCGACGCACTGCGCCGGCCATGGCCTCTTGCCGTGGCCGCCGAACGGCTCCCCCATCCCGCTGACCGACACCGGTGTGTACGGAAGCACCCGGGCACCCTTGGCCACCTGTCCCCTCAGCCACCGGTCCTGCCGGTCCCAGTGCTGGGCGCGCACGTCCATCTGCCGTTCCAGCTGGAGCAGCGGGACGGCGAGACCGGCACAGGCCGCGGCGCACGCGACTGCGGCGGCCACCGCCGTCGCCGCGCGGATTCCCCGCCTGTTGCCCCGCAGCGCCCGTCCCAGCAGGGCACCGACGCCGACCAGGAGCAGCACGAACAGCAGGAGGAAGTCGCCCCAGATCCGCGACGCGGTCACCACGCTCGCCCCGAAGGCGGGGTGGGCGACGACGATGCAGAGGTAGCCGGAGACCAGGAAGGCGAGGAACCCGGCAAGGACCAGAAGGAGGGGCTTGCGGCGCAGTGACCCCTCCGGCCCGCCCGTTCCCCGCCCGCCTCCGCGCACCAGCAGGCCCAGCAGCACACCCACGGCGACCGCTCCCAGGTACTGCCAGGTCGTGAAGATCGTCCCCAGGATGTGCCCGAACGCCCGCAGCGCCGTGGTCAGCGCCTCCGGACCGAACATGGAGGAGCTGTCGGCGCCGAACCGTTCACGCCGGGCGCGTGCGCCGGGCGACACGTACAGGATGGCCGTCCCGACGGCGACCCCGGCGAAGGCCACCACGCACCAGACGCGGGTACGGGTCCGGCCGGCCCCGGGAAGGGCCCACCGGCTGAGCAGCAGGGCGGCGGCGAGCACGACGAACGCGACGACCGCCGTCTCCTCCGACAGGGTGCCGATGAAGATCCCCGCCAGGTACGCGACGCCCAGCGCGAAGGCGCGTCCCCGCCGTGTCCGTGCGCGCAGCAGGGGGATCACGGCGGCGCAGGCCAGCACCGGTGCGACGGTGTGCGAGACGGAGGAGGCGGGCCAGTAGAACGCCTTGTACGGGTTGGGCGACGCGAAGAAGAAGAGCGCCGCCGTCGTCGCGCCCACCAGCAGCGCGAGCCCGCGCGGCGCGGTCAGCCCGGCCTTCTTGAGCGCGGAGGCGATCAGCGCCCAGAGGATGCCCAGCATGAGCACCCCGCTGACCAGCGCGAACCATTGGTGGCCCGGGACGCCGAAGGCCCCGTACGCGATGACGAGCAGCGCGTTGGCGATGCGTCCGTTGTCGTGGAGGAAGAACTTCCCGATCATCCCGGAGGCGCCGTCGTCCCGGATGACCGGGAGGAAACACCAGTCGTCCCCTCCCGGGCGGACCAGCCGGCCGATCCAGAAGGCCGCGCCGAGCAGGGCGAGCGGCAGCAGGGCGAGGCCCGCCGTCCCGATCGTCGCCCACCGCCTCCCGGGGCCCGGCCGGGCTTGCGGCCGGGGGGATTCCTCGCTCGCCGCCTGGGTGCCGGCGGATTTCGACGTGTCCGTGGTCATGTGCACTGGTGCCCTTCGTACGTTGCTCGCGTCTTGCGGGCCAAGAGGTTCAGGCGGTGTGGGTTCACGGTGTGGTGTGTCCGGCACTGCTCTCGGCCGGGCCGGCGCCCTGCCGGGCCAGGGCGGCACCGGAGTCGATGGCCCAGCGGGCGAGCAGGAACGAGAAGGGGGTGGCGAGGATTCCCGCGGCCACGGCGGCGATGTTCTTGTCCATGCCCAGCCTGCTCACGCCGAGGTAGAGCAGGACGCCGGTGAGGACGAGATTGACGACGCTCGACAGCGGATACCGGACGAAGGCGTGCCAGGTCGGCTTCGTCCGGCAGGTGATGTAGGAGTTGAGCAGGAACGATCCCACGATGCTGACCGTGTATCCGATGACGTGCGCGGCCAGGTAGGGAATCCAGGTGTTCAGCGAGACGTACACCCCGAGATATACCGCCGTATTGACGATTCCGATCATCCCGAAAGCGATGAACTGGCGCACGGTGCGGAACCGGGACGCTCCGAGCGCGGTCGACCCGGTGCGTCCCGCCAGTGGCCGCCTGGCCGCGGGGCCGGACGGACCCGAACGGCTCTCTGCCGGAATGTCGGCCGGTGCCGCCTTCGGGGATTCGCTCGTCTCGCGCACCACATAGTGCGGGCGGCGTTTCACTTCGTAATAGATGCGTCCCACGTATTCGCCGATGACGCCGAGCGTGGCGAGTTGGATTCCACCGAGTGCCACGACGGCGGTCAGCAGGGTGGTGTAGCCGGGTACGGCGACACCGTGGAGCACGACGCCGGCGATGGTCCACAGGGCGTATCCCAGCGCCGCCAGCGCGAGCGCGAGGCCGATGTGGATGGCCAGCCGCAGCGGACGGCTGTTGAAGGAGATCAGCCCGTCGATCCCGTAGTTGAGCAGGCGTCTGCCGCCCCATTTCGAACGTCCCGCCGCGCGCTGGGTGTTCCGGTAGGTGAAGCCGACGGTGTCGAAGCCGATCCAGGAGAAGATCCCCTTGGAGAACCGGTTGGTCTCGGGCAGCGCGAGCACGGCGTCCACGGCGGTGCGCGACAGCAGCCTGAAGTCGCCCTCGCCGTCGACGACCTCGACGTCCATGCACCGGCCCATGGCCCGGTAGTAGAGGGCGCTGAGAAAGGTGCGCAGGACTCCGTCCCCCACGCGGTCGCGCCGCGCGACGACCTGGTCGTAGCCGTGCTGGCGCAGCTCCAGCATGCGGGGCAGCAGTTCGGGCGGGTGCTGGAGGTCGGCGTCCATGAGGACGACGGCGTCGCCGCGGGACATGCGCAGTCCCGCGAGCATGGCGGCCTCCTTGCCGAAATTACGGCTGAAGGAGGTGTAGCGGACCCGTCGGTCCGCGGTGGCGAGTGAACCGATCCGGAGCCTGGTCCGGTCGCTGCTGCCGTCGTCGACATAACAGATCTCGAAGGTCCGCCGAGTCGGTTCGAGGGCGGAGATCAACGCACGGTGGAATACCTCGATGACCTCGTCCTCATTGAAACAGGGGACAACGATCGAAACCTGACATGTTTTCATTTAAATTCCCCATCAGGCGTGGGCGAGACAGCTCAAACCATATGCCTGGGGGCCACTCGACACTGCGACCGACGGAGCTCGTCGAGGAAAAGGAGAGGGAATATGAGGAAGCACCTCGCCCTTCTCGCATCAATTCATATATTCACAGCCGGGCGGAAAACGCGGACGCACCCGCCGGGCACCCGCCGGCACGCCCTATGGGCGGGCCGCCGCCTCGAACGCCCCGCGCGCCAGCCGGTGCAGCAGCGCCGCCGTGCCGGCGCGGTCCGGCTGTGCACCGGGACGGCCCAGGTGAGGGGTCGAGTTCAGCAGCCCGAAGACGGCGTGGACGGCCGCGCGGGCCTCGTGCTCGGGCAGGTCCGGATACAGCTCGCGGACGACCTCCACCCACACCTCGACGTACTGCCGCTGGAGCTGGCGGACCCGCTTGCGGTCGGCGTCCCGGAGACGGTCCAGCTCGCGGTCGTGGAGGGTGATCAGGGGGCGGTCGTCGAGGGCGAAGTCGATATGGCCCTCGATGAGCGCGTCGAGCAACGCCTGCGGCGAACCGTCCCCACGGGCCGCGTCCTCCGACACACGCAGCTGCCCGCCCGCCAGCAGCCGCTCGCTGATGCCGACCAGCAGCTCGGCGAGCATCGCGTCCTTGCCGGGGAAGTGCCGGTAGAGACCGGGGCCGCTGATACCGACGGCGGCGCCTATCTCGTCGACGCCGACGCCGTGGAAGCCGCGCTCGGCGAAGAGGCGGGCGGCCTCCTTGAGGATCTGCTCGCGGCGGGTGGGAGCGTCCGTCCTGGTGGTCATGGATTCGATTCTAGACAGTCGGGTTAGCGAGCGTTAACCCAAGCGCGGCCGGGCGGCGGCCGGACCGGTGTCCGCGGCAAACCGGGCCGCACCCCCGGTTCCGAACCGGTCCGCGCCCTCCCGGTGCCGGGCCGGTCGGCGCCCTCACGGTGCCAACCCGGTCCGCGCCCTCGCGGTGCCGGGCCCGTCGGCGAAGCCGCCGCCGCGCTCCGGCCGCGCACAGGCTCCGTGCGGGCCGGGCACCCCGGCAGCGCGGGGCGGCGGGCCAGGAGCACGCGGCGACACGGGCGCGCGTGGCGTCACAGGCGCGCGTGGCGCTCGATGTCCTCCCCGAACTCCGCGAGCGCCTGGTCGGTGAGTGTGGGACGGGTGTCCGCGATGGCAGCGAGGTAGTCCCCGGTGCCGGCCGGAGCGCCCTTGCGGTCGGTGACTTCGCGTTCGAACGCGGTGTGGGAGCCCTTGCGGGCGGCGAACTCGATGTCGGCAGGCGTGAACATCTCGCTGGCCGACACCAGTCGGTGCAGCTCGATGCGGTCGGCGGCCGTGCCGAGGTAGCGCCGCCAGATCGCCGCTCGGGCTGCCGGGTCGGGGGGACCGACCGGGATGACGTAGTCGAACCGGCCGTGACGCAGGAACGCCGGATCGAGGGAGCGGACGGAGTTGGTGGCGCAGATCAGCAGGCGGTCGTCGTGGTCGCGGAAACCGGGGATCAGTTTGAGCAGTTCGTTGGTGACTCCGTGTACGGGGTCGACGGCCCGGCCGGACCGGACGCCGGCGATCTCCTCGACCTCGTCGATGAACAGCAGAACGGATTCCAGCCCCGCCAGATCGGCGAACGCGTCCCGCAGCGAGGCGGCCGGGCCACCGGAGGAACCCGCCGTGAGCCGGGAGGGGAAGAGCTCCACGAACGGCCAGGCCAGCCGGGAGGCGACGGCCTTGGCGAAACTGGTCTTTCCGGTGCCCGGGGGGCCGAACAGGACGACCGCCTTCGGCGGCGTCACCCCGTACCGGTCGGCCAGCACGGGCTCGGCCAGCGGCAGCACGATCCGCCGCTCGATGGCCTCCTTCTCCCGCTCCATGCCCGCGAGGGCACCCCAGAGACCCTGCGGCAGCACCCTCCCGCCGAGTTCCGCGAGCAGACCCGCGTCGCTCGCACCGAGATGCTCGACCTTCTCGTAGAAGGTCAATCCGTCACGTGCGTGGTAGCCGGAGTTCTCCAGGGCCGTGCAGCCGACGACCCCCGGAGCGAGCAGCGCACCGATCCGGCGTATCCCCTGGGTGTGCAGGCGCCGCTCGATCTCGGCGATCAGGGCGCTCCCGATCCCGCGGTTGCGCCACATCCTCGCGAGCGCCACCAGCGTGATCCAGGCCCGCTCACCCTGGGCCTGCGCCACCGCCATACCCACCGGCTCGTCGCCGACCACCGCGACGACCGCGGTCCCGCCGCTCCGGGCCGCGGCCATGACCTCGGAGACGGGGAACACGGGAGGCGTGTCGTCCGCCTGCCGGTCCTGATCCCAGATCTGGATCGCCTGGTCCAGGTCGTCGTCACGGAAGTCCCGCAATCGCCACGTCGGCATCATCGCCACCTTGTCAGCAGGCCGCTCCCGCCCCGCCGCCGCCCAGGTCGCGGGCCGCCCGGCCGCCCCGCCCGCTTCCGGCCCTCCTCATTCTCCGCGCCGATCGGACACCCGTCGACCGGTCGGGCAGGCGTCCACCCCCCGGGGAAGCCCCGGCGGCCGACAGCACCCCCCGCCTCCTCGCCCCCTCTCTCCCGCCTCCCGGCCTCCCACCTCCCGCGGGGCATGCCCGACCGCTGCCCGCCGAAGCGCCGCACGCGACGGCCGAGCGGCCTGGACAAGCCTGTTAGCGGTCGTTAACCTTGAGGCGGACGTTAACGGTCATTAACCACTGCGGTACGGGCAAGGGGGCTCGACAGGATGCAGCAGGCACCGGTGCTGGCGAGCGCGGCCGATCCCGCCTCCGAGGCCTGGCAGGCCAACGAGGCGGCGCATCACGCGCTCGCCGACGAGCTGCGCACGCGGCTCGCCACGGCCAGGCTCGGCGGAGGTGAGAAGGCGCGCGCCCGGCACGTGGCACGCGGCAAGCTGCTGCCCAGGGACCGGGTGGACACCCTGCTCGATCCGGGTTCCCCGTTCCTGGAGCTGGCCCCGCTGGCCGCCGAGGGGCTGTACGGGGGCGCCGCCCCGGCGGCCGGGGTGATCGCCGGAATCGGCCGGGTCAGCGGCCGGGAGTGCGTGATCGTCGCCAATGACGCGACCGTCAAGGGCGGCACGTACTACCCGATGACCGTGAAGAAGCACCTGCGCGCCCAGGAGGTGGCGCTGGAGAACCGGCTCCCCTGCCTGTACCTCGTCGACTCGGGCGGCGCGTTCCTGCCGATGCAGGACGAGGTCTTCCCGGACCGGGAGCACTTCGGGCGGATCTTCTACAACCAGGCCAGGATGTCGGGGGCCGGCATCCCGCAGATCGCGGCCGTGCTGGGGTCGTGCACGGCGGGCGGGGCGTACGTCCCCGCGATGAGCGACGAGGCCGTGATCGTACGGAACCAGGGCACGATCTTCCTGGGCGGACCGCCGCTGGTGAAGGCCGCCACCGGCGAGGTCGTGACCGCCGAGGAGCTCGGCGGCGGCGAGGTGCACTCCCGCACGTCGGGGGTGACCGACCATCTCGCCGAGGACGACGCGCACGCGCTGCGGATCGTGCGGAACATCGTCGCCACCCTGCCGGACCGCGGGGCGCTCCCGTGGTCCGTGCAGCCGGCCGAGGAGCCGAAGGTCGATCCCGCCGGGCTGTACGGGGCCGTCCCGGTCGACTCCCGGACGCCGTACGACGTGCGCGAGGTGATCGCCCGGGTGGTGGACGGCTCGCGGTTCGCCGAGTTCAAGGCGGAGTACGGCACGACGCTGATCACCGGCTTCGCCCGTATCCACGGCCATCCGGTCGGGATCGTCGCCAACAACGGCATCCTGTTCTCCGAGTCCGCCCAGAAGGGCGCCCACTTCATCGAGCTGTGCGACCAGCGCGGCATCCCGCTGGTCTTCCTGCAGAACATCTCGGGCTTCATGGTGGGGCGGGACTACGAGGCCGGCGGCATCGCCAAGCACGGCGCCAAGATGGTGACGGCGGTCGCCTGCACCCGCGTGCCGAAGCTGACGGTGGTGGTCGGCGGGTCGTACGGGGCGGGCAACTACTCGATGTGCGGGCGCGCCTACTCCCCCCGCTTCCTGTGGATGTGGCCCAACGCCAAGATCTCCGTCATGGGCGGCGAGCAGGCCGCCTCCGTCCTCGCGACGGTCAAGCGCGACCAGTTGGGCGACGACTGGAGCGCGGCGGACGAGGAGGCCTTCAAGGCCCCGATCCGCGAGCAGTACGAGACCCAGGGCAACGCGTACTACGCCACGGCCCGGCTCTGGGACGACGGTGTGATCGACCCGATGGAGACCCGGCAGGTGCTGGGGCTCGCTCTGACCGCCTGCGCCAACGCCCCACTGGGCGAACCCGGCTTCGGCGTCTTCCGGATGTGAGGAACAGATGACGATGTTCGACACCGTTCTTGTCGCCAACCGCGGCGAGATCGCGGTACGTGTCATCCGTACGCTGCGCGAGCTCGGCGTCCGCTCGGTCGCCGTGTTCAGCGACGCGGACGCGGACGCCCGGCACGTCCGGGAGGCCGACACGGCCGTACGGATCGGGCCCGCGCCCGCCTCGATGAGTTATCTGAGCGTGCCCGCGCTGCTGGACGCGGCCCGTCGCACCGGCGCGCAGGCCGTCCACCCCGGGTACGGGTTCCTCGCCGAGAACGCGGGTTTCGCGCGGGCGTGCGCGGAGGCGGGGCTGGTCTTCATCGGCCCGTCCGCCGACGCCATCTCGCTGATGGGCGACAAGATCCGGGCCAAGGAGACGGTCGCGGCAGCCGGCGTCCCGGTGGTGCCCGGCTCCTCGGGGAGCGGCCTCACCGATGCCCAACTGGGCGCGGCGGCCCGGGAGATCGGGACACCGGTGCTGCTGAAGCCCTCGGCGGGCGGCGGCGGCAAGGGCATGCGGCTGGTGCGCGACGAGACGCTGCTCGCGGACGAGATCGCGGCCGCCCGGCGCGAGGCGAGGGCCTCGTTCGGCGATGACACGCTGCTGGTGGAGCGGTGGATCGACCGGCCCCGGCACATCGAGATCCAGGTGCTCGCGGACACCCACGGCAACGTGGTCCACCTCGGCGAGCGCGAGTGCTCGCTCCAGCGCCGCCACCAGAAGATCATCGAGGAGGCGCCGTCCGTCCTGCTCGACGAGGAGACCCGGGCGGCGATGGGCGAGGCGGCCGTCCAGGCGGCCCGCTCCTGCGGATATGTGGGCGCGGGCACGGTGGAGTTCATCGTCCCGGGCAACGACCCCGCCTCGTACTACTTCATGGAGATGAACACCCGCCTCCAGGTCGAGCACCCGGTCACCGAGCTGATCACCGGCCTGGACCTGGTGGAGTGGCAGCTGAGGGTCGCGGCGGGCGAGCCGCTCCCGTACGGGCAGCGGGACATCGGGCTCACCGGCCATGCGATCGAGGCCCGGATCTGCGCCGAGGACCCGTCCCGCGGCTTCCTGCCCTCCGGCGGCACCGTGCTCGCGCTGCGCGAGCCGCAGGGCAACGGCGTACGGACGGACTCCGGGCTCGCCGCGGGCGGCGAGGTCGGCAGCCTGTACGACCCGATGCTGTCGAAGGTCATCGCGTACGGCCCCGACCGCGCCGCCGCCCTGCGCGGGCTGCGCGCGGCGCTCGCGGACACGGTGATCCTCGGCGTCCCGACGAACGCCGGCTTCCTGCGCCGGCTGCTCGCCCACCCGGCGGTGGTGGCGGGCGACCTGGACACCGGGCTGGTGGAGCGCGAGGTGGCCGGGCTGGTGCCGGAGGGGGTGCCGGAGGAGGTGTACGCGGCGGCGGCGCTGCTGCGGCAGGGCCTGTCGGCGCCCGAACCCGCCACGGGCTGGGTGGACCCGTTCTCGGTGGCGAGCGGCTGGCGGCTGGGCGGCACCCCGGCCCGTACGGTGCGCCACTTCCGGCTGCCGGGCCATGACCCCGTGCAGGTCTTGCTGCGCTCCTGCCCGGAGGGCGCCGAGCTGACGTTCGGCCACGTCGGGGAGGGCGCGCAGCCACCGGAGCCCGCGACGGGCCCCTGCGGCCCGCTGGCCCCGATGCCCGGCGGCAAGGAGACGGCCCGGCTGGTCGAGCTGTCCCCGCACCGGCTCACCCTCGAACTGGCCGGTGTCACGCACACGTTCACCCATGCGGCGTCCCCGGAAGGGACCTGGCTGGGCCGTGACGGCGACGCCTGGCACGTGCAGGACCACGACCCCGTGGAGGCGTCGCTGGCCGGCGGCGGCCGGTCCGGGGCGGACACCCTCGCCGCGCCCATGCCGGGCACCGTCACCGTCGTGAAGGTGGCGGTCGGGGACGAGGTCGTGGCCGGGCAGAGCCTGCTCGTCGTCGAGGCGATGAAGATGGAACACGTCATCTCCGCCCCGCACGCCGGGACCGTGACCGAGCTGGACGTGACCACCGGTGCCACGGTCGCCATGGACCAGATCCTGGCCGTGGTGGCCCCCGCCGACGCCCCAGGGGAGGACGCATGACACCCCGCACCCTGCCCATGACCGTACCGGCCCAGGATCTGCCCCCGCGGGTGCGCATCCACGAGGTCGGCGCCCGCGACGGGCTGCAGAACGAGAAGGCGGTCGTACCGACCGAGGTGAAGGCGGAGTTCATCCACCGTCTGGCCGCGTCGGGCCTGTCCACCATCGAGGCGACCAGTTTCGTGCACCCCAAGTGGGTGCCCCAACTCGCCGACGCGGAGGACCTGTTCCCCCGGCTCGCCGACATCGGGGGGGCCGCTCTGCCCGTACTCGTACCGAACGAACGCGGTCTGGACCGGGCCCTGGCGCTCGGTGCGCGGCGCATCGCCGTGTTCGGCTCGGCGACCGAGACGTTCGCCGCCCGCAATCTCAACCGCACCGTCGACGAGTCGCTCGCCATGTTCGAGCCGGTCGTCGCCCGTGCCAAGGCCGACAAGGTGCATGTCCGGGGCTACCTGTCGATGTGCTTCGGCGACCCGTGGGAGGGGCCGGTCCCCGTCCACCAGGTCGTTCGCGTGGCCAAGGCGCTGATGGACCTCGGCTGCGACGAGCTCTCCCTCGGCGACACCATCGGCGTCGCCACGCCCGGCCATGTGCAGGACCTGCTCTCCGAGCTGAACGAGGAGGGTGTGCGCACCGACGCCATCGGCGTGCACTTCCACGACACGTACGGCCAGGCCCTGTCCAACACCCTTGCCGCGCTCCAGCACGGTGTGACCACCGTGGACGCCTCGGCGGGCGGCCTCGGCGGCTGCCCGTACGCGAAGAGCGCGACCGGAAACCTCGCCACCGAAGACCTCGTGTGGATGCTCGACGGCCTCGGCATCGAAACCGGGGTCGACCTCGACGCGCTCACCGCCACCAGCGTGTGGCTCGCCGAACAGCTGGGCCGACCCAGCCCGTCCCGTACCGTCCGCGCGCTCTCGGTGCGGTAAACCCAGTCCCACAAGGAGTGACACCTGCCATGTCCCTGGACCACCGGCTGACCGCCGAGCACGAGGAACTGCGTCGCACCGTCGAGGAGTTCGCGCACGATGTGATCGCCCCGAAGATCGGCGACTTCTACGAGCGCCATGAGTTCCCGTACGAGATCGTGCGGGAGATGGGGCGGATGGGCCTGTTCGGGCTGCCGTTCCCCGAGGAGTACGGCGGCATGGGCGGCGACTACCTCGCCCTCGGGATCGCCCTGGAGGAGCTGGCCCGGGTCGACTCGTCCGTGGCGATCACCCTGGAGGCCGGGGTCTCGCTCGGCGCGATGCCGGTCTACCACTTCGGTACGGAGGAGCAGAAGCGGCAGTGGCTGCCGAAGCTCTGCTCGGGCGAGGCGCTCGGCGCGTTCGGCCTGACCGAGCCGGACGCCGGCTCGGACGCGGGCGGCACCCGGACGACGGCGGTGCGCGACGAGGCGACGGGCGAGTGGGTGATCAACGGCTCCAAGTGCTTCATCACCAACTCCGGTACGGACATCACCGAACTGGTCACGGTCACGGCGGTGACCGGCCACAAGGCGAACGGCGCCCCGCTGATCTCCTGCATCATCGTGCCGTCCGGCACCCCCGGCTTCACGGTCGCCGCCCCGTACTCCAAGGTCGGCTGGAACGCCTCGGACACCCGCGAGCTGTCCTTCACCGACGTCCGCGTCCCGCTGGAGAACCTGCTGGGCCAGGAGGGCCGCGGCTACGCCCAGTTCCTGCGCATCCTCGACGAGGGCCGGATCGCCATCGCCGCCCTGGCCACGGGCCTGGCGCAGGGCTGCGTCGACGAGTCGGTGAAGTACGCCAAGGAGCGCCACGCCTTCGGCAGGCCGATCGGCGCGAACCAGGCCATCCAGTTCAAGCTCGCGGACATGGAGATGCGGGCCCACATGGCCCGTACCGGCTGGCGCGACGCGGCGTCGCGCCTGGTGACGGGCGAACCGTTCAAGAAGGAGGCGGCGATCGCGAAGCTGTACTCGTCGACGGTCGCGGTCGACAACGCCCGCGAGGCGACCCAGATCCACGGCGGCTACGGCTTCATGAACGAGTACCCGGTGGCCCGGATGTGGCGCGACTCCAAGATCCTGGAGATCGGCGAGGGCACGAGCGAGGTGCAGCGGATGCTGATCGCCAGGGAGTTGGGGCTGCCGGCCTGACGTTTCGCGGCGGTACGGGGCGGGTCCGGGTTGCGGGCCCGCCCCGTCCGGCTTTCCGGACCGCTTTCCGGGCCGCCTTCCGGACCGCCTTCCGGACCGCCTTCCGGGCCGCCTTTCGGACCGCCTTCCGGACCGCCTTCCGGACCGCCTTCCGGACCGCCTCGGTCGTGCGGGAGAGCGTCCCGGTGATCCGCCGGGCGGATTTCGGGTCGGGGGAGGTTCCGGCCCGAGGAAGGGCCTAGCGTGGCCCGTGGCCCGTACATACCGAAGGGACACCATGCAGCTGACCGCACCTTTCTACCCCTTGTACGCGGGACGCCTGCGCCGTCAGGTCATGCGCGGACAGATCCCTGGGCACATCGGGCTGATCATGGACGGCAACCGTCGCTGGGCCCGCCAAGTGGGCCTGTCCAGCCCGAGCCTGGGGCACAAGTACGGGGCCGAGCACGTGGCGGACGTCCTGTCGTGGTGCGAGAATCTCGGCATCCGGCACGTCACCGTGTTCGTCTGCTCGACGGAGAACCTCGGCCGTCGCGGCGACGGCGAAGTGTCCTACCTGATGGATCTGATCGAGCGGGTCGTCACCGACGAACTGGCCCGCCCCGATGCCCGTTGGCAAGTCCACGTCGCCGGAACGCTCGACGTACTCCCCGCCCACACCGCAGAGGCCCTCAAGAGCGCGGTCGAGGCCACCCGCGCATGCACCACCGGCGCCCATGTCACCCTGGCCATCGGCTACGGCGGGCGTCAGGAAGTCATCGACGCGTTGCGCGACCTGCTGCAGGAACGCTCCGCGGCCGGGCAGTCGTTGCGCGAACTGGCGGACAGCCTGACGGTGGACGACCTCACCAGGCATCTGTACACGGCCGGGCGGCCGGACCCGGACCTCATCATCCGCACCAGCGGCGAACAGCGGATGTCCAACTTCCTGTTGTGGCAGAGCGCCTACTCCGAGCTGTACTTCTGCGAGGCGTACTGGCCTGCCTTCCGCGAGATCGACTTTCTCCGGGCCCTGCGCAGCTACTCCGCCCGCCGACGCCGCAGTGACCCGTAAAGGATTCGACGCAGCACCGGGCGTTCCGGGAGGTTCCGTCGAGATGCGGGCCGCCGCCCGGCACCTCGCCTTCGCCGGACTCGGCACCCGGACGGCGATCTCGTCCGCCACGACCGACAACCCGCGCCCGCGCCCGCGGGAAGGAGTGGCCAGGCCGGTCACCTGGCCAAACCCTTGCACCGCAGCCGATGCAGCGCGCCGATCGCCCGCAACTGCCGCCGCTCGTACGCGGTACCCGGCCGCACCGAGGCCGAACGGCTCTGCCAAGTGAGGCCGGTGGGGCGCGACAGACTCACCAGCGGACCGACGAGGCCGTCCACCACGCCCACCATGTCGTGGGCCCGGTCGAAGACGACCATGCCCATGCAGAGCGCCGACGAGACCGGCCGGGGCGTCATTCCCCAGGCTCCGGCGGAACATAATCGGGGCACAGAGAGTGCCCGCATTCGCACGGCGGCCAGCGAAGAGCGGCACCGGGCACGAGGTCCGCACCATCCCCGCCGGGTTCGGGGTTCGGAACGATGAGGGCGCCGTCCGTACCAAGTTCGTCTGTCAGCCGGGACAGAGCCCGTCGCGCCTTACTGCTGCCTGTCATTCCGGCATCCTTTTCAGTCCGTGAGGTACGCGCGTCATGAGCTCGGCCGTCACCGGGGCGTACAGCCGAGGTACGGGGTCAGGCACCAGGCGCCCGGAACCTCTGAGGTGAGCCACAGCTTCCGGCTCGCTCAGGCTGCCGCGGTCTCAGCAGACCAGAGGCTCCTTCACTCATGTACATGAGTTACGAGAACAGAATGCCCAACTCCTGCACATGAGTCAACCTCCGCGCGAGTGAGTCCATCACGGCGACCGCACAACTGACCGACCTTCAGTCTCCGGCCGGGATGCGGTAGTCGAGTACGAACTGTTCAGCGGCCATGACCGTTTCGCACACCTCCACAACGCGGCCCGACTCCGCCAAGGCGCCACGCGTGAGGTGGAGGATGGGAGAACCGGGGCTGAGACTCAGCGCGACAGTCTCCTGTTTGGTGGCAAGGCGGGCACGGACCGTCTCAATGAACTCCGCCAGTACGTGCCCGTGTTCCTCCAAGCGCGCATAGATGCCGCCGCCGCCCGGATTCTCCGCGAACAGCTCCGGAATGTCCTTCGCGATGTCCCACGGAAGGTAGGAGGTCGCCTCCTCCGTGGGCGTACCGTCGCTGAAATACAGACGGCGGCGCGAGAGGACCCGGCTGCCCGGAGGCACACCCAGCCGTTCCGCGATGCCGCTCGGCACTTCGACAGGCCCGACGAACAGCACCGCCACCGTCGGGGCTCTGCCCGCCTGTTCGGTCTCGGCGATGTACGCGGCCTTCCCCGCTCTACGGTGCGAACGGCGGAACCGGTCCGAGGATTTTCGGAGCACCGGCGGCCGGCTCTTCACGAACGAGCCCTTGCCGTGATGCGTATCGATCAGACCCATCGGCCTCAGTTCCGCGACCGCTCTACGTGCGGTTCCCTGCGAGACCGCGTAGCGGGCCATCAGCACCGATTCGCTGGGCATCTTGTCCCCGGGCGCCAGCACACCAGCCCTGATCTGCTGCGCCAGATCCTCAGCGATCTGCAGGTACCGAGGCTTGCCGGAGTCCCTGGGGGCTGTGGTCACCATGTTCTTCCGTTCCTCCTATGCTCCTATACATAAGCACGCTATCCAGGAAGGTATACGCATGGCGCTCCACTCGGTCTCCGTGGCCGGCATCGTCGTCCGCGAGGACGGCCGGGTCCTGGTGATCCGCCGGGCGGACAACGGAGCTTGGGAAGCGCCGGGCGGTGTACTGGAGGTCGATGAGCGGCCGGAGGACGGCGTCTGCCGCGAGGTCCTGGAGGAGACCGGGGTAAAGGTCGCCCCCGTGCGCCTGAGCGGCGTCTACAAGAACATGGAACGCGGGATCGTGGCCCTGGTTTTCCTGTGCCGTCCGGTCGGAGGCGAGGAACGAACCTCGCCCGAGTCGGCAGATGTCCGCTGGTTCACTCGCGAAGAGGTCCGGAGCCGGATGCTTGAGGCGTACTCGGTCCGCGTACTCGACGCGTTCGACCACGGCGCCCCGCCCGTACGCTCACACGACGGACGCCGACTGGTGTAGGTCCTCGAACTCGGCAGTCCTCGTCCCGACCGGGACTGGAAGGGGAGATCGGTGAGCACAGATTCGTTCGAGGTACCGGCTGTACGACAACAGTCGCACCCGGCAGTCTCTGCACAGGCGTGGGCCGACGCCCGGCTCCTCTGGGACCACCACCTGATGCACCACGACCCCCGCCCCTGCGTCCATCCAGGACGACCGACTGGTGATCGACATGCTCGTCGGCGCGCTGCTACGCCTGATGATCTACCCGGCCCAGGGCTTCATGGTCGCCGACGCCGTTCCCGACGAGGTGACGGCAGCGTACGAGCGGCTGTGCCACGCGGGCTTCACAAGCCGGCTCGTCGCGGGCGGCGCGGGGACGGGCCGCTGAGTCCGGCGCCCCGGGAACAACGCGGCTCCGCCGCGGAGTTCGTCCGGCGCGGCTCCCCCGACCCCGCACACATATCCCGTCCCACCTGTCACCGCCATGACATACCCTTCACAACAGCGGCCGCGCCCTGCACACCGTCTTCACACAGTGGTGTCCGGATGTCGCGCGGCCGACTCGTCACCCGGCCCATCCGCCGGGTTTCACTGTGGGGGTACATCAACGTGCGTACGCGCACCGTGTCGACCGCGCTCGCGGTCCTCTTCAGCTCGACGGCACTGGCCGTCGGCACCACGGGGTCGGCCATGGCCGACTCCGCCAAGGCCCTGCCGATCTCCTCGTACGGCGACATGACCGTGGACGGCGTCCACAAGCGGGTCTACATCAGCGATCCGAGCGGCAACAAGGTCGTCGTCACCGACTACGCGGGCAAGGTCGTGGCGACCGTCCCGAACCTTCCCGGCGTACAGGATCTGGCGATCGCGCCCGATTCCCGTTCCGTCTACGCGGCCGTTCCGGGCAGCGACGCCGTCGTGGCCATCGAGACGGCCACCTCGACGGCGGCCGCCCGGTACGGCACCGGTGAGAACACCCGGCCGCAGACGGTGGCGGTGGCGGGCGGCCGGGTCTGGTTCATGTACGGCGATCAGCCTTCGCACCACCTGGGCTCGTTCGACCCCGCGCAGGGCAGCCCGGAAGTCGCCCTCGACCAGCTTCCCGGCATCGGCTGGTACGACGCCCCCGAGCTGGAGTCCGCCGGGAACACCCTGGTGCTCGGCGTCCACGGCACCTGGTCCGGTCTGGCCGTGTACGACGTGTCGACGAGCACGCCCGTCCTGCGCAAGCAGGGCATGCCGTCCGGGGCCACGAACTACATGAACGACTTCGCGCTCAGCGCCGACGGCAAGAAGATCGTCGCCGCCTCGGGCGAGTCCCCCTACGCGGCGACCGCGATCAACACCGACGACCTCACCCGTACCGGTGGCTACCGCGTCGAGGCGGGCAACCCCGACTCCGCCGCGATCGCGCCGGACGGCACGGTCGCCGTGTCGTTGTACGCCCCGTACGACAAGGACATCTACGTCTTCAAGCCCGGGGCGACGGCGCCGTACCGCACGTACACGTACGCCCAGGGCACGGCGGGCGGCGACATCATCAGCTCCCGAGGACTGGCGTGGGCCCCCGACGGGACCAAGCTGTTCGCCGTCTCCGGGGGCTACGGCGGACCGTTCCTGCGGGTCCTCGACGACGCCACCAGGTTCCCGGTCAAGGCCACCGTCTCCGCGCCCGCCAAGGCGGCCCGCGCCAAGAAGCTCAACGTCACCGGCAAGCTGACCTCCGACAAGTCCTTCCCCGCGGGCTCGAAGGTCACCGTCACCCGGACCGACATCGACTCGCCCAAGGGCAAGTCGCTCGGCACGAAGACGGTCGGCTCGTCCGGTGCGTTCTCCTTCAGCGACACCCCGCCCGCCGGCGGCAACGTGACCTACACGGCGCGGTACGCGGGCGACGCCACGCACGCGCCCGCCTCGGGCAAGGACACGGTCGCCGTCTCGCGCACCACCACCTCCCTCAGCCTCAACCGCAACGGCGCCCTCTACTCCTACGGCGCCGACGTCTCCTTCACCGCCCACCTCGGCAAGACCTACAAGAACCGCACCGTCGAGATCTGGGCCGACCCCTTCGGCGCCGACAAGCCCAAGAAGCTGCTGAAGAAGGGCAAGGTCAACTCCAAGGGCAACCTGTCGGTCACGGTGGACATGACCCGTGACACCACGGTCACCGCGGTCTACGCGGGCGATGCCCGCTCGGGTTCCAAGACGGCGAAGTCGACCGCGTACGCCAAGGTGAAGGTCTCCACCTCCGTCTCCAAGCACTACAAGACGGGCAAGATCGGCTCCACGACGTACTACTGGTTCCACAAGAACACCGACCCGGTCCTCACGACGTCGATGACGTACTACAAGGGCCGCCAGCAGCGCTTCGGGATCCAGGTCTACTACCAGGGCCGGTGGTACGACGCGGACCCCGAGTACTTCGCGCTGGGCAGCAACGGCAAGTCCGTGGTCCGCCTCGAAGCCCCCGGCCAGTCCGGCATCCGCGCCCGGATGCGCTCCTCGTACATCAACGGCTCCTCGGGCGACAGCGTGAACTCGACGACGCACGGCGCGTGGAAGTACCTGTACTTCACGAAGTAGGCAGCAACAAGGAGCAGCACCGCACCGGCGCATGACGGAGAAGGGCCCCACCGGGGCCCTTCTCCCCGGGTGCGGCGCGGTACGGGGCGCGCCCGTCACCCTCCAGCGGCTGCGGCTGGACCGCGCCCGCTGGGAGGAGCACCGGGACGTCGACGTCACCGTGGAGGGGCTCGACGGCTGCCGGGAGGAGTTCGGGGCATGACGCTTCTGGTACACACCTTCGTCTACGACGAGCACGGCGGATCGCGTCTGCTCGACGACCCCGAGGACGGCAGCGACATGGCCGGGACCGAGGTCTGCCGGACCGCGTTGTGGGGATCGGACGCCGCGCGGGCGCTCGGCGCCCGGTTCCTCCCGGAGCCGGCCACCGGCGATCTGTACGTGGAGCCGGAGGACGTCGACGACTTCCTCGCCGAGTGCGCACTGCTGCACCGCAACGCCGCGGCGCTCGCCGGAGGCGGCGGCGACCGGCGGGACTACGTGGCGGCCCGGCTCGCCCACCTCACCCGCGCCGCCCTGCGGACCCGGACGGTGGGCGGCGGGGTCCTCGTCTGGTGAGTGGCGGGGAGGCCCCCTCGAACGCTCAATGAGGTTAGGCTAACCTTCCTTCGAACGTACCGGCGGCCGTTTCCCGGCTTCGCATCCGGTTCCTGGGAGGAGCCCCCGCATGACGACGTCCGTCGCACCCCCCGTCGCATCCCCCGCCGCCCCCTTCCGGTTCTTCGACCTGGCCGTCCTGCGGACCCGGCGGCTCGGGCCCACCATGCTCCGGGTCACCTTCGGCGGCCCGGGACTCGACGGCTTCGCGGCCGGGGGCCGCGATCAGAGCCTGTCGCTCTTCCTGCCGCACCCCGGCCAGCCGGAACCAGTCGTTCCGGTCGATGGGGACGGCGACTGGTTCACCGCCTGGCGCGCCCTTCCGGACGACATACGGGCCGTCATGCGCTCCTACACCGTGCGCGCCCGGCGCCGCGCACCCGACGGGTCGACCGAGATCGACATCGACTTCGCGCTGCACGGAGACGGCGGGCCCGCCTGCCGCTGGGCCGCCGCGGCCGCCCCCGGCGATCCGCTCAAGGCGCTGGGCCCGGCCGTCGAGGACAACACCGCCGTCCGCTTCCGCCCTCCGCGGGACACCGACTGGGTCCTGATCTGGGCCGACGAGACCGCACTGCCCGCCGCGGCCGCGGCACTGGAGTGGCTGCCGGCCGGCACGAAGGCCCGGGTCTGGCTGGAGGTCCAGCACACCGAGGACCGCCAGGCCCTCAACACCGCCGCCAAGGCCCGGATCACCTGGCTCGTGCGGAACGAGGGCGCACCCGCCGCCCTGGAGGCCGTCCGCGCGGCCGAGCTGCCCGAGGGGACGCCGTACGTCTGGATCGCGGGCGAGTCGTCACAGGTACGCGCGCTGCGCCGCCACCTCGTCCAGGAACGCCGATTCGACCGCGGGCGCGTGACGTTCGTCGGGTACTGGCGTCGCGGGCTGAACGAGGAGCAGCTGCGCGAGGCGGCGGCGGCCGACGCGGGCGAGTAGACCGGCGCTCGGCCGCGCGCGGGCGGGCACCGGACCTGCGGGGCCCGTCCGGCGGCCGGCCGCGCGGGCGGGCACCGGTCGGGCCCCGCTCACCTCACTGGGCGGACCAGGGAACCTGCGGCGCCCGGTAGTAGGAGATGCCGAGCGCGGAGAACCGCGGCCCCTGCGCACCGAGCCGCACCTTGTACGCGTCCCAGTCGTGCGTGGACGCGGGGGACCAGCCCAGCTCCGCCACTCCCGGCAGCCTCGGGAAGGCCATCTGCTCGATCTCGTCGCTGTCGGTCAGGGTCTCCGACCAGAGCGGCGCCTCGACGCCGAGGATCGAGCGCTCCGGGGCGCCGTCCAGGTAGGTCGCCGGGTCCCAGTCGTAGGAGCGCTGGACGGAGACGTAACCGGCCCAGGCCAGGCCCAACTTGGTGTCCTTGTCGTACTTCATGTCGAGGTAGCTCCGGTCGGCCGGGGACAGCACCAGCTTCGTGCCGTTCACGGCGGCGTCCACCACCTGCTTGCGCTCGGCCGCGCCCGTCCGGTCGTAACCCCAGTACTGGGCGACCGCGCCCTTGACCGGCGTGGCCCCGGTCAGCTGGTGCCAGCCGATCACGGTCTTGCCGTGCCTGCCGACGACGGCCTGCGCCTTGTTCATGAAGGCCACGTAGTCCGCGTGGCTGGTGGAGTGCGCCTCGTCGCCGCCGATGTGCAGGTACGCGCCGGGGGTGAGCGCGGCCAGCTCGCGGACCACGTCGTCCACGAAGTGGTACGTGACGGACTTCGGGACGCAGAGCGAGCTGAAGCCGACGGCCGTGCCGGTGTAGAGCGGCGGCGCGACGCCGTCGCAGTTCAGCTCCGCGTACGAGGCGAGCGCCGCGTTGGTGTGGCCGGGCAGGTCGATCTCCGGCACGACCTCCAGATAGCGGGAGGAGGCGTACCGGACGATCTCCTTGTAGTCGTTCTTCGTGTAGTAGCCGCCGGCTCCCCCGCCGACCTCCGTCTGCCCGCCGTAGGTGGCGAGGCGCGGCCAGGAGTCGATGGCGATCCGCCAGCCCTGGTCGTCGGAGAGGTGCAGGTGGAGCTTGTTCATCTTGTAGAGGGCGAGCTGGTCGATGTAGCGCTTGACCTCTGCGACGGAGAAGAAGTGCCGGGAGACATCCAGCATCGCGCTGCGGTAGGCGTAGCGGGGCGCGTCCTTCACCGTGCCGCCCGCGATTTTCCAGGGGCCCTTCTGGCGGCTTTTCTTCTCCACGTGTGCCGGGAGCAGCTGGCGCAGTGTCTGGACGCCGTGGAAGAGCCCCGCCGGGGCGCGCGCGGTGAGGGTGACGGAGCCGGGGCCCGACTTCAGGGTGTAGCCCTCGGCGCCCGACCCGCTGTGGCGGGGGTCGAGCCGGAGCCGGATGCCGTCGCCGCCGCGGCCGGTGACCGGCAGGGCGTAGCCGGTGGACGGGCGCAGCACGCCCGCCAGGTAGTCGCCGACCCGCCGGGCCTCGCGGGAGTCGTCCTCGACGCGGATCCTGGTGTCCGCGGTGATGGTGTACGGGGAGCCGCCGGGCTTCGCCTCGGCGGGGGCGGGCAGTATCTGCCCGAGCGGACGGGGTGAGGGGGCTGCGGCCGGGCTGCGGCTCGCCGCATGGCCTTCCGGCGCCGCGCCGACACCGGAGATACCGGCCGCCGCGACGAGCAGCAGCGAGCCGAGGAGACGGGGAAGGGCGGTGCGCTGTGTCCTGTGCAGTCTCACAAGCCGGGTCCTTTTCGACGGGTTCACACCTGTGGATCTCCTGACCGAGCCATCACCATGCGTATCGCCTGCCTCACACATGGTCAAGGCGTAGACCACTTCCCCGTTCTGCGGCTGCGAGAATCTGGCTCATGGCGGAAATAATCCAGCGCGACGGAACGTGGACCTTCGACGGCGAGACGGTGCGGATCGTGCCGGGGCGGGGCAAGGGCACCCATCCCCTCCGGCAGGAACTGGGCGAGCGCGCCGTCCCGCTGCGGGCGCTGGCGGGCATCGCCTTCGAACCGGACCGCCGGGGCGGCCGGCTGCGACTGCGGCTGCGCGACGGCGCCTGCCCGGTCCTGCGCGCCGCCGACGGCCGGCTCAAGGACGCCGCGGATCCGTACCAGCTGGCCGTGGAAAAGGACCGCGGTGGCGTAGCGGAGTACTTCGCCGAGGAGGTGCGCGGCGCCCTGCTGATCGAACAGGTGCCCGCCGGTCCGGTGGACGGCTTCCTGTTGCCCGGTCCCGTGGTGCCGGTCGCCGGGGGCGGCGGGGACGGCACGGCCTCGTTCGACGGGGAGACCATCCGCCTCACCTGGAACTGGAAGGCCAGTGAGGCCAAGAGTTCGGGCGGCCCGGTCGCCTTCCCGGTGTCGGAGGTGACCGGAGTGCACTGGCTGCCCGCCATCGGCCTGGAGAACGGGCACCTGCGCTTCGTACGGGGCGGGGACCGGGCGTCGGCCCCGGCACCGGCGGCGGAGTTCGACCCGTACGCGCTGGATCTGTGGGGGCTGTCCAAGAAGGAGTACACGGCGGTGCTGGTGGCGGCGGCGGTGCTGGTCCGGCTGCCGGACACGGCGGAGGCGCGGACGGGGGCGGAACCGGTCGCAAAGGCCGCGGGCGCCCGGCCTGCGGAGATCGCCCCGCCGCCCGCCGAGGACCACGACGCGCTGCTGCGCCGGCTGCGGGAGCTGGGCGAGCTGCGGCAGGCGGGGATACTCACCGACGAGGAGTTCGCCGCCGCCAAGCAGGCCGTCCTGAAGCGCTTCTAAGGGCTGTCCCGTAATCCACGCCCGCCAGGGGTGGCGGGACAGCCCTTAGGCGCGCCCGAAGACCGTCCCGGATCGCTTCCGGGCCCGCCCGAGAGCCTCATCACACCCCCGCCTGCCCGATATCGGGCAGAATTGTTGCGTAAGTGCCCCGTTCACCGCAATATCAACGAGTGCTCGAACGCCGCCCGTCACATGACGACCTCATCGACCACCTGGTGCGCAGCACCGCGCTCCAGCGCGGTGAAGCCGCCCGGGTGATCCTCGACGTGCTGGCGTACTTCGACGAGACGACCGACGACTTCGTCCGCCGCCGCCACCGCGAACTGCAGTCCGGCGGCCTGGTGAACGCGGAGATCTTCGAGCGGATCGCGGCCGAGCTGCCGCACCGGGCGGTCGCGCCGCCGGAGCTGTCGCTCCGCCAGCTGCGACGCATCGTCTACGGCTGAGCAACGGGCACTACAGGTACGTCGATGGAGGGGCAGAGACTCTATGTGCGGAATCGTCGGATACATCGGGAAGCGTGATGTGGCACCGCTGCTGCTGGAAGGGCTGCAGCGGCTGGAGTACCGGGGTTACGACTCCGCGGGCATCGTCATCACCGGCAAGGCGTCGGCCGGGAAGCCCGCCGCCCTGAAGATGGTCAAGGCGAAGGGCCGGGTCCGCGAGCTGGAGGCCCGCGTTCCCAAGCGCTTCACCGGCACCACCGGTATCGCCCACACCCGCTGGGCCACCCACGGCGCCCCGAGCGACGAGAACGCGCACCCGCACCTGGACGCCGAGAACAAGGTCGCCGTCGTCCACAACGGCATCATCGACAACGCCTCCGAGCTCCGTGCGAAGCTCGTCGCCGACGGTGTCGTCTTCCTCTCCGAGACCGACACCGAGGTGCTGGTCCACCTGATCGCCCGCGCCCAGGCGGAGACCCTGGAGGAGAAGGTCCGCGAGGCGCTGCGCTCGGTCGAGGGCACGTACGGCATCGCCGTCCTGCACGCCGACTTCAACGACCGCATCGTGGTCGCCCGCAACGGCTCCCCGGTCGTCCTCGGCATCGGCGAGAAGGAGATGTTCGTCGCCTCCGACGTCGCCGCGCTGGTCGCCCACACCCGCCAGGTCGTCACGCTCGACGACGGCGAGATGGCCACCCTCAAGGCCGACGACTTCCGTACGTACACGACGGAGGGCTCGTCCACGACGGCCACGCCGACCACGGTGGAGTGGGAGGCCGAGTCGTACGACATGGGCGGCCACGACACGTACATGCACAAGGAGATCTCCGAGCAGGCCGACGCCGTCGACCGGGTGCTGCGCGGCCGGATCGACGACCGGTTCGCCACCGTGCACCTGGGCGGCCTCAACCTGGACGCCCGCGAGGCGCGCGGGGTACGCCGGATCAAGATCCTGGGCTGCGGCACCTCGTACCACGCGGGCCAGATCGGCGCGCAGCTGATCGAGGAGCTGGCCCGCATCCCCGCGGACGCCGAGCCCGCCTCCGAGTTCCGCTACCGCAACCCGGTCGTCGACCCGGACACCCTGTACGTCGCGGTCTCCCAGTCCGGTGAGACGTACGACGTGCTGGCCGCCGTCCAGGAGCTCAAGCGCAAGGGCGCCCGGGTGCTCGGTGTCGTCAACGTGGTGGGCTCGGCGATCGCCCGTGAGGCCGATGGCGGTACGTACGTCCACGCCGGCCCCGAGGTCTGCGTCGTCTCCACCAAGTGCTTCACCAACACGGTGGTCGCGTTCGCGCTGCTCGCCCTGCACCTGGGCCGGATCCGGGATCTGTCGGTCGCCGACGGCAAGCGGATCATCGAGGGGCTGCGCAGGCTGCCCGCCCAGATCAGCGAGATCCTGGCGAACGAGGACGAGATCAAGAAGATGGCCGCGGAGTACGCGGACGCCAAGTCGATGATGTTCATCGGCCGGGTCCGCGGCTACCCCGTCGCCCGTGAGGCCTCGCTGAAGCTCAAGGAGGTTTCGTACATCCACGCGGAGGCGTACCCCGCGTCCGAGTTGAAGCACGGGCCGCTGGCGCTGATCGAGCCCGCGATGCCGACGGTCGCGATCGTGCCGGACGACGACCTGCTGGAGAAGAACCGCGCCGCGATGGAGGAGATCAAGGCCCGCAGCGGCCGCATCCTCGCCGTCGCCCACCAGGTGCAGGAGAAGGCCGACCACACCATCGTCGTGCCGAAGAACGAGAACGAGCTGGACCCGATCCTGATGGGCATCCCGCTCCAGCTCTTCGCGTACCACACGGCCCTGGCCATGGGCCGCGACATCGACAAGCCCCGCAACCTGGCGAAGTCCGTCACCGTCGAGTAGGGCCCGGCCGGCAGAGCGGCCCCGCACCCACCACCGTGGGTACGGGGCCGCTCCCGTACGGGGCCGGTGGCCGATGCCCGGGAGCAGCGGCATGTGCGCCCCGGCGAACAGGGCGATACCGCGGGCGGGACGGCGTCGGCCGCCGTCGCATCGTCCACGCCCCCGGTGTGACCGATACCGAACGCCAACAGGGCGATTCGCGGGGCGAGATGGCCGACGACAGAGGTGCCGCGCTCCCGCAGAGACGTCGTCGTGCACGGAGGGCTCTCTTCACATGCGGTGGCTCCGCTTCCTCATGCCCCTTATGCACGCTTCACAAGCGCGCAATCCACCTCTGCGCCTCAGCGGATTGCCGGTTTCCACAGACGAGTTGACGCCATGTCGACCGCGCGGGTCCACCCCGGCGACAGGGGTGACGACAGGGGTGGACGGAACGGGGGCCGCTCAGGGGATGACGACGACCGGACGCTGCGCGCGGCGCGCGAGGCGCCCCGCCACCGAGCCGAAGATGCGGCCGACGATGCCGTGCGTGGAACCGACGACGATGGCGTCGGCCGAGTACTCCCGGCCGACCTCCTCCAGCTCGTGGCAGATGTCCCCGCCGCGCTCGACGAGCACCCAGGGGACCTCGGAGAGGTAGTCCGCGCAGGCGAGCTCCAGGCCGAGCACCTCGGTGCGGTGATCGGGCACGTCGACGAAGACGGGCGGCTCGCAGCCTGCCCAGACGGTGGTCGGCAGCCGATTGGCGACGTGGACGATGATCAGACCGGAGCCCGATCTTCGGGCCATCCCGATGGCGTACGCGAGGGCGCGCTCACTGGATGTCGAGCCGTCGAAGCCGACCACCACCCCATGGCGGAAGGCCGGATCGCAGGAATGACGTGTTTCTTCGGCCGCCTGCGGGCCCGACATGGGGTCGGCTACCTGCTTGCGGTCGGCGGGTTCGGGGATTTCGTGACCGGCCATCGGTGTCTCGGCGAAGAGAGTCCTCGTGAGGAGAGCGACGTGGGGAAGGTGCGTCAGCGGGCGGTGTTGCGGTGTCCGGGAATCATCTTCCCAACCCCTTACCCCCAAGGGTACGGCGCCACTCCTCCACTGCCCAGACCCGCGCAAAGCGCGCGCGACGTTTCACGGAGCATGCCCGAGGCGGACCCGTATGGCAATGCCGGTTGCGCTGTACATCGACGCCGAAGGGGCGAGATAGCTCCCCTGCGTGACCGAAGGGACCGTTTCCGTGACTGCCCGCACCCCGCTGCGAACCGCCCCGGAACCCCCGCAGAACGCCCGGGAAGCCGTCGCGGAACGACCGCGCTCCGGAGCGGCCGCCGCTTCCCCTCCGACCGTCGGCGCGACGATCCGTCCCCCGGGAGTCACGCCGCACCCGTCCCGGCCCGTCCGCCCCGTCCGCGGCCCTCCACCCGGCCGACGGACCGATACCGGCCCGCCGGTCGGGATCCGGCTGCCGCCGACGCCGGCGCACCGGTCCTCGCGATCGGCCGCCCGACCTGCTCAGGGGGCGCAAAGAAGCAGTCGTTCATCGGGGTTGTGCGCCGGTCCACTGACTGAATCACGTACGCACAACCATCTATTTTCAGCCAACTTCACACCCCTGTCGCTTCCTTGCCGAATTGGCCGATCAACCCCCTTGCCACCAGGCAGGAAGAGACCGCGCGGTACGCTTCCACCCGACGGGGACGGGCCATCAAGGCGAGGCGCACTTCCCTGCGCGGCCGCTGAGTGAAACCCTTCGTGATCGAATGCTTCCCGCCAAGTTGCCTTGTCGACATAACGCCGGTTGGTGAACTTGTCACGACGGCGTCGTGGGACGCAGTAGATTCGATCTTGGGTATCGAAGACGGGGGTCTCGTGCAGGACCGAGGGGAAAAGTGCAGGAGCGACAGGCCCGTAAGGACCAGGGAGACGCGAACACCGAGGGGGGCTTAGCGTCATGAGCCAGGACTCCGCCGCCGCAACGGAGGCTGTACGGAAGCTCAGTGGACGACGACGACGGGAAGTCGTCGCCGTGCTGCTGTTCAGCGGCGGCCCCATCTTCGAGAGCTCGATCCCGCTCTCCGTGTTCGGAATCGACCGACAGGACGCGGGAGTTCCGCGGTACCGACTCCTCGTCTGCGGCGGGGAAGAGGGACCGCTGCGGACCACCGGGGGACTCGAACTCACCGCGCCCTACGGGCTGGAGGCGATCAGCAGGGCCGGCACCGTCGTGGTGCCCGCCTGGCGTTCGATCACCTCGCCACCGCCCGCGGAGGCACTGGACGCGCTGCGCCGCGCCCATGAGGAAGGGGCCCGCATCGTCGGGCTGTGCACCGGGGCGTTCGTGCTCGCCGCGGCAGGTCTGCTGGACGGCCGCCCGGCGACCACGCACTGGATGTACGCACCGACGCTGGCCAAGCGATATCCGTCGGTGCACGTCGATCCGCGCGAGCTCTTCGTCGACGACGGCGACGTGCTCACCTCCGCGGGTACGGCGGCCGGGATCGACCTCTGTCTGCACATAGTCCGCACGGACCACGGCACGGAGGCCGCCGGGGCACTGGCCCGCCGGCTCGTCGTGCCGTCGCGGCGCAGTGGCGGCCAGGAGCGCTATCTCGACAGGTCTTTACCCGAGGAGATCGGCTCCGACCCGCTCGCCGAGGTCGTGGCCTGGGCACTGGAGCATCTCCACGAGCAGTTCGACGTGGAGACGCTGGCCGCGCGCGCCTACATGAGCAGGCGGACCTTCGACCGCAGGTTCCGCTCGCTCACCGGCAGCGCACCGCTCCAGTGGCTCATCACCCAGCGGGTGCTGCAGGCGCAGCGGCTGCTGGAGACGTCCGAGCACTCGGTCGACGAGGTCGCGGGCCGCTGCGGCTTCCGCTCGCCGGTCGCGCTGCGCGGACACTTCCGGCGCCAGCTGGGCTCCTCCCCCGCCGCGTACCGGGCCGCCTACCGGGCCCGCCGTCCGCAGAGTGGCGGCGTGGAGCCCCTCTCCCCGGGGATCGATCCGATCGTGCCGGCCCAGGGCTCCTCGGCGGGCCGGCGGGCCGCGGCCACCGCGTCGGGTCCCCCCGTCTTCACGTCGGCGGCGGTCGGGGCGGGGCACCCGGAGCACGGGAAACCGGGCCCCGACGTGTACGCCGCCGGACGCCCGACCCTGCCGGGTCAACGGAGTGCCCCGTAGGCTGGGGCCATGAACGACCGCATGGTGTGGATCGACTGCGAGATGACCGGGCTCTCGTTGACGGAAGACGCACTCATCGAGGTGGCCGCACTGGTCACCGACTCGGAGTTGAACGTGCTCGGCGAAGGGGTGGACATCGTGATCCGCCCGCCGGACGCGGCCCTGGAGACGATGCCCGAGGTGGTGCGCCAGATGCACACCACCTCGGGTCTCCTCGACGAGCTGGCCCGGGGCACCACCCTGGCCGACGCCGAGGCCCAGGTGCTGGCCTACGTCCGCGAGCACGTGAAGGAGCCCGGCAAGGCCCCGCTCTGCGGAAACTCGGTCTCCACCGACCGCGGCTTCCTGGCGCGGGACATGGCCGCCCTGGAGGGCTACCTCCACTACCGGATCGTCGATGTGTCCTCGATCAAGGAGCTGGCGCGCCGCTGGTACCCGAGGGCGTACTTCAACAGTCCGGCCAAGAACGGCAACCACCGGGCACTCGCGGACATCCGTGACTCCATCACGGAGCTGCGCTACTACCGCGAGGCGGTCTTCGTGCCGCAGCCCGGTCCGGACTCGGAGCACGCCAAGGCGATCGCGGCACGCGTCGCGCCGCCCACGCCGTAGGAGTGTGTGAAGCCGCTGGTCATGGGCCTTTCGGGGGTTGTGGTCAGCGGCGGAACAATGGGGGCGCGAGCACCCTCTCGGACCCTGTACACTTTTTCTCGGCCGGTCAGAAAAAGACCGGGCGTGGTGGGTATAGCTCAGATGGTAGAGCACCTGGTTGTGGTCCAGGATGTCGCGGGTTCGAGTCCCGTTACTCACCCTGAAGGGAAGGGCCCCGGTCGATGACCGGGGCCCTTCTCGTGTCTGAGCCACCCTCACCGGGCGGTCGTGTGACGGCCGTCACGAGGAGTCGCGGACGACCAGTTCCGTGGGGAGCACGATCTGCGGACGTTCCTGGTTCTCGCCCGCGATCTCCTGGAGCAGGACGCGGGCCATCGTGCGGCCCATCTCCTCGATCGGCTGGCGCACGCTGGTGAGCGCCGGGTCCATGTGACGGGCCACGGCCGAGTCGTCGAAGCCGATCAGGGCCACGTCGTCCGGGATGCGCCGGCCTGCCTCACGGAGCACCTGGCGGGCTCCCGCGGCCATCACGTCGGAGGCGGCGAAGACCGCGTCGACATCGGGGCGGCGGGCCAGCAGGTCACGCATGGCCTGTGCACCGCCCTCCTCGCTGAAGTCGGCCGGCGCGATCAGCTGCTCGTCCGGTCCGAGACCGGCCGCAGCGACCGCCTCGCGGTAGCCGTCGAGGCGGCGCCGCGCACCGTAGACGTCAAGGCGCCCGGTGATCGTCGCGATGGAGCGGCGGCCCCGGGAGATCAGATGGCCGACCGCGGCACGGGCACCCCCGAAATTGTCGGAGTCGACGGCGGCGAGCGGCTCGGAGGCGGACCTGCGGCCGCTCATCACGGCCGGCATGCCGAGCTGCTCCAGCAGGTCCGGCAGCGGGTCGTCGGCATGGACGGAGACCAGCAGCACGCCGTCGACGCGGTGCGCGGTCAGGTACTGGGCCAGCCGCCGGCGCTCGCGGTCGCTGCCGACGAGAGTAAGCAGCAGCTGCATGTCGGTGTCGGCGAGCGCCGCGCCGACACCGCGGACGATGTCGGAGAAGTACGGCTCGGCGAAGAAGCGGGTCTCCGGCTCGGGCACGACCAGGGCTACGGCGTCGGTGCGGTTCCCGGCGAGCGCGCGGGCCGCGCGATTGGGTACGTAACCCAGTTCGGCGACGGCCGCCTCCACCGCTTCACGGGTCTGCGCGCTGACCCGCGGGGATCCGTTGATGACCCGCGAGGCCGTACCGCGCCCCACCCCCGCCCGTGCCGCGACCTCTTCGAGCGTGGGCCGCCCGCCGCTCCGTACTCGCGCTGCCGTCATGGCTGCCTCCCGTTCGCGGTCAATTTCTCACAGTCGGATAACCGAACCAAGTCCTGGTGTGGGATCCCCCGACCCTCGTCCGGGCCCGGCGGCCTCGCCGGGTCCATAGTATGGGAGCGCTCCCAAACCGTGAGGTGCCGGCCCTCGGTTCCGTGGGCCGCGGCCCGGACGGGGACGACGGAGACCCGGCGCGACGGGCGGCCGGGTCTCAGGGGTCGTACAGGGGGGCGTACAGGACCGTGCGGGGTGTGCGGGGTTCAGGCGGGGTCGGTGACCGGGGGCAGTGCGTGGCGGCGGATGACGTCGGCGTACCAGTGGGCGCTCGCCTTGGGGATACGGCGCTGGGTGGCGTAGTCGACGTAGACGGCACCGAAGCGCTTCGAGTACCCGTACGCCCACTCGAAGTTGTCCATCAGGGACCAGAGGAAGTAGCCGCGCACGTCCGCGCCGTCGGCCACGGCCCGCTGGACGGCTTCGAGGTGGCCACGCAGGTACTCGACCCGCTCGGGGTCCTCCACCAGGCCCTCGGGCGAGACGTAGTCGTCGAAGGCCGCACCGTTCTCGGTGACCATCAGCGGCAGGTCCGGGTGGTCCCGGGAGACGTCGAGGAGCAGGTTGTACAGCCCGTCGGGGTCGATCGCCCAGTTCATCGCGGTGCGCTTCCTGCCCTCGGCGAGGTGGAAGGCGACGTGCTCGGAGCCGGGCCACGGGGAGTGGTCGCTGTTGCCGTGGCCGTCGTCGCGCGAGTCGCCGGAACCGTCCGCGGGCGTGGAGACCAGCGTCGGCGTGTAGTAGTTGACGCCCAGGACGTCGATCGGACGGGAGATGGCGGCCAGGTCGCCGTCCTGGACCAGCTCCGACCAGTTCACCAGGTGCGCGGTGTCGGCGATCAGGTCCTCGGGGTACGCGCCGCGCAGCATCGGGCCGGTGAAGATCCGGTTGCCCACCGCGTCGATCCGGCGGGCGGCGTCCGCGTCGGCCGCACTGTCGGTCAGCGGGCGGACCTGGTGGAGGTTGAGGGTGACCGAGGTCTGCGCGGCGGCGGGGAGCCGGTCGCGCAGGATCCCGACCGCCCGGCCGTGGGCGAGGTTGAGGTGGTGGGCCGCGCGCAGGGCGGAGGCCGGCTCGGTGCGGCCGGGGGCGTGCACGCCGGAGCCGTATCCGAGAAAGGCCGAGCACCACGGTTCGTTGAAGGTGGTCCAGGTGGAGACGCGGTCGCCGAGGGCGTCGGCCATGATGGCGGCGTAGTCGGCGAACCGCTCGGCGGTCACCCGCTGGGGCCAGCCGCCGGCGTCCTCCAACTCCTGGGGCAGGTCCCAGTGGTAGAGGGTGGCGACGGGCGCGACACCGGCTTCGAGGAGCTCGTCGACGAGCCTGCGGTAGAAGTCCAGTCCGCGTTCGACGGCGGGGCCGCGGCCGGTGGGCTGCACCCGGGACCAGGAGACGGAGAAGCGGTAGGCCCTCAGGCCGAGTTGCTTCATCAGCGCCACGTCGTCGCGGTAGCGGTGGTAGTGGTCGGCGGCGATGTCTCCGGTGTCACCGTTGCGGACCTTGCCCGGAGTGCGGCTGAAGGTGTCCCAGATGGAGGGGGTGCGGCCGTCCTCGGCCGCGGCGCCCTCGACCTGGTAGGCGGCGGTGGCCGCCCCCCAGACGAAACCGGTCGGAAAGTCCGCTGCCTCGGGCGCCTGCTTCGGGGCGATGTCAGGTCGTACAGCAGTCATGCGGGAGCGCTCCCAGGAATGGACGAACAGGGGCAGGTAGGGGGTGTGGCTCCGGGGCCCGTACGGCCCGCGGTCAGGGAATCAGGCCGTACGGGTGCCCGGGGAACGGCGGGTGACGCGGTGTCACCCCTTGACGGCGCCGGACATGATCCCGCCGACGATCTGCTTGCCGAAGATCACGAAGACGACGAGCAGCGGCAGCGTGCTGATCAAAGCGCCGGCCATCACGATGCTCTGGTCGGGGGTGTAGGAGGCGCTCAGCTGGCCGAGGGCCACCTGGAGCGTGGGATTCTGCTGGTTGAGGGCGAGGTAGGGCCAGAAGAAGTCGTTCCAGGCCTGTACGAAGGTGAGCATTCCCAGCACCATCATCGCGGGGCGGGCCACCGGGAGCACCACGCTCCGCACGATGCGGAAGTTGTTCGCGCCGTCGATCTTGGCGGCCTCGATGAGTTCGTAGGGCAGCGCCTCGGTCAGGTACTGCCGCATGAAGAACACCCCGAACGCGCTCACCAGGGTCGGGAAGATCACCGACTCCAGCTTTCCGCCCCAGCCGATGTCGGACATCATCATGAACAGCGGGACGACGCTGAGCTGCGGCGGGATCGTGAGCGTGGCGATGACCCCGGTCATCAGCGCACCCCGGCCGGTGAAGCGCATCTTGGCGAAGGCGTAGCCGGCCAGGGTGCAGAAGAAGAGCGTCGCCGCCGTGATGCAGCCGGAGACGACGACGCTGTTGACGATCGCCTTGCCGAGGTGCGCCTGGCTCCAGGCCGCGTCGAGGTTGTGCAGCAGCCGCCCGCCCGGCAGGAACGGCGGTGTGGTGGCGAGCACTTCGTCCTGGGTGTGGGACGCGGCCACGAGCGTCCAGTAGAGCGGCAGGAGCGAGCCGATGCCGACGACGGCCAGGGCGATGTAGGCGAACGGGCCGCCCTGCAGTTGCCGGCCCGCGCCCGGCCTGAAGCGGCTCGGGCGCCGCGCCGCCCGGTGGGGCGTGCTCGGGAGGCCGAGTTCCGGGGCTTTGGTGGGGCTGGTCATGGTCATGGAATTCGCTCCCGGTCAGACCGCGGATGTGCGTACGAAACGGCCGATGAGCCAGTTGACCGCGGCGATGATCAGCAGGAGGGCGAGCATCGCCCAGGCCACTGCGGCGGCCGGACCGAGGTGCCCGAGATTCCAGCCGTAGTTGTAGAGGTAGACGCTGAGCGTCTCGTACTGATTCTCGTTGCCGCCGGTGGCTCCTAGGGTGCCGCCCTCCAGCAGCAGCGGCTCACCGAACAGCTGCATGGAGCCGATGGTCGATATGACGATCGTGAAGAGGATCGTGGGCCGCAGCGAGGGGATGGTCACCTTGCGGAACTGCTGCCAGCGCGAGGCGCCGTCCAGCGAGGCGGCCTCGTACAGATCGGTCGGTACGGCCTGCATGGCGGCCAGGTAGATCAGGGTGTTGTAGCCCGTCCAGCGCCAGATCACGATGACGGAGATCGCGATCTTCGACGTCCAGTGGCCGTTGGCCCAGTTGGTGTCGCCGAGGCCGATGAAGTGCAGCGCCCAGTTCAGCAGGCCGCCGTCGGCCCGGAACACCAGGGCGAAGACGAGGGCCGCGGAGGCCACGGAGGTGGCGTACGGGGTGAGGACGACCGTCCTCCAGAACGTGCTGGCGCGCAACCGGTAGTTCAGCAGATGGGCCAGACCGAGCGCGACCAGCAGCTGCGGGACGGTGGACATGACCCCGATCAGGAAGGTGTTGCCGAGGGCCGTCCAGAACTCGGAGTCGTGCAGGATCTTGTCGAAGTTGTCCCAGCCGACCCACTCCATCCGGTCCAGGCCGGTCATCTCCACCCGGTGCAGGGCGATCCAACCGGTGTACAGCAGCGGATAGAGCCCGAAGGCACCGAAGACGAGGAAGAACGGGGCTATGTAGGCGTACGGCGATGCCTTGTCGTCGAACCGCCACAGCCGGCTCCGCCAGTTCTGCCGACGGGACCGGGCCGTCGTCTGCTGGGAACCGTCGGGCGGCGGGGCGTATGCGTCCCGGGTGGGAGTCGAGGTGGCCACGGGCGGGAGTCCTTCCCTGCGTTGCTGAGTTGGCCTGCACGAGGGGTGCGGGGGGATACGGGCCGGGGCGGTCGTCCGGGCGCGGGCCGGTGCGGGGGTACGGGCCGGGGCGGTCGTCCGGGCGCGGGCCGGTGCGGGAGGCTCCTGGGGGCCGCCCGCACCGGCGACGATCTACCCGATCGCCTTGTCGATCGCGTTGGCCGCCGCCTTCCACGCGTCGTCGGGGCTCGTGCCGCGCTGCTCCATGTTGTTGATCTGGGTGGAGATGGTGTCCTTGATGACGCCGTCCTTCGCGCCGAGGACCGTCTCGGGGATGGACTTGGCCTCGTCGGCGTAGATCTGCCCGATCGGCGCGTCGTTGAAGTAGGGGAGCTTCGCGTTCTTCACGTCCGGCAGGTCGTACGCGCCCTTGTTGGACGGGAAGACACCGATCGCCTTGAACACGGCGGCCTGCTGCTCGGGAGCGGTCAGCCACTTGACGAGCTTGGTGGCCTCGTCGACGTTCTTGCCCGACTTGGGCACGGCGACGAAGGAGCCGCCCCAGTTGGCGGCGGTCGAACCGGGTGCGGTGGTGATGTCCCACTTGCCCTTGTTGGCCTCACCGGCGTTGGTCGAGATCTGACCGGCCATCCACGCGGGGCAGGCCACGGTGGCGACGGTGCCCTTGCGCAGAGCGGCGACCCACGGGTCGTTGAACTGGGCGAGACCCTGGGTCAGCTTCTTCGACGCGGCCTCGGCGGCCAGGTTCCAGCCCTGCTGGACGCTGGGGCTGTCCTTGTAGACCGGCTTGCCGCTCTCGTCGTAGTACTGCTTCGCGTTCGAGCTCACCACGGCGTTGAACATGGCGCTCGCGGAGTCCATGAAGTACGTGCCCTCGGGGGCCTTCTTCTTGTACTCCTCACCGAGCTTGAGGTAGTCCTCCCAGCCCCCGGCGACCTTCTTGGCGACCTCCGCGCGGTCGGTCGGCAGACCTGCCTTCCCGAACAGGTCGGTGTTGTAGCAGAGGGACATCGGACCGATGTCGGTGCCCGCGCCGATCACCTGACCGCCGGACGTGGTGGCCTGCTTCTCCTTCCAGGACACCCACTCGTCGACGTCGATCACCTTGCTGAGATCGGCGAAGGAGTCCGCCTTGGTGTCGACGATCTCCTTGATCCGGCCGACCTCGATGCCCTGGACGTCGGCGAGGCCGCTGCCCGAGTTCAGCTGCTGGAGCAGCTTGGGGTAGTAGACCTTCTCGTCGGCGGTGACGTCCTCCTTGACCGTGATGTTCGGGTGCAGCTCGTGGTACTTGGCGAAAAGGCCGGCCTCCTTGTAGCCGAACTGCCCGTAGTCGGCGACGGTCAGCGTGATCTTCCCGTTCGCGCCGGAGCCCGTGTCGTCCGACGAGTCCGAGTCGCTGCTGCAGCCGGCCAGCAACAGGGCCGAGGCTGTCAGGCCCGTGGTGGCCAGAACCGCGGCTCTGCGGCTCCGGCCGGCGACGGTGCGGGTGATGCGCATTCCACTACTCCTTGTTCCAGGGTGGGACTGGCGTTCTGACTGCGCGGCATACGCGCTGGTGGGAGCGGATGCCGGGTGGCTCAGGGGGGAGGACACGGGCAGTGCCGTTCGAGCGGGAATCCCCCGCACGATGTGGGAGCGCTCCCATGCGTCGATGTCGGAAGGTTCCTGCCTGCGAGGGGTGGGTGTCAAGAGTTGAAGGCGCTTCCGTTGCCCGAGTGTGTCCTGCAAGTCACGAGACCGTGTCCCGCCGAAGTCTTGCCATAGCCCGCGGAGACCGGCCGGAGGCTCGGCCCCTTTCCGATGATGCGCAGGTCAAGGGCGCGCCGGGTGGGAACCCGCTACGCCGGTCACCCCGGGGCGGGCCGGCCGGGCCGCATGTCCGCCCGGTCCGGGAGCGGTTCCCGCCCCCCGGTTCACACGCGATCGCGCACCGGAAGGTGAACGGGGCATCGCGCGAGGGGGCCCGCCGGGGGCGGCCCGGGGCGCATCCGCGTTCTTTCCCCGAACCCGACGCGTCGTCACGGGCGCGCCGGGGGGCGGCGGGAGGCGCGTCGGGGACACCGAAGGACGATGCGGGGACGCCGAAGGGCGACGGGTACGCCGGGGGGCGACCAGCGGTGCAACGGGAACGGGCAACAGAAGGCGCGACGGGGACGGGCGGTAGAAACGGCCGGCGGGAGGCGCAACGAGAACAGGCGGCGGGAACGGGCGACAGCAGGCGCACCCGAGAAAGGCGGCGGGAAGAGGCGGGTCGGGGTCGCGGGGCTACACCGCCCGCAGGCGCGCCAGGGTGGATTCCAGTTCGGCCTGTGCGGCGCGGCCCGCCGAGTCCGCGTCGCCGGCCACCACGGCCCGTACCAGCGCGTCATGGGCCGCGTCGCCGTGGTCCGGATCGTCGCGGCGCAGGCCGAACAGCTCCACGAGGTCGATGAGCCCCTGCCGCAACACCGGGGCGAACTCGCCGAAGAGGTCGGTGAGTACGGGGTTGTGGGCGGCGACCACCACGGCCCGGTGCAGGGCGATGTCCGCGTCGACGAACCCCGCGTCTCCCCCGGCCCCCGCCGCCCGCCGCGCGGTGAGCGCCCCGTCGAGGGCGGCCAGGTCCTCGTCCGTACGGCGCCGCGCGGCCAGGCGGGCGGCCTGGACCTCGATCAGCATGCGCACTTCGTAGACATCGGTGACCGAGGCCCTGCGCAGCCGGGCCGGCCAGTCCTCGGTCGCGTGGTCGGCGATGACGAAGACGCCCGCGCCCTGCCGGGACTGGAGCAGCCCGAGCGTGGCCAGTGTGCGTACCGCCTCGCGGACCGTGGAGCGGCCCACACCGAGCGTCTTGGCCAGGGTCGTCTCGCCGGGAATCTTCGTGCCGACCGGCCAGTGCCCCTCGGTGATCTGCTCGCGCAGATGGTGCGTGGCCTGTTCGACCAGGGGGCTGGGGCGGAGCGGACCGAGCGAGGACACGAATTCACCTGTCAGGTTGTCTGAGGACTTGCTTTCTGGCTACTGTACCCGGCATGACGCACAGCGGTCTCCTTCTTCTCGGCTGCCGCGGCGGGGCCTGAAGCGACCGGCACCCCGCCGCGGGATGCCGTGCGGTGCCGGTCGCATCCGGCGATGCGAGAAGAGTCCGCTTCATGTCCGACCGTCTGTCACCGATGCACAGCTTCCCCACGATCTGCACCCCGCGCGGGCCCGTGCCCGCCGACGCGCCCCGCTGGAACCCGCAGCGCGCCAGCTCCATGCCGTCCCACCGCTACCGTTCCGCCTTCGACCGCGTCGAGGTCCCGCTGACCGGCCGCACCTGGCCGCAGGCCCGTATCGAGAAGGCCCCGCTCTGGGTACCCGTGGATCTGCGGGACGGCAACCAGGCGCTGGCCGAACCGATGGACACGCCGCGCAAGCGCCGGATGTTCGATCTGCTGGTCGCCATGGGGTTCAAGGAGATCGAGGTCGGCTATCCGTCCGCGAGCCGCACCGACTTCGACTTCGTCCGGCATCTGGCCGAGAGCGGCGCCGTGCCGGCCGACGTCACCGTGGTCGTCTTCACCCCGGCCAAGCCGGATCTGATCGAGCGGACCTTCGAGTCCATCGAGGGAATGGGCCGCGCGGTCGTCCATCTGTACACCCCGACCGCCCCCGTCTGGCGCGATGTCGTGCTCGGCCGCAGCCGCGCCGAGGTGCACGCCCTGGTGCTGGACGCGGCGGCGCGGATGGAGCGGCTGGCGCGGGCGCGGCCCGGCGCCGACATCCGGTTCGAGTTCTCCCCCGAGGTCTTCATCCTCACCGAGCCGGACTTCGTCCTGGAGCTCTGCAACAGCCTCACCGGCCTGTGGGACGCCTCCCCGGACCGGCCTGTCATCCACAATCTGCCCGCCACGGTGGAGATCGCCACTCCGAACGTGTACGCGGACCAGATCGAGTACATGCACCGTCACCTGGACCGACGGGACGCGGTGATCCTCTCCGTCCATCCGCACAACGACCGCGGCACCGGCACCGCGTGCGCCGAGCTCGCCGTCCTGGCGGGTGCGCAGCGCGTGGAGGGCTGCCTGTTCGGCAACGGGGAGCGCACCGGCAACGTCGACCTGGTCAACCTGGCCCTCAATCTGCATGCCCAGGGCGTCGACCCGATGATCGACTTCTCCGACATCGACGAGATCCGCCGCACGGTCGAGCACTGCAACCGGCTGCCGGTGCCGCCCCGCCACCCGTACGGCGGCGACCTCGTCTACACGGCGTTCTCCGGCACCCACCAGGACGCCATCAGCAAGGGCTTCGCCCATCGCGCGAGCAGTGGTGCCGAGCTGTGGTCGGTGCCGTATCTGCCGATCGACCCGGCGGACGTGGGACGGACGTACGAGGCGGTCATCCGGGTCAACAGCCAGTCGGGGAAGGGCGGCATCGCCCATCTGCTGCAGAGCAACTACGGGATGCACCTGCCGGCCCGGCTGCGCGCGGACTTCTCCCGTACGGTGCAGACGGCGACCGACGACAGCGGCCTGGAGGCCACCCCGAAGGATCTGTGGGAGCTGTTCGAGGCGGCGTACCTGGTCCCCGGACGGGACGGGAACGTGGCCCTGACCTCCTGGTCCACGGACCGGAACCCGGCCGGTGAGCACCGGTTCATCTGCACGCTGCGGGTGGGCGAGCGGGAGGGCGACTACGAGGGCACGGGCAACGGCCCGGTGTCGGCGTTCACGCGTGCGCTGGCAGCCGCGGGGATCGAGGTGGACATCCTCGACTTCACCGAGCACGCGACGGCGGCGGGGCAGGGCAGCCCGGCGATGGCGTACGCGGAGTGCCGGGTCGGCGGGGAGCTGCACTGGGGGGCCGGTCAGGACACGTCCGTCCTGACGGCGTCGATCCTGGCGGTGCTGTCGGCGGTGAACCGGGCCGGATAGCGGGCCGGTTGCCCGGTGGATGGGGCGCACCCCGGCCGGGGGTGGGGGTGGGGGTGGGGGCCGGCCGGGGTGCGGAGGGGGTGGTGGTCTGCGGGGCGGTGGGCCGCGGGGTGACGGCGACGGCCAGGACCACCTTGACCAGGGCCCATCTCATGCGGGCCGCTCCGGGGCGGGTGGCTGGAGCTTCACGCCGACGCCGCGCAGGGTGTGCAGATAGCGCGGCCCGGCGGCCGTCTCGCCCAGCTTCCTGCGCAGCCAGGAGAGATGGACGTCGATGGTCTGGTCGTCACCGTAGGACTGCTGCCAGACCTCGGCGAGGAGTTCCCTGCGCGGGACGACGACCCCGGGCCGCCCGGCGAGCAAGGTCAGCAGGTCGAACTCGCGGCGGGTGAGGTCGAGCGCGGTGCCGTCCAGTTCGGCCCGGCGGCGCAGCGGGTCGATGGAGAGGCCGCCGACCCGGATGACCCGCGGCGCCGGCGCCCCGCCCCCGGCGGCGCGCGAGCGGCGCAGCACGGCGGCCATCCGCGCGGACAGGTGCTCCACCGAGAACGGCTTGGTCAGATAGTCGTCGGCGCCGTCGTTGGGCAGCCGGACAATCTCGCTCTCGTCGTCCCGCGCGGTCGCGATGATCACGGGTACGTCGGTGGTGCCGCGGAGCATCTTCAGCGCCTCGCCGCCGTCGAGATCGGGCAGGCCGAGGTCGAGGATGACCACGTCGAAGCGGAGTGGGCGACCTCGCGCAGCGCTTCGAGCGCGGTGCCGACGCTCCGCACCGTGTGCGACGCCTCGGTCAGGTGCCGGATGAGGGCGGATCGTACGAACTGGTCGTCCGGGGGCCTGCCGCACGCCGATCCACCAGGGACTGCGGGACAGCCCTCAGCCGAACGCCGAAGGCGGCGGAGCCGGTGACGGTCTGGCGTCCGCGTCGCTCACCGCCGCCGCGCCGCCGGTGAAGTCGGCGAGGGCGCGCCCGTGTTCGACGCGTCCGGGGTGCGGGTCGGTCGCGACCCGGCGGGTCAGCTCCGCGACCTTCAGCGGCAGGTCCGAGGCGAGCAGCACCGCGTTGCCGAAGCGGCGGCCGCGCCACACGGTCGGGTCGGCGGCGAGCGCGAGTTCGGGGAAGACCGTGGCCGCGGTGGCGATCTGGCCGCGGAGATGGGTCAGCGGCGGCCCGTCCGCGAGGTTGGCCACGTAACTCCCGCCGGGCTTCAGGACCCGGCGGACCTCGGCGAGGAACTCGGTGCTGGTCAGGTGTGCGGGGGTGCGGGCGCCGCTGAAGACATCCGCGATGACGAGGTCCGCCCAGCCGTCCTGGACCTTCCCGAGCCCGGCGCGGGCGTCGGTGGCCCGGACCCGGATCCTGGCCTGCGGGTCCAGCGGCAGCTCGCGGCGGACCAGTTGGACGAGCGCGGCGTCCACCTCGACGATCTGCTGGGTGGAGCGGGGCCGGGTCGCGGCGATGTAGCGGGCGAGGGTGAACGCGCCGCCGCCCAGGTGCACCACGTGCAGGGGCTGCCCGGCGGGTGCGGCAAGGTCGGCGATGTGGCCGATCCTGCGCTGGTACTCGAAGGACAGGTACGTGGGGTCGTCCAGGTCCACATGGGACTGGGGGGCGCCGTCGAGCGTCAGTGTCCAGGCGTGCGGGCGCTCCCGGTCGGGCACCAGCTCGGCGAGGCCGCCGTCCACCGGCACCGCGACGGGCTCCGCCCGGCGCCCGGTTCCGCGTCCGGCTGCGCGTTCGGCCCTGCCGTCAGCCCTGCTGTCGGTCCTGCTGTCGGGCCTGCTGTCGGCCTTGCGGTCGGACCGCTTACGGGCGCCCGTGCCCCCGCCCGACGCTCCTCGACGTGCCACTGCTGTTCGTGCCTGCTCACTGCTCATCGCTCCGGGCCGGTACGGAACCGGCCGCGCCGGAAGGTCCCGGCCACCGGCCCATTATGGGCACGCGGAAGGACCCGGCGGTCAGCGGCAGCTGTCGGCCGCCTCGATCAGCCGGGCCGCCTGGTCGAGAGCGGCCCGCAGCACGGCCGGGTCGGTGACCGGGGCATCGTCCTCGGGCGGCAGCAGCCAGCCGCTGCCGGTGACGGGAGGTTCGGCGGGGATGCGCAGCCCGCGGCCCGCGGTCTGCGTACAGGCGCTGCCCGGTACGTCCCACGCCGCCGCGGTTCCCGGGGGCACCAGGAAGCCGAGGGTGTCGCAGGCGCCGTCGTGCAGGACCGGCCCGACGGCCTCCTGATCGGCGCCGCGGCGCAGGATGTCCACGGCCTCCAGTCCCTGACGGGCGGGGACGGTCACCAGGTCGCAGGGTTCGGCGCCGTGGTCCACCGGGGGCGCGGTGGGCGCCGTGGCACCCGTTGCGGCCGGGGTCGTCGCAGTCGTCCGCGAGCCGGTCTCCGTGCCGAGATGCAACAAGGGACCTCTCCTCTCATCGCCGGGCGGAGCCGGATTCCGTCTCCACAGCAACCAACGCGCCGACCGCGTCAAGGGCTACGGTGCCACGCCGCCGCAAAGGGTGGCAGTTCATGGCGGATCGTGGGCGAGATGCCCCTTTTGTTGGCAAACACAGAGTGTGTGACCGCTCACAGCAGGTACGTTCTTGCTCCGCCGGGACACCGGAAGCAGGAACCCCGGCTGCAGAAGAGAGGTCCTCGCCCATGGTGTCGACAGGGGCAGTTCCCAACCTCGCCTTCCGGCGGCTGCGCGGTCAGCGCTCCGCCGGGGAGTTCGCTGCCGCGGTACGCAGGTCCGCCCGCGAGATCGGCGAGCAGGTCGCGTGCGACGCCCGGTACATCGGACGCGTGGAGTCCGGCGAGATCCGCTGCCCCAACTACGCGTACGAGCGGGTCTTCCTGCACATGTTCCCCGGGACGACCCTGGCGGACCTGGGCTTCTCGCCGCGCGAAACCGTACGCGGCCGGGGGGCGCGGGCCACCGCCGAAACCCCACCGCCCCCCACGCTCCACAGCGACACCGACGAGGAGAGCGACGTGCTGCGTCGCGTATTCATGACGAGCGGCACCACCACGATGGCGACCGCGACCCTGGCGTTCGGCCTCGGCGGCACGTCCGCCGCCGCCCCCCTGCCCGAGCCGCGCCGGGTCGGCGAGGCCGAAGTGAGCGCCGTCGAGAAGGCGGTACGGCAGATCCGGCTGCTCGACGACCGGCACGGCGGTGACGGCCTGTACCGCAAGGCGTCGCAGCCGCTGCGGGCGGCGTACGCGCTGCTCGACTCCGGAGCCGCCACCAAGCGCTCCACCGCCGACCGGCTGCACACCGGGGCGGGCGAACTGGCCATCTCGGTGGGCTGGCTGGCCCACGACTCGGGCCGGTTCGAGGACGCCCGCTCGCACTACGCGGAGGCGCTCGCCACGGCGCGCGTGGCGGGTGACGCGGCGCTGGAGGCGCACGCGTTCTGCAACGCGTCGTTCCTGGCCAGGGACACGGGGCGGCCCCGCGAGTCCGTACGGGCGGCCGAGGCAGGGCAACGGGTGGCGCGGCCGCTGGGCTCGCCGCGGCTGCTGGCGCTGCTCGCGCTGCGGGAGGCGGGGGGCCGGGCGGGGCTCGGGGACCGTACGGGCTGCGAACGGGCGATCGGCCGGGCGCACACCGCGTTCGGACGCGGTGCGTCCGACGCCGATCCGGAGTGGATGACGTTCTTCCGGGAGGCGGAGCTGGAGATGCTGGAGGCGCAGTGCTGGTCGGCGCTGGGCGACTGGTCGCGGGCGGCCCGCCACGCGCTGCGCGCGACGCGCCTCCAGGATCCGCACTTCACCCGGAACCTGGCGCTCTACCGGGCCGAGCTGACCACGGACCTCGCCAGGGCGGGCCGGGCCCCGGAGGCGGCGTCGGCCGGCCACCAGGTGCTGGACCTGCTGGACCGCGTCCAGTCGTCCCGCATCCGGGCGATGCTGGCGGGCGCGGCGGGGGTGCTGGCGCCGCACCGGGGCGCGGCGGAGGTACGCGGGTTCCTGGAGCGGTACGGGGAGGCCGCGGGGGCGGATGCCCCGGCGGGCGCGTAGGCGGCGCCCTTCGCAGACTCGCGGCGCGGTCTGCAGGCGACGCTCTTCGTAGACCCGCGGCGCGGTCCACCAGCACGGATGCCCGGCGGACGCGTAGGCGACGCTCTTCGTAGACCCGCGGCGCGGTCCACCAGCACGGATGCCCGGCGGGCGCGTAGGCGGCGGACGCGCGGGCGGCGGCCGACAGGACCGCCGCGCCCGGCAGAACCACCGCCCGGCCGGCGGCGGCTACCGGTCCAGGTGGCCCGTGTCGTTCCAGCGTTCCACCGCGGGCGCCCCGTACGCCCACCCCAGTACCGACAGCGACGTCGGGTCGAGCCGGATGCGCGCCGCGAAGGACACGTCCTCGCCCAGCCATCGCGCCCCCAGTGCCCGCAGGATGTGGCCGTGGGCGAAGACCAGGACGTCGCGGTCGGCCGAGCGGGCCCAGTCGACGATCTCGTCGGCGCGGGCGGACAGTTCGGCCAGGGTCTCCCCCTCCGGCACCCCGTCACGCCAGATGAACCAGTCGGGGCGGATCGCCCTGATCTCGGCCGGAGTCATCCCCTCGTACGCCCCGTAGTCCCACTCCAGCAGCGCGTCCCACGGCTCGGCCCGGTCCGCGAAACCCGCGATCTCACAGGTCTCCTTGGCCCGCAGCAGCGGGCTGGTGCGGACTTCGAGGCCCGGCAGGTCCGCCCACGGCCCGCGGTGCAGCCGCTCACCGAGGAGCTTGGCGCCCGCCCGGCCGGTGTCGAGCAGCGGGATGTCCGTCCTGCCGGTGTGATTGCCCTTGACGGACCATTCCGTCTGGCCGTGCCGGGCGAGCAGGATACGCGGTGCCATGACGGCTCTCCCTGAACTGAGATCTGAGGCCGGAGATCGAGACAGAACGGATCGTCCGGTTTTCCCATCATCGCGCACGGGTCCGGGAGGCAACCCCCGGGGCGGAAGCGGCGTCCCTCTCTGCGCGGAGAAATCCGTACACACAGGGGGCAACCGACAAGGACCCCCGGGGGAATCGCGACCGACCCGCACCGTACGGTTGAACGCCCGCCGTCAGTCGCATGAACACATGATGGAGAGCTTCCGGATGCAGCCTGTCAGCACCGCGCCCGTGGCGCACCCGCGGCCCCGTTGGTGGACCGAGCTGCCGCTGCTGGCCCTGGTGTACGCAGCCTACTCGGCGGGCCGACTGGTGGTGCGCGGCGACGTGTCGACGGCCGTCGACCACGGTCTGCGCATCCTGCACCTGGAGAAGACGCTCCACATCAACTTCGAGCACCCGCTCAACCGGCTGTTCACCGCGCACTCCTCGATCGGCATACCCGCCGACTTCGTGTACGCGTCCCTGCACTATCTGATCACCCCGGCCGTTCTGGTCTGGCTCTTCCGCCGCCGGGAGGCCCTGTACCGCAGGGCCCGCACCTGGCTGATGACCTCCACGCTGCTGGGCCTGATCGGCTTCACGCTGCTGCCGACCTGCCCGCCCCGGCTGCTCGACGCCACGCACGGCTTCGTCGACACCATGGCGCAGTACAGCTCGTACGGATGGTGGGGCACCGGGGCGAGTGCCCCGCGCGGCATGAGCGGAATGACCAACCAGTACGCGGCGATGCCGAGCCTGCACGTCGGCTGGGCGCTCTGGTGCGGAATCCTGCTGTGGCGCCACGGCCGGCACCCGCTCGTACGGGCCGCGGGCATCGCGTACCCCCTGCTCACCACGTTCGTGGTGATGGGCACGGCCAACCACTACTTCCTCGACGCGGTCGCGGGCGCCGCGGTGATGGGCGTCGGAGCCCTGCTGGCCGGACCGGTGATGCGGCTCGGCGACCGGGTCAAGGAGCGGCTCGGGGCCCGCTTCCCGCGGCTCGCCCCGACCACGAAGTCCCCGGTTGTCAGTGCCGGATGCAAGACTTCGGCGGGTGAGCGAATCCCTGGCCAGCGGACCACCTCCGCAGACTCCACCGATGCCGCGGCATCGGCCGACGCAGACGCCTCGGCCGGTCGCACACCCCGGGCCGACGCCGCTGCTCCCGCAGACGCGCGAGCAGCGGGGGGCGACGCTCCGGCAGCGGCTCGCTGAGCTGCGGGGCCCGGCCGTCGCACCGCGTCCGCTGGACGCCCGCGCGCTGGCCGCCCTCGCCGCCAACCCCGGCTGCCGGCGCCGCGCCCTGCTGGACGGCGCCGGGGTGGACAAGACCGCGCTGGCCGCGGCACTCGGCTCGCCGGCCCCCTTCGGCCAGTCGCAGTTCGCTCTCGTCCGGGGCAACGCCTTCGAGGCCAAGGTCAAGGCCGACGGCGGTACGGAGCTGATGCGGCTGCTGTACGAGCACCTCGGCGGCGGTGCCGCGGCGCCGCGCGAGGTCCTGGTGCCCGACCTGGCCGCCGCCGGACCCGAGGGCCGCGCGGCGCGTACGGCGCTCGCCCTGCGGGAGGCGACCGAGGCGGGCGGCTGGGCGCTGCTGGACCACCCGATGCTGGCCCTGGAGGTGGCGGGCTCCCCGGCCTATCTGGAGCCGGACGCGGTGGCGGTGCACCCCGACGGCACGTGGACGGTCGTCGAGATCAAGTCCTTCCCCATGGTCGACGGCTCGGCCGACGCGGCGAAGGTCGGTGCGGCGGCCCGGCAGTCCGCCGTCTACGTACTGGCGCTGGAGCGGATCGCGGAGCTGACCGGGGGCGCCCGGGTCGGGCACCGGGTGCTGCTGGTCTGCCCGAAGGACTTCTCCAATCTGCCCACCGCCTCGATCGTGGACGTACGGAAGCAGCGTGCGGTCACCCGACGTCAGCTGACCAGGCTGGCCCGGGTCGAGGACATCGCGGCGGCCCTGCCCGAGGGCACCACCTTCGATCCGGAGTGCCCCCGGGAGCAGCTCGACGCCGCGGTCGAGTCGGTCGGTGCCGCGTACGCCCCGGAGTGCCTGGCCGCGTGCGAGCTGGCCTTCCACTGCCGGGCGAAGGCCCGTGCGGCGGGCGCGGTGGAGGCGCTGGGGCGGAGTGTGCGCGGTGAGCTCGGCGGGCTGACGACGGTGGGTGCGGTGCTGGCCGCCGCCGCGGGCAAGGAGGGCGACCCGGCGGATCCGACGGTCGCGGCCCTGCGGCGGGCGGCGGCGCTGCGCGCCGAGGCGCTGGAGGGCGGTGCGGCATGTCGCTGATCAGCACGCTGGCCCGGCTGGAGGCCGTGGAGAGCGGCCGGGCGCAGCCGATGACGACGGTCCGGCACCGCCATCTCACCGACCGGCCGCTGGTCCTGGTGCCGCTGACCACCGCAGGTGAGGCGGGCGCCCCGCTGGGGGCGCTCGTCGGGACCGACCGGGAGGCGCCCCGGCTGCTGGCGGTGTCGCAGCCGCGCGACCGGGATCTGCGGTTCGCGTTCCTCGCGGAGCTGGCCGAGGCGGTGCTGCCGCACATCGAGGCGTACGAGGACGTCGTCGAGCCCGCCGAGCGCAACGAGACCGATCCGGAGACCGGGAAGAAGGCCAAGGTCGAGGTCGAGCTGTGCGCGGACGCACCGCAGTTGGTCGTGCCGAGCCGTGCGGGCATCGAGTTCGTCCGGCTGCTCGGCCGCTCCATGCGGTTCCGGCGCACCGCGGAGGAAGATCCCGACACCCCCTACCCCGCCCCGGCCCGGGTGCCGCTGCTGGGCCGCTGGCTGACGCACTACGGGGAGCGGGCCAGGGTGCCGGGCTCCTCGCTGCTGCTCGCCGCGACGGACCTGCTGAACCGGCACTGGGCGACCGGGCAGAGCAGCCTGGAGGATCAGCATCTGGGCGCGCTGCTGGCCTGGATCGACGCCCCGGCGGACGAGTCGGGGGCGGCGGCGGCGCTCCGTGCGGAGCTGGACCGGGACGGCGCGGGCCAGCTGCTGTGCCCGCCGGCCGGTCCGGCCACGGACCCGGCGTTCGACAACCGGCTGCTGGCACCCGCCATCGAGAAGTACGACCGGGCGCGCACCTCGCTCGCCGCGGCCGAGGACGGTCTGGCGGCCGATGCCCGGCTCGCCGAGCTGACCGGCGCCGAGCGGGAGATCAGGGCACTCCTGGCCGGGGTGATGCGGCCGACGTGGGACGCGGTGTGGCGGGGGCTCGATCTGCTGAAGGAACTGCCCGAGGGTTCTCGGGCCGAGGACCGCTGGACCAGGGACCGCTGGTCGTTCACCGGCCACCGGGACCGGGTGCGGTCCGGTGAGCCGCCGCAGCCGCGCCGGGACGACGCGGTGACGGCGGCGCAGAAGCTGGCCTCGCGGGAGACGGCGCAGGCGCAGCTGGAGGCGCAGGAGGCGTTGGACGATCCGCTGGTGCTGGCCGGGCGGCGGCTGGCCGGTGAGGCGTTCGTGGGGGAGGTGACGGAGGTGGTGCGGGCATACAGCGAATCGAAGCGCCCGTCCCCGCGCCCGCTGGTCACCGTCCGCACGGACGAGCGCCCGCATCTCGGCGAGCGCACCAAGGTGTACCGCTCGCTGGACGGCAGGCCGCAGACCGCCGAGTTCGTCGGGTACGCCGAGGAGCCGGAGGACGGGGGCGCGCCCGCGCTGGTGCTGCGGATCACCGACCGGATGGGCCGGAGCAAGGAGCCGGCCCCGGGTTCGGTGCCGGAGCCGGGCGACCGGATCTCCTGGACGCTGTTCGAACACGATCAGCGCGGCGGCCCGAAGCTGCCGGATCCGGAGGAGACGCCCTGGACCCATGGCGGGCCGCCGGGCGCGGCCGGTGAGCGCGCCGAGCACCCCGATCCCGTGACCGCGGAGGACCTTCTGTGACGGCCGTATTCGACCCCGGCGCCCAGGCCGCGCGGGCGACCGACGCGATCCTCGCCGACACCCTGGGCGGTACGTCGCGCGGGATCGTGGTGGACTCCCCGCCGGGCGCGGGCAAGTCGACGCTCGTGGTGCGCGCGGCGCTCGAACTCGCGGCGGCCGGGCACCCGTTGATGGTGGTCGCGCAGACCAACGCCCAGGTCGACGACCTGGTGGTGCGGCTGGCCGAGAAGGACCCGGGACTGCCGGTCGGAAGGCTGCACAGCAACGACTCCGACCCGTACGACAAGGTGCTGGACGGCCTGGCCAACGTACGGAAGTCGGCCAAGGCGTCAGATCTCGCCGGGCTCGACGTGGTCATCTCGACAGCCGCCAAGTGGGCGCACGTGAAGAACGTCGAGCCGTGGGGCCACGCGATCGTCGACGAGGCGTACCAGATGCGTTCGGACGCGCTGCTGGCCGTCGCGGGGCTCTTCGAGCGGGCGTTGTTCGTCGGTGATCCGGGCCAGTTGGACCCGTTCTCGATCGTCGGCGCGGACCAGTGGGCGGGGCTGTCGTACGACCCGTCCGCGAGCGCGGTCTCCACCCTGCTCGCGCACAATCCCCGACTGCCGCAGCACCGGCTGCCGGTGTCGTGGCGGCTGCCCGCGTCCGCCGCGCCGCTCGTCTCGGACGCGTTCTATCCGTACACCCCGTTCCGCAGCGGTACGGACCACGGCGACCGCCGGCTGTCGTTCGGCGTCGGGTCCGACGGCTCGGCGCCCGACCGGGTGCTGGACGAGGCCGCGGAGTCCGGCTGGGGCCTGCTCGAACTCCCGGCCCGGCACACCCCGCGCACCGACCCGGAGGCGGTACGGGCCGTGGCCCTGGTCGTCCGCCGGCTCCTCGACCGGGGCGGCGTGGCAACCAGCGAGCGCTCCCCCGACCCGGCCCCGGTGACGGCGGACCGGGTCGCGGTCGGCACCGCCCATCGCGACCAGGCGGCGGCGGTGCGGGCGGCGCTCGCGGAGCTGGGTGTGACGGGCGTGGCGGTGGACACGGCGAACCGGCTCCAGGGCCGCGAGTTCGATGTGACGGTGGTCCTGCACCCGCTCTCCGGCCGGCCGGACGCCACGGCGTTCCATCTGGAGACGGGCCGGCTGTGCGTACTGGCCTCGCGCCACCGGCACGCGTGCGTCGTGGTGTGCCGGGCGGGCGTCGCGAAGCTGCTGGACGAGCACCCGTCGACGGAGCCGGTGCAGCTGGGCGTCACGGTGAAGTTCCCGGACGGCTGGGAGGCGAACCACGCGGTGCTGGCGCATCTGGCCGAGCACCGGGTGCGGTGGGAGGCGTGAGGGCGCCCGGTCCCGGCAGGTCGCAGCATCGTTTCCGGGAATCCGCGGAGCCCCCTTGCGGGACGTTGGACAATGGAGGGTGGCCGTCGGGCTCACCGGAGGCCGGGCCCACCGAAGGAGGAAACACCACATGGCACAACCCGAGCGGAACGAGCGGCAGCGGCTGCGCCCCGCGCCCCTGCTCTTCGAGCCGTCGGCGGCAGTCGCCGATCCCGAGCACTTCTTCGACCTGGAGTCGATGGACGATCCGCAGGAGCTGCTGGCCCGCGCCACCGAGCTGACCCTGGCGTTCCGTGCCGCGACCGACCGTGCGGTCGAGTTCCAGGCCGTCGCGGCCGCCCAGCTCGCCGATCCGCGCCGGTTCGACCGGCTGACGACCGCGGACATCGCGGAGCGCGCGGAGTGGACCGAGGACTATGCCAAGAAGATGGTCGAGTTCGGCCGGAGCCTGCTGGGCGGCTCCGCGCCCTGACGGCTGCGGCGACGGCCGTACCGGCCCGCCTCCCGGTCACCGCACCGGATCGCGCATCGGCCGGACCACCAGCCTCCACCGCGCCCCTGTCCCCCCGGGTACCACCAGTGGCATATGCCCGCGGGCAAGATACTCCCCCGCACCCCCGCGTGTCCCAATTTCCGGCAACTCTCGGAATCCAATTGATCACTCCCGGTAGACATGGGCACATGACCGCATGGCTGCCAGACGAAACGACCCTGCACCACGGCGACGGCTCCCACCACGGCGCCGATCTCTTCGCCCTCCTGCGGGACCGGGCCGCGCATCAGACGGCTCAGGTCACGGCGGCCGGCGCCGCCTGGCTCGCCGGCGCCGCGGCCTATCCGCGCAGCACGCTGGCACAGTGGGAGGCCCATCCCTCCTCACCCGGGGTACTGCCGTGCGGTTCGGCCTTCGACGTGGTGAACGTGCCCACTCTTTTCGGCCGCCGGATGCTGGAGCACCTGTGGGCCGACGGCCCCGGTTCCGGCCCCGTCGCCACGCACCGCGGGCGGATGCTGCTCTTCGCCTCCCCCGGCACCGCCCAGCGGCTGCCGTCGCTGCTCGACTGGGAGGAGTGGGGCGGCGGCCTCGAACCGCGGCGGCGGGAGGACGGCGACACCAGGGTCCCGCCGCTGCTCTGCCACGGCACCGGGGACGCGGTGACCGTGCCGCCGCTGACCTGCACACCGGCCACCCCCGGCCCCCGCTGGGTGGTGGCCCCCGACACCCGCAGCCCCTGGCTGCCGGGCCCGGACGTACTGCTCTGGGCCTGTGTCCGGGTGGCCAGGTCGATGCCCTCGTCGGTGGCCCGGAATTCGATTTTTCCTCCCGCCGATCAGGATGCTAATGTCTACGACGTCAGCAGGCGCCGCTAGCTCAGTTGGTTAGAGCAGCTGACTCTTAATCAGCGGGTCCGGGGTTCGAGTCCCTGGCGGCGCACCGACGGAAGAAGCCCCTCGCGGAAGCGAGGGGCTTCTTCGTGTGCGCGGACGTCTACGTTCCGGTGACGATCCGGACCGTCCAGGCGCCCGACGGTGTCCGGTCGGCGACCTCGACCCTGGAGTGCGCGCCGGGGATGCTGTACGTCTCGCCGACCCGCAGCGGGGCGTCCGCGAGCGGCGCGTAGACGGACCGGTCCCAGCAGGCGTCGGAGCGGGGGTGGGTGTCGATGACCTCGACCGGGCCGCCGCCGGACGGGGTTCCGTTGCGCACCCGGTAGAGCAGGACGCCCTCGGCGCAGGTCGTCCGGTCGTTGCCGGTGGCGCCGCGGGCCTCGACGGCCACGGCGCTGCCCTCACCGGTCCTGATCACCGCGAGCCGGGTGCCGAGGGAGGAGCCGGGCGAGGGCACGGCGGCCATCGGCTCCAGGGTGATGTCCCGGCTGCGCTGGACACAGACCACCTGCCTGCGGTCCAGCCAGCCCAGCTTCCACTTGTGCCAGCCGAAGAAGTCCGGCGCGAGACCGAACTGGCTGCCCATCACGTCCCAGTCGCCGACGTAGGTGTCCCAGTCGCCCTTGCCGTCGGACGGCCGGTGGTAGAGGTCCGGCAGGTCGAAGACGTGCCCGGTCTCGTGGGCCAGCACGTTGTGGTCCGGCGGGTGCTGTTCGAAGACGGTGACGACGCGCCGGATCTCCGCGCCGTCGGCGTGCAGCGGCTGGTCGAAGTTGACGACCTTGGTGGCATCGGAGTCGACCCCCGGGGCGTCCGGATCGGCGACCAGGTAGACGACGTCGAACCGGGAGAAATCGACCTTCGGGTCGGCCACGGCGATGGCATCGCGCAGATAGGCGCTGCGCCGTTCGTTGTTCCAGTCGCGCCGTATGCCGTACCACTGGGACGCCTTGGGCATCTGGATCCACTGCTGCAGCGGGTGCGGGCGCAGGGTGAACTTCCCGTACGAGGCACGCTGGAAGAACCGGCTGGTGGCGGGGAAGTAGTCGGCGGTGAGTTCCCGGGGGGTGGCGGTGGGGCGGTGGTCCGGGAAGGAGAGGAAGATCATGACCGCGTCGAGGGAGTGGACGGGCCGGGGATAGGCGTCGTCCCAGTCCCCCACACCGAGCGAGTGGTGGACCTCGGTACGGGGCAGCGCGCACGGACCCGCTTCGCCGGTGGCGGCCACGGCCGGTCCGGCGACGAGGGAAGTGGCCGCGAGCGCCGTCAGAGAGGTCGCCGCCGCGGCCACACCGCGCAGGCTCGGCCTCTCGACTCTCCCGGCTCCGTGCTGGCGCGGCACATCCACCTCCGGGTGCGAGCTGCGGTCACCCACTCACCCTGTGACGGTTTCGAGGCTTTCGTCCTGTTGGGCTGCCCCAGTCGAGTCAGCAGCCGTCCACGGCGTTCACCCTCACGGACAGTCACAATCAATCACAGGGACGTCGCGAGAGAACGGAACCGCTCAGAAACGATCACTCAGGGGCAAAGCAGATCGGTGCGGGACTGGCCCATGCGGGGCGAACGCGGGGCTCGGAGGGGTCGGGCGCTGGAACGGCCGACGTGCCAGCCTCTATGCTTCACCAGGCTTTCCCGCGTGGTTTCCGCCTTCCACAAGCGGCACTCCGCGCGGCGGGCCAGTCCGGCCACACCTGTTCAGGACAGAACTGCACGGCGGGAGCGAACGGTGAGCGGTACCTCCGAAGGACCCAGGTCCGCGGCGGTCGGATCCCCCCACTCCACAGGACCAACGGTCACGGAGCGTCACGCCCCGCGACCTCCTGCCGGAGCCCGGGGATCCGAGCCGCACGGCTATCGGGCCGCCTTCCGGGCCGCCACGCTCCCGATGGCCGTCGTCGACCACGAGGGCCTGGTCGTCGCCGCCAACGACGCACTCGGCGGCCTCCTCGGCCTCTCCGCCACGGCACTCACCACGCAGTCGGCGGCCGACCTGCTCGATCTCGTGGCGGACGGCCGCACCTGGCACGCGTACCGCGAGGTGCTGCACGGCCGGCGTTCACGGTTCCGCTGCACCCGCAGGTTCAAGCACCCCGACGGACGCTCGCTGTGGGCCGAGATCACCGTCGTGCCCATGCCCGAACCGGAGGCCGGCCGGGCCGACGCCCCGCGGCACGGCCCCGGCCGGGTCCTGCTCTCCGTCGCGGACATCAGCGACCGGCGCGAGCTGCAGAAGCGGCTGCGCCACCTCCAGATGCACGACCCGGTGACCCGGCTGCCCAACCGGGCGCTGTTCTTCGAACGGCTCTCGGCCGTCCTGGAGACCCCGCCGTACCAGGACGGCACTGCCACCGGGCAGGGCCGGATCGGGCTCTGCTACCTCGATCTCGACGGCTTCAAGGCCGTCAACGACACGATGGGCCACCGGATCGGCGACCGGCTGCTCACCGCGGTCGCCGCACGGCTCACCGACTGCGCGGCCCAGGACCGCCCGCACCGTCCCGGCGCCCATCTCGTGGCACGCCTGGGCGGCGACGAGTTCGCGATCCTGGTCGAGGACTCCGCCGGTACGCAGCAACTCACCGAGCTGGCCCGCACGGTGCTGGCCGCTTTGCAGAAGCCCTTCGACCTGGGCGGGCAGCGGGTCTCCGTCTCGGCCTCGATCGGGGTGGTGGAACGGGCCGTGGCCGACACCTCGGCCACCGGTCTGATGCAGGCCGCCGACACCACGCTGTACTGGGCGAAGGCGGACGGCAAGGCCCGCTGGACGGTCTTCGACCCGGAGCGCAACGCCCACCGGATGACCCGGCAGACGCTCTCCTCCAATCTGCGGCCGGCCGTCGAGCGCGGCGAGTTCACCATCGAGTACCAGCCGCTCGTCGGCATGGCCGACGGAGTCGTACGCGGGGTGGAGGCCCTGGTCCGCTGGAACCACCCCCAGTTCGGCCTGCTCTCGCCGAATCGGTTCGTCGCGATCGCCGAGGAGGACGGCTCGATCGTCCAGCTCGGCCGCTGGGTGCTGCGGTCCGCGTGCCGCCAGGCCCGGCGCTGGCAGCTCGACCACCCGGCCGAACCGCCGCTGTTCATCAGCGTCAACGTCGCCGTACGGCAGGTCTGGGACTCCGACCTGGTCACCGATGTCGCGGAGATCCTCGCCGAGACCGGCCTCGATCCCGCGCTGCTGCAGCTGGAGCTGACCGAGTCGGCGGTGATGGGCTCGGCCGGGCGGCCGCTCCAGGCCCTCCAGTCGCTCAGCGACATGGGCGTGCGGATCGCCATCGACGACTTCGGGACCGGCTACTCGAACCTCGCCTACCTGAGCCGGCTGCCGGTCTCCGTACTGAAGCTGGACGGTTCGTTCGTCCGCGGCTTCCGCTACGACGACGGCGACCGCTCCAGCCCCGCCGACGAGACGATCGTCGAGGCGATGGTGCACCTGGCGCACCGCCTGGGCCTGACCGTCACCGCGGAGTGCGTGGAGACGGCGGGACAGGCCGAACGGCTGCGCAGGATCGGCTGCGACACCGGGCAGGGCTGGCTGTACTCACGCGCGGTGGCCCCGGAGCGGATCGCCGAACTGATCGGCAGCCGGAAGCTGAAGGTCTGAGCCCCGGTGTCCCGTCCCCCGCGGGGCCGGGACACCGGCGGCCCGGATCAGGCCGTCGGCAGCCCGTACGCGTCCGCGATCAGTTCGTAGCTGCGCAGCCGGGCCTCGCCGCCGTGGGCGTTGGCGGTGATCATCAGCTCGTCGGCGCCGGTGCGCTTGGCCAGCGCGTCGAGGCCCGAACGCACCTCGTCCGCCGTGCCGTGGACGATGTTGACCAGCCAGTTGTCGACGAACTCGCGCTCCATGGGGCTGAAGGCGTACGCCTCCGCCTCCTCGGGCGTCGGGACCAGGCCGGGGCGGCCGGTGCGCAGGCGGACCATGGACAGGGCGCCGGAGAGCACCTGGCGGCGGGCCTCGCGCTCGTCGTCGGCGGCCAGGGCCGAGACGCCGATCAGCGCGTACGGGGCGTCGAGCACCGCCGACGGCCGGAACGACTCCCGGTACAGGTCGAGGGCCGGCACCGTGTTCTGGGCCGAGAAGTGGTGGGCGAAGGCGAACGGCAGGCCGAGCACTCCGGCCAGCCGCGCGCTGAAGCCGGAGGAGCCGAGCAGCCAGACCGGCGGGCGGGCCGCCGACTGGACGCCACCCTCGGCCGTGGCCTGGACCGGGCCGGGAACCGCGTGGATACGGGCGTAGGGGTGGCCGTCGGGGAAGTCGTCGTCCAGGAACCGGGTCAGCTCGGCGAGCTGCTGCGGGAAGTCGTCGGCTCCCTCGTCGAGGCGGTCCGCGCGGCGCAGGGCCGCCGCCGTCGCGCCGTCGGTGCCGGGGGCGCGTCCGAGGCCGAGGTCGATGCGGCCGGGGGCCATGGCCTCAAGGGTGCCGAACTGCTCGGCGATGACGAGGGGTGCGTGGTTGGGCAGCATCACACCGCCGGAGCCGAGCCTGATGCGCTTCGTGTGTGCGGCGAGGTGGGCCAGGATCACGGCCGGCGAGGAGGAGGCGACACCCGGCATCGAGTGGTGTTCGGCGACCCAGTAGCGGTGGAATCCGCGGCGCTCGGCGAGCTGCGCGATGTCCACGCCGGTGCGCAGCGCCTGGGTGGCGGTGCGGCCCTGGCCCACGGTCACCAGGTCCAGCACGGAGAGCGGAACGGTGGCCGTCCCCTCCGCCTTGCCTCGGATCTCGTCGGCTCGAATCTCGTCCACGTCCTGGCCCTCTCCGGTGATGCGCATGCGTCCTGCTCGTACGTCCGGCTGGTACGTCCGCCCGCACGTCCGGACATGCACAACAGGAGGTGGTCTCCGTTTATTCCTCCCACCAGCCGGGCCGGACCTGCTTTCCGGGCCGCCCCTTCCTGCCGCTCCGTGCCCATTCCCGGCCCTCGCCCCATCGGGCGACCGGGGCCGGGGGCGCCTCGCGCTCGGCGAAGATCTTGCCGAGCCGCGGGGACCAGGTCCGGCGGTCCGCCAGCCGCAGTCCCTCCCGGACCGCCACCTGGTTCCCGGTGAGGACCGGCTTGCCGAGGAGTTCCTCCAGCTCCGCCACGTGCGAGGCGGTGTGCAGGGCCGTGTCGGGCAGCAGCACCGCCTCCGCCTCCGGGCGGTCCGCGGCCCGGACGAGTTCCTTCACCTCGTCCAGGCCCCAGGAGGCGGCCTCGGCGGCGGAGGCGAGAGCCGCGGCATGGGTGGCGGCCACCTCGATGCCCGCGGAGTGCAGGAAGGCGGCGAACAGTGCGGCGATGTGCTCGGGGTAGGTCGCGGCCACGGCGACGCGGGCGGCGCGCAGCTCCCGTACCGCGTGCACGAAGCCGAACGAGGTACTGGAGGCGGGCACGCCGGCCGCCCGTGCCAGGGCGGCGATCTGTTCGTGGGCGCCCTCCCAGCCGTACAGGAAGCTGCCGCTGCTGCTCGTCCAGACGACGGACTCGACACCGGCGCGCTGGAGCTCCGCCACCCCGGCGGCCAGCCGTTCGGGCGCTCCGGTGCGCATCAGCACGTCGGTCGTGTAGGCGTCCTCGTCGGCGTCGGTGTGGTTCACGACCAGCCTGACGGCGTCGAGCAGGACCTCCATCCGCGGGAAGTCGTCCTCCGCGAAGTGATGGCCCGGGTAGAGAAATCCGAGGGTCGTCATGTCCACCCTTCCTGTCCCTGCGAGTGCCCGTTTTCCCCCATCCCTCCCCAGTATTCCCCCATACGTCACCACCCCCACCGCGACCTGTTGACGAAGGCGGGCGCGGGTGCGAGCGTGGTCGGGTCGCACATCTTCAGACGCAGCGGAGCGACCGCCTCTCATGCCAGAGCCCACCCTGCTCGTCCTGGACACCGACCCGTCGCCCCGCCTCGGCCGGCTGACCGGCCGGGCCGCCGTCCGGTACACGGACGGGGCCGGACTCGCCGCGCGGCTCCCGGAGGCCGACGTGCTGCTGGTGTGGGACTTCGCCTCCGACGCGGTACGGGCCGCCTGGCCCGGCGACGGACCGCGCCCGGCGTGGGTGCACACGGCGAGCGCGGGCGTGGACCGGCTGCTCTGCCCGGAGCTGGCGGCCTCGGACACGGTCGTGACCAACGCGCGGGGCATCTTCGAGCGGCCCGTCGCCGAGTACGTGGCGGGCCTGGTGCTGGCGTTCGCCAAGGACCTCCCCGGCACGCTGGAGCTCCAGCGCCGGCGGCTGTGGCGCCACCGCGAGAGCACGGAGCTGGCGGGCAGCCGTGCGGTGGTCGTCGGCGCGGGACCGATCGGACGGGAGATCACCCGGCTGCTGATCGCCCTCGGGGTCGAAGTGGCGCTCGTGGGGCGCAGGGCGCGGCGCACCATCCACGGGGTGGCGGATCTGGACCGGCTGGCCGCCATGGCCGACTGGGTGATCTGCGCGGCGCCGCTGACCGACTCGACCCGTTCGATGTTCGACGCGCGATTCTTCGGGCTGATGCAGCCCTCGGCCCGTTTCATCAATGTGGGGCGCGGCCCGTTGGTCGTCGAGGCCGATCTGGCGGCCGCACTGCGCAAGCGCTGGATCGCGGGCGCGGCACTCGATGTGTTCGAGCAGGAGCCGCTGGGGCCGCGGAGCCCGCTCTGGGACGTACCGGACCTGATCGTGTCGCCGCACATGAGCGGCGACACGGCGGGCTGGCGCGACCGGTTGGGCGAGCAGTTCGTGGAGATGTTCGAACTCTGGGCGGCCGGGGAACCGTTGCCGAACGTGGTGGACAAGCAGCGCGGTTACGTCCCCGTCCGGGACCGGAGCGACTAACCCCGACCGGCGGGGGGCGATGGCCACTTCATCCCCCATGACGGACATCCGTACATGACGCCCCGTCATGGGGCGCCCCGCGCCGGGGAATACGCGCCGCGCACCAGCCATCGCACTCCGCCCGCAATCGGACACGGGAAGGTCACCTTCCGGCCACCGTTCGATCACAGGCAGCCGCTTCCTGCATAGACGTACGGGATCGGGCAGGCGCTCCCCCTGTCCGGACTGTTCGATCCCTCCAGGAGATTGCGAACCATGGCTGACTTCCCGAACCTGTCCCGCCGGGGCTTTCTCAACCGATCGGCAGCCGTGGGCGGCCTGCTCCTCGTTCCCGGTCTGCTCTCCGCGTGCAGCAAGACCGACGCCGGTTCCGCGGACGGTGCGGGGGCACTCGACAAGCTCCGCAAGCAGGGCTTCGTCCGGGTCGCGTACGCCAATGAGGCCCCGTACGGATATCTGGAGGGCAAGACGCTCAAGGGCGAGGCGCCCACGCTGCACCGGGAGATCTTCAAGGCGCTCGGCGTCGACGAGCTGAAGCCCACCCTCTCCGAGTGGGACGGCCTGATCCCCGGGCTGCAGGCGGGCAAGTACGACGTGGTCAGCGCCGGCATGGCGATCACGCCGGAGCGCTGCGCCAACGCCCTCTTCTCGGAGCCCGAGTTCATCTCGCCGACCGCGCTGATGGTGCGGAAGGGCAACCCGAAGAAGGTCACCGACCTGGCGTCGGCGAAGGCCGCCGGGATCACCGTCGGAGTGATGTCGGGCGCCGTCGAGGGCTCGTACGCCGAGGGCGCCGGCATCGCGAAGGACCGGATCAAGTCGTTGCAGAAGCCGCAGGACGGCGCCGACGCGGTCAAGGGCGGCCGGATCGACGCGTTCCTGCTCACCGGCATCTCGCTGCGCTGGCTGGCGAAGACCAATCCCGGCACCGAGGTCACCGACGCCTTCGTGCCGGAGCTCGGCGGCACGAAGCAGTACAGCCCCGGCGGCGCCGTCTTCCGCAAGGGCAACGAGGATCTGCGGGACGCCTTCAACCGCGAGCTGAAGAAGATCGTCCAGGACAGGTCACGCTATGTGGGCCTGCTCCAGGAGTACGGCTTCGGGGCCACCGAGCTCCCGCCGGCCACCCTGAAGACGGCCGATCTGTGCAAGGGCTGACGGGGACGGAACGCACCGCATGAGTGATTTCTTCTCCGCCTTCCTCGACGATCTGCCGCAATTGCGCGCGGGACTGTGGGTGACCCTCCAGGCCACCGTCCTCGGCGCGCTGCTCGCCCTGCTCCTGTCGTTCGTCCTCGGCCTGATGTCGGTCAGCCGGCTGCTGGTGGCGCGCGCGGTGTCCCGCGTGGTCGTGGAGTTCTTCCGCGGCACCTCGCTCTACATCCAGCTTTTCTGGCTCTACTACGCGATGCCGCCGCTGACGGGGTACGAGCTGACGCCGCTGCTCTGCGGCGTCGTCGCCTTCGGTCTCAACTACGGTGCGTACGGCGCCGAGGTGGTGCGCGGGGCGGTCAACTCCGTACCGCGTGCCCAGTACGAGGCGGCCGTCGCGCTCAACATGACGCCGCTGCACCGGATGCGGAAGGTGATCCTTCCGCAGGCCTGGGTGCAGATGATCCCGCCCTTCACCAATCTGCTGATCCAGCTGCTGAAGTGCACCCCGCTGCTGTGGCTGATCTCCGCGGCCGACCTGATGACCGTCATCCAGCAGCTGCGCGACCGCACCGGTGAGACGCTCACCGCGTACACGACCCTGCTGGTCGTCTACTTCGTCCTGGCCTATGCGCTGACCCTGCTGATGAACCTGCTGGAGCGGAGCGCCAAGCGGCGGCTCGGCCTGGCGACCGGTGCGGGCTCGCTGCTGCGCAGCCGCAGCGCCACGGAAGCCGTCGCGGCGGCGGCCGGCGGTGGTGCCCGGTGAACGGCTTCGACTGGAACGCCGCCGGGGACGCGCTTCCCCTGGTGCTCAGGGGTTTCGAGGTCACACTGCTCGCGACCGTGCTCGGCACGCTCGTCGCCGCGGTGCTCGGGCTCGCCATCGCGGTCGCCGGACGGGCCCCGAGCAGGTTCGTCACGGTGCCGGTGCGGGTCCTGATGGAGTTCATCCGGTCCACCCCGCTGCTCGTCCAACTGGTCGGCGCGGCCGCCCTGTTCACCTCGGTGGAGCCGCTCACCATCGGCATCGCGGTGCTGGGCGTCCACTACGCCGCGTACACCTCCGAGGTGTACCGCGCCGGAATCGACGGTGTACCGAAGGGCCAGTGGGAGGCCTGCCGGGCGCTCTCGCTCACCCCGCGACGGACCTGGCAGGCCGTGATCCTGCCGCAGGCGGTGCGCAAGGTGCTGCCCGCCCTCGGCAACTACGCGGTCTCGATGTTCAAGGAGACCCCCTTCCTCGCCGTGATCACCGTGCAGGAGATGGTCTTCGAGGCCCGCAAGTACGGTGCCGACCACTTCGCGTACACCGAGGCATTCACGCTCGCCGGACTGGTCTTCCTGGTCGCGAGCTACCCCACGTCGCTGCTGATGAGAAAGCTGGAGAAGCGCCTTGGCCACTGAACCCCTCCCCTTGCAGAAGACGGCGGCCGCGGGCCCCGAGGGCTCCGTCGCGGTCGCGGCCGCCGCGGCGGCCGGCCCCCCGCTGATCCGCTTCGACGACGTCGTGAAGCGGTACGGCGACCATGTCGTCCTGGACCGGCTGGGCTTCTCCGTGCGGCGCGGCGAACACGTCACCCTGATCGGGCCCAGCGGTTCGGGCAAGACCACCATCCTGCGGCTGCTGATGACCCTGGAAAGGGTCAGCGACGGGGTCATCTGGGTGGACGGCGACCCGCTGTCCCACACCAGGGCGCCCGACGGCTCACTGAGGCCGGCGACGGAGAGGCATCTGCGCGAGGCCCGGAAGAAGATCGGCATGGTCTTCCAGCAGTTCAACCTCTTCCCCCATATGCGGGTGCTGCAGAACATCACCGAGGCCCCGGTCAGCGTGCTGGGCATGGACCGCGACGAGGCGGAGGCCCGCGCCCGCGACCTGCTCGAACTGGTCGGACTCTCGGGGAAGATCGACGCACATCCCTCCCAGCTCTCCGGAGGCCAGCAGCAGCGGGTGGCGATCGCCCGCGCGCTGGCGATGCGGCCGGAGATCCTGCTGCTGGACGAGGTGACGTCCGCGCTCGACCCGGAGTTGGTGGCGGGAGTGCTGGAGCTGCTGAGCGACATCGCCAGGAACACCGACATCACCATGCTCTGCGTGACCCACGAGATGAATTTCGCCCGCGACGTCTCGGAGACGGTACTGATGTTCGACTCCGGACGTGTGGTCGAGTCCGGTTCACCGGAAAAAATCTTCTCCGATCCCGAGCATGAACGCACGCGCGAATTCCTCACCGCAGTGCTGTGACCTCGCCACTCGTCTCACGTCAATGACTCTGGCATATGCCAGACGGATGCGCCCCAGCTGACGGAGCCGGGGCGCATCGGCATCTCGCCAACAGCCGCCCCGCGCAGGGCCCTTGGCGGCTATCGTGAAGGCAGAGCTTGCGGTCACAACCTGGCAGGGGGAAACCGTGGCGTTGAAGCCCGAACCGACCGCACCGTTCCTTTCGGTGCAGTACGCCCTTCGCGTCCTCGAAACGGTCTCCGGACACGGCAGCGGCGTGACGGACACCCAGATCTCCCGGGAGACGGGAGTGCCCGTCGGGCATCTCACCTCCCTGCTGCTGACGCTGCGCCGCGAGGGGTACGTCGAGCAGATCACCGACGGCGCGTACGTCATCGGGTCCTCGCTGCTGCTCCTCGGTTCCGGCGCGGCCCGCAGGCAGGCCCTGGAGGCCAGGCTCCAGCAGTCGCTGGCGCAGCTGCGCGATTCGGTCGGCGCGGCGGTCTACATCAGCCGGTACGTGGACGGCGAGATCCGGGTCACGCAGTACGCCGACGGTCCCCGCACCCCCGCGGTCAACGAGTGGGTGGACTTCCGCTCCTCCGCACACGCCTCGGCGGTCGGCAAGTGCCTGCTGGCCCAACTCGACCAGAACGGGCGCCGCGACCACCTCTCGCGCCACAAGACGGCCCGGCTCACCTCGCGGACGATCACCAACGAGAAGGTGCTCTTCTCCAAGCTGGACAGCCAGCCGGCGACCGTCCCGGTGCTCGACCTCCAGGAGTACGCGGTCGGCACGGTGTGCGCGGCGGTACCGCTGACGGCCGGGTCGTCGGCGGGATGCCTGGCCCTGTCCCTGCCGATCGAGGATGCGCATCGCCTGCGCGCGGCGGCGGACACCCTGAACCGGCGGGCGGCGCCGGTGCTGCTGTCGCTGGCGCTCTAGGAACGGGGATCCGGCGGGACCCGTACGCACCTGATCGATTCAGCCGGATACACCCCCTTTGTTCCGGGTGTCATTGGCACCCCTCAGGACCGGGTATTATTTTCGAGTCAGCAGGCGCCGCTAGCTCAGTTGGTTAGAGCAGCTGACTCTTAATCAGCGGGTCCGGGGTTCGAGTCCCTGGCGGCGCACAGACAACGCACTGGGCGGTTCACGTACACACGTGAACCGCCCAGTGCGTTTTTTGCTGCCCCGCGAGATGTACGAACGTTTTACACAGACGTACTAGACAAGCGTTTTACACGCTCGTACATTTCCAGGCATGACGAACGTCAAACGCACCACCGCCGAGCTCGGCCCCCTCGCCGGCCGCCGGGAATGGACCGCCTTCGTGGTCCTCCTGCTGCCCCTTCTCCTCGTCTCGATGGACGTCTCCGTCCTCTTCTTCGCGATCCCGTCCATCGACCGGGATCTCGCCCCCAGCGCCACCCAGCAGCTCTGGATCTTCGATGTGTACGCCTTCGCCCTGGCCGGCCTGCTCATCACGATGGGCTCGCTCGGCGACCGGATCGGCCGCCGCAAGCTGCTGCTTCTCGGCGCGTTCGCGTTCAGTGCCGCGTCCGTCGCCGCCGCGTACGCCACCAGCCCCGAGATGCTGATCGCGGCCCGCGCCCTGCTCGGGATCGGCGGAGCGACGCTGATGCCCTCGACGATGGGGCTCGTACGGAACATGTTCCGCGACGAGCGCCAGCGCGGCCGAGCCGTCGGTATCTGGTCGGGTGCCATGGCCGGCGGGATCGCGCTCGGCTCGGTGCTCAGCGGGGTCATGCTGGAGCACTTCTGGTGGGGCTCGGTCTTTCTGATCAATGTGCCGGCCATGGTGCTGCTGCTGGTCCTGGTGCCGGTGCTGGTACCGGAGTTCAAGGACCCGGACCCCGGCCGGTTCGACCTCCTGAGCGTGCCACTGTCGATGGGGGCTGTGCTGCCCGTCGTCTACGGGGTCAAGGAAAGTGCCGCCCACGGGCTCGATGTGCGCAACGCGCTGATCACCGCCGCCGGTCTGCTCATCGGCTGGTTCTTCGTCCGCCGCCAGCGCGGCCACGGCGACGCGATGATCAGCCGGGAACTGTTCCGCAACAGCGGCTTCGCGGCCGGGATCGGGCTGAACGCGCTGGCCGCGTTCGCCATGATGGGATCCTCGTTCTTCACCACGCAGTATCTGCAGTCGGTACTCGGCATGGGCACGATGGAAGCCGCGTTGTGGAGCATGGCCCCGTCACTGGCGGTGGGCGCCGCCGCCCCGACGGCCACGGCGATCGCCCAGCGGACCGACCGCACACGCGTCATCTGCGCCGGTTTCGTGATCGCCGCCGCCGGTTTCGCCGTCCTCGCCCTGACCGGCACGGACTCGCTGTGGCTGCTGCTCGGCGGTTGCGCCGTGATGAGCTGCGGCATCGTCACGGTGATGGCGCTCGTCTCGGACCTGGCACTGTCCACCGCCCCGCCGGAGAAGGCGAGTTCGGCGGCCTCGCTGCTGGAGACCGGGCAGGAGTTCGGCGGTGCGATGGGGATGGCCCTGCTGGGTGCGGTCGCCACGGCCGTCTACACCGCCGACATGCCGGGCTCCGCTCCCGAGGGCGCCCGTAAGACCCTGGCGGGCGCGGTGGCCACGGGGGACGGTTCGCTGATCTCGGTCGGGAGGGATGCCTTCGTGCACAGCATGCAGTACGCCTCGGCGGCGGGGGCCGCGCTGCTGCTGGTGGGTGCGGTGCTGGCCGTGACGCTGCTGCGGCGGCGGTCCGCGGTGGCGGACCGGGACGAACTGGCCCTGACGAGCTGATGACCCGCGTCAGGAGTTCCCTGGTGATTCGGGGGTGAGTGGTCGAGCACCAGAAGATCCCGGGGCAATCTGCTGCTCTTCTTCCTGTCGACCGTCGTGCTGTGGAACGCCCGCCCGAGCGTCGCACCGGCCGACGCCGACGCCGGTGCCGGCACGCTCGCGCCGAGCGCGGCCGGGCCGAGCGCACCGGGCCGGTGAGGCCGGGCCGGCCGCCTTCCCCGTGCTCGACGGTCCTTCACGAAGAGAACCACCTGGAAGCGTCCGGCTCGGGTCACCCGCGCGGGTCGCCGGCCGCCTCGCCGGCGTGTCCGCGATCGCGGGACGGGCTCGATCCGCCGGCCCGCCCCCGGCCGCGGTGGCGGCGTACCGCGTCGCGGTTGGCGCACCGCTGGGAGCAGTAGCGCTGCCGCCCGGTGCGGGAGGTGTCGGCGAAGACCGCCGTGCACTCGGTCACCGCGCACCGCCGGAGCCGGTGCATGCCTCGCCACGCCAGGTGCAGAGCGGTACCGACGGAGATCAGCGAGAACAGCAGGGAGCCGAGCGGCTGCCGGTCGTCGCGGTAGTGCAGGTGCCAGCCGGTGCCCGCGTGGTCGGTCAGCCGCGGGTGCGCGGAGGCCACCTCCAGCATCCGGTTGAGCAGCTCGGCCCGCTCCCGCTCCGCTGTGGCATCGACGACCTTCTCCCACGCGTCCAGTGCGTCCTGGATGCGATCGAGGTCCTGCGGCGTGACCGGGCACTCCAGCACCAGCCCGGCGGCACGGCAGCGGTCCGCGAGCTCCTCGGCGCTCACCGGACGCCGGTTGGCCAGATCCGCGGCCAGGTTCACGACATCCGCGCCGTAAGGGTTGAGATGCATAAGCCCATTACATCAGTCTGAACGGCATGGGACAACGCACGGGAAACCACACCGGGTTGCGGCAGGCGGCCGAGGACGACATCGCGGAGCTCGTACGCCTGCGGGCCTTGCTGTTCGAGGACCTCGGCGGCGACTTCTTCGCCCCCGCGGCGGGAAGCGACGACTGGCTGGACGCCCTGGCCTCGGTGCTGAAGGAACAGATGACCGCGGACGCCGTGCGCATCCTGGTCGTCGACGGCGCCGCCGGGCTCGCCGCTTGCGGCATCGGCACGGTCGAGCAGCGGCTGCCCGGCCCGCACCTGCGCAATGGACGGATCGGGCAGGTGATCGGCGTGGTCACCGACCCGGCGTACCGGCGGCGCGGTCACAGCCGCGCGATCCTGGAGGGCCTGCTCGACTGGTTCCGGGAACGCGAGGTGGCCCGGGTGGATCTGTACACGTCCGCCGAGGGCGAACCGCTCTACCGCGATCTCGGCTTCGTCAACCACCCCGACCCCTCGCTGTACTGGCGTCCCGCGGCCGTGAAGGGCGCGGGGCGTTGACACGCGACGCGTGGCGGTACCGATGGATCGTCCTCGGCATCGCCACGTTCACCCAGGCCGCGTCCGGCTTCTTCGTGCAGGGCATCGGGGCGATGGGCATCCACTTCCAACGTGATCTGGACCTGAGCACGGCCCAGTTGGGCCTGCTGGTCTCGGCGGCCCAACTGGTCCCGCTGGCCGGGTTGCTGGTGGCGGGGGAACTGCTGGACCGCCACGACGAGCGCTGGGTCGTCGGGATCGGCGCCTGTGTGGTCGCCGCCGGTCTGGGTGCGGGAAGCCTCGCGCCGGGTTACCCGTCCCTGCTGTGCTTCCTGCTGGTCGTCGGCGCGGGTTACAGCACCGTTCAGCCCGGCGGGAGCAAATCGGTGGCGTCCTGGTTCGACGCGTCCCGGCGGGGGTTCGCGATGGGCGTCCGCCAGGCGGGGCTGCCGCTGGGCGCCGCGCTCGCCTCGGCCGTACTCCCGCTTCTCGCCGGGGCCTTCGGCTGGCGGGCGACTCTCGTGGCCGGGGGACTCGTCGCGCTGCTGGGGGCCGGCGTCTTCATGGGCTTCTACCGGCAGCCGCCCACCCGGGCGACCCACCGGGCCGAGGAGCCGCGTGTCGCGCTCGGGTCGCAGCTCGGCGGGCGGCTGCGGATGCTCCGCGAACCCTCCATGGTGAAGATCATGCTGTCCGGGACGAGCCTGATCTCGGTGCAGTGCGGTGTGGGCATCCTGACGGTGCTGTACCTCCACGAGGTGGCTTCCGTGGGGGCCGGATCGGCGGCCCTCGTCCTGGTGGCGGCCCAGGGTGCGGGCGTCGTCGGCCGTATCTGCCTGGCGGCCTGGAGCGACCGCAGCAGGTCCGGGCGTCATGCCTCCGTCACCGTCTGCATGGTTGCCGTGATCGCGGGGATGGCGGTGCTGATGACACCCCTGGGCTGTTCGCCCTCGGCAGCCTGCGTCGTTCTGGTCTGGCTCGGTTTCTTCGGATTCGGCTGGTACGGCCCCTGGGTCGCGTACGTGGCCGAATCGGCCCCGCCGGACCGGACCGGGTTCGCCCTCGGCCTGGCCATGTCCGTCAACCAGGTCGCCATCGTCCTGGTGCCTCCCGCGCTCGGCCTGCTGAAGGACCTCACCGGCAGCTTCACACCCGCCTGGGGGCTGCTGTCCACGATGACCGCCGTCGCCCTCGCGGTCTCGGCCGGTGCGGGGCGCCGGAGCCGGCGCGGTCCGGCTCGCGTCGGGCGGCCACGGCAGCGGCCGGACCGGGAGCAGCCGGAAAGCGCCGGGGTGACCGGGCCGCCGACCGTGCGGCGGCCCGGCCGGGTCCGCCGCAGGGTCGGCGGCCCGGTCGTCCGGTGGCGGCGTTACGGTCGGGGCTTGTCCGCGAACACCCACCGGTTGCCCGCCAGCGCGTCGTTCGGCTCGGGCATCGGGCCGCGTCCGTGGTGGCGGGTGAAGTCGAAGGGGGTCCGAACCGATGTGGACCAGCCCTTGCTCGCCAGATCACCGGCGGAGTCGGGCCGCGGCTCCCGGTCGAACAGGTTGAGCAGGTCGATGCCGATCTGGTGGGTCGTCGAGGTGTAGAGCGGGCTGTCGCGGTATTCCAGCAAGTCCTTGTCGAGCTTGACCTCGAACGCCAGAGCGCTTCCTCCCGTGCTCAACCGGTCCACCATGTCGATGAGGTACGTCTCGGCGGCGGCGGACAGATAGAACAGCAGCCCCTCGGCCAGCCAGACGCTCGGTGCCTTCGGGTCGAAGCCGGCGTCGGCCAGCGCTCCGACCCAGTCGGCGCGCAGATCGACCGGGACGGGGACGCGCGCCGCGTTCGGGGTGGCCGACAGTCCGTCGAGCACCTTGTGCTTGAACGCCAGCACGCCTTCCCTGTCGATCTCGTAGATCACGCAGCCGGGGGGCCAGTCGAGCCGGAACGCCCGCGAATCCAACCCCGCCCCGAGCAGGACCACTTGCCGGGCTCTGCCCGTGTGCACCGACCGGAGGAGGAAGTCGTCGAGGACCCTCGTCCGCAGACCGAAGTAGCGCGCGAACCGCCCCCACAGCGGATTCGTGTCTCCGTCCGGAACCTGTTGCAGGCGGACCGGCCAGCCGGCGGACGCCGGTGCGGCGAGCACGAAGTGCTCCGCATAGGCATCCCGTGCCAGGGCGTCGTGGCGGTGGGTCTCGATCGCCCGTGCCGCGGCGACCAGGAGAGCGGTCAGGCCGACACCTCCTTCCACGCCTTCCACACCGGTGCTCCGAGGCGCTGTACCGACCACATGTCCTCCCTTGGACGAGTTGGGACCACGAACAGCAAGGAATACGAACAGCAAGGAATACGAACGATGGATCAACGGTGGACGCACGGCGCCACGCGCTGGGCGCCCCGTTCCCCGGGAAGCGCCCGTCGGCGCGCAGCCCCGCGGCCATCCGGTTCCTCGGTCGGGCCGGCTCGGCAGGGGGCGGGTCGCCGCGCGGGCCGGCCGCGGCGGTGCGGTGTGCGGGGCCTGCCGTCGCACGGCGGGCGACCGGAGTCGGCCGGATGGGCAGCGGCGTCGAAGGCTCTGCTCATCGGCTCCTCCCCTGCGGAAGCAGGACGGGTTTGACCACGCGGCCCGCGTCGCAGTCGCGTTCGGCCTCGTTGATGTCGGCGAGCGGATACGTACGGATCAGCTCGTCGAAGGGAAACCGCCCGGCCTGCCACAGCCCGGTCAGCCGCGGAATCAGCAGTCCCGGCACCGCGTCCCCCTCGCAGATGTGGGAGATTCTCCTGCCCCGGTCCAGTGCCCCCGGTTCGAGCGGCAGCGCGGTGCGGAGCCGTGCCACCAGACCGAGGTGGCCGGTCGGACGCAGGGCCCGGAGCGCGTCGTTGATCAGCGGGGCGGAGGCCGTGGTATCCAGCGCGTACTGCGCGCCGCCGTCGGTCAGTTGCCGGATGCGGCCGGGCAGGTCGGCCGATGCGGCGTGCAGCGGGATTGCGCCGAACCGTTCGGCGAGGACCAGCCGTTCGGGGTGCCGGTCGACGGCCACGGTCACCGCTCCGGAGGCGGTGGCCGCCATCACCGCGGCCAGGCCCACCGCTCCCGCGCCGAAGACCGCGAGGGTGTCGCCGGGCCCGGCGCCGAAGGAGTTGAAGACCGCTCCGGCGCCGGTGAGGAAGCCGCAGCCGAGCGGCCCGAGCAGTTCGACGGGCAGCGCGGGGTCGGCCCGGACGGCGTTGCGGGCCGGAACCACCGCGTACTCGGCGAACGAGGACTGGCCGAACCACCGGGGGGCCAGTTCGTCTCCGGCCGCGTCGGTGAACCGCGCGGCGTTCTCCTTGCGCCCCCCGAAGAGGTTGAGCGAGGCGAAGGAGTCGCAGTAGGCGGGGGCAGCGCCCGTGCAGCTCCGGCAGTGTCCGCAGGAGTCGAAGCTCAGCACGACGTGGTCGCCGTTGCTCAGGCCGGTGTGCGGGCCGCCCGTCTCCACCACGACCCCGGCCCCCTCGTGGCCGAGCACCGCCGGCAGCGGTGAGCGGCCCGCCGAACGCCGGACCGCGAGATCGGTCCGGCACATCCCGCAGCCCGCGATCCTGACCAGGATCTCGCCGTCGGCCGGTCCCGTGTTCAGGATCACCTCCTCGACGGCGAATCGGCTCTCGTACGAGCGCAGTACCGCCGCGCCGAACCTCATCGTCACGCCTCCTCCGGGCGGTGCACGACGAACGGCCTGAGGTTCCCGTAGAGCCCCCACAGCCCGCCCGCGACGCCGACCCCGCTCTCCTTGATGCCCGCGAAGGGCTGGGCGAGGGACAGTTCGGCGTGGTGGTTGATCCACGCCGTCCCGCACTCCAGCCGGTCGGCCACTGCCTCGGCCCGGTCGAGATCGGTCCCCCACACCGAGCCGCCCAGTCCGAAGCCGGTGCCGTTGGCCGCCTCGACGGCTTCGTCGAGGCTCCGGTACGACAGCACCGGCAGGACCGGGCCGAACTGCTCCTCCGTCACCACCGGGCTGCCGGGCGGGACATCGGCCAGGATCGTCGGGGCGTAGAAGTAGCCCGGCCGCTCCAGCCGGTGGCCGCCGGCCACGGCTCGGGCACCGGCTGCCAGGGCCTGGGCCGTGTAGCGCTCGACCCGGGCCAGTTGGGGGGCGTTGTTGACCGGGCCCAGCTGCGTGCCCGGGTCGAGGCCGGCTCCGACGACGGCGGTCTTCGCGCGCTGCGCGAGGGCCTCGACCACGTCGGAGTAGAGCCGGGCCGGGGCGTAGACGCGCTTGACCGCCATGCAGACCTGCCCGCAGTTGCGGAACGCCGCCCAGAACAGCCGGTCCGCGATCCGCTCCACGTCCACGTCCTCCAGCAGGATGGCGGCATCATTGCCACCCAGCTCCAGGGTGACGCGGCCGAGCGACGCCGCCGCGCGCTGCGCGACGGCCCGTCCGGTGGGAATCGAACCGGTGAAGGTCACGTGACGGATCCCCGGATGGGCGGCCAGGCAGGCACCGAGGGGTTCGTGACCGGTGACGATCGTGAGTACGTCCTCGGGGAGGGCGGTGGAGACGACGGATACCAGCAGCCGGGTGGCGAGGGGCGTGAACGGGGAGGGCTTGAGCACCACCGTGTTGCCTGCGGCGAGCGCGGGCGCGAACTTCGCCGACGCCAGTTGGAGGGGGAAGTTCCACGGGACGATCGCGGCGACGGGCCCGATCGGTCGCCAGCGGATCTCGCTGCGTACCGGCCGGCCGTCCGTGAGGAGCTGGGATCCGGGGTCGAGCTCGGCGAAGCAGCGCAGGCGGGCCGCCGTGCGGGCGATCTCCGCGTACGACTCGGCCAGGGGTTTGCCCTGTTCACGGGTGAGCAGGGGGGCGAGGTCCGCCCCGGCCGCCTCCACGGCGTCGGCTGCCGCGAGCAGCGCGGTGGCGCGGGCGCCTCGGTCGGCCCGCCAGCCGCGCCATGCCTCGCGGGCCCGGTCGACGGCGGCGTCCAACGCGTCCGGCTGCTCGTCGGGGGCCTCCTCGAAGGGCTCGCCCGTTGCCGGATCGACGACGGCAAAGCGCTTGCCGAGGGTTCCGGGCGCGTGACAGGGCTGACGTGTCGCCATGCCGGCGGTCAGCTCGCGGCGGTGACGGCAGCCGCGTGTTCCCGGCCGTGCCGGTCCATCTCCGCCCGGAAGGCGGCCACCAACTGCGGCTGAATCCTTCCGCTGGTGCGGTCGCCCCCCTCGCAGACCGCCCCGCGCACCCCCACGATGTCCGTGCCGATGCGGGTCAGCGTGCCGAGGTCGCCCACCTTCACGCTGCCCGCGAGGGCGGCGAGCAGACCGGCCTCGTGGGCCCGCCGGACGAACTCTGCGCAGACCTCCGGCGGAACGTGGTCGAACAGCCGTGTCCCGTCCTTGACCGCGGTGTCGAGCATGGCCGCGTCGGAGCCGGAGCGGAGGGCGATGTCGGGCAGTGCGAGCGGGTTGACGCAGCCGATCCGGTGGGCGTCGGCGTAGCCCGAGGCGACGACGAAAGCGTCCGGCCGGTAGTCCTTCACCGCCCGGACGACCCCTCGCATGACATCGACGGCTTGCTCGGGCGTCGTGCATCCGTAGAGGCCGACCTTGATGTACGTGGCTCCGGACACCGCCGCGCCGAGCGCCGCCTGGGCCACCGTGCCGGGCTTGTACGGAACGTCTCCCACGGTGGCGGACACCGGCTTGTCGGCCGGGACCGCGTCACGGATCTCCCTGATGACCCACGGGAAGTTCGCGCCGAGCGAGCCCTCGTCGGGCTTCTTGACATCGACGATGTCGAGATGGTCGGCCGCCTTCGCGCAGTCGAGGGCCTCCTCGACGCCGTCCGGGGAGATGAGAAGCAACAACGTGGACTCCTTCCACTGCATGTCCACCTGGCCGGGAGGCAGATGGGCGGAGCCGCCTGGATCCCTTGCGGCCCGCTCATCATTGCTGCGGCCCATGGCCACCGGTAGGGCGTGCGGAGTCCGAACGGGTATGGTCACGGCGTATCCAGTGCGCCGTGCGCGCCGGTTCGAAGCAGCTCCCGCCGGTGATCCCGCCACCGGCTGCCACGCCGGTTGCCGACCGGCAGGAACGGCCGCACCCGTTCCCGCTCGGCATCACTCGGACCACCCCGCCCCATGCCCGCGCCAACGGCCCGGACACGGCGCAGTCATGTGGTCGCCCGGACACGTCCTAGGCGTCAGAACTGCACATCGGAGCACGCGTAGAACGCGTTCGCCGTGTCGGCGATGTTCCAGACGCTCAGGATGATGTGCTTCCCGGTCTTCTGTGTGGGGATGGTGCCCTGCTGGGTCAGGGTCGCCGGCGGCTGCTTGCCGCCGTAGGGCACCGTCATGAAGGGCTGCGGCTCCAGGTCGGCCCTGGTGAGCGGCTTGGTGGGGTCCCAGCCGTCCTTGGTGATGTAGTAGCGGAAGTCCGTCGTGGCGTGGCGGGCGGTGAACTGCCAGCGGAAGCCGAAGCCCTGACCTGCCGTCACATGGGTGGCGGGCCAGTTGCCGCCGCGCGGGTCGTCGAGCTGGGCGAACTCGGAGTGACCGCCGGAACAGATCTTCCCGTCGGCCGGGCCCGCCGCCGGGAAGCCCTTCGGGCCCTCGACGCTCTGCGGTTCCCACTGGATGTTGCCGCAGCCCGTCACCGTGCCGTTGGCACAGAGCTTCTGACGGCTGATGGGGTTGTCGGTGTAGCCGTGGCTGCCGGCGGTGCTCGTCGCGAACATCGAGACGCCCGCCACCGCCAGGCCGACTACGGCCGCACTTGCCCTTTTACGCATTGCTGTCGCTCCTCAAGAACGTGGGGGAGGTTCCATGAGCCCTGCTGTGCGCGCATGCTGCGGTCTAGACCAAGACTTAGATTATTGACGGGATATGAACATGTCCAGACCAATGGGAGTTGGATTCCGCATCGCCGCCGGAGCACCCCCTGCGGGCCGTCAGGCACCCTCTCCCCCACTGCGTCCGGTGTAGAAGGCCACCGTCAAGTCCTTGACCAGCGACTTCCGTTCGTAGTCGTCCAGCTCCACGAGCCCCCTCGCGGTCAGCCGGTTCACCGTGTCGTCCACCGCGTCAACCACCGATGTCAGGACACTGTCGCGGTGCTTGGCGTCGATGGCGGCGATCCGGCGGCGCTGCATGGCCGCGGCGACCTCCGGCGCGTATTCGATTCCGGTCGGCTGCGCCGAGTACACCTCGACGCCGACGGGTTCGCAGTCCGCCTTCAGCATCCGGGTCAGCGCGTCACCGACCGCCTCCGCGTTGCGCAGGGTGTGCGCGTCCTCGTGGAAGGCGTCGGCGGGCAGTTGCGACAGGACCCGGGCCATCGCCGCCTCGACCTGCTCGCGCAGATACGTCTCGTGGTCCTCGACCCCGAGCGTCGCCCGGACGGTGTCCTTGATCCGCCACACGACGAGGACGACGACGCGCAGCGCCGTACCGTTGGCGTCCACGGCGGGCAGCGGTTCGCTGCGCCAGTGCCGCAGGCGCACGTCGACCCGGCGGCGCAGCAGCAGCGGGCTGATCCACATCAGCCCGGTCCGCCGCACACTCCCCCGGTACTCGCCGAAGAGCGTCAGCACCCAGGCGTAGCCGACCCGTCCCCGGCTCAGGCCGCCGAGCGCGAAGAGCACCGCCGTCCCCAGCGCGGCGAGCGCCGCCCAGGCGCCGAGACCGATCCCCTCGTACGGACGCGAGCCGATCCCGAGCCGGGTGAGCACGGTGGCGGGCAGCGCACCGACCCACCAGAGGACGGCGCCTGCGGCGGCGGTCCCGGCCAGCCCGGCGAGCAGCGCCGCCCAGCCGGGCAGCGCGGGCCCCGGCCGCTCGGCAAGCCGTGGATCGCCGACCGGCGCCGGCCGGGTCGGGGGCCGCACCTGCGGCCCCCTCGGCGCGGCCGGCCGCGGCACCCCCGCGGCCGGCCGGCGGCCACCGGCTCCCCGCCGCAGCACACCGGCGGGGAGCGCGGCGGCATCGGCGCGCTCGGCGTCCTCGCGGAAGAGCAGGTGTACGGGGATGGACGCGGTCTGCTCCGTGGCGATGACCGCGTGCCGCCGCCCGGTCCCCCGCAGGGCGTTCACGGACTGTCCCTCCCCGACGCTCCCGGGTCCGGGAAAGGGCGCGGCACGGTGCGGGGAGGGGAGCGCGGCCAGGGGCGAGGGGCCGGAACCGGGCCCGGTGCGGTGACCGGCCAGGGCCGGCACGGGTGCGGTGTCCGGCTCCGGGTCCTCGGCGGGCACGGCGCCCGGCGTCGCGGCCGGACCGGCTCCGGTGCCCGCGGCCGGAACCGACACCGAGGCCGAGGTCGCGCCGAGGGCGGAGACCTCGTCCTCACCGGGAACCAGGTCCAGCACGAGATCGACCACGGAGTCGGGTCCGGCGTCCCGCCCCGCACCCGGGGCCGCACCGTTCCCCGGCCCCGGCCCCGTACCCGCGCCGCCCCTCGGAGCCGGAGCCGGTCCCGTACCCGCGCCGGTCGCCGACCACGCGCCGTTCCCCGGGGACGGGGCCGGTCTCGTACCCGCGCCGCCCCCCGGGGACGGAGCCGGGGCCGGGGCCGGGGTCGGGGTCGGGGTCGGGGTCGGGGTCGCCTCATGGTCCGGGTCCGCCGCGCCGTCGTGCCCCGCCGGCCGTTGCGGACCCCGCACCGGAGCCTTCTTTCCCGCCCCGGCCTCAGACCCTGCCCCAGCCCCTGCCCGTTCCCGCTCCCGTTCCCGCCCGTCGTCCGGGGTTCCGGAGCTGTCCGACACCGTGGATCCCATTCCCGCCTCCGTCATGCATGTCCGTCGTGTCACGCGAAGAGTCGCCGCCAGGTCTCCGGACCGGGGTGGCCGTCAGCCGCTCCGCCCCGCCAGCCCTGGGCCCGCTGGAAGGCCTCGACATTGCGCCGGTCCGCCTCGGTCCACCGGGGCCCCGGTCCCGTCAGGTAGTACTTGCCGTATCCCTTCTTCACCAACTGCTTGCCGAGCCTGTCGACATGGCTGTTCGACTGACCGGGCCGGAAATAACCCCGGCCGGGAAACGTCGTGTCCGAGTTCGAGCCGCCCCCGCCCCCACCCCCGCTTCCGCCTCCGGCAGCGGGGATGTCGTGGCCGGTCCCGCTCGCCAGGAGCCGCCAGGTGTCGGGCCCGGGGATGCCGTCGGCCTCCTTGCCCTTCCAGCCCTGGGCCTTCTGGAACGCCTGGGTCGCGCGCCGGTCGGCGTCGCCCCAGCCCGGCCCGGGGCCGACCTTGTAGAAACGCCCGCCGCCCCGTTCCATGAGCATCTGCCCGAGCTGGGTGACGTACTTGTTGCCGGCTCCGGGGCCGAACTTCCCGGCGCCCGGGAACCCGGTCGTCGACGAACCGCTGCCGCCGTTTCCGCTGCCGCCGTTTCCGCTGCCTCCGCCGCTGAGCCCCTTGTAGCGGTAGGCGACGTAGTTGCCGGAGTTGCTCCAGTACGCCATGGGCGTCGTCTGCTTGCGGGTGTGCGGCTTCGTCTGCTCGTACGCCGTGTAGTGGGTGTGCGTGTAGTCGGTCCAGCCGCCGAAGATCGTGACGTGCGAGCCCTTCGAGGGGTTGGCCGGATTGTGGAAGAGCAGGATGTCGCCGGGCTGCAGCTCCTCCCGCGCGATCCGTGTCCCGTACTTGGCGAGGCTGCCGGTCCACTCGTTGCCGGGCAGGTCCCAGGCCATCGACACGTAGCCGGAGCAGTCCTGCCGGTACCCGTCGGACCAGTACCTGCTCATGCTGTACGGAACCTGCGCGGACACCCACTTCTTCGCGCGGTTGATGATGGCGGCCCGGCTGGTCTTGCGCAGCGGGGCGGTGGTGGTGGACGAGGGCGGGCCGGAGGCCCCCGAGCCCCGCACCGGTCCGGGGGCGCCCTGCGGGCTGTCCGGATCCGCGTCCGCCACACCTGCCATACCCGCCGTATCCGCCACACTTGTCACACCCGCCGCGTCCGCCGCCCCCGACGCGTCCTCCGACGCCGCCGCCGTCCCGTCCGTCCGGGTTGCTCCGGCCGCCCCCGCCGCCCGGTCGCCCGGCGCGCTCACCGCCTCGGCCACGCCGGTGCTCAGCACCACTCCGGCCGCGGTGACCAGCACCAGCGCGCGCCGCGCGCCATGCGCGGCCGGATGACCTCCGTACCGCAGGGGCAGGGCGCTCGCGGCGGCCCGCCGTTGCGCGGCACACCCCGCACAGGTGCAGTCGATGGCGGGTACGTACTCCTCGAAAGCCGGCACAGTCATGCGATTCCCCTCCGCATTCGTCAAGATCTTTGGGCGCATCTGCACGGGCGTCAGTGTCTCAACTCTTGTGACATGTCGCATTTTGACGGACAGAAGAGAAAAAACGACCATCCGACAGGCCGTGATGGCCGGGAAATGGTCAGGAGCACACTTCGGATTCGGGTAGAGTTCTCCAGGTCAGCAGGCGCCGCTAGCTCAGTTGGTTAGAGCAGCTGACTCTTAATCAGCGGGTCCGGGGTTCGAGTCCCTGGCGGCGCACGCAGAGTCAAGGCCCCCTCACTACACGTGAGGGGGCCTTGTTCGTTTCCGAACCCGGCCCCCACGCCGCCACTTTCACGGGACGCACAGGCAATACACAGCGGACACACAGTCACGCACCCGTCACGCAGCGGATCGAAGGCGTCCCGCATGCGCCTTCACTCAGCCCCTCGACGAGGGATTCATAAATCGTATATATGACTGGCAACTCACCCATTTCACCCCTGCGCTCAGGACCGGGATCGGGCAGCCCGCCCGGGGGGATCGGCGCCAACCACGCTGATGCGGCTTGCAGTTGAGGGTGCACAGGGGGCGGGGGCGGGGGAAGTTCCGGTTGTCCGCTGCGCGGGGCACGCCGTGGAGTCGTCCGCAACGAGCGACGTGTTCACGACGGCGCGGGAACCGAGGATCACCGAGGCGCGGCCGATGCGGCTCGGCGCGGTCATCCATGTCACGGACACCGGTCGGCGGTCGATGGCCGGTGGCGCCGGGCCTGAGACAGACGGCAGACGGCAGACGGCAGACGGGATCGCAGGGAAAGGATCACAGGGACGGGACCGCGGAGACGGTTCCGGGGAACCGGGCGTTGGTCCCGTCAGGGCGGTACATGCTGTTCGTCACGGACGACAGGGGGAAGCCGTCCGAGGTGCTTGCCGCCGGCCTCCACCGAGAGCCGCTCGCCGTAGTCCGTACTGACCGCCGTGGTCCGTACTGACCGCCGTGGTCCGTGCTGACCGCCGCAGCCCGGAAGTTGGAGACGTCGACGGCGAAGCCGCCGGCCGCTCCCCCTGGGGAGGGCAGCGGCCGGTGGAACGGGAGACCGGGGGTCGCGGGCGTCAGGCCCGGCCGCCGCCCCCTGACCTCTCGCCGGTCAGATAGGCCGAGACGACCACATTCGCGTCGTACGAGTGCGAGGCCCGGTCGTAGGTGCCGCCGCAGGTGATCAGGCGGAGTTCGGCGCGGCCGTTCTTGCGCGGGCCGTAGGCCTTGTCGGCGTTGAAGCGTTCCCGGGTGAAGACCTGGACGTCGTCGACGGTGAATTCGGCGACCGTGCCGTCCGCGCGGGTCACCTCGACCTTGGCGCCGGGGCGGGCCGCGCTCAGTCCGTAGAAGACGGCCGGCTTGGTCTCGGTGTCGACGTGGCCGACGAAGAGGGCGGGGCCCTTCGCGCCGGGCTCGGTGCCGTTGCCGTACCAGCCGACGGTCTGGGGTGTGTCGAACGGCGGCGGTTCGATCGCCCCGTCCTCGTCCAGGCCACGGGCGACCACGGGGGCCTCGACGCCGATGGACGGGATCTCGACCCGCTTCGGCATCGCACCCTCGATCGGGTCGTGCGGCGGGGGCAGCGGGACGCCGAGCGGGCGCCCGACCGCGGCGATGTCGCCGGTGGTCGGGGCGGAGCTGGCGCCGGAGCCGTCGGTGATGTCGCGGCCCCAGAGCCACAGGCCCGTCAGCAGGACGGCCCAGGTCACTCCGGTGAGCAGTCGGCCGTGGCCCTCGGGGCGGTCGCCGGCGGACACGTCAGTCCGAGGCCGGGCGGCGACGGCGCACGCGGCGGAACGCGACGGTGACGGCCGCGACGGCGGCCAGGGCCAGGCCGATCACCGCGTGCACGAGGCCGGGGCCGTCCTCCTGGACTTCCTTGTCGGTGAGGGCGGCGGTGCCCCCGCCGCCCGCGCGGACCGGCGCGAGGGGTGTGGCCTGGTCGCGGTCGGCGACGGTGACTGTGCCGGACGTTTCGGTGCCCTTGTCGTCCGTGCAGACGACACGGATCTTGTGTTCACCCGGGGAGGCGTCCGAGCTGATCCGGGCCTCCGCGAAGAGGCCCCCGTCCGCGGCGGGCGAGAAACGCGCCTCGGAGACGAAGACGTCGGAGGTGCCCTTGGCCTCCTTGCCCCCGCAGCTGTCCAGCCGCAGATCCACCTGGCCGCCGGGGGCCAGGGAGGGCGGGGACACCGAGAGGGCGGTGCGGGAGCCCGAGCCCGTCCCGCGGTCGGACCCGGTACCGGAGTCGGCCAGTGCCGCGGAAGCCGGCACCAGGGCCGCCGCGACGACCGCGACAGCACAGAACGTGAGCGGTATGGAACGCATCGTGAACCTCCTGAGGGAAGGTTCCCGCCTGCTCCGGCTTTTCGCATCCGCAGGAGCGCGGGGGCGGCCCGGCAAGAACCGCCCGGCCCCCTCTCCCCCCGGCCCTCGGACCGGTGCCCTGCCGGGCTCAGGCCACGTCGATGAGGTCGACCAGGTCGGCGATGGAATCGACGACCGTGGACGGCCGGAAGGGGTACTTGTCGATGTCGGCGACGGTGGTGAGCCCGGTGAGGACCAGGAACGTCTGCATCCCCGCCTCCAGCCCGGCCAGTACGTCGGTGTCCATCCGGTCGCCGATCATGGCGCTGGACTCGGAGTGGGCGCCGATCGCGTTGAGCCCGGTGCGCATCATCAGCGGGTTGGGCTTGCCCGCGAAGTACGGGGCCTTGCCGGTGGCCTTGGTGATCAGCGCGGCGACGGACCCGGTGGCGGGCAGCGGGCCCTCGGCGGACGGGCCGGTCTCGTCCGGGTTGGTGCAGATGAAGCGGGCGCCGCCGTTGATCAGCCGGATCGCCTTGGTGAGCGCCTCGAAGCTGTACGTACGGGTCTCGCCGAGGACCACGTAGTCGGGCTCGTGGTCGGTGAGGACGTAGCCGATGTCGTGCAGGGCGGTGGTGAGTCCGGCCTCGCCGATGACGTACGCCGTGCCGCCGGGCCGCTGGTCGTCCAGGAACTGGGCGGTGGCCAGGGCGGAGGTCCAGATGTTCTCCACGGGCACGTCGAGGCCCATGCGGTCGAGGCGGGCGTGCAGGTCGCGGGCGGTGTAGATCGAGTTGTTCGTGAGGACCAGGAAGGGCATTCCCGAGTCCCGCAGCCGCTTGATGAAGGCATCCGCCCCGGGGATCGGGGTCCCCTCGTGAATCAGGACTCCGTCCATGTCGGTGAGCAAGGATGAGATCGGCTTGCGCTCTGCCATGTGGGACTCCTGCCGTACGCCGTGTGCGGGGACGCCGGCGGCACCGCGTTGTGCAGCGCCGACGCCCCCGATTTTAGGCCGTCCGTTCGACCTGCGGTCACAGCCGGACGCCCGAGCGGGCAAGGAGGCTCGGACCAGACCCGTTACCCGTCCGCGATGATCCACGGGAGGCTCGTCCGCGCCGGTCACCGGGCGGCGGACTCTGTGCGGCGGGCGTCTGCGGGCTGGCGTCAGCTGCCGGTGGCCGACTTCCAGGCCTGGACGTACGTGTCCAGCTGGGTGCCGATGTCCGACCAGTCGGGCGTGAAGACCTCGACGCCGTCCATCAGCCCGGCCAGCGCGACGGCGTTGGCGTCGGTGGCCTCGACGTCCTTGCGGGCGGGGAAGCCGCCGCCGACCGCGCTGACGTCCTTCTGGGCCTGCTCGGAGAGCATGAAGTCGAGCAGCTTCTTGCCGTTGGCGCTGTGCGGGGCCTTGTCGACCAGGCCGGCCGCGTACGGCAGGGCGAAGGTGGTGGGCTTGCCGCCCTCCTTCGCGGGGAACCAGATGCCGAGGTTCGGCATGTCCTTGGACTGCGCGTAGTTCATCTGGACGTCGCCGTTGGCCGCGAGCAGTTCGCCCTTGTCGACCTTGGGGGCGAGCTTGCCGGTGGAGGCGGACGGGCCGACGTTGTTGGCCTGGAGCTTCTTCAGGTACGCCATCGCCGGCTCCTTGCCGCCGAAGTCGTGCATGGCCTTGATGAGGACGGCCGTGCCGTCACCGGCGACTCCGGGGGTGGAGTACTGGATCTTGTTCTTGAACTTTCCGTCGAGCAGTTCTTCCCAGGTGGTGGGCGCCGACTTCAGCTCCTTCTTGTTGTAGATGAACCCGAAGTAGTTGTTGACGACCGAGGTCCACTTGGAGTCGGACGCCTTGTCGGCGCCGTCGACCTGGTCGGACCCGGCCGGGGCGTACGCGGTCAGGAGGCCCTTGCTGTCGGCCTGCTGGATGAACGGGGGCAGGGTGACCAGCACATCGGCCTGGGTGTTGGACTTCTCGCGGACGGCGCGCTGCACCATCTCGCCGGAGCCGCCCTCCACGTACTTGACCTTGATGCCGGTCTTCTTCTCGAAGTCCTTGAACACCTTGTCGTACCAGCCGTCGCCGTTCTCGCCCTTGAGGCCGTCGGCGCTGTAGACGGTGACGGCCTTCTCGTCGGAGGCGGCCGAGGAGCCGCCGCAGGCGGAGAGGGTGGCGGCGAGGGCGAGGCAGCCGGTGACGGCGGCTATGGGCCTGAGGTGGTTCTTGCGCATGGCAGTCGTATCTCCAGGATGTCGGCCGGAAGCCGGCCGGAGTCGGTACGGGGGGCGGGGCATCGGCGGGTCAGCGGAACGACGCCCTGGTGCGGATGCGGGCGACACCGAGCAGCACGAGCAGCGTCGTTCCCATCAGGACCACGGCGACGGCCGCTCCGGTGAACAGCGAGCCGCGGTCGGTGGCCGCGAAGATCTGCACCGGGAGCGGCGTCCAGTCCGGCGGGTAGAGCATCATCGTGGCGCTCAACTCACCCATGGACAGCGCGAAGCAGAGCCCTGCGGCCGCTGTGAGGGCGGGCAGCAGGAGCGGCAGCCTGATGCGCCACAGGACGTACGCGGGCCGGGCGCCGAGACTGGCCGCCGCCTGTTCGTACATCGGGTCGAGACGCACTATTGCTGCCGAAACCGACGAATAGGCAAACGCGGTGACAAGAATCGTGTGCGCCAGGATCACGATCCAGCGCGTCCCGTTCAGCAGCATCGGCGGTCTGCTGAACGCGACGAGCACGGCGAGGCCCACGACGACGGACGGCACGGCGACCGGCAGCATGAACAGCGCGTCGAGGAGCCTTCTGCCGCGCCTGCGCAGCGAGGCGGCGGCGAGCGCGGCCCAGGTGCCGATGGTGAGGGCCAGCAGACTGGCGCTGACGGCCGTGATCAGGCTGGTGGTCAGGGCCTGGAGGGAGTCACCGCCGGTCGCGGCCGCGTAGTGCCCGGTGGTCGGCCCCGAGGGGAAGGCGCCGGACCAGTTGGTGGTGAACGACGCGGCGAGGATGACCAGCAGCGGCACCGCGAACAGCGGGACGAAGAGCACGAAGAACACGGACCAGGCGGCCCACTTCCCCGTACGGCTATGCACCAACACGGCGGCTCACCATCCGATACAGGCTGTAGAGGCCCACGGAGATCGCGACGTTGACGACGGCGACGACGCAGGCCGCCGGGTAGTCGGACTCCAGGATCGCCTTGCTGTAGACGAGCATCGGCAGGGTCGTGACCCCTTTCGCGCCGGTGAACAGCACGATGCCGAACTCGTTGAGGCACATCACGAGGACGAGGCTGCCGCCCGCGGCGAGCGCGGGAAGCGCCTCGGGGAGGATCACCTGCCGCACGATCCGGACCGGCTTCGCGCCCAGCGAGGACGCCACCTCCAGCTGCGCGGTGTCGAGCTGCGAGAACGCGGCGAGCAGCGGGCGCATCACGAACGGGGTGAAGTACGTGATCTCGGCGAGCAGCACGCCCCATGGGGTGGTGAGGAAGTCGAAGGGGCCGCTCGACGCCCCGGTGACGTCCGTCCAGAGGCCGTTGGCCAGGCCGGTGTTGCCGTAGACGAACAGCAGGGCGAGCGTGATCAGGAACGACGGGAAGGAGAGGAAGACGTCGATGAACTTGGCGACCGCCCTGCCGCCGGGGAACGGCACGAACGCGATGACCATGGCCAGGACGAAGCCCAGCACCAGACATCCGGCCGTGGAGCCGGCCGCCAGCCAGACGGTGGTCGTCAGCGCGGAGCGGAAGGACTCGGAGGCGAACACGTCGCCGTACGGGGCGAGCGAGGTGCCGCCCTCGTCGGGGCTGACGGACTGCTGGACGACGAGGGCCAGCGGGTAGAGGAAGACGAGCGCGAGCACGGCCACCGGCGGCAGCGCCCAGACGAAGCGCGGGACGCGCCGGCCCTCGCGGGCCGCGGTCTGCGGGCCGGCCGCCGGGGGCATCGCCGCGGAGGGGTCCGGCCCCTCGCCCCCGGTGCGCTGCCGCGGGGCCGCGGCCGTCCTGATGCCCGGAGTGACGGGGTGCGCGGCGCTAGCCATCGGCCCCTCCTCCGGCTCCCGGTGCCGTGCCCGCGGGCAGCAGTACCGCGTCCTCCGCCGCGAAGTGCAGCGTGACCCGGTCGCCGAGCGCGGGCGTCTCGCGCAGTTCGCGCAGGTCCGCCTTGACCCGGTGCCCGTCGATGTCGACGTACAGCCGGTGCGTGGAGCCCCGCCACTGGACCTCGGTGATGGTGCCGCTCAGCGCGTTGGGCCCGTCGCCGAGCCCGACGAGGTGGGGCCGGACGCAGAGGGTGGCGGTGGCACCGCCGGCCGCCTCACCGGTCGGTACGCCGAGTGCGCGCCCCGCGAAGTCGACGGTGTCGGTGGTGCCGGCGACGGTGACCGGCAGCAGGTTCGCGTTGCCGACGAACGACGCGGTGAACTCCGTGCGCGGACGCCGGTACAGGTCCTGCGGGGTGCCGCAGTCCTGCAGGCGCGCCTTGTCCATGACGGCGATCCGGTCGGCGAGGGTGAGCGCCTCGACCTGGTCGTGGGTGACGTACAGGATGGAGACGTCCGGCAACTCCCGGTGCAGCCGCGCCAGTTCGGCGAGCATTCCGGAGCGCAGCTGGGCGTCGAGCGCGGAGAGCGGTTCGTCGAGCAGGAGGACGCCGGGGCGGACGGCGAGCGCGCGGGCGATGGCGACGCGCTGCTGCTGACCGCCGGAGAGTTCACGCGGATAGCGCTTGGCGTAGGCGGCCATGCCGACGAGTTCGAGGGCCTCGGCGACCCGCGCGGGGATCTCCGCCTTGGCCGCCCTGCGGGCCTTGAGTCCGAAGGCGACGTTGTCCTGGACCCGCAGGTGCGGGAAGAGGGCGTACTGCTGGACGACCATGCCGATGCCGCGCTTGTGCGGCGGCAGCCCGGTGACGTCGCGGTCGCCGAGGTAGACCCGGCCCGAGGCGGGCCGGACGAATCCGGCGACGGCCCGCAGGGCGGTGGTCTTGCCGGACCCGGAGGGCCCGAGCAGTGCCATGACCTCGCCGGGTTCGACGGTCAGATCGAGCCGGTCGAGGACGGTGTTCCCGCCGTACGCGACGCTGACCTGGTCGAACCTGATGCCGCTGCGGACGGCCTCGGCCGTGCCCGTCATGCCTCTGCCCGCGCGATCAGATCCGGGAGTTCGGCGACCGAGCCGAGGACGTGCGTGGCGCCGTGGCGGGTCAGCTGGTCCTTGTCGTGGGCGCCGGTGAGGACGCCCGCGACGAGTCCGGCGCCTGAGCGCACACCGCTGAGCATGTCGTACGAGGTGTCGCCGGCGACGACGGTCTGCCGGACGCCGTCGACGGCGCCGGTGCGCAGGAACGCGGCAAGCACCATGTCGGGGTAGGGGCGGCCGCGGCCGCCCGCGTCGGCCGGGCAGAGGGTCAGGGCGACCAGGTCCTGCCAGCCGAGCGCGGCCAGGATGGCGTCCTGGGTGATGCGGGCGAAGCCGGTGGACAGGACCACGGTCCGGCCCTCGGACACAAGCCGCTCGATGGCCTCGCGGGCGCCGGGGATCGGCGCGATACGGCCGCCGTCGACCAGTTCCCCGTACGCCTCCTCGAAGGCGGCGTTGGCCTGCTGGGCGCGGTCCTCGTCGCCGAAGAGGTGGCGGAAGACGGAGATCTTGGACTCGCCCATGGTGGCGCGTACGTAGTCGAGCTTCTCGGCGTGGTCGGCGGAGCCGGGCCGCACACCGAGGCGTTCGGCCGCGGCGGAGAATGCCTGCTCGACGAGGCCGCCGTCGGCGACGGTGGTGCCGGCCATGTCGAGGACGATCAGATTGAGGGGGTTGTGCGGGGTCAACTTCTTCACCAGCCCAGTTCGTTTGCGGTCGTTTCGGCGATGGCGGGCGAGCAGGTCATGCCGCGGCCGCCCGGCCCGGTGACCAGCCAGACGCCGTCCCGCACCTGCTGGCGGTGGACGACCCGGCTGGTGTCGGTGCACTGGGCGTAGACCCCGGCCCAGCGGTGGCGGATCCTCGGCAGCGGGCGGCCGAGGAAGGCTTCGACGACCCCGGTGAGGTGCTCGTACGGCTCCTCGACGGTGTCGAAGGAGAAGGGGTGCTCGTACTCGTGGGTGTCGCCGATGGTCAGTCCGCCGTCGCGCCGCTGCACCATCAGGAGCTGCATCTTGTGCTGGGCGGCGGTGGGCGCCTGCGCCTGCTCGGCGTCGAGCGTGTCCAATGCCTCGCTCCGGTACGCCGGGTAGTAGCGGAAGCTGTCGGCGTCGGCGACGGAGGTGGTGAGCGGCTCGCCGAGCGGATCGGTCTGCATCATCTGGAGGCGGACGCGGCGCACGGGCAGATCGGGGCCGGCCAGTTCGCGGACGAGCCCGCCGAGCCAGGCGCCGGTGGCCAGGATCACGGTGTCACCGGTGTGCACATCGCCGTGGTCGTCGCGGACGGAGGCGGTGCCCACCACCTCGCGGACCTCGCGCCCGCCGAGGTAGGTGTACCGCCCGGACTTCGACAGCTCCTGCTTCAGCGCGAGCTGGGCGGTGCGGGGCTCGACCGCCGCGTCCCGCTCGCACCGCAGGGCCGCGGCGAAGTCGCCGCGCAGCGCGGGGTTGACCGCGCGGGCCTCGTCGGCGGTGAGCAGCTCGTAGCCGCGGGCCGCCGCGTCGGGGCGGGCGACGGCCGCCTCGGCGACGGCGAACTCCAGCTCGGTGCGGAGCGGGGTCAGCGAGCCGCAGGGCCGGAAGCCGAGGCCGGGAACCCGGCTCCCGATGCCCTCCCACAGCTCACGGGCGCGCAGCGCGGTCTCCAACTCCTCGCCACCGGCCCTGCCGCTGACCCATATCTGTCCGAAATTGCGGAGCGATGCCCCGCGTGCCTCGCTCTCGCGCTCGATCTGTACGACCTCGTGGCCGCGGTTCACTGCGTGCCAGGCGTGCATGGTTCCCACCACGCCGGCTCCTACGACGATGACTCTCACGCCGGTCACGCTCCTCGGGGCCGGTGTCCCGTACGGATCGATACGGCGACGGGAGGGTGAACTGGGCCCCAAACTTGGCCTAGACCCGTTACCTTCTCGTTATCTTGATGAGGTGGGCGGCTCCCCGGAGATCTCTGCGCCGCCACCGCCGGGGCCGCACTCCCGGACGGTCCCGCCACCGATGGTTCCGCCACCGTCCGGACGCGCACGGCCCCCGGCTGCCCGCATCAGGCCGTGGCACCGGCCACCCGGTCAGGAGCCCTGTCGGTGTCAGGAGCCGTGTCCGTCAGGAGCCCTGTCCGTCCTGCGCGCCCAGGTGCGTGGTGAAGGAGAACCTGTCCCCGCGGAAGAGAGTGCGTACGCGCTCCAGCGGCTTCCCGTCCGTATCGCGCGAGATCCGGTGGATCAGCAGCATGGGCAGCGCGGGCGGCGTACCGATGAGCAGCGCCTCGCGCGGAGTCGCGAGCACGGTCTCGATCCGCTCGTCCGCGTCGCCGAAGGGGATCCCGAGCCGGTCGCGCAGGTGGGCGTAGAAGGACGAGTCGGGGTCGAACTCCGTGTCCAGGTGCGGTACGCGGGCGACGGAGACGTACGTGCTCTCCAGGCCGACCCGGTCGTCGTCGGCGAGCAGCACGCGCTCCAGGTGCCAGACCGGCTCGCCGGGCTCCGCCCCGATGTCGGCGGCCAGCGCCTCGGGGCAGGGAAACCGTTCCAGGCCGATGAGGTGACGGCCGGGGGTGCGGCCCTGACGGCGTACGCCCTCCGTGTAGCTCGCCAGCGAGAGCGGCTGCTCCAGCTTGGGGCCCGCGACGACGGTGCCGCGCCCCTGCCGGGCGAGCCGCCCCTCCAGCAGGAGTTCGCGCAGCGCCTGGCGCACCGTCTCGCGCGAGACTTCGTAGCGCTCGGCGAGATCGCGTTCGGTGGGCAGCATGCCCCCTTCGCCCAACTCCTCTATGAGGAGGGAGACATGAGCCTTGACGGCGTAGTACTTGGGGATGCGGCCGTGCTCCGGGATGCCGGAACGGATGGGTGCGCCAGGTGTCTGGCCGTGCGGGTAGTCCACGGCCCGATGGTGGCAGACGGACATGAACACGGGTGAACGCGCGGTTCAGTGGCGGGGCCGGGGGCGGGCGCGGCGCATGCGGCGGGACCGGATCACCAGGGCCCCGCCCCCGATCAGGAACCCGGCGACGGTGATGCCGGGGTACGGAGGGACGGCCGGGCCGGTGCGGGCCAGTTCGGGGACACCGCTCTCCGCCGGACTCCGGCCGGGGGCGACCGGCCGCGGGGCGATTCCGGTGCCGGGGACCTCACCGGTCCCGCCGATGTCTCCCGTCCTGCTGATGTCTCCCGTCCTGCTGCCGATATCTCCTCTCCCGCTGACGTCTCCCGTCCCGCCGATGTCTCCGCTCCCGCCGGTGTCTCCCGTCCCGCCGATGTCTCCTCTCCCGCCGGTGTCTCCTCTCCCGCCGATGTCTCCCGTCCCGCCGGTGTCCCCTCTCCCGCCGATGTCTCCCGTCCTGCTGCCGATGTCTCCGGTGTCTCCGGTCTCCTCGGGGTCCGCGGCACCTTCGGTGTCTCCCGTCCCGGCCGTCTCGTCGCTGTCGCCGCCCTCGACGACGGTGAACGGGTAGGCGTCGGACTCGCCGACCCACGCCCCGTCGTCCTTCCCGGCCCCGCCGCTCGCCACGTGCTGCCGCTGGACGATCGCCGCGTTGGCGGTGATCCGGCCCGGGGCCGTGTCGGAGGTGAACGCCATCCGGACCTGGACGGTGACGGTGCGGCCCGCGGGGACGGTGAAACCGGCGAAGTCGTCGGCGCCGTCGCCGCCGAAGACGCCGATGTGTTCGTCCTGGTCGGTGGTCTCCCAGGCGACGCGGTGCTCCACATCGGGACGGGACGGCTCGGCGAACTCCAGCTGGATCTGGTCGGCGGTCAGCTTCCGGCCCTCGTCGGTGAGGACCAGGACCGGGTGGATGGCCCGGCACGACTCGGTGGTGGTGTTGGTCAGGTCCAGGAACCAGGTTCCGTAGCCGCCGCCCGGTGCGTAGGTGTCCGGGCCACCGCGGATGCGGGTCCTGATCGGGAAGTCGTTCGCCTCCGGATCACCGCAGGCGGGCTGCTGATCGGCGGTGGTGGAGTCCGGCTTCGAGACGGGGGCGGCCGACTGCGCGGCGGAGGCGGCCGCGGCGGAAGCGCCGCCGAGGACCGCGGGGACCATGCTCGCCGCCGCCAGCCCGAGCGCGAGCCCGTGCCGCGTCCGGCCGGGCAGCGGGGACCAGGACGGGTGCGGCGCGGGAGGGAGGGCGGAGGCGAGGGACACGGGGATGGAGGCGGCGCTGGTCAGGGGGATGGACACGGGACTGGACGTGGGGATGGATGCGGGGAGGGGGGTCGAGCCGGGGCCGGAGGCGGGGCCGGGGCCGGAGCTGGAGCTGGACGCGGGGCCGGGGCCGGGGCCGGAGCTGGACGCGGGGGTTGCCGGTGCGGTGTCGGTCACGCGGGTCTGTCCGGGGTCGGGCAGGGGGGTGGATGCGGACGGCGTGGCGGACGGGGGTGGTTTCGGGGACATGCGGGGTCACCCTTCGCTGCTCGCGGAACGGTCGGCCGGGAGAGGATCGAAGACCTCGGCCGGACCGGGGAACAGCGGCCGGTGCGTACCACCACGAGGCGCGGGCGACGTGCGTGCCGGCCGCCGCGAGTCCGGCCGGGATCTTCAGCATCCGCCCAGCCCTGTGCGCCGGAGTTCACCGGCTCTGGGCCGCGAGGCTGTCACGCGGGCGCGAGGCGCCCGGCACGGACATGCCGGAAGGCCGCCCGGCCGGCGGCCCGGAACCGCTCGATCGGCTCAGTCGCGCGCCCCGTGTCCGGGTGGTCGGAGGTAGCCGGTGCCCGGGGGTGCCCGGGTGCTCGGGAAGCCGGGTGCTCGGGGGTGTCCGGGTGCTCGGGGGGGGCGGCCTCCGCCACCGGGCGGCCCCGCAACCGGACCCGCCCGCCCCGCCCGCTCAGCCCCCGTCCGCACCGCCGGCCCGCCCGAACAGCGGGGCCAGGACCAGCTGCGCGGCCCCCTCCGCGACCGGCCGGTCCCCGCCACCGGCGGCAATGACCGGCACCGCGTCGATGCCGCCCCGCCGGGCGCGCTCGCCGATCACGGCACGGACGCCTCGTACGTACGCGCCGGGATCGGCGGCGACGGTACGGCCGCCGAGCACCACCCGGTCGATGTCGAGCAGCCCGACGAGGTTGGCGGCGCCGGTCCCCAGGACCCGGGCCGCCTCCCCGACATCGCCGCGGGCGACGGCGGCGAGGCAGAGCACCTCGATGCAGCCGCGCCCCCCGCAGCCGCACACCGGTCCGTCCAGCTGGACGGTCTGGTGCCCGAACTCACCGGCCCCGGTACGGACCCCGCGGTGCAGCCCCCCGCCGAGGACCAGCCCGGCGCCGAGCCCCGTCCCGAGGTGCAGATACGCGAAGTCGCCCCCGGCCCCGGCGCGCAGGGCGAGCCCGAGGGCGGCGGCGTTGGTGTCCTTGTCGACGACGACGGGCAGCCCGGTCCGCGCGGCGAGCGCGTCCCGCAACGGATAGCCGTCCCACTGCGGGAACCCGGTGACACGGTGGAGCACTCCGCCCCGGTGATCGAGCGGCCCCGGTACCGCGACGCCGACCCCGAGCACCGGCCGGCCGACGGGTCGCGCCCCCTCGTCCCGTACGGACGGGACCGCGCCCCGTACAGCCGCGACCGCGTACGCCGCCGCCGCGACCACCTCGTCCGCCGGGGCGCCGAAGTCCAGCGGGGCGGTACGGCTCGCGGCGACCGTGCCGGCCAGATCGACCAGCACCACCGTCAGCTCGTCGCGGTCCAGGTGCAGGCCGACCGCGTGACCTGCGTCCGGCACCAGCCGCAGCACGGTGCGCGGCTTGCCCCCGGTGGAGGCCCGGTGGCCCGCCTCGGTCGCCAGGCCCTCGGCCCGCAGCCGGGCGGTGATCTTGCTGACGGCCTGCGGCGTGAGCCCCGTGCGCTCGGCGAGTTCGAGCCTGCTGATGCCGCGCCCGCCCGCCACCCGCAGCAGATCCAGCACCAGCGCCGCGTTGTGGCTGCGCAGTGTCGGCAGGTTGGCGCCGCTGTTACTCCTGTTCACCGCATCATTGTCCCTGTTGCTTGCACTTTGGCAACAGCGTTGCTTAAGTAACGGGCATGACCACTGGCAACGCGACCCATGACACGCCCGGACTGTCCGAGACCCCCCTGCGCGTCGCGCTCGTCGGCTACGGCCTGGCAGGTTCCGTCTTCCACGCGCCGCTGATCGCCGCGACCGAGGGCCTCGTCCTCGACACGGTCGTCACGGCGAACGAGGAGCGCCGGGCGCAGGCGCGCGCCGAGTTCCCCGGCGTGCGGTTCGCCGCCTCGCCGGAGGAGCTGTGGGGGCGCGCGGACGAACTCGATCTGATCGTGATCGCCTCGCCGAACAGGACCCATGTCCCGATCGCGACCGCCGCGATCCAGGCCGGTCTGCCGGTCGTCGTGGACAAGCCGGTCGCCGGTACGGCCGCCGAGGCGCGGGAGCTCGCGGCGCTCGCGCAGGAGCGCGGGCTGCTGCTCTCGGTGTTCCAGAACCGCCGCTGGGACAACGACTTCCTCACTCTCGCCCGGCTGGTCGCGGACGGCGAACTGGGGACCGTTCAGCGTTTCGAGTCCCGTTTCGAGCGGTGGCGCCCGCAGCTGAAGGGCGGCTGGCGCGAGTCGGGCGATCCGCAGGAGATCGGCGGGCTGCTCTTCGACCTGGGCAGCCATGTCGTCGACCAGGCGCTCGTCCTGTTCGGACCGGCAGTGCGGGTGTACGCGGAGTCGGACGCGCGCCGCCCCGGCGCGGCCGCCGACGACGACACGTTCCTCGCGATCACCCATGCCGGCGGAGTCCGCTCGCATCTGTACGTCAGCGCCACCACGGCCCAGCTCGGGCCGCGCTTCCGGGTGCTCGGCTCGACCGCCGGCTATGTGAAGTACGGCCTCGACCCGCAGGAGGCCGCCCTGCGCGCGGGCGCGCGCCCGACGACGGACGGGACCTGGGGCGAGGAGCCCGAGGAGCTGTGGGGCCGGATCGGCTCGGGCGAGTCCCCGCTGACGGGCGGCGGCGCCCCGGTCCGTACATCGCCGGGCGACTACCCCGCCTACTACGCGGCGGTCACCGACGCGCTGCGCGGAAAGGGCGACAATCCAGTGACCGCTCTCCAGGCCGCAGCGACCCTGGACGTACTGGAGGCCGCCCGCCGCTCGGCCCGCGAGGGAGCCACCGTGACCCTGCCCGCCTCCGCCGATACCGAGGAGCAGCCCGCATGAACCCCACCGCTCCGACCATCTCCGAACTCATCGCCCAGGAACGCCGGCTGACGCTGCCGCATTTCGGCTACGACGACGCGTACGCGCTCGGCGGCCTGCTCGTCTCGATGGCCCGGGAAAGACACGCCCCGATCGCGATCGACATCCGGCGCGGCGCACAGCAGCTGTTCCATGCCGCGCTACCGGGATCGAGCGCGGACAACGACGCCTGGATCGACCGCAAACGCAAGGTCGTGGAACGGTTCGGCGAGAGCTCGTACCTGGTCGGATCCCGATTCCGGGCGAAGGGCACGACGTTCGACGACGCCTCGCGCCTGGACCCGGACACCTACGCCGCGCACGGCGGCTCGTTCCCGATCGCGGTCGAGGGCGCGGGCGTCATCGGCTCGGTGACGGTCTCGGGCCTGCCCCAGGCGGAGGACCACGCCCTGGTGGTCGAGGCGCTGGAGCAGTTCGCGACGACGATCGGCGCGTGACGCGGAGGAGGGATGGGGCGCCGCTTACACAGCACCCCACCCCTCCGACCTTTAATCGGTTCTGACCACGCCGACACCGTCAAGCCCGTCGGGCGCCCGAGGACGGAGCGGCTCCCGGGCGCCCCGGACCGAACCGTCCTCCCTGCTCCCGCCGCCCGCTACGCGCCCTTCAGTTCCTGCCGCTGCCGCCCCAGCCCCGTGACCTCCAGCTCCACGACGTCCCCGGCCTTCAGGTACGGCTTGGGCTCGGGCTGCCCCAGCGCGACCCCGGCCGGGGTCCCGGTGTTGATCACATCGCCCGGGTAGAGCGTCATGAAGTGGCTGAGATACCGGACCACCTCGCCCACCGGGAAGATCTGGTCGGCCGTCGTGCCGTCCTGCTTCAGCTCGCCGTTGACCCAGAGCCTCAGCGGCAGCGCCTGCGGGTCGGCGATCTCGTCCGCCGTCACCAGCCACGGCCCCAGCGGGTTGAACGTCTCGCAGTTCTTGCCCTTGTCCCAGGTGCCGCCGCGTTCGATCTGGAACTCGCGCTCGGAGACGTCGTGCGCCGTCGCGTATCCGGCGACATGCGCGAGCCCCTCCTCGGCGGACTCCAGGTACCGGGCGGTGCGCCCGATGACGACCGCGAGCTCGACCTCCCAGTCGGTCTTGACGCTGCCACGCGGCACCAGCACCGTGTCGTCGGGCCCGACGACGGTGTCGGGTGCCTTGAAGAACAGGATCGGCTCGGCGGGGATCTGCGCACCGGTCTCGGTGGCGTGGTCGTGGTAGTTCAGCCCGATGCACACGATCTTGCCGATCCGGGCGAGCGGCGGACCGACCCGCAGCCCCTCGGCGGCGAGCTCGGGCAGCTCGCCGGGAGCGGCCGCGGCGGCCCGTACCCGGGCGAGCGCGGACGCGTCGGCGAGCAGCGCGCCGTCGATGTCGGTGACGATTCCCGACAGGTCACGCAGGGTTCCGTCCTCGTCCAGCAGCGCCGGTCGTTCCGCGCCGGCCGTACCCACACGAAGCAGCTTCAACGGTCTTTCTCCCCTTGGTCGAGATCGGGCCCGTCGGATGGGTGGCGGCCATCGCAGGCTTGTCCGATCGTCCAAGACATCCGATCACTCTGCAAGACCCTGTTCACGGACTGGACCGGCGTACCCGCAGCCCCGGCTACGCCGCGGTGGCCATGGCGGTGCCCGCGGCCGGCATGTCGCGGTAGAGGACGGCCCGCTCGACCGCGGTCCAGGTCGTACTCGTGACGACGTACAGCGCGGCGGCGAGCGGCACGACGGAGACGGTGAAGAGGGTGGCGAAGGACATCAGCGGCATCAGCTTCGTCATCGCGCCCATGCCCGGGACCGGCTGCCCGTCGGGGCCGGTGGCCGGAGTGACGGGGTTGGCGGCCATCTGCCGCTTCGTGCGCCGGAAGTTGAAGGTGGCCACGACGGCGACGATCGCGAACAGGCCGAGGTAGACCACACCCTGCGCCCCGAACAGCCCGCCGTGCGCGAGCGCGTCGTGCCAGCGTTCGCCGAGCGGGGCGTCGAAGAGCTGGTGGCCGAGGAGCGCGTTGGGGTCGCCACCGATCTTCTGACTGGAGAAGAGGTGGTAGAGGAGGAAGAAGGCGGGCATCTGCAGCAGGCTGGGCAGGCAGCCGGACAGCGGCGAGACCTTCTCCTCCTTGTGCAGCTCCATGAGCGCCTTCTGCATGCGCTCGGGGTTCTTGCCGTGCTTCTTGCGCAACTCGGCGATCTGCGGCTGGAGCCTGGTGCGGGCCTTCTGCCCGCGCGCCGCGGCCCGCGACAGGGGGTGCACGGCGAGCCGCACGAGCGCCGTGAACAGGACGATGGCGGCGGCGGTGGACGCGCTCTGGAAGAGCGGGTGCAGCACATCGGCCAGCGCGCCGACCAGGCCGGCGAATGCGGACATGAAGACGGACATGGGTGAGCCCTCCGAGGGTCTCGTCGTGCCGGGAAGGAGAACGAACTCGGCATGACGGACCACGAAGGGGTGCCTACGGGTAGCGGGGTACCTGCCGGTACCGGGGGGTGCCTACGGGCGCTGCCGTGAGCCCCCGTAACGCGGTGAGCCCCGGTAACACCATGAGTACCCGTACTGCCATGAGCCCCAGCACCGCTGGGCACTCCCGTACCGCTGTGAACCCCTACGCGGCCGTCGGAAGGGCGCGGCCGGGGGCTCGGGGGCGTCTGCGGCCCTTGGCGTCCGGATCCCGCTGCGGCAGGAACGCGGTGCGTTTCTCCCGGTCGCGTATGGCCGTACGGACCCGGGTGCGGGGTACGGGGACGGCACAGCGGGCGCTGATGATCGAGGCGGCGACCAACGCGGAGCCGGCGGCCGCGGTGGCCGCGAGCGCGACGGCGGCGGAAAGGCTGCCGCCTTCGGCGAGAAGGACTTCGGTCACGAGGAAGAGCAGCAGTCCGGCGGGACGGAGCAGCCGGGCGAGACCGTCGCGCAGATGGTTCCTGTCACCACTCATCGGCCCCTCCCCTCTCCCATGCGTGCCTCATATGCGTGCGCCCGTTCGGCCGCGCAGCTCTCCAGACGTTATACACGATGGATCCGACACGAGCGCCGGCCCTCAGGGGCGTCCGGTCTCCAGCGGACGCAGCAGCCGGCGCGGCTTCAGCAGGGCGCGGCCGACCGGATCGGACGGGTCCGGATCGAGTCCGGCGCCCGGCCGCATCTCGACGTCCGCGGGCGGTACGGGTCGCGCGCAGGCCGGGCATTCGCCGTACGCGCCCAGTTCCGTCCCGCAGGAGGCATGGACGAAGACGCGCATCGGCCGGGTGCCGGGTACGTGGTCGCGCCCCCACGCCCCGAGGGTGCGCACGACCGGCCAGAGGGCTTCGCCGCTGCCGGTGAGGACGTACTCGTCGCGCGGCGGCGACTCCTGGTAGCGGCGCTTCTCCATGACTCCGGCCTCGATGAGCGACTGGAGCCGGGTGGCCAGCACGGCGCGCGGCACACCCAGGTGGACGAGGAAGTCGTTGTAGCGGCGCACGCCGTAGAAGGCGTCGCGTACCACCAGCAGGGTCCAGCGCTCGCCGATCACTTCGAGTGCGCGGGCGATCGAGCACTGCTGTGTCGCGTAGTCCTTGCCGAGAGCCATGGGGCCACTTTACCTCCACTGGGTTCAATGAACGAACCTGACGTGCTAGCGTCGGCACGACGACTTGAGTTCATTCATCGAACCTTCCCTGCGCGCCTCTGGTCGCACCAGCCCCAGCACCGGCCCCACTCCCCCGTCCCGCAGCCCCGGAGCGAAGCCATGGCCCAGCCCGTACGCCCCCGCCCCGCACGGTCAGCCTCCGCGCACCGGGCCCGCGACGCCCCGCCGCACGCCCCGGCCCGCCCCCGGTCCGGCCCCCGCGCCGCCCTGCGCCCCGGTGCCACATTGGCGACCACCGCGACGGCCACCGCCGTCGCGCTGATGAACTACACGTCGCCGATGACCACCGTCCCCGGCATCTCCGCCGCCCTCGCCACTCCCGCGTCCGGCCGGGCCTGGCTGCTCAACGGTGCCCCGCTCGGCCTCGCCGTCTTCCTCCTGATCGTCGGCAGCCTCGCCGACGACTACGGCCGCCGCAGGCTCTTCCTCATCGGCACCCTCGCCCTCGGCCTCACCACCGGCCTGGGCACCTTCGCGACCACCACCCTCGCCTTCACGCTGGCGCGCGTGGCCCAGGGCGCGGCGAGCGCCGCGATTCTCGCGGCCAGCCTCGGTCTGCTGGTCGGCGCGTTCCCCGCGGGGGCGGCCAGGATCAGGGCGACCGGGATCTGGGGCGCGTTCGTCAGCGCGGGCATCGCGCTCGGCCCGCTGCTCGCGGGCTCGCTCGGCTCCGTCGACTGGCGGCTGCCCTACGCCGTGCTCGCAGTCGCCGCCCTGCTCACGGCCGTGTTCGCGTTCCGTACGCTCGACGAGTCCCGGGCACCGCGCGGCGGCCGACCCGATCTGGCGGGGGCCGCGGCGCTGGGCCTGGCCATGACGGCGCTGCTGACGGCGCTGACGCTCGGCCGGGACGGCTGGCTGCGCGCGCCCGTCGGGCTGCTGCTGATCGCCGCGGTCGCGCTGGCCGCCGCGTTCGTCGCGGTGGAGCGCCGGGCCGCGGCCCCGCTGATCGACCTGTCGCTGCTGCGCAGCCGCCTGTTCCTGGCGTCGTCGGCCGGCGGGCTGTTCACCGGTCTTTCGGTGATCGGACTGTTCAGCTGCCTGCCGACGCTGCTCCAGCAGGCGCTGGACATGTCGGCGCTCGCGTCGGCCTGGCTGCTCCTGCTCTGGTCCGGTACGGCGTTCGTGGTGGCGCTGCAGGCACGGCGGCTGGCGGGCCGGGTCGCGGCCCGGCACCAGCTGGCCGCGGGCTTCGTGCTGCACGCGGTGGCGGTGCTGTCGCTGCTGGGCACCCTGGACACGGCGTACCCCGCGCACATCGCCGCGTCGGTGTGGCTGCGGCTGCTCCCCGCCCTGGTCGTGTCCGGCGTCGGCAGCGGGCTGCTCAATGCCGCGCTGCCGCGCCTGGCGGTCGAATCGGTGCCGCCGGAGCGGGCGGCGATGGGTTCGGGGGCGAACAACACCGCCCGCTACATCGGCTCGTCGGCGGGCGTGGCCCTGACGATCGCGATCGCCACGACGGACTCGGGCACGGACGGCGCGCTGTTGCTGTCGGTGGGCCTGGCCCTGCTGGCGACGGTCAGTGTCCTGTCCCTGCGGGAGCGCCGCTGAGCCCCGCGCCTTCCTCCGGAGCCTCGATCTCGTCCCGCGCGAGCACCTCGCTGTCCGGCCGTTCGTCGTGCTCGCGCGGGCCCGCGTACGTCACGGCGAGCGCGACGGCGAGGTTGGCGCCGAGCGCCACGATGCCCGCGTTCACCCCCCACACCGGATCGTTCTCCGTGAACACGAACCCGCACACCGTGGCCACCCCGACGACCAGCCCGCTCATCGCCCCGAGCAGGGTCAGTCGCCGCCACACCAGTCCCAGCAGCACCATGGGGAGCAGCTGCGCCATCCCCTCGTACGAGATGAGGGAGAGCCGGACGAGGGTGTTCGGCGCGGTGTACGTGAGCACGAGCGCGAGCACACCCGCGGCCACGACGACGGTCTGCGCGGCACCCTTCTGCCGCCGCTCCCACCGCGGCACGAGCGACAGCACACTGCGCCCCCACATCGTGCCGATGACCAGCATGAAGACGGCCATCGGAACGATCGACGACAGCGCCGCCGCCACACCGATGACGCCGACCGCCCAGGCGGGCAGCGAGTCCACCACGAGGGTGAAGAGCGCCAGGTTGGACTCGGCGCCGACGAGCCCCGGCACGACGAAGAGCGCCGCCATGCCGAGCAGCATCGGCACGAAGAGCAGCACGTTGTAGGCGGGCAGCCACATCGCGTTGCGGCGCAGCACGTCCGCGTTCTTCGCGCCGAGGTAGCCGGCGACGGTCGTCGGGAAGATCACCACGGTGAGGGAGTTGAGGAACGAGGTGGTGATGAACCATGCCTGCCCGAGCCCGCTGTCCCCGTGTCCGGGGAAGGTCAGCCACTCGCTCTTCTCGGTGACGAGCCGGTCGAGGAACGGCCCGTACCCGCCGAAGTAGTGCGACGGTACGTAGAAGGCGAGGAACCCGAGTGTGGCGATGACGAGGACGTCCTTGAGGACGGACACCCACGCGCTGCCGCGCAGCCCGCTCACCACGACGAAGCCGGTGGTGACGGCGAAGGCGATGAAGTAGGCCCAGTTCAGGCTGATGGCACCGTAGGAGATGGTCGAGACGACCACGCCCATGCCGGTGATCTGGAGCTGGATGTACGGCAGCAGGAAGACGGTCGCGAGAACGGCGACCAGCGCACCCGGCCAGGGCCGTCCGAACCGGTGCGCCACCATGTCGGTGATCCCGACGAGCCCGTGCTTGCGCGCGTACGCCCAGAGCGTCGGCCCGACGACATAGCCGAGGGCATAGCCGCAGGACATGTACGCCACCACATAGAGCACGGGCGCCCCGTAGTTGTAGCCCCATCCCGCGGCGCCCAGGTAGCTGAAGCTGGTGTAGCCCTCGCCGGCCATCAGCACCCAGATGAAGACGGTCCCGAGACTGCGCCCGCCCACGGACCACTCCGCGAGCCCGCCACCGTCACCCCTGCCTCCGCGCCGCCCGCGCATCGCGAGCAGCCCGAGGGCGACGGTGGCGACCATGAAGACCCCGAAGACGGAGGTCGCGACTGCGGCGTTCACCGGCGGTCCCCCCGCCGGGTCAGCCATACGGCGACGGGTGTCAGCAGGGTCGCCCCGAGGAGCCATACGAAGAGGAACGGCAGTCCGAGAACGACGGGATGGACCCGGTTCACGAACGGCAGCACCCCCAGGTACAGCACATAGGGGACCAGCAACCACAACAACTGCGGACGTCGTCTGAGCACGACAGGGAACCTTAGTGCGACACCGCTACGGCGTCCGGACATGCGTCAGCCTCCCCCATACGACAAGCCGGTACCGGGAGGTGAATTCGGGCGTGCACGTAGTGAGCGTCACATAGGAACCGGGCGCTCCGTACCCCGCGTACGGCTTCACATTGCTGCGCGGGACGGCCGCGATGACACCGCTGTCGCGGGCGCTGGTCCGCGCGAGCGTCTTGTCGACGGTGTACGTGTAGACGGCGTCCCGGGTCTCGACGTCGATCCGGTCCCCGCGCCGCAGCCGGTTGATGTACCGGAAGGGCTCGCCGTGCGTGTTGCGGTGCCCGGCGAGTGCGAAGTTGCCCGCCCGGCCGGGCTGCGCGGTGCGCGGGTAGTGCCCGACGTACCCCTTGTCGAGGACGCCGCGCTTGCTGATGCCCTGGGCGACGGGGGCGGCGAGCCCGAGCCGCGGGATGCGGATGACGGCGTACGCCTGATCCCACCGGGGCGCGGGGGCCGGTGCGGTGCGGCCTTCGGACGAACGGCCGCCGGAAGCCCGGCTGTCGGCCCCGGGCCCGCTCCCCGTACGGTCTCCCGCCGCCCCTCCCCCGTCGTCCTGTCCCTGTGAGCCTCCCTGCGTCCGGCTCCACTCCCGCTCAAGGGCCTCGACCTTGTGCCCGGCGTCGGCGCGCGCCTGCCGGTTGGTCCACCACAGCTGATGAACAACGAGCAACAACAGGACGACACCGAGGGTCACCACCGCCTCGGCACCCGTCCACAGCCCGCGCGCGGCGATCCGACGCCCCCGCGAGTTCCGCTGCACCACGACCGGTATCCGCTCCCGCACGGCCCGCACGATAGGGCCAAGGCCCGTAACTCTCCAGGGCCGGAACAACCCTCCACCCCGGTGCCGCACAGCAGTACGGTGTGATTCATGCGCCCCGACACGCCTGCTGATCACACCACCGAAGCCGAGCGCCTGCTGCGCACCGCGGCGCAGTACCCCGAGGACCGTGAGCCGCTGCTCCTGCGGGCCGCGGCCCATCTGGAACTCGCCGGCGACCGCGCCCGCGCCACCACCCTCTACGACGACCTGCTCGGCTCCGCCGACCTCGACCACCCGCACCTGGTCAAGGCCCTGAACGCGGCCAACCTCTGGGAGTACGGTCACGAGGCCGAGGCCCGCGCCATCCTCGACGGCATCCGCGCCGCGGGCCCGCTCGACCCGGCGCCCTGGGAGATCACGGCCGAGACCCTCGAATCGCACGACGAGCTGGAAGCGGCCCACGACTGCTTCACGACCGCGTTGACGCTCCTCCTGACGCCGGGCGAGGAGGTCCCGTACGCCGTGCAGTCGCTGCTGATCGGCCGCCACCGCGTACGCAGGCTGATGGGCACCGACCACGACGTCTGGGACGAGCTGGCCGACACCCTCCACACGGCCGCCGTACCGCTGGACGAGCTGCACGACCCGAAGCGTCTGTGGGCGCTGGGCTCCTCGGACCCGGGCGAGCTCCAGGCCGAGATCACCCGCCTCCGCGCCGAGCTGGGCACGTACCGCACCGCGCTGTCCCGCCCGTTCCCGGTGGCGGTGCTGCACTGGCCGGCCGCCGAGTTCGACGAACTCCTCACCGCGTACCCGAGCCTGCGCAGCGAGTACCCGTCCCACCCCGACCACCTGGCCCGCCTGGAGGCCGCACTCCGGGACCTCCACCAGGCCGGCACCCCGAACCTCGGCCTCGTGACCGGCACGGTCCCGTCGTACGAGGCATTCGCCGCGTCGGAGGCCGCGTCCCCGGCCGACCCGGATCTCCTCCCCCAGTACGCCACCACCCTCGCCGCCCGCGGCCGGGCCGTTCCCTGGCCCCCGTCCCGGACCGCCCCCTGCTGGTGTGGCTCGGAACGGACGTACCGGGAGTGCCACGGGGCGGAGTGAGCCCCCGGCCGGACCGGGGACGGCCCCGGTCCGGCCGCGGCTGTTCCCGAACCGCGCGGACGCGGGTGACCCCGCGAGCGAACGTGACACATCGGGCCGTGACTGTCACGTCGTCGCGAGGGGGCTGGCGTCCCCCGGAGTCCGTATGGTTCTGCCATGCCCGAACTCCAACGCCTCCGCGCCGATCACGCCCCGGCCCTGCTCGCGTTCGAGCAGGAGAACCGCGCCTTCTTCGCCGCCTCGATACCCGACCGCGGCGACGACTACTTCGCCCATTTCGCCGCCCGCCACGCCGCCCTCCTCGCCGAACAGGCCGCGGGAGTCTGCCACTTCCACGTCCTGGTGAACACCGACGCCGGCGCCGAGGGCGAGATCCTGGGCCGGTTCAACCTGGTCAACGTGGCGGACGGCTCCGCCGAACTCGGCTTCCGTATAGCCGAAAAGGCCACCGGCCGGGGCCTGGCCACGGCCACCGTCCGTCAGATCTGCACCCTGGCCGCTACCGAGTACGGCCTGACCACACTGCGCGCAGCAGCCGCGCTCGACAACACGGCTTCACGCACGGTCCTGACCCGCACGGGCTTCCTCCCCACCGGAGAAGAAATCCTGCTGAACGACCGCCCGGGGCTCGGATACGTACGGAGTACGGCGGACGAGGTCTGAGGGAGCGCCAAGATCCGAGGGACGCGGGTGCGGGGTGTGTCGGTGGTGCGCGGCAAACGAACCCTGTTCCGGCGGATCCCTGGCTAGCTTTCGGATCCCTCGGCCGGGCGGACCGCGACCGCGTCGACCTCGAAGAGCATCCCGGGCAGCGCGAGCGAGGCGACCCCGCTGAGCGTCTGGGCGGGCAGACGGCCGGCCCAGGCGCCGTGCAGCGCCGTGCCGAGGATCTCCAGCTTCTCCAGGTCATGGTCGACGATGTACGTACCGAGCCGTACGACATGTTCGAAGCCAAGACCGACACCGGCGAGCGCGATGCGCAGGTTGCCGAAGGACCGCTCGACCTGTGCGGCAAAATCGCCGGGCACGACCTGGCCGGTGTCGTCGGAGGCGTACTGCCCACCGATGAACACCAGCTCGCCGGGTGCGGAAGCGGCATGGCTGTATCCGAACGGGGTGGGGTCGTGCAGCCCGGCAGCGTTGGTGATGGTGCGGCTGTCGCTCATGTGTGGCGATTTCCTTCAAGTGTGGTGATTCCACCCGGTGAAGCTCCCCCAGCGGAGTGGACACTCGATCGCTGCGCTGCGAGGGCGATGCCGTGACTCTACTTGAGGCGCTTCGTGCGGGTTTCGGCAGCCAGGCGTGGAGTGCAGCCGTCGGCGGTTGCAGTGTGCTGCGATGAAGCGGAAGCCGTCGGCTTGAACCGCACTGCCGATTCTGCTGATCGTCTGCCCCGACCAGCCGGAATGCCTGACCTGGTTCGAGCAGCGGCCTCGCTGGGAAGGTGCTTCGGACTTCCGACGTGCTCCTGTCATTCCTCTCCCTCGCGGGCATGCGCATGCAAGGACGGCTTTGTCATCCCCTCTTGATACAACTGCATGCATAGCTGACGAGATGAGGGGGACTCGGCCATGCCTAACGACTTTGCAGGCGACGCGGCTCCAGTCGCTGGGCTCTACGAGACACTGATCACCCATCGCCTCGACGAGCGCATGAAACAGCTCGACTCCACAGGCTGGCGCTCCATCGATGGAATGGTCGGCCCTGAATCTGCACCCCATGTGCTGTCGCGTCACATTGGGAACGTCGTGCGCCAGGCGCTCCAGGGCCTCTCACCTACGGAGCAGGTGATCGCCGCCAACCACGTCCTGGAGTCACTCAGCACGATCGACGGTACGGCCGCGTGGGTCGATCTCGTCATCGAGGGCCCTCGACAACTGCTTGCAGTCGCGGAGCAAGAAGCTCCTGGCGTCTACGCCATTCGCCCAGCGACGCCCCTCTCTGAGACGGCACTGATCACCAACTCGCCTGACGACCCGAGCCTGGGATTCGAGCTGCGTGCCGAGTTGGCTACGGCAGACCGCGTTGATCTCCTCTGTGCCTTTGTCAAGTGGCACGGGCTCCGGGTCCTTGAGCAGTCTCTCTCCTCCGCACGCGATCGCGGCGTCCCCATCCGTGTACTGACAACCACCTATATCGGAGCAACGGAACGCCGCGCGCTGGATCGTCTGGTTCGCGAATTCGGTGCCGAGGTGAAGGTCAACTACGAACTCCGCTCAACACGTCTTCACGCCAAGGCCTGGCTCTTCCGGCGCGAGAGCGGCTTCGACACGGCGTACGTAGGTAGCTCGAACCTGTCCAAGGCAGCGCTTCTTGACGGGCTCGAATGGAACGTTCGGCTCTCCTCGGTCGCCACGCCTTCCGTACTCCGCAAGTTCGAGGCGACATTTGACGCGTACTGGAGTGAACGGTCCTTCGAGCCGTACGACCCCGACAGCGACGCACAACGACTCGACGAGGCGCTATCTCACGCTGGCGGATCCAGTCAGAACGGTGCCACCACCATCACGCTCTCTGGGCTTGAAGTCCGCCCCTATCCGCACCAGCGCGACATGCTGGAACGTCTCGAAGTGGAACGCACCGTCCACGGTCGAAACCGCAACCTCCTCGTTGCCGCGACCGGCACGGGCAAGACCGTGATGGCGGCACTGGACTTCAAGCGCTTGCAGCGAACACTGGGCCGTGATCCGCGGCTACTCTTCGTCGCCCATCGCAAGGAGATCCTGGAACAATCTCTGCGCGTCTACCAGAACGTGCTGATCAACGCGAACTTCGGCGAGCTCTTTTTCGGCGGGGAAATCCCCGACGACTGGACGCACGTGTTCGCCAGCGTCCAGTCACTCAACTCACGTGCTCTGGACCGCTTTGCCCCAGACCACTTTGACGTCATCGTGATCGACGAGTTCCATCACGGCACGTCCCCCACGTACCGGCGGATCCTGGATCACTTCGAGCCGCGGGAACTGCTGGGACTCACCGCTACCCCGGAACGCATGGATGGGCTGAACATCCAGGACGAGTTCTTTGGGGGCCGGATCGCAGCTGAGATGCGTCTCTGGGAAGCCCTGGAGAACGAGCTTCTCAGTCCATTCCACTACTTCGGCGTCACCGACAACACCGACATGAGCGCCATCACCTGGAAACGGGGTTCGTACGACGCCACGGCCCTCAGCAATCTCTTCACTGGCAATGACGCGCGAGCCAGACTCGTCGTTCAAGCCGTGAAGGACAAGATCGCCGACCCTGGCTCGATGCGCGCTTTGGGCTTCTGCGTTTCCGTCGCGCACGCCGTCTTCATGGCCGACGTCTTCCGTCGAGCCGGCCTCAATGCAGTCGCCCTGTCCGGCGAAACCGCACGCCATGAGCGCAAGAGCGCCCTGGATCAGCTCAAGGCAGGCACGCTCCAAGTCATCTTCTCTGTCGACCTATTCAACGAGGGGCTCGACGTCCCCGACGTCGACACCTTGCTCCTCCTGCGCCCCACGTCTAGCGCCACAGTGTTCCTCCAGCAGCTGGGTCGGGGTCTGCGTCGAACCGAGGACAAAGCCGTCCTCACTGTCCTGGACTTCATCGGCCAGCACCGCAAGGAGTTCCGCTTCGAGGAACAGTTCCGTGCTCTGACCAATCTCACCCGCAATCGCCTGCTCACCAACATTGAGCACGACTTTCCGCAGTTGCCATCTGGCTGCCAGATCATCCTTGAGTCGAAGGCCAAGGAGCTGATCATTGACAACATCCGCAGTCAGATCAGCGTCAACGTCACTCAGCTCGCTCGTGAGGTCGCCGCATACGCCGAACCTCAGCTCACCGACTACCTCAAGGAGAGCGGTCGAGAGCTCAAGGAGCTCTACCAGGGCAGCGGAAACTCATGGACCGGCCTACTTCGCCGAGCCAAGCTCCTCCCTGAGGCTGGTCCGGAGGGAGAAGCAGCGCTGCTGAAGCGCGTATCAGCGTTCCTCCACGTTGATGATCCGCTCCGAGTTGCCGCGTACAGCAAGCTCCTCGCTGACGACGCACCCACATACGACGATCTCAGCGAGCAGGAACAGGCCTACGCCCGCATGTTGTTCTTCTCGCTGTGGCCGTTGGGCGGCGATTTCAACAGCTACCAAGAGGGCTTCGACACCCTTCGCTCTCAGCACGCCTTCCGCGGCGAGGTCCGCCAGGTCCTCGCTCACGTCCTGGACGAGGCCGACCACGTACCCGTCCCGCTGATCGGTGGGCACGCGAGCCTGCCGTTGACCGTCCACGCCTCCTACAGTCGCGAAGAGATTCTTCCGGCCTTGGGCCAGTCCTACGTAGGCGGCTTCATGCCGGGACACTTCCGCGAAGGGGTGAAGTGGTGCGAGAACGTTCAGACTGACGCGCTGCTCATCACCCTCGAAAAGGACGAGAAGGACTTTTCCCCAGAGACTCGGTACAAGGACTACGCGCTGAACGAGTCCCTGTTCCACTGGGAATCCCAGAACCAGACCTCAGAGACATCTGCCACCGGCATCCGCTACCAGACACACAAGGAGAAGGACACCCACGTCCTCCTCTTCGTCCGGCGCTACAAGAAGACGGACATCGGCGGCCCGCAGCCATGGATGCTTCTCGGCCCCGCCGAGTACATCGAACACAAGGGCAGCAAGCCGATGGGCATCATCTGGAAGCTCCGCAATGAGATTCCGGCTGACGTATGGACTTACTCAGCGATTGCTGCGGGCTAGCGATCCTGATCCCTTATGCGCCAGAAGCGACGGTGCGCTCGCATGAATCGCTCCCCAACGCGATGCTGCTCCACAGTCCTCAACGGGGAAGTTCGCGAAGCCGACCCTTCCACATAGCGATCAACAACATGGAAATCGTCAGTCAGATAGAGGGCTCCACGGTCAAGTCTCACATGGCAGTTGGGACACAGACACAGGACATTTCCTTCGACGTCGGGGCCTCCGGCCGAGCCGCCAAGCGCCTGTATGTGCGCTCCCTCGGCGTAGCTCTTACCTCCAGGCCCGACTGCCAGTGCCAGACCACACACCTGGCACGTGTACTCGTGCCACTCCTTGACCCGGCGGACGACAGCCGTGTCGCGGACGATGCGTTCGACCGTGGCCGTCCGTCGCCGCGTGGCCGGCTCGCGGCCATCAGCACCGTGCTCATCGACAGCACCTTGACCCTGTCGATCGAGAACGTCTCGGACCTGCTGCTCAACCGGTGTGAGCTCCTGCGCCTCAGCGGAAAGTCGGCGCAACTCAAACCGGCAGATCCGAAAACCGGCCTTGCCTACTTCGGTCCACTCATTGACGACCTGGTAGAGCCCGTCATACCGATACCCACTGACGGGCGAGTAGTCTCGCTCACCCTCACTCCCACGGATAACTCTCACGGGGTTACCCGATATTCGACTCCTCCGAAGCCCCGCGTTTCCACGGTTCTCCCAAGATTGATCCTCTATCTGCCGACCAGTATTCCTGTCCCGGCCACCGGCACCCGTATAGATAACCTCGTCCCATTTATCGAGATCGTCTTCATACCCCTTATTCAGCACGATCGCATCCGCGGCCCGCTCTCCGTCGGCATCAAGCCCCCAAGAGATACCCGCCTCACGCTCTTTGTGAAGCTTGGCGTCTTTAACGGCTAGCCGAGATTCAAAATGAACACCCGGAGGGTACTCATCCACATGCCCGAAGAATGCTCTGTACGCAACCATGCGAACATACTTCCGGCTACCGGGTCACGTTCGATCACCCATGCCGCCCCAGACGCTCAAGTGGCTTGATTCTTTCTACGTTTGACCTAAAAGCGATCACTGATCGTTAAGCGGATGGCCATGGCCGGGCCGCCTCAGGCGAGCTGGGGCTCCGAGCGGGCGAGAGTACGGGGTGGGGCGCCGGCGGGTGGGGGACTTCGGTGTCTGTCTGGTCCGGGAGTGGGTCGGGGGTCTGCAACCGGGGCGGTGAACACGCTGCCGTTCTGGGCCTCTTGTGGGTTATAGCGCTTCCGGCCTTCTGATTGCGTGGGGTGTGGGCTCGCTCCCGAGCCTGCACTGAGAGTCAGATGAAACAAACGACGATTTTTGGATTATTTCTACAGTCAATCCATATAAACGGCTGTTTGGGTGACCCTGCCGAGCACCAAGTTCCTCCTTGCAACGTTCGAGGCGAAGGGACACGAACATGGCCGACTGGAAGCAAGTCTCTGGTGGTCTCACGACGATCTCGGTCGGGTCCAGGACGCATGTGTGGGGTGTGAACTCCCTGGGCCAGATCTACCGGTACACCGGCCACGACACCAACCCCTGGATCGGCATCCCCGGCCGCGCGGTGGACATCGGCGTCGCCGCCGACGGCACCGTCTGGCACGTCAACTCCGCCGGTGGCATCTACCGCTACACCGGAGACCAGGGCTCCACCGACTGGGTCCCCGTCTCCGGCGGCCTCACCCGCATCTCGGTCGGGTCCAGGACCCATGTGTGGGGTGTGAACTCCCTGGGCCAGATCTACCGGTACACCGGCCACGACACCAACCCCTGGATCGGCATCCCCGGCCGCGCGGTAGACATCGGCGTCGCCGCCGACGGCACCGTCTGGCACGTCAACTCCGCCGGTGGCATCTACCGCTACACCGGAGACCAGGGCTCCACCGACTGGGT